>CAZFNS010000010.1:72432-77332 GCA_964520475.1 uncultured Enterobacterales bacterium
AAAAAAACCTCCGCCCGGACGGGCGGAGGTTCCGCGAGGCTTTATTCCCCGGGATTACAGGGAGTTCTTGGAGCCGAGCTCCTCAAAGGCTTCCTGCAGGCGGGCGATCATGCTCTCCTGGCCCTTGCGCAGCCAGGCGCGCGGGTCGTAGTACTTCTTGTTCGGGGAGTCCGGACCCTCCGGGTTGCCGAGCTGGCCCTGCAGGTAGGCTTCCTTGTCCTTGTAGTACTTCAGCACGCCGTTCCAGGTCGCCCACTGGGTGTCGGTGTCGATGTTCATCTTGACGACGCCGTAGCTGACCGCGTCGCGGATGTCCTGGGCGGCGGAGCCCGATCCGCCGTGGAACACGAAGTTCAGCGGCTTGGCGTCCTTCGGCAGGCCCAGCTTCTCGGCGACGTAGATCTGGGAGTCGCGCAGAATGGTCGGCTTCAGCTTGACGTTGCCCGGCTTGTAAACGCCGTGCACGTTGCCGAACGAGGCGGCGACGGTGAAGTTCGGGCTGATCTTGATCAGCTGCTCGTAGGCGTAGTAAACGTCCTGCGGCTGGGTGTAGAGGGCCGACTCGTCCTTGCCGGAGTTGTCCACGCCGTCTTCCTCGCCGCCGGTGCAGCCGAGCTCGAGCTCGAGGGTCATGTCAATCTTGGCCATGCGCTCCAGGTACTTGCTGCACAGCTCGACGTTCTCGTGCAGGGGCTCCTCGGAAAGGTCGATCATGTGCGAGGAGAACAGCGGCACGCCGTGCTCGGCGTAGTACTTCTCGCCGGCGTCGAGCAGGCCGTCGATCCAGGGCAGCAGCTTCTTGGCGCAGTGGTCGGTGTGCATGATTACCGGAACGCCGTAGTACTCGGCGACGTTGCGCGCGTGGAGGGCGGCGGAGATGGAGCCCAGCACCTGGGCTTCCTGGCCCTGGAGCTTGAGGCCCTTGCCGGCGATGAACTGCGCGCCGCCGTTGGAGATCTGCACGATTACCGGGGCGTTGGCGGTGCGGGCGGCCTCGATAACCGCGTTGATGGAGTCGGTGCCGACGCAGTTGACGGCCGGAATCGCGAAGCCGTTTTCCTTGGCCACGGCGAACACCTTGTTCAAGTCTTTGCCGGCAATCACGCCCGGCTTGACGACGTCTAAAATCTTAGTCATTTGGTAATTTCCTAAATATGTCTAACTCATGGAACAGCTTAAGGGCGGGAGGAGCCGTCCTCCCGTCCCGTTAAAAAAGTCAGGCTTTTTCGGCCGCGCGCTTTTCGAGGATTTCGACGGCCGGAAGCTTCTTGCCCTCCACGAACTCGAGGAACGCGCCCCCGCCGGTGGAGATGTAGGAGATCTTGTCGGTCACGCCGAACTTCTGGATCGCGCTGATGGTGTCGCCGCCGCCCGCGATGGAGAAGGCGTCGCTCGCGGCGATGGCCTTGGCCATTTCCTCGGTGCCCTTGGCGAAGTTGTCGAACTCGAACACGCCCACCGGGCCGTTCCAGAGAATGGTCTTGGCGTTCTTGATGATGTCGACGATCTTGGCGGTGCTCTTCGGGCCGAAGTCGAAGATCTTGTCGTCGTCGGCGACGTCGTCCACGTCCTTGACCTCGGCGGCCGCGGTTTCGCTGAACTCCTTGCCGGTAACCACGTCGATTACTTCCGGAATCTCGGTCTTGCTCGCGATGTCCTTGGCGGTCTCGACCAGGTCGGGCTCGTAGAGGGAGCCGCCCACCTTCTTGCCGGCCGCGGCGATGAAGGTGTTGGCGATGCCGCCGCCCACGATGATCTGGTCGGCGATCTTGGCGAGGGAGTACAGGACCTCGAGCTTGGTGGACACCTTGGAACCGCCGACGATGGCGACCATCGGCCGGGCCGGGTTGTCCATGGCCTTGCCGAGGGCCTCGAGCTCGGCGGCGAGCAGCGGGCCGGCGCAGGCCACCGGGGCGAACTGGGCGGCGCCGTAGGTGGTGCCCTGGGCGCGGTGGGCGGTGCCGAAGGCGTCCATCACGAACACGTCGCAGAGGGCGGCGTACTTCTTGGCCAGATCCTCGGTGTTCTTCTTCTCGCCCTTGTTGAAGCGGCAGTTCTCCAGAACCACCAGCTCCCCTTCTTTGATGTCAACCGGGGCATCAAGATAATCCTTGACGAGACGCACCGGGCAGTCCATGTGCTCCTTCAGATAGTCGACCACCGGCTTGAGGGAGAAGGCTTCGTCGTATTCGCCTTCGGTCGGCCTGCCGAGGTGGGAGGTGACCATCACCTTGGCGCCCTTCTCCAAAGCAAGCTTAATCGTCGGCATGGTGGCGGTGATGCGCTTGTCCGAGGCAACCTTGCCGTCCTTTACGGGGACGTTGAGATCCGCGCGGATCAATACTCTCTTACCGGCCAAATCCAAATCGGTCATCTTGATAATTGACATGTCATAGTCCTCATTTTTAAGATGAAATTAACAAAAAAATTCTGATGGCTGGCGTCATCAGATTTTGCGTCAGTACGTGAAATCTTGCATTCAGGCTGCTATCCCGCTGAAAACCGCAACCGCTCCCCGCCCGCGTCCGCGCGGGCGGAAACACCGGGGCTTTCCGGGTGTTTCCGGGGGAACCTTCCGCCGCGGTTATTTTATTATAATACCTTTTGACCGGCATTTTTGCCAACTGCGTCTCCTTCTATGTGTTTTAAAGGCGCGAAGACGAAAACCGCCCCGCGGCGGGAGCCGCGGGGCGGAATCGGGAGTGGCGGAGAAAGTCTCCCCGGCGCCTAGCCGCGCCCGTTCCGGGCGAGGACCTCCCTGGCCCTGGCCAGCGCGTTCTCGACCGTGAAGCCGAACTCTTTGAACAGCTCGCCGGCCGGGGCCGACTCGCCGAAGGTGTCCATGCCGAGGATCCCGCCGCCGAGACCCGTGTACTTGTACCAGAAGCCGGAAACGCCGGCCTCGATCGCCAGGCGGGCGGTCACGGCCGCCGGGAGCACCGCTTCCCGGTACTCGGCGCTCTGCCGGTCGAACGCCTCGGTGCACGGCATGGAGACGACGCGGACCTTCACGCCCTCCGCCCCGAGGGCGTCGGCGGTCTTGACGGCGAGCTCCACCTCGGATCCGGTCGCGATGATAATCAGATCCGGGGTCCCGTCCCCGCCCTTCAGCACGTAGCCGCCTTTCGCGACGGCGGCGAGCTGCTCCGGGGTCCGGTCCATCTGGGGCAGGCCCTGGCGCGACAGGACCAGCGCGGTCGGGGTGGTTTTCGACTCGACGGCCTGCTGCCAGGCCACCGCCGTTTCGACCTGATCGCAGGGTCTCCAGGTGTCGAGGTTCGGGGACAGCCTGAGCGCGGCGATCTGCTCGACCGGCTGGTGCGTGGGCCCGTCCTCGCCGAGGCCGATGGAATCGTGGGTGAAGACGTAAATCACCGGGAGCTTCATCAGGGAGCTCATCCTCAGGGCGTTCTTGGCGTACTCCATGAACACCAGGAACGTCGCGCCGTAGGGAATGAAGCCGCCGTGCAGGTACACGCCGTTCATGATGGCGCTCATGCCGAACTCGCGGACGCCGTAGTGGACGTAGTTGCCGTTCGGATCGTCCGGGGTTATCGACTTGGAGTAGCGGTTAAACGTGAGGTTGCTCGGGGCGAGGTCGGCCGATCCGCCGAGAAACTCGGGCAGGATCGCGCCGTAGGCGTCCAGGGCGTTCTGGCTGGCCTTGCGGGTGGCGAGCTTGGCCGGGTTGTCCTGGAGGCTCCGGATGAACTCCGCGGACTTTTCCGCCCAGGCGGCCGGAAGCTCGTGGCGCGAGCGGCGGAGGAATTCGGAAGCGAGTTCGGGGTACTTCTCGGCGTACCGCGCGAACAGCTCGTTCCAGGCGTTCTCCCGGGCGGCCCCCGCTTCCCTGGCGTCCCACGCCGCGTACACCTCGGCGGGGATCTCGAAGGGACCGTAGTTCCAGCCCAGATTCTCCTTCGTCAGCGCGATTTCGGCGTCGCCGAGCGGCGAGCCGTGGCACTTCTCCGTGCCCTGCTTGTTCGGGGAGCCGCAGCCGATGACGGTGCGGCAGCAGATGAGGCTCGGCTTCACGGTTTCCTTCCGGGCGTTCTCGATGGCGGCCGCGACGGCTTCCCCGTCGTGCCCGTCCACCTTCTGCACCTGCCAGCCGTAGGCGGCGAAGCGCGCGGCCGTGTCCTCGGCGAACCAGCCCGCGGTGCTGCCGTCGATGGAAATGCCGTTGTCATCCCAGAAAGCGATGAGCTTGCCCAGCTTCAGGGTGCCGGCGAGCGAGCAGGCCTCGTGGGAAACGCCCTCCATCAGGCAGCCGTCGCCCATGAAAACGTAGGTGTAGTGATCGACGACGGGGAACCCCTCCCGGTTGAACTGCGCGGCGAGGACTTTCTCGGCCAGCGCCATGCCCACGGCGTTGGTGATGCCCTGCCCCAGCGGGCCGGTCGTGGTTTCGACGCCTTCGGTGTAGCCGTACTCGGGATGGCCGGGAGTCTTCGAATGGAGCTGCCGGAAATTACGCAGATCCTCTATGGAGAGATTGTAGCCGGTGAGGTGAAGCAGAGAGTAGAGCAGCATGGAGCCGTGGCCGTTCGACAGAATAAAGCGATCCCGGTTGACCCACTTCGGGTTGGCGGGATTGTGGCTCAGATAGCGGCGCCACAGCGTTTCGGCGATATCGGCCATGCCCATCGGCGCGCCGGGGTGACCCGAGTTCGCCTTCTGGATCGCGTCCATGCTCAAAGCCCTGATGGCGTTAGCCAGTGTTTTGTCGGTTAACATTGCATACTCCGTAACTTTCCTGAAAATACAACAGTTCCGCGCCCGTCGCCGTCTCTCCGGGCCGCGGAAAATTTCGCGCATTATGCCATTGTGAGGCGGTTAAATCAATGCGGCGCGGACCGTTCCCCCGGAGCCGCCGCTCCGGTTCCGGTTTCCGCTCCCG
>CAZFNS010000011.1:0-59797 GCA_964520475.1 uncultured Enterobacterales bacterium
GGGAGCCCGCGGCGGAGGAGATTTCCCCGGCTCCCGCGGAAGAACCGGAGAACGCGGAAACGGAAGAGGAAGAGTCCGGCGCTGCCACAGCGGAGAAAATTTCCCCGGCTTCCGAGGCGGGCCCGGAGAACGCCGAGGCGGAAGAGGAAGAGCCCGGCGCCGCGGCGGCACCCGTCGCGGAACCCGCTCCCGAAGAAATTTCCCCGGTTTCCGCGGAAAAACCCGAGAACGCCGAGGCGGAAGAGGAAGAGCCCGGCGCCGCTCCGGCGGCGGTACCCGTTCCGGAGCCGGCGGCGGCGCCGGCGGCCGGGACCGGGCCGCGGCCGGCGCTTTTGCTCGGACCCGCGCCCGGCAAAGCGATCCGGCCCGCCGGGAACGGCCCGGGGGACGCCGGGGCTCCTCCCGGGAACCGCAAAAAGGTCTCGCTGATGGAAATGTTCCGGCTGATGTTCAGGATAAAGGGCGACAAGCCCGAGCCGGTTCCGGCGTTCAACGACGTCGATCACCGCAGCGTTCCCATGGACCGGCTCGCGGCCGCGCTGAACCGGATCGACGCCGCCCGCCTCTCCCCGGAAGCCGCGAAACTGCTCGGCGAAGTGAGGAGCGCGGTGACGGAGTCTCCCGGAACCCCGGAAGAGGTCATGGAGTGGCTGGGTTTCGTCGGGAACCCGCTCGCGGCCGAGGGGCGGCGCGCCCGGATCGTCAGGCGGTGGGCCCTGCTGCTCCTTTCCCTCAGGCTGCGGATGTCCGGAAAGGACGTATCCGGCTTTCCCTCGGCCGGGAAATGCCCCGGAGCGGACGTCGCAAGGGACGGATCCCTCATCGCCGGGAACCTCGAGCTCGTCCTCCAGCAGATAGAGCGGATGCAGATTCTGAGCGCCTCGGCCGACGAGTTCGGTCTGCCGCCGTTCATCCCGCTGCCCCCGCTTTACCCGGAAGGACGCGAGGGCGGGCTGCGGATCCGGCGGGACGACCGGCCCGGCGGAGGGTGGAGGCTTAATTTCACCTTCGATCCCCGGGATCTGGGCGCGGTGCGGATCCAGGCCGAGCTGTCCGGCAAAAACGTTAAAATCGGCATAACCGCCGAGAAATTCGAAACCCTGCGGCTGATTAACGGCGCCGCGGACCGGTACCGCGGCAGCCTCGGGGCGCGCGGGCTGACGGTGGAAGAACTGACCGCGCGCATGGGCACGGTTTATCCCCCCTCGGCGTGACCCGCGGGGCGGAAACGGAGAAGATTATGGACGACGACAGGCGCGAACCGCCGGAAAGCGGGAACAGGGAAGGCGACGACATCGTCATGATGGCCTCGGAACTCGGCTGCAGGCTGCACCCGAGCGCCGACGTCCCCGCAAACGGCGCGGAGAGCAGGCAGAAGAGAAACGCGGATCACGAGCTGTTCGGCCTCATCGTCGAAACCGTGCTGTTCGCGAAAAGACTTTCGGAAACCCGGGAATGACCGGGATCTTCCCCCGGGGCCCCGCCGGGGCGGTAACGCCCGCCGGGCCGCCCGGCCGCGGGTTTTGCGCCGGACAATACTAATGCGGGGCAAAATAAAGTATAATGGGCTAGTTTGAACCTATTGTGCGGGTCGAGCGTATGACATTGCTTAAGAACTCCATTTTCCTCACGGCCGCGGTCCTGGCCTGCGCGGCGCCCGGTCAGGCGCTCGCCTCGAGATCGTCCGTGAACATCCTCTCCCCGAGGAACACGGTGAACATCTCGAAGGACTACACCTACGGGTACAGTTATCTTCCCGGCGACGCCCTCGACGTTTACGAAACCCCGAACCGCAGCATCGGCTGGACGGTCAACTACGATTACCTGGACAAGTACATGCTCAGGCCGGTCACCGTGGCGTACGTTGACTATGTTCCCGAATTCATCAGAACGTGTCTTTCCAACGCGGTCCACAACCTCAGGGAAGTCAACAACACGGTGAACAATATGATCGTCGGCGAGCCGGTCGACAGCGGGATCAGCCTGCTGCGCTTCGGCATCAACTCGACCGTCGGTCTGGCCGGGTGCATCGACGTCGCGAAGTACATGGGCCTCGAGAGAAAGCGCATGTCGATGGACACCGTCCTCGGCAGGTGGGGCGTCGATCAGGGCGCCTACCTGGTGATCCCGGGACTGGGCGTCGGCACGTACCGCAGCTTCATCGGCAGCGCCGTGGACACCGTTTATTTCCCCTACACCTACCTTCCCTTCTGGGCGGACGCCATCCTGTGGGGTGTCAACGCCGTGGATTCCCGCTCGGCCATGCTCGATCAGGACGAGGTCCTCGCGAATTCGCTGGATCCCTACATCCAGGCCAGGGATTTCTACCTGATGTACCAGGAAGGACTGGTTTCCGGCAAGGACGCCGCCGCGGCGGCGGACGCCGGAGAGGATGACGAAAATCTCGAAGAGTACTTGGACGAAATAGACAATTAGCGCGTATGAGCACCGGTTTGGATGAAATCAGAGCCCGGATAGACGAAAACGACCGGGAACTTCTGCGGGTCCTGCGCAACCGTCTGGATCTGGTCAGGGAAGTCGGCCACATCAAGAGCAGGGACGGCACCCCCGTGTACGTCCCGGAAAGGGAAAGCAGTCTCCTGGACAGGCGCCGCCGGGAAGCCGGGGAACTGGGGATCAGCCCCGATCTGGTCGAGGACGTGCTGAGGCGCGTCATGCGCGAGTCGTACGGCGCCGAGCGCGGCGCGGGCTTCAAGCGCCTCAACGAGTCCGTCGACAAGATCGCGATCATAGGCGGCCGCGGCGGCATCGGCCGGATTTTCACCGCCCTGTTCCGGGCGTCTGGATACACCGTCGAGGTGATGGGGCGCCGGGACTGGGACCGGGCCCCCGGGCTGCTGAAAGGGGCGGGTCTCGTGATCGTCAGCGTGCCCATCGACGTGACGCGTGAGGTCATTTACAAGCTTAAGGGGCTCATCGGCCCGGACTGCGTGCTGGCCGATTTCACCTCGGTCAAGACGGGCCCCACGGAGGCGATGCTGGAGGTCCACGACGGGCCCGTGCTCGGGCTCCATCCCATGTTCGGGCCGGACATTCCCGGCATGGCCAAGCAGATTATAATTTCGACCGGCGGGCGCTATCCCGAGAAATCCGCCTGGGTGCTGGACCAGATGACGCTCTGGGGCGCCAAGATCAAGACGTCCACCCCCCGGGAGCACGACGAGGCGATGGGCTACATCCAGGCGCTCAGGCATTTCACCACGTTCGGGTACGGGGCCTTCCTCGCGGAGGAGCACCCGGATCTGCGCGCGCTCATGGAACTCAGCTCCCCCATTTACCGGATGGAACTGATGATGGTGGGGCGCCTCTTCGCCCAGGATCCCGCGCTGTACGCGGACATCATCATGTCCTGCGGGCAGAATCTCGACATCATCGGGCGCTACTGCGCCGAGATGGCCAAGGCCGTCGAAATAATCGGGAAGGGCGATCGCGACGCCTTTATCGCGTCTTTCATGAAGACGCGGGAGTTTTTCGGGCCGCTCGCCGACGGTTTCATGGCCGAAAGCAGGGATCTGATCGCGAAAATGCACGACTCCAAGGTTTGAAGCCGGGGCGCGGGCGTCTCCCGCGCGGCGTTTGTTTGAATTTAACGGCAGTTCAGGGGGCAACATGGGAATTACCTCGAAAATCATCATAACCGCGGCGGCCGCGGTCGTCACGGTGGCCGTGGCCGCCAAACCGGCTTCGGCCTACTTCGGCCAGACCTACTACGAAAAGCAGCTCAACCGCCTGAGCGAGCATGACAATTTTTCGTACCGCAACGTCGAAAAGAGCTTCGGCTCCAGAAAGGACGTCATCACGGTGGTGCAGGACGCCAACGGCATCCGGAGCGAGTTCGTGTTCAACGTGAGCACCGAATTCGCCTTCGGCGGCTTCAAATCCGACTTCAACGTCGACTATAACGCGAGCAAATTCACGATCCTCGACGACGCCGTGAAAATAAAAGAGTTCCCGCAGAACAGCGGAACCGTCGATTTCACGTACGCCGGGGCCAGGGCGGTGATCGAGTTCAAAAACGATCCCGTCGAGTTCACCTTCCGCAACTTCGCGCGGGAAGTCGACTGCCGGGCCGGCAAGTCGGCCGTGACCGTCGAATTCAACGAAGAGCAGCTGCACCGGGACAGCGAAAAGGCGCTCGAGTATTTCGCCGCCGGGGCCGACCCGATGAAGCAGAAGGCCGTCCTGGAGTCGATTAATTGCGGCGACGGCCTCTTCGCCGTGGATCTGAAGAATCTGACCGTGGATTCCGAAATGATCACCCTGGATTTCGTTCCCTCCGCGAAGACGACTTTCGAAAACCTCAATCTGTTCATTCCCGGCAACATCCAGCTTTCTTCGGGCCGGGTGAGCGCGGGTCTCGACATCGCCCGCGAGAAGGGCGGAGACCGGAACACGCTGAGCCTGAGTCTGGCTCTCGACAGGGCCGAGCTGGCCGACAGCCCGGACGGCGCCGGCGGTGAGGCCCCGGAAGACGAAGCCCCGGGGGACGACGTCGAGGTTCCCGTGACGGAGAGCAAAGCGCCGCTCGGCAAGACGTCCTTCAGCAAAGCCGATTTCTCCCTCACCCTGAACAAGCTCACCGACGAATACCTGGAGAAGGTTTACAGCGGCTACGCGCTGGAGTCTCCCCTGGGCGAGGCCGCCAAACTCGACAACATCGACGTGGAGGCGGCGGTGAATCTCGCCGAGGAGCACGGCAGCTTCTCCTTCGACGGAGCCCTGCAGTCCTCCAAGCGCTCTTTCGCCGACCTGAGGTTCAACATCGGCGTCTCCGCCGAGCAGGAGCTGGTGCGGTTCATCGACCGGACCTTCGCGGGCGACGTGGAGTCGGAGATAATCGAGCCGCTGGTCAAACGCAAGTACATCAGCCTGAAGAACGGCAAGTACTCGACCAGGGTCTCCTGCGACCGGTTCCCGTTCATCATGGCGAACGGCAAGCTTCTGGATCTGCGCGATCTGAATTTTTAACCCGGGTCCCGGGCGCGCCGCGCGGCGCGAGGCGATGAAAACGGAAAAGAGGAAAAACGGCGTTTTTCCTCTTTTTCTTCGCTTGCGTCTTCCCGCGGGAGCGGGGCGCCGGTCACTCGCTCGGGGCCGGCTCGGGTTTCTTTTCGCCGTTCCTTTTGAAGTAGCAGCAGGATCCGTGCGGATTCACCGCGTGGTAGAAGACAATCAGCGACAGTTCCACCAGGAGTCCCAGGACGGCCGCCATGTACGACCGGTAGACGATCGTGAGGTGCGCGATCAGGGGGAATAACAGCAGCATGATGATCCAGATGCACAGGCGCTGAACCACTCTTCTCGCGATGTTGGGGGATATTATGCGGATCCGTTCCTGCGGGATTTCGATATGCCCGGAGGCGGGTTTTTCGCCAGGGGAGGGCGCGTCCGCCGCGTCCCGGGCCGCGGCCGGCTTTTCCGGCTGGTCCGTTCCCCCGCCGTTATCCGGGCCGGCGGCGCCGTCCGGTCCGACGCCCGAGGCGATGACCGGCACCCCGGTGAATATATAGAGCAGCTGGTTGGACAGCGCCGGGAAATACGTCCTCACCTTGACGTCGATCACCGCGGTGCAGCCGGACTCGCGGGTGAGATCCGCCAGCATTTCCAGAGCCTCGTCCCGCGACCGGCTTTCGGAGCAGATATGGTACGATTTGCACTGCTCCAGGATTTTAAGGCCGAAGATTTCGCGGGGAAGGACGAGGCGCACGCCTTTTATCTCCCCGGGGATTTTGAAGTTCTCGGATTTCCGGACGGCCGCGAGCTTCCTGAACGGGTTTCTTTTGCGGTTCTCGGCGGCGCCGAGGGGATCGAAGGTCACTTCGTCCAGGACGGAAATTTTCAGATTGGCGCTGTAGTCTTCGGAAGAAAAGTAATAGCGCTCATTGTCGTAGCCGATAATGACGCCGTATTTCTTTCCTTCGGGCAGCCTGACCGCGATACCCTGTGCCATAATAATCCTGCAAAATCAAACGGAACCGCGGGCGCGCGGCCGTGTCCGGACGCGGCGCGGATCTTTCCGGCCGCCGCGGTTAAGCGCCGCCGGAGCGCAACGTTCAAAACAAAATCTTCGGGGAAGCGGACGAGCCGAACCGGGCGGCGCCGGAAGATCCGGCGGAACCGCGGGGCGCGGCCCGTTATTGAGGTATACAACCATACCCCCGTCTTTGTCAAGTTTTTAGAGCCCGCAATCGGCCCCTCCCCAAAGAAGGGCGCGCCGGAAAACGCGGCCGCGAAAAATTTCCGGCGCAACGGAGATCCTGTTCCGCGCAAATAAATTACTAACCCGGCCCCGGGCGTATTATAATTTTTTTCGGGGATCGGACCGTTTTCCGGCGGGACTTCGGGCGTCCAGCGGGGCGGTTCCCCGATTTTTCCGCGGCGCGCCGCCCGGACCGATGTGCATTTTTCGGGGGATTTCAAATGTTTTTAAGATTGTTTCTGTATTTTCTCACCGTGATCGCGATTCTGATCGTGGGCACCGCGGCCATATGGATTTGCTGCGGGGCCCTGGGGGTTCCGCTCAGCGGCCGCGATCTGGCGGTCAGCGTCGTGTCCATGTCGGTTCTGGGCATCGGGGGATCGCTCGTCGGGCTGTTCTCGTCCAAAGCCATGGTGACCAAGAGCATGCACGTGCAGGTGATCCGGGAGCCGGCCAACGAGGGCGAGAAGTGGCTGGTCGGCACCATCGCGAACCTGGCGGAGAAAAAGGGCGTGAAAATGCCCGACGTGGGCATTTACGATTCGCCCGACATGAACGCCTTCGCCACGGGCTGGAACCGAGACGCGGCCCTCGTCGCCGTGTCCACCGGGCTTCTGCAGAACATGAGCACCAGGCAGGTGGAAGCCGTGCTCGGCCACGAGATGTCCCACGTCGACAACGGCGACATGGTCACCATGTCCCTGATCCAGGGAGTCGTCAATACGTTCGTGCTGGTTCTTTCCAGCGTGGTGGCCACGGTTCTCTCCGCGCTCATCTCGAATTCCGACGACCGGCGCGGCCGGGGCATCGGCGGCAGAATGCTCGACAACACCCTGTTTTACGTCATGCAGCTTCTTTTCGGGTTCCTCGGCACCATGGTGGTGATGTGGTTCTCGCGCTGGCGCGAGTACCGGGCCGACGCCGGTTCCGCCGAGGTGCTCGGATCGGAGAACATGATCTCCGCCCTCGAGGCCCTCAAAGGCAACGGCAGGACGAACCCCTCCGACAGCAGGACGGTCAACGCGCTCTGCATCAGCGCCGCGGACATCGGCTCGCTGTTCATGTCGCACCCGCCCCTAGACGACCGGATCCGGGCGCTGCGGAAACTCGGCAGGTAGTTCCCGACAGACGGGAAAAGCGCGGCGGGAGCCTTCTCCCGCCGCGCTTTTTTGCGCTCCGCGGGAAAAACGGTATAATATATATACTGTTTTTCCCGTTCCGGTTCGAAAAACTTGTACAAATAAAAAATGTGTGTATTATACGGGTACGGCGCGGGCCGGGGTCCCGGGAACGGGCCCCCGGCTCCCGCGGAAACGACGATTTTAAGCGGCGCGATTTTTTTGCCGACGGAGTTTGAAATGAGAGTTAACGAGGGCGCCCTGCCTTTAATCATGGGAAATTACGCGAGCAATTTCGGAATAAACCTTTACATGTTCGGGACCAACGCGTACACGGACGGGAACAACATCACCATTCCCCGGCTCGACACTTCATGCGACGAGGAGATGGAAATGGCTTTCGGCTACGTGGCCCACGAGTGCGGCCACATCCGCTACAGCGATTTCGCGGCGGCCGAAAAGGCCTGCGCCAAATCGTCCGCTCTGATGAGCCTCTTCAACGCCCTCGAAGACGTGAGGATCGAATATCTGCAGATCAGGAACTGGCCCGGCCTCAAAAGGACCTTCAACTTCCTGGTGTCGTCCCTGCAGGACAATCTCTGCAAATACCTGAGAAAAAGCAGGAACACGGCCGGTCTGGTCACGGTGTTTTTCAACTGCAGCGCGCGGGCCGGCTGCCTGGGGCAGGACACCGCGAAAGGCCTCAGATCCGCCCGGATAAGGATAAACCGCCTCCTCCCGAAATCCCTGGTGGCCGGTCTGGAAAAGAGGGCGGCCTCGGTCACCGCGTGCCGGAATTCGGACGAGGTCCTGAAATTGTCCGAAGAAATTCTGGACTCGATTCAGAGCGCGCTGGAATCGGTCAGATCCGCGGCGGGAGCGGGCGGCGGCAAAGAGGGATCCGCCGGGGATCCGGGGCTCGACGCGGTCATTCCGGGACTGTTCAAAAAAGTCGCGCGCCTTCCCGGGCCCGAAGAATCCGGCGGGGAGGGCGGCCGTCCGGCGGGGGAGGAGGCCGTGTTCGGCAACCTGCTGCGGGCTTTGGAGAAATACGGCAACAATTTTTCCGGGAAAGAGCTGCGCAGTCTGAGAAAAGAACTTTTCCGGGTATCCGGGGACGGCTCCTACGACACGGATCTGAACCGGCACAGCCGCGCGGACAATATCCCCACGGCCCGCACGGTGATCGAAAAGCGCTCGCTTTCCTCGAAAAACGCGAAGGACATCGGCGCCCTCAACAGCAGGAGCTCGGTTCCCGCGAAAAATCTCGACCTTTACCGCCGGGTGATAACCGACAACAGCCTCAGGAGCGTCATCGGCAATCTCGTGAGAGGATACGACCGGATCCTCGCCTATCACGGCGAAAGCGGCAAGAAGGTCGACTGCCGCAAGTTCATGCTGTCGCGGGGCGGCCGGCTGGGCACCGATTTCTTCGTCCGCAAAAAGGAGCGCCGGGCGCTGAACACCAGCATTCATCTGCTGGTGGACATCTCCGGCTCGATGAGCCGGAGGTGCGAATCCGACAAGAGCCAGACCCGGGCCGGCGTCGCCAAGCACGCCGCCCTGTCCCTGGCGGTGGCTCTGGAAGGCATCCGCAACGTCGACAGCCGGGTCGTCTATTTCCCGGGGTGTTTCTGCGAGTATGAGGAGATATACCGCACCGGGCAGCCGCTCATAGAAAGGGCGACCTATTTCGATCTGAACCCGCGGGGCAGCACGCCGCTCGCGCAGAGCCTGATGTACTCGCTCAACTGCATGCCTCACCGCGACCGGTATCACCGCAACGTGATCATAGTCATCACCGACGGGGAGCCGGACAATTACCAGTTTGCCCGCGAAATGCTCGAACGGGCGGAAAACGAGGGCGTGGAGGTCTACGCCGTGAGAATTTCCCCCGACGCCGGAAGCAGGCTGAACCTGTTCAAAAACAGCTACGACATCGGCGACGCCGGCCAGCTTCCCGATGCGCTGATCAAACTGCTCGGCGACCGCGTCTTTTGCTGAGAGAAAGCCGTCCCGGGCCGGAAGACGTCGGAAGAACGGATCGAACGGCGGGACGGGTTCGCCGCGCCGGCGGACGCCGGCGGTAACCCCGATCGCGCCGTGCCGCGTTTTACGGACGGGTCCGGCGGGACGGGAATTTCTTCCGTCCCGCCGATTCGCCGTCCCGAATTTACGCCGCCGAAGACGGCGCTTGCGGATACGGCACGACGAACGGGGAAAAATATCGGGAAAGCCGCCGCCGTAACGACAAAATAGCGGGGAGAGCGATCTTCGGCCGCGCGTCCGGAGGAGAAGCGGCGCGACGGGTAACCGGGGCGGACGTCCCGCCTTTTTCCAAGCTTATTTTTCGGGTGCCGCACCGGTACTTTTTAATTACGTATATTTATTATATGTAACATGAAACCGAAACGGCATTCCGGTGAATTTTAAAAATCATATAAAAATATAAATTTTCAATATTACGGCGGCGCGGGCCTGCGATAAAACGAATAATCGAGGCGGCGGGCGCGCAAAAAAATCCCCCGGCCGGGGGGCCGGGGGATCGCGTGACTCTTAAGGAACCGGATTAGCCGTTAACCTTCTTCATGTGAACGATTAACTCGAGAACCTTGTTGGAGTAGCCGATTTCGTTGTCGTACCAGGAAACGACCTTGACGAAGGTGTCGGTTAAGGCGATACCGGCCTTGGCGTCGAAGATGGAGGTGAGCGGGCAGCCCAGGAAGTCGGAGGATACGACCGCCTCGTCGGTGAAGCCCAGAACGCCCTTTAACTCGCCCTCGGAAGCCTCTTTCATGGCGGCGACGATTTCGTCGTACTTGGCGGGCTTGGCGAGGTTAACGGTCAGGTCTACGACCGAAACGTCGAGGGTCGGAACGCGCATCGACATGCCGGTCAGCTTGCCGTTCAGCTCGGGGATGACCTTGCCCACGGCCTTGGCGGCGCCGGTGGAGGACGGGATGATGTTGCCCGCGGCGGCGCGGCCGCCTCTCCAGTCCTTCATCGACGGGCCGTCGACGGTCTTCTGGGTGGCGGTGGTGGAGTGAACGGTGGTCATCAGACCTTCCTTGATGCCCCACTTGTCATTCAGAACCTTGGCGATGGGGGCGAGACAGTTGGTGGTGCAGGAAGCGTTGGAAACGAACTGGGTGCCCTTGACGTACTTGTCGAAGTTAACGCCGCAGACGAACATCGGGGTGTCGTCCTTCGAGGGGGCGGACATGACGACGTACTTGGCGCCCGCGTTGAGGTGGGCCTGGGCCTTCTCCTTGGTCAGGAAGATACCGGTGGACTCTACGACGTACTCGGCGCCTACTTCGTCCCACTTCAGGTTGTTGGGGTCCTTCTCGGCGGTGACGCGAACCTTTTTGCCGTTAACGATCAGCTGGCTGTTGGCGACGTCAGCTTCGATGGTGCCGTCGAACTGGCCGTGCATGGTGTCGAACTTCAGCATGTAAGCCAGGTAGTCGACCGGGCAGAGGTCATTGATGCCTACGATTTCGACATCGTCGCGAGTCTGGGCGGCGCGGAAAACGAAACGGCCGATGCGGCCAAAACCGTTAATACCAACTTTGATAGTCATATGATTGTACCTAATGTGATTGATGGAACATACATGACGGAACCGCGCTCCTTGCGGACGCGCGGCGCTGTCACGGCAGACAAAAGCTTTCGCTCGATATTGTAAAAATTATAGTGTAATAATCGCCGTTTCTCAACTTCGGAATGGCCGTTTTAAAGGGCATTATGAAAATCTGTGAGGAATTTGGCATAAGACCCGCGCGGCGTTTCGCGCGGAAGTTTCCGCGCGGGGGGAGGGGGGATCGCGGGGCGCGTCCCCGGCCCGCGGGAGCGGCCGCGGCGGCGCGGCCGGGCGGTTCCCGGCCCGGTGCGAAGCATTTCACACTTTTAAAAGAAAAAAGCGGGCGGGCGCCGCGTTCCCCTGCCCGGGACGGCGGATCCGCCCGTCCGCGGCGGTATTTTCGGGGCCGATAACGATCTAAGCTATTTCTATAGAATATTCATATTTTTTTATGATTATAACCTACATGACGGAGGCCGAATCCGGCCGGAACCGGCGATTTGCCGGGTATCGTTTATAAACGGACGGAATATTTATACGCATTTCGATTAGAAAAATTCATGACTAATTTATAATAAATATCAAAATTGGACTAACATTTTTTTACATTTCTGATAGAATGAAAAAATACCTTCAATCAACATCCGACAACCGTTTTACCTGGGGAAAAGTTACCACTATGCCAAATCTAACTGAACAAATAGCCGAGTTCCGCGGCATCGCCAGCGAGTATATCGACGCGAGCGGCAAGAAGGTCGTGATTGCCGACGAATGCAAGATCCAATGCCTTAAGGCTCTCGGTTACAACGTCGACGACAGCGAGGCGATGGCCGCGCAGTTCAACAGCGAACAGGACAAACTGTTTGTCGGCGGAACCGATCCGGTGTTCGTCACCAACGAGAACAACGCCATCGAGATCACCCTCAGACTCACCGACGGCGAGATCAACGGCGAGATCGAGTACTACATCGTTCAGGAAAACGGCGTCAAGTGCCAGGGCAAGTTCTCCGCCGACGCGGGGACGAAAGGCGCCTCGCGCGTCGTGAACGGCGTCGCCTACGCCGAGTACAAAACCAACCTCATCGTGGCTCTGCCCCTGGGCTACCACGACATCACCTTCAAGACGAACGCCCGGACCTTCGAGCCCATGCGGCTCATCATCACCCCGCGCTCGTGCTACAAGCCGCCGGAAATCCAGAACGGCGTCAAGGTGTGGGGGCCGAGCGTGCAGCTTTACGCCCTGAGATCCGAGAAGAACTGGGGCATCGGCGATTTCGGCGACCTCAAGGATCTGATCGAGAAGCTCGCCGAGAACGGCGCCGGCTTCGTGGGCGTGAACCCGATCCACGCCGCCTATCCCGCGAACCCCGAGTCGGCCAGCCCGTACAGCCCCTCGTCGCGCCGGTGGCTCAACGTCATCTACGTCAACCCCGAGAACACCTTCGAGTTCAAGAACAACGAGGGCGTCCAGGCCTACGTCCGCTCCCCGGACTTCCAGCGCAAGCTCGAGGAGCTGCGCGCCCAGGACTACGTCAACTACGCCGGGGTCATGAAGCTTAAGCTGGAGGTTCTGCACCGGCTGTTCGACGAGCAGAAGTCGCTGTTCGACAACCGCACCATCCGCGGCAAGGCCTACGCCAAGTTCAAGGAAAACGGCGGCGATTCCCTCAGGGCCATGGCTTCCTACGACGCGCTGATGGCCTACTTCTACGAAAGGGGCGAGAACGCGTGGGGCTGGCCGGTATGGCGCGACGGCTACCGCAAGTACAGCGACGGCGTCGCCAGGGAGTGGATTAACCTGCACGAAAACGACGTCGAGTTCTACATGTACCTGCAGTTCCTCGCCGACGAGCAGCTCGAGGCCGCCCATCAGGCCGCCAGGGACGGCAAGATGGCCGTGGGCATCTACCGCGACCTCGCCGTGGGCGTGTCCGAAGGCTCCGAGGAGATCTGGGCCAACGGCGCGCTTTACTGCGTGAAGGCCTCCGTGGGCGCTCCCCCGGACCCGCTCGGCCCCCTCGGCCAGAACTGGGGACTGCCCCCGATGGATCCGCAGAAGCTCCTCGAGAACCGCTACCAGCCGATCGTCGATCTGTTCCGGTCGAACATGCAGCACTGCGGCTCGCTGCGCATCGATCACGCGATGTCGCTGCTCCGCCTGTGGTGGGTTCCGCCCGGAGTTTCCGCCAAGATGGGCGTTTACGTGTACTACAAGGTGCACGACCTCGTCGGCATCCTCGCCCTCGAGTCCCAGCGCAACCGGTGCCTGATCATCGGCGAGGACCTCGGCACCGTCCCGAAGGAAATGAAGACGATCCTCCGCGACGCCGGCATCCACTCGTACAAGATTTTCTTCTGGGAAAAGAGCGAGACCGACGGCGGCTTCATCTCGCCGAGGGATTACGTCGCCCAGGCCATGAGCGCCCTGTCGACCCACGACATGCCGACCATCGAGGGCTGGTGGAGCCACGCCGACCTTACCCTCGGCCGGGAGCTGGGGCTTTACGACGACGCGGCCGTCCAGTCCATCGGCGGCGCCCGCACCGTCGACCAGCAGCGGATCCTGGACAGCATGCACTGGCACGGGGTGATCTCCGACCGGGTTTCCCGCGACGCGCGCAACTGCCCCATGAGCAAGGAGCTGCGCGACGGCATGCAGATCCACATGTGCCTCGGCAACTGCGCCCTGTTCAGCACCCAGATTGAGGACTGGCTGGGCATGGACAAGCCGGTGAACGTCCCGGGCACCTCCAACGAGTACCCGAACTGGAGAAGGAAGATCAGCAAGAACCTGAGCGAAATCTTCGCCAACCGCGAAATCAAGGCTCTGCTGAAGAAGATGACCGAGGCGCGCGCCAAGGCGAGCTCCGGATCGTAATCCTTATTTTACCGTTATAAAAACGAGACGGGCCTTTCGCGGGGCCCGTCTTTTTTTTCCCCGCCCCGCGCCCGCGGGCCCGCGCCCCGCGCGGGGCGCGGCGTTTTCGGCGGCCGGATCCGCAAATTAAATGATCTATACAACATTATTACATTGCCGTTAAGATAAATCGGGGCAAATAATGTAATAATCTTTACCATGGCAATCTGTTATTTTGCATGATGTCCTGTCGCGGCGCGGGCGCGGAAACGGCGCTTTCCGGCGATCCGCCGCGAACGGTCGTGTAAGATGATTTTTCGTTAAGCTTGGCTATATTAAAAGGAACGTTTAATGCTCATTGATGATTTAAATAATGCCAGTCTGGCAAAACCCTTCGAGACTTTCGGCCTGCAGAAGAACGCCGAAGGCAACCGGGGTTATCTTCTGAGAACGTGGCTGCCTGGTGCTATTTCTGTAGATGTAAAATCAATAGATGGCAAGCAGAAACTCGGGACCATGAACAAGGTCGAGGAGGACGGCCTCTTCGAGCTCAACTTCCCCGAGGCCGACAAGGAGTTCAACTACCTGTTCGAAGTTCAGTACCAGGACTCGAACGTCACGGTTATCGACCCCTACCAGTTCCGCGACCAGGCTTACGCGGGTCTTTCCACCATGCGCAACGACGCGGCCAATCTCTACCGCACCATGGGCGCCCACCTCACGGAAGTCGAGGTCGACGGCGTCAAGGTCAGGGGCGTGCGCTTCGCCGTATACGCCCCCTCGGCGAGCAACGTGAGCGTCATCGGCGACTTCAACTTCTGGGACGGACGCCGTCATCCCATGCAGAGGAGCCTGATGGGCGAGTGGGTTCTGTTCGTTCCGGGCATCCAGGAAGGCGAGCGCTACAAGTACGAACTCAAGGATCCGCTCGGCAACCGCCTGCCGCACAAGTCCGACCCGGTGGGTTTCTACGCCGAGCAGTATCCTTCCTTCGCCTCCGTGGTTTACGACCAGTTCAAGTACCAGTGGCACGACGGCGACTGGGTCAAGAGCCAGCTCAACGACAAGCTCAAGCAGGCCATCAGCATCTACGAGGTGCACTTCGCCTCGTGGCGCCGGCACGAGAACGGCGACAGCCTGAGCTACCGGGAGATGGCGGATCAGCTCATCCCCTACGTCAAGGAGATGGGCTACACCCACGTCGAGCTGCTGCCGATCATGGAGCACCCGTTCTCCGGGTCCTGGGGCTACCAGCCGGTGGGCCTCTTCTCCCCGACCAGCCGCTTCGGCACCGCCGACGACTTCAAGTATTTCGTGGACCGCTGCCACCAGAGCGGCATCGGCGTCATCCTCGACTGGGTTCCCGCGCACTTCCCCTCGGACTCGCACGGTCTCGCCCGCTTCGACGGCACCCCGCTTTACGAGTATGAGGATCCGCGCAGAGGATGGCATCCCGACTGGAATTCCTTCATCTACGACTTCGGCCGCGACACCGTCAGACAGTTCCTGGTCGCGAGCGCGCTGATCTGGCTCGAGTACTACCACGTCGACGGCCTGCGCGTGGACGCGGTGGCTTCGATGCTGTACTGGGACTACTCCCGCAAGGCCGGCGAGTGGGTGCCCAACGTCGACGGCGGCAACCACAACTACGAGGCCATCAGCCTGCTCAGATGGTTCAACGAGGAGGTCTACAAGAACTACCCGCAGTGCATGACCATCGCCGAGGAATCGACGGCGTTCGCCGGCGTCTCCCGTCCCACCTACACGGGCGGACTGGGCTTCGGCTTCAAGTGGAACATGGGCTGGATGCACGACACCCTCGAGTACATGAAGAAGGATCCCATTTACAGGAAGTACCACCACAGCGAGATGACCTTCTCCATGATTTACGCCTACGACGAGAACTTCATCCTGTCGATTTCGCACGACGAGGTGGTTCACGGCAAGCTCTCCCTGCTCTACAAGATGCCGGGCGACGAGTGGCAGCAGGCCGCCAACCTCAGGGCCTACATGGGCTACATGTACGCGCACCCGGGCAAGAAGCTCAACTTCATGGGCAGCGAGTTCGCCCAGTCGGCCGAGTGGAACCACGACAGCCAGCTCCAGTGGTGGCTGCTGCAGTTCGACAAGCACAAAGGGCAGAAGAAGCTGATCCAGGATCTGAACGCCATGTACAAGGCCGAGCCGGCGCTGTACGAGGCCGACTACGACAAGACCTGCGGCTTCTCCTGGCTGGACCACAGCGACTACCAGAACAGCATCTTCGCCATGATGCGCCGCGACGCCAACGGCGAGAACGCGGTCATCGCCGTGAGCAACTTCACCCCGACCACCCATGAGGAGTACCGTCTGGGCGTGCCGGTTCCGGGCAAGTACAAGGTCATCCTGAACTCGGACGACAAGAAGTACTGGGGCAGCGGCTACGACATCGGCGGCGAAGTGTTCGAGGCCACGGACACCTCGTGGCACGGCCAGTACCATTCGATCGTGCTGAATCTGCCGCCGCTGGCCACCGTGTTCATCAAGCGCGTGGGAGATTGAGCTACAGATGACAAATGAGCATTTTGTGCTCATGTCAGGATCCGAGGCCCCGTTAGGGGCCTCTGTTCGTGATGAGGGCTGCAATTTCAGCGTCTGGGCCCCCGAAGCCTCCAGGGTGACCCTGATTCTCTACACCGACGACGAGCGGGAGATCGTGCGGTTCGACCTGCCCGAGAAGACGGACGGGGCCTGGTACGGCTTCGTCAGGAACGTCCGGCCCGGGCAGCTGTACGCCTACAGCGTGGACGGCGAGAACGATCCGCGCAAGGGGCTTTCCTTCGATCCGGAAAAGCTGCTGATCGATCCGTACGCCAAAAAACTCAACCGGCCGGTCGACTGGAACTACGAGACGTATCTCAACGACTCGGCGAAGTTCATCAGCAAATCCGTGGTGGTCGACGATTCCTTCGACTGGCAGGGCGTCAAAAAGCCCGGGATCACCCGCGATCGGGCCATCATTTACGAGACCCACGTCAAGGGCTTCACGAAACTGCGCGAGGATATCCCGGAACGGTTCCGCGGCACCTACCTGGGCCTGTGCCAGCCGCCGGTCCTCAGGTACCTCAAGGACCTCGGCGTGACCGTGGTGCAGCTCATGCCCGCGTTCGCCAAGATGAGCGAGTCCCGCCTGGTGGACATCGGCCTGGTCAACTACTGGGGGTACAACCCGGTGTGCTTCATGGCCCCGGAACCCGCCTACGCGTGCTCCGACGCCGTGACCGAGTTCAAGACGATGGTCAGGGAGCTCCACCGCAACGGCATCGCCGTGATCATGGACGTGGTGTACAACCACACGGCCGAGGGCGGGTACGGCGGTCCGAGCATCTGCTTCCGCGGCTTCGACAGCCGGAACTACTACGTCTACGAGCGCAACGAGGACGGCTCCGTGAACTACACCGCCACCACCAACGTGACGGGGTGCGGGAACAGCTTCTGCGCCACCAGCGAGCCGGGGCTCAGGATCGTGCTCGATTCCATGCGCTACTGGCTCACCGAGATGCAGGTCGACGGCTTCAGGTTCGACCTGGCGGTGACCGTGGCCAGGGAGACCACGCCGTACGTGTTCAACTCCTTCGAGACCCACGGCACGTTCTTCAAGGCCTGCCACGCCGATCCGATCATCAGCAGGTGCCTGCTCATCGGGGAACCGTGGGACATCGGCGGCTTCGGCTACAGGGTGGGGCAGTTCCCGTCCCAGTGGAGCGAGCAGAACGACCGCTACCGCGACACCGTCAGGGCCTTCTGGCGCGGCGATTCCGGCAAAATGGGCGATTTCGCGACCAGGCTGCTCGGCTCGCGCGATCTGTACCCGCTCAACGTCAGATCCATCAACTCCTCGGTCAACTTCGTGAGCTACCACGACGGCTTCACCCTCGAGGATCTGGTGAGCTACAACGACCGGCACAACGAGGCCAACGGCGAGGAGAACCGCGACGGCACGTCCAACAACGTTTCCTGCAACTGGGGCGAGGAGGGCCCGACCAAGAACCCGACCATACTGCGCCGGCGCGATCAGGTCAAGCGCAACATGCTGGCCACGGTCATGCTCTCGCAGGGCATCCCCCACATCGTGGCGGGCGACGAGATCGCCCGGACGCAGAAAGGCAACAACAACGCCTACTGCCAGGACAACGAGATGAGCTACGTGAACTGGAACCTCAGCCAGGCCCAGAAGAACCTCATGTCGTTCGTGAGCCTGCTCACGGCCATCCGCGGCCAGTCCAAGGTCTTCACGGATCTGCAGCTCGAGGGCGACCGCTTCAGGATGCAGCGCGGCGTGCGCCACCGGGTGGACTGGTACCATCCCGACGGCAGCGCCCTCAAGGACGCGGACTGGACGTCGCCGGTTTCGCAGGCCTTCATGCTCGACATCGGCGAGCACCGGGTCGGCGGCGAGCGCTACATCATCCTTTTCAACGCCAGCCGCTACGACATCTGCTACCGGCTGCCGCAGCCCGACGAGAGCATGGTATGGAGCGCGATCATGGACACCTGCGAGCCCGACGGCGTGCCGGAGCGCTTCGGCAACGCCACCGGCCTGATCCCGGTGTGCTGCTCGATGTGCATGAAACTGCTCAAACAGGTGGACTGCCGATCCTTCCGGACCCCGGGCGCCGCCGTGACGAGGCGGAGACGCGCCGCGCAGGACGGCAGCCTGGGCAGCGCCCTGAACACCAACATGATAAGGACGGTGGCTCAGACCGTGGCCTCGCACTACTCCGAGGTGGGGGCCGTGCTGCCGAAGGGGATCCTCTCGTCGCTGACGAGGTTCAACGGCGGCAAAGGCGGTAAATAAGATCCGTCCCGCGCCGGCCGCAAGATAAAAAAAACCGCCCTCCCGGGCGGTTTTTTTTTTCGTGAGGGCGCCGGCCGGGCGCCCCGTCCGTCAGTAGGTTATCTCGTAGGGCTCGACGAGGTACGCCCCGCCCCCCCGGGCGGCGGCCGCGGCGGCGGCCCGGCCCGCCGGGAACAGGCGTCCGAGCAGATCCAAGGCGGCCGGGCGGCTGAACCGCGCGGTCATCCTGACGAGCGCGTCCGTCACGGCGCCGATGCCCGCCGTGTCGTCGGGAATCAGCACCCTGACGGCCGCCCGGTCGTTTTTCGCCAGCTTCCGGGCCTCGGCGACGGCGTCCCCGTACGTGCCCAGGCGGTCGACCAGCTTAAGCCCCAGGGCCTCGCGCCCGGTGTAGATCCGGCCCCCGGCGATCTCCCGGGCCTTTTCCGGCGCGATCCCGCGGCTTGCGGAAACCAGCTCGAGGAAGCGCGCGTAGGTGCGGGTAATCCGCAGCTGCGCCATCTTTTTCTGGTTGTCGGTGAGGGGCGAGACGAGGCTCGGCATCCCCCCGGGGTTGGTGCCGGCGCCGTCCTCGTGAATCCCCAGCGAGTCGGCGAGCTCCGCCGCGTTGATCATCAGGCCGAACACGCCGATTGAGCCGGTGACGGTGGAGGGCTGCGCCACGATGACGTCCGCGGCGGTCGCTATCCAGTACCCGCCCGAGGCGGCCATGCCGGACATGTAGACCACGACCTTGCCGCCGGAGGCCTTTTTGTAGTTCTCGAGGGCCGCGCGGATCTTCTCGGAGGAGTCGACGCTCCCGCCCGGGGTGTTCATGTAGACGACGAGCGCCTTGTATTTGCGCGCGGCCGCGGTGTTGATGAGCGGCAGGATGTTTTCCGGGGTGAAGGCGGCGAGATCGGTTCTCCGGCCGCTCGAGAAATCGATCTCGCCGAGCCCGTAGATCACGCCCACGACGTCCCCGGAGGAGGCGTTCCCGCCCTCCCGGCGGATCATCTCGTAATACGCCTCCGCGCCGGGCGTCCTGAACCCGTACAGGCCGGTGTTCGGATCGGGCGCGTAGCGGACCCCGTATTTTTTTGCCAGCTCCGCGAAATACCCGTCGCGGTCGGTTATCCGGTCGACCGCGCCCGCCCGGAGGTAGGGGTTCTCGGCGCCCGGGACGCTCTCGTAGAGGGAAATCAGGCTGTCCGAGCCGAAGAGGGCGGAGTCGGGCGAGAACCCGGGCCGGTTGGCCGCGACGATCGCCTTGTACTGATCCCAGAGATCGGCGGCGATCCCCCGCATCTCCTCCTTCACCGGCCCGCTCATGTCGTTGCGCGTGAAGGGTTCGACGGCGCTTTTGTGCGAGCCTTCCCGCGGCGTGTACACGTTTATCCTGAAGGTCTCGAGCAGATCCCGGAAGTAAACGTTCCGGACGTTCACGCCGGGGAAGGTTATCTCTCCCGACCCGGACATCGCGATCTCGTCCGCGTACGTGGCGAGGGCGTAGGTCGACTGGGTGTAGGAGTCGGCGTAGACGTGAATCTTTTTGCCCGCCTTTTTAAACGCCGCGAGCGCGGGCTCCAGGGTCTTGATTATGTCGAGCCTGACCCAGCCGGTTCCGGAAAGATCCATGACCAGCGCCTTGATCCTGTCGTCCTTCCCGGCGCGGTCGACGACCCGCCTGAACTGCTCGGCGTGGATGTGCCGGTCGTCGCCGCCGTTGATTTTGCGGATCAGCTTCTCGATCCTGCTTTCGATGAGCGGGGCGTCGAAGACGGTCTCGCCGATGTCGGCGTAGAGGATCCCGCCGACCGGATCCCTGGTCTCCCGGTCGCCGGCCCCGATCAGGAATCCGAGGAAGGCGACGAACACGAAGAAAAGGATCAGAAAAAGGACGTTCAGGAAAAAATTTCTGACGTAGGTCACCGCTCCGCCGATGCCGTCGAGAAATCTGAGGAAACTGTTCATTTGTCTCTCACCCCATGATTGCGCGCGTATGGGGATATTTTAACACTTCCGGGGCGGATGTGTTTCTCTCCGGGCGCCGCGCGGCCCCGCCGCCCGCGCGGCCCGCCCCGGAGCGCCGCGCGGCCGGCCGGCGCGGGGCCGAAAGTGTGACTTAACATAAATTTTTATTTACTTTCCGGGGGTTTAAGTCTATAATGCTCACGCAAAATTACCCATTGATTTATTTTGATGAGAGGTTTTGCGCATGCTCAGAATAGCAGAAGAAGCCCTGACTTTCGACGACGTCCTTTTGGTTCCGTCTCATTCGACCGTTCTGCCGGGCGCGGCGGATCTGCGCACCAGGCTGACCGCCGGCATCTCCCTCAACATCCCGATCGTTTCCGCCGCCATGGACACGGTGACCGAGTCCTCGCTCGCCATCGCCCTGGCTCAGGAGGGCGGCCTCGGGTTCATCCACAAAAACATGCCCATAAGGAAGCAGGCCGACGAGGTGCGCCGCGTCAAGAAGTACGAGAGCGGCGTGGTCACGGATCCGATCGTCGTCCATCCCGAGAACACCGTGGGCGAAATCATCGAAATGACCCGCCTGCACGGCTTCGCCGGCTACCCCGTGGTCGACGACGAGGGCGATCTGCTGGGGATCATCACCGGCCGCGACGTCCGCTTCGTGACCGACCTCGACCGCAAGGTGTACGAGGTCATGACCCCGAAGGAGCGCCTGGTGACCTGCCGCGAGAACGAGTCGCGCGAGGTGGTGCAGGGGCTCATGCAGAAGAACCGCATCGAAAAGGTTCTGGTCACCGACAAGGACTTCAAGCTCAAGGGCATGATTACCGTCAAGGACTTCCGGAAGGCCGAGAGCAAGCCGAATTCGTGCAAGGACGCCCTGGGCAGGCTGCGCTGCGGGGCGGCCGTGGGCGCGGGCGCCGGCAACGAGGAGCGCGTTAAGGCTCTGGTCGAGGCCGGGGTCGACGTGCTGCTCATCGACTCCTCGCACGGCCATTCGCAGGGCGTGCTCGACCGCATCAGGGCGACCCGCGAGGCTTATCCCGGCATCGACATCGTCGCGGGCAACGTCGCCACCGCCGAGGGCGCGCTGGCCGTCGCCGAGGCCGGGGCGAACACCGTGAAGGTGGGCATCGGGCCCGGCTCCATCTGCACGACCCGCATCGTCACGGGGTGCGGCGTGCCGCAGATCACCGCCGTGTCGAACGCCGTCGACGCCCTGAGGGGCTCGGACGTCAAGGTCATCGCCGACGGGGGCATCCGCTACTCGGGCGACATCGCCAAGGCCATCGCGGCCGGCGCCAACCTGGTCATGGCCGGCTCGATGTTCGCCGGCACCGAGGAGGCCCCGGGCGAGGTCGAGCTGTTCGGGGGCAGATCGTTCAAATCGTACCGCGGCATGGGCTCGCTGGGCGCCATGAGCCACGGCAGCGCGGACCGGTACTTCCAGAGCGACAACGCCGCGGACAAGCTGGTTCCCGAGGGGATCGAGGCGCGCGTGCCCTACAAGGGGTACCTCAAGCAGATCGTCCACCAGCTGATGGGCGGTCTCCGCTCGGCCATGGGGCTGACCGGCTGCGCGACCATCGACGAGATGCGCGAGAAGGCGAAATTCGTGCGCATCACCGGCGCGGGCATCAAAGAATCCCACGTTCACGACGTCACCATCACCAAGGAAGCGCCCAACTACAGGATTTGATCGCGGGGTTTCCGGAGCCGGGCGGGCTGAGCCGCCCGGCTTTTTTTAGCGCAGGAACAGGTTATGACGAAAAATATCCACGATGAAAAGATCCTCATTCTCGACTTCGGCTCCCAGGTGACCCAGCTGATCGCGCGCCGCGTGCGCGAGATCGGCGTCTACTGCGAGCTGATGCCCTGGGACGCGCCCGAGGAGGAGATCCGGGCGTTCGCCCCGGGCGGGATCATCCTGTCGGGAGGGCCGTGCTCGGCGGGCGGGGAAGACTCGCCGCGGGCCCCGGATTACGTTTTCGCGGCGGGCGTTCCCGTGCTCGGGATCTGCTACGGGCTGCAGACCATGGCCGCCCAGCTGGGCGGCCGGGTGAAGACCGCGCGGCTGCGCGAGTACGGCTACGCCGAGGTCGGGCTGCTCAACGACCGGAACCCGCTCTTCGAGGGGATCGCCGACCGGGAGAGCGGCGGCCGGAAGCTGCTCGACGTGTGGATGAGCCACGGCGACCGGGTGGACGTCCTGCCCCCGGGCTTCGAGGTTTCGGCCTCGACCCCGAACTGCCCGTACGCGGCCGTCTGCGATCTCCGGCGCCGGTTCTTCGGCGTGCAGTTCCATCCCGAGGTCACCCACACGAAGAGCGGGGCGGCCATGCTGGAAAACTTCGTCAGGAAGATCTGCGGGCTGAGCTGCCTGTGGTCCCCCGAGGCGATCATCGAGGACGCGATCGCGCGGATCCGCGCGAAGGTCGGGGGCGGCAGGGTCATGCTCGGCCTGTCCGGCGGGGTCGACTCCTCCGTGACGGCGCTGCTCCTGCACCGGGCGCTGGGCCCGCGGCTCACCTGCGTGTTCGTCGACAACGGCCTGCTCCGGCTCGGCGAGGGGGAGCAGGTGAGGGAGATGTTCGGCGGGAAGTTCGGGCTCGACATCGTGTACGCCGGCGCCGAGGACCGCTTCCTGGCGGCGCTCGCGGGCGTGGCCGACCCCGAGGCCAAGCGCAAGGCCATCGGCAGGGTGTTCGTCGAGGTGTTCGCCGACGAGGCCCGCAAGCTCGAGGGCGTGGAGTTCCTCGCCCAGGGCACCATCTATCCCGACGTCATCGAATCCGCCGCGGCCAAGACCGGCAAGGCCCAGGTCATCAAATCGCACCACAACGTGGGCGGGCTGCCGCCGGATCTGCGCTTCACCCTGGTGGAGCCCCTCCGGGAGCTGTTCAAGGACGAGGTGCGCAAGATCGGCCTCGCCCTCGGCCTGCCCCGCGAAATGGTTTTCCGCCACCCGTTCCCCGGCCCGGGGCTCGGCGTGCGCGTGCTCGGCGAGGTCAGGAAGGAGTACTGCGATCTGCTGCGCCGCGCCGACGCGATCTTCATCGAGGAACTCCGCCGGGCCGGCTGGTACGATCGGGTGTCGCAGGCTTTCGCCGTGTTCCTGCCGGTCAGGTCCGTGGGCGTGATGGGGGACGGCCGCCGCTACGATTACGTGGTGGCGCTGCGGGCCGTGCAGACAATCGACTTCATGACGGCGCGCTGGGCGGAGCTCCCGTACGACCTGCTCGGGCGCGTGTCCAACCGGATCATCAACGAAATCGGCGGCATCAGCCGCGTGGTCTACGACGTCTCCGGCAAGCCGCCGGCGACCATCGAATGGGAATGACCGGAACCGCCCGGCCCGCCGCGCGGGCCGGGCTATTCGGCCCAGTCTTTGAGAAACTCGTACTTTGAGTTCTGCTTGAGGCGCTTGAGCGCCTGATCCTCGATCTGCCTGATCCGCTCGGCCTTGACGCCGTAGATCCGGGCGATCTCCTCGAGAGTCTGGAAGTCCGTGCCGATGCCGAATCTTCTCCTCAGAATGTCCGCTTCCTGCGGCGGCAGGGAGTTGAGCGCCTGCTCGATGCTCCGGTTCAGCTGCTCGCTCTCGGCGCTGCCGAAGGGGGTTTCCTGATCCTCGACGTGGTAGATGTTCTCGAGATAGAGCTCCTCGCCCCCGTTGTTCTCGTAGTTCACGGCCTCGTTCAGGGAGACCGTCGGGACGGAGTAGAACTTGAGCCGGGCGATCTCGGCCGCGGGCATCTTCACCATCTGCGCGAGCTCGGCCTCGGAGGGATCGCGCCCGTTCTTCTTGAAGAAATTGATGCTGACCTTTTTGATTTTTTTGATTTTTTCCTCTTTGTTCGCCGGCAGCTTTATGGACTTGAAATCGGTGTTCAGCGCCCGGTTCATGTACTGCCTGATCCAGCAGGTGGCGTAGGTGGACAGCTTGAAGCCCATGGTGTGGTCGAATTTCTCGATGGCGCGGATGAGGCCGAGGATGCCGTACTGGGTCAGATCGTTGAAGGTCTCGTCGTCCTTGTTGAACTTGCGCGCCTCGTGCATGACCAGGCGGATGTTGGACTGGATCATGATGTTCCGGGCTTCGATGCCGCGCGCGAATTCCCGCTTGATGCTGTTGTAGATGGCGATGATCTCCGCGGTCTTGTGGCAGCTGATTTTCTCGAGCTGGACGATTTTGCGGATGCCGGCCTTCACCGCCGCGAGGTCGCTCCGGTTCTTCGCGAGGAGCGCCAGGCTTTCGGGCGGGAGCGCGTCCGTGCCGTCGATCCAGTGGAGCTTGCGGGAGACGAACCGGCCGCCGGCGGGGATCCTCTCCAGCTCGGCCGACCGGAAGATCCCCGGATCCAGGCGGTACTTTCCGATCAGGACGTTCTCGAAAACCAGGCAGGCGTCGAGCACGCGCGAGAACTGCCCGTTGATGTGCAGGACGATGTCGTTGAAGAGCGCGGGCGTGAAGATGAAGGTGCCGATGATCTCCCGGAGCTGCCGCCTGAGCGCGACGGTGCGGGGATCGTCCCGGCCGTTCGCCCGGATCGACCTGATCGTCCGGCCGTAGGTCTTTTTGAGCAGGGCGAATTTCTGGGGAGCGAGGACGGACAGCTCGGTGTTCTCGGGATCTTCCGACCGCTCGTCGGCCTCGGTCTCGGTGAAGCCGATGATCAGATCCTCGACCGAGCCCCGGCGGTCCCCGTCCGCGGCGATCGCCTCGTACCTGTCCAGGATGAATTTGATGATGAAGGTCGCCTCGGCGATGAAGCGGCTGATGTTGGCGCCGCTTTCGCGGATGATCTCCGCGAGCCGGCGCTCCTCCGCGTTGTCCAGAAGCTTCGCGTCCCGCAGCTTTACGTACAGGTTCCTGCCGAAAGGGGAGACATCGTTTTTCTGAACCGCCATATCCTTCTCCCCCGTGCTTCATCCCGGCCCGCCCCGCGGCCCGGGCGGGCGCGCCCGGGTCAAAAAACGCCCGTCCTCCCATTTTAAGTTCAATGAAACCGAGAATGTAAGAACTAGGGCAAAAAAACGGAATCGTCCCGGCATTATTATATTCAGACGGGCGGCGGCCCCGGAGGTTCCCCGGAACCGGGGCGGCGGGCGGGCCGGACCCGCCCGGGCGCGGCGGCGTCTTACGGCCCCCGGCGGCGGGGCGAACCGGGAGGAGGGCGGCGGTTATGGTTTCCTGGCATGACGTGCTGGGTCCCGAAAAAGAAAAGGACTATTTCAAAAACATTCTCTCGTTCGTCGCGGGCCGGCGGGCGGCGGGGGCGCGGGTGTACCCGCCCCGGGGCGAGGTTTTCAACGCCTTCAGGCACACGGCCCTCGAGGATCTCAAAGTCGTGATCATCGGGCAGGATCCCTACCACGGGCCCGGGCAGGCGCACGGCCTGTGCTTTTCCGTGCGTCCGGGGGTGCCCCCGCCCCCGTCGCTCCAGAACATATTCCGGGAGCTGCGGGACGAGTACGGCGAAGGCTTTCCCTTCCCGGAGCACGGCTGTCTGGAAAGCTGGGCGAGACAGGGCGTGTTCATGCTGAACAGTTCCCTGACGGTGGAGGAGGGCCGGCCCCAGAGCCACGCGAACATCGGCTGGGCCCGGTTCACCGACACGGTCATCGAGAAGATAAACGAATGCACGGAGCACACCGTGTTCATGCTCTGGGGCGCGCCCGCCGGGAAAAAATGCGCCCGCGTCGACCGGAGCCGGCACCTGGTGCTGACCTGCGCCCACCCGAGCCCGCTCAGCGCGCACCGCGGGTTTTTCGGGTGCGGCCACTTCCGGAAATGCGACGCGTACCTGGCGGAGCACGGCCGGACCCCCGTGGACTGGCGGATCCCGCCGCTGCCGTGACGGGCGTCAGCCCCGCCCGAGCGTTGCGGCGAATTTGCCGGTTTCCGCCGCGATGAGCTCTTCGGAGGCCTCCCCGAAGTCGTCCGTCCCGAGGATCACGTTCACCGCGGCGGGCGATTTCGCGTGCCAGCGCGCGAAATTGGCGTTCGCGCCGGAGTAGAACGTCAGCTCCGGGATGCCGCGGGACGCGGCCACGTGCGCGCTCCCCGTGTCGACCCCGACCAGGGCGGCGCACGCCCCCATGCCGGCGACGACCTCCTTCACGCTGTGCGCTTCCGGGGCGAGCCGCACGCGCGGATTGCCGCCGAAGCGCGCGGCGAGGAATTCCCCGGCGCGTTTCCGGTCCCGCGGGGACACCCAGAGCACCACGTCCCGCGAGGTCTTGCCGAGGAGCGCGGCGACGATGGCGGCGACCGCGCCGTCCGCGAGCCTCCGGGAGCTCGAGGCCCCGTAGGGGTTGACGAGCACCGCGTCCGAGGCGGGGGTCTCGGCGTCGAACAGGCGGAGGTAGGACCGGTCGATCTTCGCGGGGTCCGCCCCGCCCGTTTCCAGGATCCGGAACAGCAGATCGGTGATGTGCAGCCCCCCGGGCGGGTTCGCCCCGGGGGCCCCGGGCGCGCCCACGAGGGTCGTGTGCTCGTACAGGCGGACGTTGTCGCACTTCAGATCCGGGTCCAGCGTGCACACCCAGCGCGGCCGGAGCAGCCTTATCCAGCGCATGTCCCGGCCCTTGAGCCGCTCGAAGAGGTGCACGTACAGATCGCAGCGGGGGAGGCTCCGCGCGATCGCCGCGGCTTCCGCGGCCGAGGGCTTCGCCGGCGCCGCCGCGACCTCGTCTATGTACGCGATGTCCCCGTACAGCTCGGCGTGCGCGGGCCGGGCGAGCACTGTGATCCGGCAGCGCGGCGCGAATCTTTTGAGCTCGCGGAAGAACGGGGCGAAGCACACCGCGTCGCCGATCTTGCCGTCGAGGCGGTGGACGACGACGGTTTCGAGCCGCGCGAGATCGAGTTTTTCGGCGCCGTTCGGGAAATCGTAGCGCAGGCGGTCGAAGAAGTGCCGCGCCGCGTCGCGCTTCGCGAAAAAACACCGTTTAAGCTTAAAGTAACGGGACATGTCCGGCTCCCGGGTCCGGCCGCCTCCGGCCGGCTTGGTGACGTCTTCCTAAATTATACATGATTCCCGCGCGGGCGTTCCGCGGCGGGCGCGGAACTGTTACAATTCCCTCAGGGAACGGACGGCGGGAGGATAACGGCGTGAAAAAAAAGATCGTGGGCGTGATGCCGCTCTGGGACTCGGGCAGGGAGAGCCTCTGGATGCTGCCCGGCTACCTGGACGGGATAATCCGGGCCGGGGGGCTGCCGGTGATCTTTCCCCTCGGGGCGGAGGAGGAAGGGGACGCGGAGCGGCTCTGCGACCTGTGCGGCGGCTTCCTGTTCACGGGCGGCCAGGACGTCGATCCCCGGCTCTACGGCGAGCGGCCGCTGCCGGAGACCGGGGAAATCAGCCCGCGGCGGGACGCGCTCGAGCGGGCCGTGCTCGCGTACGCCCTGGAGCGCGGCCGGCCGGTTCTCGGGATCTGCCGGGGGATCCAGTTCATCAACGCCGCGCTCGGGGGCACGCTCTACCAGGATCTCCCGACCCAGTTCCCGTCGGGGACGGAGCACCGCATGTCCCCGCCGTACGGCCGGCGCGTCCACGACGTGCGCGTCGTCCCGGACACGCCGCTTTACCGCCTGCTCGGCGCGCCGGTCATCGGGGTGAACAGCTATCACCACCAGGCCGTGAAAGATCCCGCGCCCGGACTAAGGGTCATGGCCCGGTCCGAAGACGGCCTGATCGAGGGCCTCTATATGGAGGACCGGGACTTCGTGTGGGGCGTGCAGTGGCACCCGGAGTTTTACGGGCCGGAGGACCGGGCGAGCCGGCTCATCTTCGGGGCCTTCGTGGATCGCTGCCTCTGACGGCCGCGGGACGCCCGTCCGGGGCCCGCGCCGCCGCGGACGGCGGGGGAAACGGGGGCGCGGGGCGCCTCCGCGAAGAATTTCCGCGTCCGGGGGCAATTAAACGTGGAAACCGTTTTTTTTTGTGTTATCATGAAAAAGTGTCCCGGCGGCAAAAAAAATAAGCGGGAATATATTTTAATTTTATGATTTTCTTACGGGGCCGCCACCGGGGAAAAACGACGGAGACGACGCGGGAAATGCGTCCGCCGCCGGTTTTTTGTTTTTCCGCGTAATATAACGCGTTTAATTTTGTATAATAATCTTTGATTGTTTCGCGCCGTCCGGGACGGCGCCCCCGGCCGTTCCCCGCCGGGGAACAGAGATATGCTGCCGATGAAGAAAAATTCCCTTAACAGAATGCTCGCCGCGCTGGCCGCCGTCCTGCAGGCGGGCCTGCTCTACTCCTGCGCCAGCTCGGAAGTCGCCCCCGCGCCCGGGGACGCCTCCGCCCAAGCCGCCGACGCCAGAGCGGCCGCCGAGGCCGTCGGCGCCGCCCCCGGCGTCGTCTCGGAAACCGACGCCATCCCCGGCGGCGAATACGATTTCGCCCGGTACGCCCGGGAGCGGGAAATCTACGTCGGGGCTTTGGCCGAATACAAGAAGGGCAACTTCGCCGCTGTGAGGTCCCTCCTCAAAGGCGACCTGCGGGACTACCCGCTGGCCGTCAACCTCGAGTACCTGCTCCTCCGGACCCCCGGCGCCGATCTGCGGGAGGTCGTGTCGTTCATCAGGACGAGCGGGCACGGGGTCCTTTCCGAGAGCCTCAGGGACTACCACATGGAGAAGCTCGACGAGCGGCAGCGCTACCGGGACGTGCTGGCGGTTTCCCCGGCCATGCCGGAAAGCCAGGAGCAGAAGTGCCTCTGGCTCAAGGCGGGCTACAAGACGGGCAGCCCCGGGAACGCCGTCGCCTTCCTTTCCGAAAAATTCACGCGGGGCGAGAGGCTCGGCAGGAAGTGCCTGAATCTGGCCTCCCTGCTCGTGAGCGAGGGGAAGATCACCCCGCGGCAGATATACTCCCGCGTCTACGAGTCGTACTGGACCAGGAACCAGAAGCAGGTTTACACGTCGGCGGCCGCCCTGCTCGCCCGGGATCCCGCCTACGCGGGCACGATCAAACTGCTGGCCAAATATTACGGCAATCCCGGGAAGTACATGAAGATCCCGGAAACCGACTCCCTCGCCGCGGTGACGGTGTTCCGCCGCTACGGCAGGCTGTCCCCGCGGGACGCCATGAAATCCATGGAGGCGTTCGCCCGGAAGTACCGGCCAACGCCGGCCCAGACCGACGACATCGACCGGTCGATCATTTACTCGCTGCTTTACGCGAAGGACAACGTCCCGTACGCGTACATCGATTCCCGGCTCCCGAGAATCGGCACCCGGGACATGTTCAGGCAGCGCATCCGCCTGGCGATCTGGGACCGGGACTACAAGAACGTGGTTAAGTACATCCGCCTGCTGCCGGAGGATCTGCGGCAGGCCGACAACTACCGCTACTGGCTGGCCGCGGCGCTCGAGAACCTCGGCGATCCGCGGCGGGCGAAGAGCATCTACGACAGCCTGAGCCGCGAGCGGAGCTTCTACGGCTACCTCGCCGCCGACCGGGCCGGCCGCCAGTACGCCGTGAACGAGGTGCGGGTCCCGCCGCTGACCGACCGGCAGAAGGCGGGGTACGTGCACAAGTACCCGGCTTACCGGCGCTTCACCGAGTACGAGTATCTCGGCGACAAGAGGGGGCAGCGCACCGAGTGGAAGGAGCTGATGAACACCGCCACCCTGAGGGACGCGCGGAACATCGCCACCGGCGAGGCCGGCCGGGGCTACAAGAACCTCGCGCTCTGGGAGCCGATCTACAAGCAGGACTGGGACGTCCTCTCCCTGAGGTTCCCGGTCACCTACGAGGCGATCTACAGCAGCAAGTCCGATCTCCTCAACGTGCCGGTGTCGTTCATGTACGGGATAACCAGGCAGGAAAGCATGATGAACCCGTACGCGCAGTCCCCGGTGGGGGCGCGCGGGCTCATGCAGCTCATGCCGGCCACCGCCAGGGTCGTGAGCCGCAGGCACGGCGTCAAGTACGGCGGGCCGGTCGACCTGTTCAACCCCGAGATCAACGTCAACCTGGGCGCGGCCTACCTCAAGGACATGCTGACCGACTTCAACGGCAACCGGATCTTCACCTCGGCCGGCTACAACGCGGGCCCGAAGCGGGCGGCGCGGTGGCAGAGCCGCGACGGGATCTGCCGCGACCTGGCCACTTACGTGGAGAACATTCCCTTCGAGGAGACCAGGGAGTACGTGCAGAAGGTGGTGCTCTACGATTTCATGTACCAGCACCTGCTCGGGGCCGAGAAGCCGGTTTTCATCTCCAAGAACGAAAAGGAGACCTGCTACTGAAGCCGGGCGCGGCTCCGCCGCGGCCCGCGAAGATTCCCGCGCGGCGTCGCCCGGGAATCTTTTCGTTTGCGGATCCGGCCCGCCGGGGAACGCCCGGCCGGAATTGCCGCCGGCCGCGATTTTGCCGGGGCCGTAATGTTGTATAATGACAACGGTCGGTTTTTTGCTTTTCGCTTCGCGCGTTTATTTTTTTCGGGTTTTATATGGCTACTATAAAAGATGTTTCCCGTCTGGCGAACGTATCGATTTCCACGGTGTCGAGGGTGATCAACAAATCATCCAAGGTTTCTCCCGACAAGGTCGAGGCCGTGATGAAGGCGATGCGGGATCTGAACTTCCAGCCGAACAGTTTTGCCCAGGCTCTCGTGAACAGGAAATCCAACTGCATCGGCGTGCTGGTCGGCGACCTGTGCGGCGGGCCGTTTTTCGCGCAGATGATGCGCGGCATAGAAAACGTCATCCTCCCCGCCAACAAGTTCGTCGTCGTCATGTCGGGCAAACATGAGCACGACCGGGAGAAGAGCAGTATCGAGGCCCTGCTGCTCAGGCGGTGCGACGCCCTGATCGTGCATTCCAAGGCGCTGAGCGACGAGGAGCTCATCGAGGTTTCGCAGTCCGACGTTCCCATCGTGTTCGTGAACCGGCTGGTGCCCACCCTCGAGGATCGCTGCGTCTGGGTCGACATCGGCGCCGGCATGGAGGCGGCCGTGAACTGCCTCATCGCCAAGGGTCACCGGAGAATCGCCTACGTCGCTTCCGACGAGGTGACCAACCAGGACGCGAAGGATCGCATGGACGGCTACCGGAGGGCCCTCGAGGCCGCCGGCATCGCCTACGACGGCGATCTGGTCAGCATGGCCTTTCCCGACGAGGTCGGCGGCCACAGCGCCGTCGAGTCCCTGCTGATGCGCGACGCGGGCTTCACGGCTTTCGTGGCCTACAACGACGCCATGGCCGTGGGCGCGGTCAGCGCGCTGGCCGAAAACAACATAAGCGTGCCCGGCGAGGTGAGCGCCGTCGGCTTCGACAACAACCAGATCACCAATTACATCAAGCCCAGGCTCACCACCGTGCGCTACCCGATCGAGGAAGTCGGCGAGGTCGCCGCGAAACTGGCCCTCAACTTCCTCTACGCCCGCGAGCGGGAGGAGTACGAGGAGCGCCGGGAAAAGGAAAGCCGCGGCTACGAGAAGAAGTTCGATCTCCACGAGGTGGTGGAGTTTTCCCGGGACGACCTCAAGTTCATCCCCGATCTGATCGAGCGCGATTCCGTCGCCGATCTCGGCGGGGCGGCCGCGGGGAAGTGACCCGTCCGCTTTTCCGGCCGGCGGAACCGGACGACAAGAAAAGAAAGGAAAGAAAAAGAAAGAAAAGATAAAGAAAAGAAAAGGGGGAGCGCCGCGGGGCGCTCCCCCTTTTTGTTCCCGCGCCCGGCGGCCCGCGGCTCAGCGGTCCTCCGCCCGGTAGTAATACAGCCGGTGCACGAGCTCGTCGTAGGACCGCGCCGCGGCGCAGGCGGCGCCGCCCTCGTCCGCCGCGTCTCCGAACGACGCCTTGAGGCCCGGCGCCGCGGGATCGGCGAGGAGGCCCGTTTTGAACGGAGTCTCGGGGTTCCTGAGCACGCACACCCTGACGCCGCCGCCGTCGGGGACCAGCGCGAGGTCGTCGTTGTAGGCGTACGGGAACCGGCACGCCCCGTCCGGGGACAGCAGGTCGCAGCCCGTCGTGACCAGGCTGCCGCCCGAGAGCGCCCGCAGGGCGAGGGTGGTCATGATATCCTTGTGCGAGCCGAGCCGCGTCCGGTCGCAGACCGCGCCCTCCCGGTAGGCCTCCGGCAGGCGGATGAAGAACGGGACACTGTGGCCGAGGACGATCTCCTCGGGGTTTTTCGCGTAGCCGATGCCGCGCAGGTTGTGATCGCCGGTCGCGGCCACGATCGTCCGGCCCGCCAGTTTCGGGTCGGACGCGACGGCGCCGGCGAAGGCGCCGAGCTGATCGTTCGCGTAGCGGAAGGCGGCGAATATCGTTTCGGCGTTATCGTAGGGGAAGCGGGTCTTCACCGCCGGGGCGAGCGGGAGGCTCGCCGGCCCCGCGCCGTCCGGAACCCGGTAGGGCGGGTGGTTCGTGATGGTGAGCAGGATCAGGAGGAGCGGCTTGGCGCGTTCCTCGGAGAGGATCTTGCGGGCCGCCCCGAAGAGGTACTCGTCGTCGATGCCCCAGGCTCCCCCGGTGGCCTCCGGGAACCAGTTCCGGACCGTTCCCTCGTCGTAGACCCGGTCGAAGCCCTGGGCGAGGAGGTAGGCGCCCAGGTTACGCCACGAACTCCGGCCGCTGGTCAGGAACACCGTCTCGTAGCCGTGCTCCCGGAAGGTCCGGACGGCGTTGAGGAGATATTCCCGCGCGTAGCGGCTCGAGGTCGAGAGATCCATGTCGGGGACCCCGGCGGTGAGCCGCATCAGCGTGTCCGAGGTGCCGTTGCCCTCGGAGAGGAAATTGAGCAGCAGGCATTCCTCCGCCGCGGGCCCGCGCAGCCGCCCGTAAAGGTCGGGGCCGTTCCCGGGATCGTCGAGGAGCAGCATGTGGGTGCTCATGCTTTCCATGACGGCGAGAACCACGTCGGGCGGATTTCGCTCCAGAAATTCGTTCCGCGGGATTTTGCGGATCAGCGGGGCGGCGACGTTCCCGTCCGGGGTCTCGAGGCCCAGATCCGCGTAGATCCGCAGAATGTCCTCCCCGGAGGTCGCGGGGATCTTCCCTTCCTTGGCGTGCCACCGCCAGGCCCAGTAGAAATAGGCCGGGCCGTTGCCGGCCGCCGTGTTGACGACCGGATCCGAGGTGACGTTGAGGTTGTCCTGGCGGAGCGGGAACGTGCCGAGCGACCCGCGCAGCATGAACACCGTGAGGAGCAGCGCGAGGACGGCCGTCAGGGCGGCGGCCGCCTTGCCGCGGCGGAAGGCCGCGGCGAAAAAGCGCCGGAACAGGGTGCTCAGGCCCGCGATCGCGTAGTATCCCGCGGCCATGAAGACCAGGAAAACGATCACGACGCGCAGCAGCGGGTAATCGGTCCACACGGTGCTCATGACCGCCCCGGCGTCTTCCCGGAACGTGGCGAAGATGAAGGAGTTGATCGCCTGCCGGTAGGCTTCGTAGTAGTAGTGGTTGATTACGGTGAGGACCCCGATCGCCGCCGTGCCGAGCATCCCGAGGGCCGCGGCGAGGCAGCGGCCGGCCCGGGCGGCCCCGGGGACGAGGGACAGAAGCCCCGCGAGCAGCGCCGGCAGGTACAGCGTGGCGGCCGCCTTGGCGTCGAAAAGCAGGGACGTCTTCAGGAAAGCCAGCTTCTCGGGGGCGGTCAGCGCCGCGAAGCCCCCGCCGTCGTAAACGGCCAGAAAGAAGACGCGGCCCGCGGCCATGGTCAGCATGCCGAAAACGACGCACCCGAAAAACGCCGCCGGAGGGGCGGCGGCCGCGCCGGCCGCTCCGCCGGGGGAATTTGAACCGTTCATGATGATTTTTCCTTCCGCGCCGGCTCCGGGCCGGCGCCGTGATCCGTGAGTCCCGGCGCGGAGCCGCCGCCCCGGGCGCCGTATTATACTGATTTTACCCCATGGCGGCGCGTTTGGGACAATTTTTCGCGCGGACGGGCGGCGCGGCCGCGGCGGACGTCTTTTTACCTGGCCCGCGATGGTGTATAATCGAGAGGTTTTTCGTCCATTTCAACTTTCCGGAGACGGCGCGAGGAGCGGCCGGGCCGTACGCGCGCGAACGCCGTGACACATTATGAGCAAACTGATTAGACCGCACGGTTACGAGGCCGTCCTGAACCTCAAGCAGACCGAGCAGGGCATCAAACTTATCAAGGATTTCTTCCAGCTGAACCTTTCCACGGAGCTGCGCCTCCGCCGCGTCACGGCGCCGCTCTTCGTGATGAAGGGCCTCGGCATCAACGACGACCTCAACGGCGTGGAGCGGCCGGTGAGCTTCCCGATCAAGGATCTCGGCGACGCCACGGCGGAGATCGTCCACTCCCTGGCCAAGTGGAAGAGGCTGACCCTGGCCGAGCTCGGCATCGAGACCGGCCACGGCATCTACACCGACATGAACGCCATCCGCGCCGACGAGGAGCTGGACAACCTGCACTCCCTCTACGTCGACCAGTGGGACTGGGAGGCCGTGATCACGGCGGAGCAGCGGACGCCGGCGTTCCTCAGGGAGACGGTGGAGAAGATCTACTCCGCGATCCTCCGCACCGAATATCTGACCTGCGAGTTCTACCCGGTCCTCAAGCCTTTCCTGCCGGAAAAGATCGTCTTCGTCCACACCGAGGAGCTCCTGAAGATGTACCCGGATCTCACCCCGCGGGAACGCGAGGACGAGATCTGCCGTCAATACGGCGCGGTGTTCGTCACGGGCATCGGCGGCAGGCTGTCGAACGGCGAGAAGCACGACGGCCGCGCCCCGGACTACGACGACTGGTCCTCGCCGGGCGAGAACGGCCTGCCCGGCCTGAACGGGGACATCGTCGTCTGGTACCCGGTCCTGAACCGCTCCTTCGAGCTCTCGTCGATGGGTATCCGCGTCGACCGCGAGGCGCTCCTGCGTCAGCTGGAAACCGAGGGCAAAAACGAGCGGAAGGAGCTTTACTTCCACCGCAAGCTCCTCGCCGGCGAGCTGCCCCTCAGCATCGGCGGCGGCATCGGCCAGAGCCGCCTGTGCATGGCGCTCCTGCACAAGGCCCACATCGGCGAGATCCAGGCGAGCATCTGGCCCGACGACATGCGCCGCGAGTGCGCGGAGCTCGGCATGCGCCTGATCTGATCCGCGGGCGCGGGAAAAAAAAGGGACGGGGCGCCCGGGCGCCCCGTCCTTTTTATATGTGTCCCGCCGCCGCTTCCGGCGGTCGCGGAACCGCGCCGGGGCGGGCCCGCCGCGCCGCCCCGCGATATTGACAACGCCGGGGATTAAGTATAGCATAAATGAGATCGCGGTCACGCGATCGCCTCTTCCCGCGCCCCGGCGGACGGCGCGCGGTTTCCCCGCGGAAACGCCTCCCGGCGCCGCCTGACTGATTTACGGTGCACAGCATGATTCCTAAGATTAATCCCGCGAACCTCGCGGATCCCGACTGCCTTGAGTTCTTCGCGCGGCTGCGGCGGGAAAATTTCGCGGGGGACATCGAGTACTCGTACGCGAGCCGCCTCGCCGCCGCCACCGACAACTCCGTCTACATGCGGATCCCGCAGGGCGTGGTGCTGCCCCGCACGAAAGAGGACGTCGCGCTGCTCGCGCGGATCGCGGCCCTGCCCGAATTCCGGCGGATCGCCTTCGCCCCGCGCGGCGGGGGCACGGGCACGAACGGCCAGTCCCTGACGGAGCGGATCGTGGTCGACATGTCGCGGCACCTGCGGGGGATAAGGGATCTCGACCCCGAAGCCCGCACCGTGTTCGTCGAGGCGGGGGTCGTCCGGGACCGTCTCAACGAGATCCTGAAGCCTCACGGCCTCTTTTTCTCGCCCAACCTCTCGACCTCGAACCGCGCGACCTTCGGCGGCATGATCAGCAACGACGCCTCGGGGCAGGGTTCCCTCCGGTACGGCAAGACCTCGCAGCACATCCTGGAGGTCGAGTGCGTGCTCGCCGACGGCACCCCCGTCGCCTTCGGGCCCGTTTCGGGGGAGAAGCTCCGGGAAAAGCTCGCCCTCGACAACATGGAAGGCGGCATTTACCGCGCGGTTTACGCCGTCGCCCGGGACAAGCGGGCCGAGATCGAAGAGACCTTCCCGGATCTGAACCGCTTCCTCACGGGCTACGACCTGAAGCACGTCTACGACCCGGCCACGGACACGCTCGATCTCTCCAGGATCGTTTGCGGCGCGGAGGGCACGCTGTGCTTCATCACCGGGGCGAAGCTCGACCTCACGCCGCTCCCGTCGTACCGCGCGCTCGTCGTCATCAAGTACGACAGCTTCGACTCGGCCCTGCGGCACGCGCCCGAGCTGGTCAAGGCCTCGGCCCTGTCCGTGGAGACGGTGGACTCGAAGGTGTTCGGCCTGGCCCGGCGGGACGTGATCTGGCTGAGCGTGAAGGATCTCATCCGCGACGTGCCCGGCCGGAGCATGGAAGGAATCAACATCGTCGAGTTCGCGGGCGGGGACCCGGAGCTCGAGGGGGGCCGGATGAAGGACCTGACCGCCGCCCTGGACCGGGAGCTCGCGTCCGGGGGGAGCGCGCGGGGGATCATCGGCTACCAGACCTGCGCGGATCCCGCGGACATCGCGGCCGTGTACGCCATGAGGAAGAAGGCCGTGGGGCTGCTCGGCGGCGCCGAGGGCGAGGCCAAGCCCGTGGCCTTCGTCGAGGACACCGTGGTGCCGCCCGCGCGCCTCGCGGACTACATCGCCGAATTCCGGGCGCTCCTCGACGCCCGCGGCCTCGAGTACGGCATGTTCGGCCACGTCGACTCCGGGGTGCTGCACGTGCGTCCCGCGCTCGATCTGTGCGATCCGGAGCAGGAGAAGGTCCTGCGCGGGATCTCCGACGCCGTGGCGGCCCTCACCGTCCGGTACGGCGGCATCATGTGGGGCGAGCACGGGCGCGGCTGCCGGGCCGGGTACGGGCCGGAGTTCTTCGGGAGCCTTTACGACGACCTGCGCCGGATCAAGGCGGCGTTCGACCCGGACAACCGGATAAACCCGGGCAAGATCTGCGTGCCCTGGGGCAACGAGACCGACCGCCTGGTCTCCGTGGACGATCCCAAGAGGGGGGCGTTCGACCGCGCGGTTCCGCCCGGGACGCGCCGCAGCTTCGCCGGGGCCTTCGGCTGCAACGGCAACGGCCTCTGCTTCAGCTACGACGAGACGGCTCCGATGTGCCCTACCTACAAGCTGCTCGGCGACCGGATCGAGTCCCCGAAGGGCCGGGCGGCCCTGCTGCGGGAATGGCTCAGGCTCGCTGAGCTCGCGGGCGCCGACGTCCTCGGGGAGGAGGAGAAGCTCAACGGCTTCCCGTTCTGCTTCAAGATCCTCGCGCAGAAGACGATCAACACCTTCACGCGGAAGGGCGAGGGCGATTTCAGCCACGAGGTGCGGGAGGCGATGGACTGCTGCCTCGCCTGCAAGGCCTGCGCCACGGCCTGCCCGGTGAAGATCGACGTGCCCGATTTCCGGGCCCGGTTCCTCAACCTCTACTTCGGCCGCTACCTGAGGCCCGCCGGCGACACGCTGGTAAGGCACGCCGAGAGCGCGCTGCCGCTCATGACCCGGGCGCCCCGCCTGGTCAACGCCGTGAACGGGCTGGCCCCGGTCCGGGCGATCACCAAAAAAATCTGGGGCTTCACCGACGTGCCGGCGCTCAGTTACCCGCCGCTCGGCGATCTGCTGAAAACCGCCGGGGCGGAGTACCTCGATCTCGACAAGTTCGAGCGGCTCGGCCCGGAAGCCCGCCGGAACCGGGTGATTATCGTGCAGGACGCCTTCACGTCCGCGTACGACGCGGAGACGGTCGCGGCGTTCGCCGCCCTGGCGGCGAAGCTCGGCGCGGCCCCGCTGATCCTGCCGCTCAGGCCGAACGGCAAGGTCATGCACATCAGGGGCTACATGAGGGCCTTCGCCCGGACCGCCCGCTCGACGGCCGGGTTCTTCAGCCGGGTGGCCCGCCTGGGCATCCCCATGGTCGGCGTGGATCCCGCCATGACCCTCTGCTACCGCGACGAGTACGCCAAGATCCTGGGCTCCGCCCGCGGCGGCTTCGAGGTGCTGCTCGCGCAGGAGTGGCTGCTCGGCCGCCTGGACGACATCGCGAAGGCCGCGCCCGCCGCGGTCCCGGGCGGTCCTTACTACCTGCTGGCCCACTGCACCGAAAAGAGCCTGCGCCCGGAAACGCACGGGGACTGGAAGAAGATCTTCGCGGCCGCGGGAGCCGAACTCGTGCCGGTGCCGGTGGGGTGCTGCGGCATGGCGGGCCTCTACGGGCACACCGCCGCCAACGCGGAGCGCAGCGCCGGGATCTACCGCGCGAACTGGGCGCCGGTGTTCAAAAAGTATCCTCTCGAGCGCTGCCTCGCGACCGGCTTCTCCTGCCGCGAGCAGGTGCGCCGCATGGAGGGCAGGTCCGTGGATCATCCCGCGCGGGCCCTCGCCGGGCTGCTCGGGGCCTGAGGGCCCGCCCGCCGCGCGGGAACGCCCCGCGCGGACGGTTTTTCCCGTCCCGCGGTTGAAAACGGCCGCCGATTCTGATATAACGTATCTGTAGTGTTTCGCGACTATCGCGGCCCGCGCGCGACGGTTGATCCCACACCGTCGTCGAAATGGTTTTCCCGAATGCGTCTCATTCGCGAAAACCGTTTTATCCTGCGGCGCGCCGCGCCGGCCAGTCAAAATGAGTTACCCGCGCTCAGGATCCCCCCGCCCGATCGAACCGGAGAGGCGGCGGATCGGTGACTTCTTTGTTCTTAAACGTTAATAAAGCCCGGGAGGCTTTTTTATGGAAATGTTATCAGGCGCCCAGATGGTTATCCGCACCCTCGAGGATTTGGGGGTTGACATACTGTTCGGATATCCGGGCGGCAGTGTTTTGCATATTTACGACGCCTTGCTCGAGTCCTCGCGGATCAAGCATATCCTCGTGCGTCACGAACAGGGGGCCGCGCACATGGCCGACGGCTACGCGCGCGCCACGGGCAGGGTGGGCTGCGTGCTCGTCACCTCGGGTCCCGGCGCCACCAACCTCATCACCGGGATCGCCACCGCCTACGCGGACTCGATCCCCATGGTGCTGCTCACCGGCCAGGTGGCCACGACCCTGATCGGCTCCGACGCCTTCCAGGAGGTCGACATGGTCGGCATCTCGCGCCCGGTGGTCAAGCACAGCTTCCTGTGCAAGAAGGCCACGGACATCCCCGAGTACATCCGCAAGGCCTTCTACATCGCCTCGACGGGCCGGCCCGGCCCGGTCGTGGTGGATCTGCCCAAGGACGTCCAGAACCCGCAGCTCAAGTTCCCGTACAGCCCGACGCCGCTCGCCGCCATCTCGATGCGCTCCTACAACCCGACCACGGTGGGGCACCGCGGCCAGGTCAAGCGGGCCGCCAAGCTGATCGCGGGCGCCGCGCGGCCGGTCCTGTACCTCGGCGGCGGCGTCGTGTCCTCCGGGGCGTCCGACCGGGCGGCGGCCCTCGCGCGCCGCTTCGACATCCCGGTGGTCGTCACCCTGATGGCCATCGGCGCCTTCCCGGGCAGCGATCCGCTCAACCTCGGCATGCTCGGCATGCACGGCACCTACGCGGCCAACATGGCGATGCACAACGCCGACCTGGTCATCGCCCTGGGCGCGCGCTTCGACGACCGGGTCACCAACAACGTCGCCCGGTTCTGCCCCGAGGCCAAGATCATCCACGTGGACATCGACCCCTCCTCGATCTCGAAGAACGTCGACGCCGACGTGCCCATCGTCGGCAGCGTCCCCGTCGTGCTGGATCAGCTTAACGAGGCCCTGAACGAGCTGGAGCAGGGCGCCGCCCCGGACGGCGGGCGCCGCGCGGCCGCCTCCGCGGAGTGGTGGAAGCTCATCGCTTCCTTCAAGGCCGAGCACCCGCTCGAATACGCGAGCGACTCCGTCCCGGGCCTGCTGCACCCCGCCCGGGTCGTCGAGGAGCTGTACCGGCTCACCAAAGACAAGGACACGATCCTCGTGACCGACGTGGGCCAGCACCAGATGTTCGCGGCGCTGTACTACCCGATCGAGAAGCCGCGCAAGTTCCTGTCGTCGGGGGGACTCGGCACCATGGGCTACGGCTTCCCGGCCGCCATCGGCGCCAAGTTCGCGCATCCCGAAAGCGAGGTCATCTGCCTGACGGGCGACGGCTCGTTCCAGATGAACCTGCAGGAGCTCGCCGTGTGCCTGCAGTACGGCGTGCACGTGAAGGTCATCATCGTCAACAACCGTTCCCTCGGCATGGTCAAGCAGTGGCAGATGATGTTCTACGAGGGCCGCCAGAGCGAGTCCTACATGGACGCCGTGCCCGATTTCGTCAAGCTCGCCGAGGCGTACGGCCAGGCCGGGTTCAAGGTCGAGAACGAAAGCGAGCTGACCGGGGTCCTGGAGAAGGCCCTGGCGATCGACGACAAGACCGTGGTGGTGGACGTCATCGTGGATCCCGAGTCGCGCGTGTACCCGATGCAGATCGGCGGCGGCTCCATGGCGGACATGTTCTTAAGCAAGACGGAGCGTACCTAATGAAGCATTTAATTTCAGTGCTGCTCGAAAACGAGTCGGGCGCCTTAAGCCGGGTGGTGGGGCTGTTCTCCCAGCGCGGCTTCAACATCGAATCCCTAACCGTCGCTCCGACCGAGGACGACACCCTGTCGCGCATGACCATCGTCACCTCCTGCGACGACGACGAGGTCGAGCAGATCACCAAGCAGCTGCACAAGCTGATCGACGTGCTCAAGGTCTACGACCTGGCCGACTCGGGGCACATCGAGCGGGAGATCATGCTCGCCAAGGTCCGGGCCAACACCCGGGATCTCCGCGAGGAGGTCAGATCCATCGCCGCGATCTTCGACGGCAAGATCGTCGACCTCACCCCGGATCTCTACACGGTGCAGATCGTCGGCACCAGCGCCGACCTCGACGGCTTCATCGCCGCCGTGTGCCAGACCGTGGACGTGGTGGAGATCATCCGTTCGGGCGTGTGCGGCATCTCCCAGGGCGAGCGGTCGCTGCGGCCGTAAACGCTCCGTTCCGTAAAAAAGGGAAGCCCCGCGGACCTCCGGCCCGCGGGGCTTTTTTTTTGCCGCCGCGCGGGGGCGGTCAGAGCCGCGCCAGCACCGCGGTCAGCCAGCGGTAGCAGGTCGCCACCGAGGCGATCCCGACCCGCTCTTTGACGCTGTGCGCCCCGAAGATGTCCGGGCCCAGGGAGATGACGTCGAGATCCGGCTTCAGGGCCTTGAGCAGGCCGCATTCGAGACCCGCGTGGATCACGGTGACGCGCGGATCCGCGCCGGCGATCCTTTTGTACTCCTCAGCGGCCGTTTTGAGGAGGGGGCTCGCGTAGTCGGGCTCCCAGAAGGAGTAGACGTCGCCGCGGACGGCCTCCGCGCCGTATTCGGCGGCGATGTCCCGGATCCTGCCCTCGATGAGATCCCGGCCCGCGGCCGTCGCGTAACGGGCCAGCAGCTCGAAGCGGCAGCTGTTGTTCTCCAGCGCGACCGCGCCCAGGTTGCACGAGGTGAGCGGGGTGACCCCGTCCTCCAGGTACTCGGCGACCCTGACGTTGAGTTTTCTGAGCGCGACGATCCGCCGGGTGGACTCCGCGGTCGTCATGAAATCCGGCAGGGCGTCGGGCCTGCGGAACAGGAAGGACACGTTGGGATCGGTCTTCACGTACTTGGTCTGCAGCCGCCCGGCGATGTCGTGCAGCGACTGCACGGCTTTGCCGGCCTGAGCCGCGGGCACGGCGATCACGGCCACGGCTTCCGAGGGGATGGAATTGCGGACGGTCCCGGCTCGGATCTCCGAGATCCCGGCGTCGATCCCGGCGTCGGTCAGGTGGTCGACGAGCCTGAGCACGGCGGTGGCGGCGTTGACGCGGTTCCGGGCGATGTCGATGCCGCTGTGGCCGCCGAGGCCGTTGGACATGATTATCTCGATGGCGCCGTAATCCTCCGGCCTGACCTCGGCGACGTCGGGCTCGAGGGAGACGGTGAACGCGCTGCCGCCGGCGCAGCCGACGCAGATCTCGCCCAGAGTCTCGGAATCGAGGTTGATGGCCCGGGGGGCGGCGACGTCCTCCGGCCCGAGGGCGCGCGCCCCGGCCATGCCGGTTTCCTCTTCCGCCGTGAACAGCGCGTGGATCTCGGGATGCGCGAGCGTCCGGTCGGAGAGGACGGCGAGGATCATGGCCATGCCGACGCCGTCGTCGGCGCCGAGGGTGGTGCCGGAAGCGGTCACGAAGCCGTCGGGGGTCACCCGCGGCGCGACGGGATCCTTCGCGAAATCGAACGCGCCGCCCGCCGATTTGACCCCGACCATGTCCATGTGGGCCTGGAGCAGGACCGGGGGACGGTTTTCGTATCCGGGGGAGGCGGGGCAGACGACGAAGACGTTGCCCGAGCCGCGGCGCCGGGCCTTGAGGCCCAGTTCCTCCGCCGCCGAAAGAAGATATTCGCCCAGGGCCTGCTCGCGGCCCGAGACGTGGGGGATGCCGCAGATCCGCGCGAAATGCCGCCAGACGATTCCGGGCTCGAGAGACTGAAGATTATCCATAGCTTGCTTGGGAACGGTGGTTTCGGGAGATGTCTTCATCTATTTTATCACCAACCGGAAAGCCGTTATTGTGATCCCGGCGGAGATGTGCGCGCCGTCCGGCCGGCGCGGAGACGAAGACGGCCCTCCGGCGCGCGGGCCGGACGGGGGCAAAAAGGGGGGTGAAAAGCGCCGCTCCGGGCGGCGCCCGTCAGAACATGAGCTCGAGCAGGGGAATGCCGCGCGCCCGGGCCGCCAGGTACGTGCGGATGAACCTGCTGTCGTCGTCGCTCGACAGCGCGAAATTATCGACGCGGTTGCGCTTCTCGCTGTTGCGGAAAAAGAGTCCGTCGTCTCCCGGGTTCCCGCCGGCGGCGCCGAAACGCGGGGATTTTCTCCCGAAAGCGGTAAGATTGTCGAATGAATCCGAGCTGCTCATAATGTCTCCAAGGAAAAGCCGCGGCGCGGGCGGCGGGGCCGTCCGGGGCGGACGCACATATTATATACCATTTTGCCCGGATGTACAGAGGCATAAGCGGATTTTATCCGCGGCCGGCGGTGCGAGGGGGACGGGCCGGGCGCGGGGGTCCCGGGGCGGGAAAATTTACGCACAGCCCGGGTCACCGCCAGGGCGGGGCGCGCGGGCCGGAATTCGCCCCGCGGGGGCCGCCGTCCCGCGCCGCGGCGGGGCCGCGGGGCGTTTTCCGGGCGAGCGCCGGGGATTTTGCCGGAAAAGGCCGGGAACCCATCATAAGAAAGATTAATCAGGGTTCCCGGGGGATTTTAAAAATTTCTATTATACGGGCAGTATTAATACTCCGCGCGCGTATAATTTCTGAAAGTCAACCGCCTATAAAAAACCGTTCTTCCGGTTGTGCACCGAACTTGTTTACAGCAGTGTAGACAAGTTTGTGGGCAAGTTCGGGCGACCCTTGATTTCAGGTAATTCCGAAGGGGGATCGAAATTTTTCGAAATTTTTTCTTGCATTTTGAAAACACCGTAAAATCAATGCTTCCGAGGCGCGGTAAATTTTTTCGTAATAAAATTTCACCCCCGGTCCGGCCCCGGCGGAAAAACTTTGCCGTTTGTTGACATTTCGGTTAAAAACGTGACGCGGGTCATTTTTTAACCCGAAAAAATTCCGTCCGCGGCCGGGAATTTTTGCCGGGCCCCGTCTTTTTTTCCGCCCGGGAGCCGTAAATTCCCGGCCGCGCGGACGGGCCGTTTTTGATTTGTTTTTTGTTTTCACCCGATTAAAAAACATCAATTCACTTACCGCCCCGCGAAACCCGCCCCCGCGCGGAAAACACGGGCGGATCCGCGTCCCGGCGGCCCCGCCCGCCATTAATTACCCGCCAATTACCCGCGCTTTCGGGGGGCCGGGGGCGGGGCCGGGCCGCCGCCCCCGCGCCTTGACAACGCGGGGCCGGGGTGCTAAGGTTGTAGCGTTATCCGAACCGGGCCGTGACGGCGCGCCGCCCCGCCCGGAACGCCGGCGCCGCCGCGCGGGAGCGGTCCCGCCGGGGCCGGGACGGATCCGTCCCGCCGGACGGCAAGGATGTCTGGAGAATGACGGCATGACTGAAATATCCGGTGAAAACCTCAGCGAGGTGCTGTTCAAGCCGCACCGCACTTCCCTCGAAACCTCTTTCATTTCCAATTCCGTGGCCGAGCTGCCCCCGGCTCGCGACGGGAGCCCGCGCCGCTGGTTCCGCGGCATCCACCGCGACTACTGGGGCTGGATGGGGCTCGACCTGATCGAGGTGCAGCAGGCGCTCGCGAACATTTCCGCGTCGGACAAGCCGAGGACCCGCGAGGGCGTCCTGGACACCGTGTTCGAATACGGGCCGGGCAACTGGATCTACGAGTTTTCGCTGCTGGGCGACAAGTACGCCCTCCTCGGCAAGAACGCGGCTGAAGATCCCGCCGCCCGGGACGAGGCCTACCGCTGCTACCGGCTCTCCTACCTGTACTACGCGCTCGCGAGCTACCCGCACCTCCGGGGCGACGAGCTCGGCGCCCAGGCCCTGCTCCTCAACCACCTCAATTACCGCCGTGCGGCGGAGTTCCAGGACTGCCGCCTCGACATCGTCAAATTCCCGACCGAGGGCGGGGAGGGCACGGCCTACATCCACACCCCCGACCGGAACAAATGCCTGCCCTGCGTCATGATCTTCGGCAGCTACGAGTACCTGGCCACCGAGTACCTGCGCTTCTTCCGCGAGTGCCTGTATCCCGCGGGCATCGCCATGGTGACCATGGATCTGCCGGGCATGGGCATGAACGCGAAGGTGAAGTTCACGCCGCGCCTCGGCATGGTGCACGAGGCCGCGCTCGACTACATCGCGAAGAACGTCCCCTGGATCGACAAAACCCGCATCGCCGCGGTCGGCCAGCGCTTCGGCTGCGCCTGCGCCCTGCACGCGCTGGCGGCCCGCCCGGACGGCTTCAGGACCGCCTGCCTGGTCGAGCCGATCGTCAACGACGTGTTCATGGACAAGGATCTGCTGAAGCTCGCCTCGCCGATCCAGCGCGCCATCATGTGCAACCGCATCGACGAGGACGCGGCGAACTGGGAGAACCTCCTGCCGCGGCTGCAGGTCCTGTCGGTGAAGCGCCAGGGAATCCTCGGCGGCCTGAAGCTGGATCTGCCGATCCTGGTGCTGGGCACCCCGGCGAAGAACATCAGCACGCCCGGCGACGTGGCGCTCGTCAAGGCCCTGAGCTCCGAATCCGAGTCCCGGGTGCTGAAGGCGGGATCGGCCTTCGAGCTGTTCACCAAGTTCATCGACGAAGTGACCGGCTGGATCGGCAGGCAGCTTCTTTGACGGACGGACCGCGGTGAAAGCAAGAACCTTCGTAGTTAAATTCGGCACCTCGATGCTGACCTCGGGGACCAGGACCCTCGACTCGGCCCATATGATCGAGGCCGTGCGGGCCCTGGCCGCCCTCGCCGCCGCGGGGAACCGCGTGGTGGTGGTGAGCTCGGGGGCCGTGGCCGCGGGGCGCGAGGCCCTCGGCTATCCCGACCTGCCCCAGACGGTCGCCAACAAGCAGATGCTGGCCTCGGTCGGGCAGACCTACCTCATGAACCGGTGGCAGCAGCTGTTCGGCATCTACGGCCTGCGCATCGGGCAGATCCTGCTGACCCGGGCCGATCTGGAGGACCGGGAAAGGTTCCTGAACGCCCGGGACGCGCTCGGCGCGCTCACGGGCTTCGGCATCATCCCGGTCATCAACGAGAACGACGCCGTGGCCACCACCGAGATCAGGGTGGGGGACAACGACAACCTCTCGGCGCGGGTCGCGATCCTGTCCGGCGCCGATCTCCTGATCCTGCTGACCGACCAGAAGGGGCTGTACACGGCCGATCCCCGCAAGAATCCCGGGGCTGAGCTCATCCGGACCGTGGACCGGATCACCCCGGAGATCCGGGCGCTCGCGGGGGGCACCCCCACCGGCCTCGGCACGGGCGGCATGTGCACCAAGCTGCAGGCCGCCGAGATCGCCACCCGCAGCGGCATCGAGGTGGTGATCGCCTCCGGCGAGCGGCCGGCGATCATCGGGGAGATCGCGGCGGGGAAGTTCGAGGGAACCCTGTTCCGGGCCCAGAGCTCGCCCCTCGAGGCGCGCAAGGCCTGGATCCTCGCGGGGCCGAAGCCGAAGTGCTCGATCGTCGTCGACGACGGCGCCGTGAAGGCCCTGACGGAGCGCGGCTCGAGCCTCCTGCCCAAGGGGATCGCCGCGATCGACGGGGCGTTCCTGCGCGGCGACGTGGTCAATATCCGCGACAAAAACGGCCGGACGGTCGCGCACGGGGTCAGCCGCTACTCGAGCGCCGAGCTTAAGGTCATAGCCCGGCACAATTCCGACGAAATAGAGGGACTTTTGGGATACGAACACGGCCAGGTGGCCGTGCACCGCGACGATTTGGCGGTTATGGAGGAATAATCTATGGACATGGAAGCACTGGGCAAAACGGCCCGCGAAAGTTCTTACGCGCTCGCCGCCCTGCCGACCGCGCGGAAAAACGCGGCCATCTCGGCGATCGCCGATCTGCTGGAGAGCTCCGCGCCCGCGATCCTCGCGGCGAACGCGGAGGATCTGGAGAAGGCCCGGGCGGGCGGCGTCGGGGAGGCCATGCTCGACCGGCTGGCCCTCAATGAGAAGCGTCTCGCCGACATCGTCCGGGACATGCGCAAGGTGGTCCTCCTCGACGACCCCGTCGGCGAGGAATTCGGGTCGCGGGTGCTGCCGAACGGCCTCAGGCTGCTGAAGCGCCGCGTGCCGCTCGGCGTCGTCGGGGTGATCTACGAGGCGCGCCCGAACGTGACGGCCGACATCACCTCGCTCTGCCTCAAGACGGGCAACGCCTGCATCCTGCGCGGCGGCCGGGAAACGCTGGGCACCAACCTCGAGCTGGTCCGGTTCATCCGGCGGGCGCTCGAAGAGACCGGGCTGCCGGCCGGGGCGGTCCAGTACATCGAAGACCCGGACCGGAAGTACGTGAGCGAGCTGCTCCGCCTCGACCGCTACGTGGACATGATCATCCCCCGCGGGGGCGCGGGCCTGCACATGCTCTGCAAGAGGGAAAGCACCATACCCGTCATCATCGGCGGCTTCGGCGTGAGCCACATCTTCGTGGACGCGACGGCGGATCTCGCGCGGGCCCTCGACGTGATCGAGAACGCGAAGATCCAGAAGCCCAGCGCGTGCAACAGCGTCGACACCGTGCTGGTGCACGAGGCCGTCGCGGCGGAGTTCGTGCCCATGCTGGCGGCCCGCCTGACCGCGAAAGGGGTGAAGCTCGTGTGCCACGGCCCGGCCCTGGGGTACGCCGCGGCGGTTCCGGGCTGCGCGCCCGAGGCCGGTAAGGAGGAGGATTTCGCGACCGAATGGCTGTCGCTGCGCGTGAACGTGGCGGTCGTCTCCGGCCTCGACGAGACGCTCGCGCACATGCGCCGGTACGACGCGTGCCACTCGGACGCCATCCTCACGAACGATCACGCCGCCGCCCTGCGCTTCGCGCGCGAGGCGGGCTCGGCCTGCGTCTACGTCAACGCCTCGACGCGCTTCTCCGACGGCGGGCAGTTCGGCCTCGGCGCCGAAGTCGCCATCTCCACCCAGAAGCTGCACGCCCGGGGGCCGATGGGGCTCGTGGAGCTCACCAGCTACAAGTGGATCGCCGAGGGCGACTACCTGTACCGGAAGTGACGCCCCGGCCCGGAACGCCCGGCCCCGCCGCCCCGGAAGGAGCGGCGGGGCTTTTTTGTCCCCGGGCCGCGGCGGCGCCGTTCCGGCCGGATTGTATTTTTTTTGACCCGCACGTGTTTTTTGGATCGCGTTTCCGGGAAAAATTTCTTACGGTGTTACGATTATGTTAAAATTTCTCGAACGATCCGTCCGCGCCCGCGCGGGCCGCCGCGAATCGTCTTATGTTGTAACTCCCGAATCTGTTCAGAGTGTGAAAATATGAGAAACAAGTTCAAGCTCAACTCTCTCGCCTTTGCCATAGGCGCGGCCGCGGCGGTTCCCGCCCTGGTCATGCCCGGCGGCGCGGCGGCCGACATCGCCGCCACTCACATCTACCACAACCACATGCCGAATTTCTGGCCTTATTACGATACCTCGACCTACGCGACGACCAAGGTCGGCGGGGACATCCGGTACATGTACGACGGCCAGGCCTATCAGCTCAAGCTCAGCCCTCCGGCGGGGTACAAGTATCTGCTGGCCGACGGCAGCCCCATGCCGCACGACGACTTCGCGGCTTATTACCAGGTAGACGCCAAGCAGAACGCCTACTCGAGCTGGCCGGCCGCGACCGCCAAGGCCAACAGCTCGGCGCATCCGCTCAGCCAGACCCAGGTGACCATGTCCGGCGCCGTGATCAACGACGTGCAGAGCTTCGCTGAGCTCGGGCTCCTGGGGTACAAGACGGGCTGGGCCGCCGACTGGCAGAGCACCGTGGGCACCCTCAAGACCACCAACGGGTTCAACGCCCTCGAGCCGATCCACTTCACCGGCCACCACTCCATGGGACCCCTGGTCGGGCCGCGGTACTTTCTCAAGGATCTGATTTTCCAGAACGTGACTCTGCAGCGGGACTACTTCCTCGGCTCCAAGTTCAAGTCCTCGAAGGGCTTCTTCCCCACCGAGCTCGGCTTTTCCGAAAGGCTGATCCCGACCCTCGTCAAACTCGGGATCGAATGGTCGGTGGTCGGCAACAACCACTTCTCGCGCGCGCTGACCGACTACCCCTACGTGACCTCCAACCCGGCGGCCGACACCATGGTGTCGCCCCCGAACCGGGCCGAGCTGCAGAACACCTTCGCGGCCGGCGGCTGGGAGCGGGTCGGCATGGCCCACGAGCAGCAGACGATCGTGAACAAATTCCCGTTCTGCGCCATTCCGCACTGGGTCCAGTACATCGATCCCGCGACGGGCAAGGCCGACAAGATAGCGGCGATCCCCGTGGACCAGAACGGCTCCTGGCTCGAGGGCTGGGAAGGCCTGGCCACGGTTGACACCGAAATCACCCGCACCGGCTACGAGAAGGACGCCGGCGGCCGCAAGATGTACTTCGTCATCGCCCACGACGGCGACAACTCCTCGGGCCGCGCCGGCTCGTACGACACCTGGATGAACTCCGGCAACGAATACAGCTCGGCCGGCGAGGTGGGCATGGGCGTGCAGGAGTACCTGAAGGCCTACCCGATCCCCGAGGACGACATCCAGCACATCCAGGACGGCTCGTGGGTCGACACCCGCGACTCCTCGTCCGACCCGGACTGGTACCACTGGCACATCCCCATGGGCGTGTGGGCGGGGCAGATCGCCGATTTCAACGCCGCTCTCGGCACCTCGTTCGAGATCCCGACGAATTTCGAAGGGACGCCGATGGGCCACGCCGTTTCCATGGAATACGGCTACCACTATCTGGAAAGGAACTTCGCCCTGCTCCAGGCCGCCGAGAACTACGCGACCACGGCCGAGCAGATCTGGCTGGACGCCCATCCGAACTACTGGTCCCCGACGACCGACGCCGAAAAGCAGGTGACCTACTCGGGGAACCAGCTTAACCCGTACATGTTCTCGTACCCGGTGAAGGGCGACGAGAGCAACGACTACAAGGGCGGCGCCAATCCCGCCGAGCTCGGCTGGTACTTCCTGATCGCCTCGATCGACTCGGGCTTCGGCTACTACGACGAGAACAAGGACGACAACGTCAAGCCGACCCTCGGCTTCAACCAGTCGCTCTTCTTCACCGAACCCTACGTGCAGAAGAACCTGGCCAAGGACAAGACCGGCCCGTCGATGTGGTGGGTGCAGCGCTACCCGACCAACCCGGGCTCGGCCAACTCCGGCAAGGCCGAAGGCTGGGTCAACATGTACGCCGACAACACGTTCGCGATCTACACCTACGCCTACGACGTGAGCGGCATCAGCGACGTGAAGGTGTACGTGCGCCCGCACACGGGCAAGAGCATGCTCCCGACCGACGTGGCCCCGCGCGTCTACGATCCTAAGTCGCTGAGCGGCGTCGCCAACAACGATCCGACTCAGGTCGGCGACTGGGTCGAGTACCCGACCAAGATGAGGGATCTCGAGCCCGACATGAACGGCGTGGCCTGGCAGGACAACGACGTGTCGAAGAACTACAAGGTTCTCCCCGGCCTGAAGATCGGCAACACCTACTACGCCTACATCAGCGATTTCCGCGACCAGCTGGTCGACTACTACATGGAGGCGACCGACAACCTCGGCAACGTCACCAGGAGCGAGATCGGCCACACCTACGTCGGGGCCGGCCGGTACAATAAGACCGGCGACGGCTACGTCGAGGCCGTCGACGGCGAGGTCGAGGGCACGCACATGTTCTTCACGGACGGCGCGGTCGTCCTCACCGACACGGTCAACGTCTACGCGAAGACCGGCGACGAGAGCGTGACCTCGGTGTACGCCGAATACAAGGACAAGGGCGCCGCCGAATGGAACTCGAAGAGCATGTCCAAGGTCGAGAACTCCGACTACTTCAAGACCTCCCTGACCTACACCCGCGACGCCACCTGCGCGGACGTCCGCGTGCACAACGACGGCGGCCCGTACTATAACGGCGAGGAAGGAACCTGCCTCGCCAAGGGCACGTGGGTCATCACGGCGAAGGGCGAGGTGACCGAAGGCGCCCCGAGCGACATCAAGAGCCCGGTGACCTTCTACTTCAAGCCCCCGACCGAGCAGACCGAGGTGTGCGTCCACTTCCGCGGCACCCCGCAGACCGGCGACGCGGGCTGGACGGAGGTTCCGGGCGAGCATATGACCGCGGTCAAGGACGGGTGGTGGTCGTACTCGGTGCCCGAAGGGTTCGGCCCCGAGATCACCGGCCTCGAGTTCCTGTTCAACGACTGCAAGAAGGAGAACGCGACCTGGTTCAAGACATCGGACAGCCAGAACTTCAAATCCAACACCGTGACCGACGTGTGGGTCGATGGGACGACCCAGGGCGAGGGCGTTCCCGACGCCCTGGGCGGAACGAACAAGGCCCCCGTGGCCAAGCTCGTCGCCGACAAGACCGCGATCACGGCCGGCGAGTCGGTGACCCTCGACGCTTCGGGTTCGACCGACTCCGACGGCAAGATCGTCTCGTACAAGTGGAGCACCGGCGCGACCACGGTCAAGATCACCGTGACCCCGGCGGAGACCACCAAGTACACCGTGACCGTCACCGACGACGACGGGGCGACCGCCTCCGCCTCGGTCACCGTCACGGTTAACGCGGCCCACGTGCCCCCCAAGGCCGTGATAACCGCCTCCGCCACCGAGATCGCGGCGGGCGAGGAGGTTACCCTCAGCGCCGAGAACTCGGAGGGCGAGGGCCTCACCTACCTGTGGAGCACCGGCGAAACCACCCCGACCATCACGGTCAAGCCGCAGGCCACCACGACCTACACCCTGACCGTGACCGACTCGGAAGGGGTCAAGTCCGAAACGGTCCAGATCGTCATCACGGTCAAGGGCGTCGACAACCAGGCTCCCGAGATCCATCTCGTCACCTCCGCGGACACCGCGGACAGGACCGTCGAGGCGGGCACCGAGGTCACTCTTGACGCGTCCGGATCGGCCGACCCCGACGGCGACGAGATAACCTTCAAGTGGTCGAACGGCAAGACGGATCCCAAGATCACGGAGACCCTGAACGAGACGACCGCCTTCACGGTGACCGTCACCGACAGCAAGGGCGCCTCCGCGACCGAGACCGCCGAGATAACCGTCATCCCGGCCGGGCAGAACGCCAAGCCGGTGGCTAAGATCACGGGCAGCAGCCAGGCCTACGCGGGCGAAGCCGTCAAATTCGACGGTTCCGGCTCCACCGACGACAAGGGCGTGCGGACCTACGCGTGGTTCGTCGACGACGTCTCGGCCGGCGCGAACTCCACGCTGACCTACACCTTCGATCAGCCGGGCGACTACACCGTCAAGCTCGTCGTCACGGACGAGGAGGGCGAGACCGGCACGGCGACCCTCGCGGTCACGGTAATCGCGCGCGACCAGCCGGGTCCCGTCGGGCCGCAGCCGCTCCAGTTCACCGTCTCCGCCGACGAGTACGCCTACACGGGCGATGAGGTGGCGTTCACCGCCGTTACGGACGGCGCTCCGGAAGGGGCCGTGTACAAGTGGAAGGTCGACGGCGTCGCCGTGGCCTCCCAGGGCTCCGACGGCGTGCTGAGGTACACCTTCGGCGACGCCGGCACGCACACGGTCGAAGTGACGGTCGAGTACACCCTCGAGGGCCAGGCTCTGACGTCCTCGGCGAGCGTGTCCATCAAGGTGAACGACCGGGCCGCGGCGGAAGGATCGCTGGAGTTCGGCAGCGGCAATGAAGCCACCGGATCCGACACGGTTCCGTTCGTCGTGTCCGACGCCGACGCCGGCAAGGCGCCCCTGCAGCTTGAGCAGAACAGGCACCTCGTTCTGGCGGCGACGAACGCGGCCGGCACGGTTGAGGTGAGCGTCGACAAGGTGGGTTCCGGCGGAGTCCTGCAGGCGTGCGCCATCAGCGGAGGGGTAGTCGACTGCAACCCCGCCGAGGGCAGCGTCGACCACGTCATCGAGCCTTCGCCGGTGTCGCTCGAGTTCCCCGAAACGGGCGAGTACCGGGTCAACATCAAGTACCGGTCCGCGGCCGGCGGCGAGATCAGCGGCTACGTGCCCCTGAACGTGACCCAGGCCTCCCAGGGTGAGCCCGGCGGCGACGACTCGGGCGGCGGCGGTGGCGGCGCCATGGATCCGCTTTCGCTCATCCTGATGGCGGCGGCCGGCTTCTTCCTGAGGAGACGCGAGCGCGGGCTGAAGTAGCGTGAGGAGCGCGCCGCGTCCGCAGGCGGCGCGCCTCCGGCGAACCGGGCGGGGTCCCAAACGGGACCCCGCCTTTTTTGCGCCCGCGCGGGCGGGAAGGGGGAGGGGAAAGAAAGCGCCCGGCGGGGCGTCAGACGATTTCGACGCCGAACGTCCTGGTGCCGTTGTCTTTGAAGATCAGGCGGCGGGTTATGCCCGCGGGGGCGTCCCCGTCGTGATGGGAGACGAAGAGCACCTGGGTGGAGCCGTTTTTCATCAGATATTCCGTGAACCTGCGGACCAGTTCCCGGCTCAGCGCGTCCAGCCCGTGCAGGGGCTCGTCGAGGATGAGCACGGGCGGCTGCTTCACCAGGGCCCTGACGATGAGCAGGAGCCGCTGCTGCCCGTACGAGAGCGAGCGGAAACTCCGGTTCGCCTGCTCCCGGAGCCCCAGGATGCCGAGCCACTCCATGGCGAGGCTGACCTTCTTGTCGCCCGGCTGCTCGTAGAGGCCGACGGTGTCGAAATAGCCGGAGAGGATGACTTTGACGAGCGAGCAGTTGACGCGGTAGTCGAGATGGAAGGCCGGGCTCACGAAGCCGATGTGCTTCTTGATGTCCCAGATCGACTCGCCGCTGCCTCTTCTGATTCCGAACAGCGTCACGTCGTTGCAGTATCCCTGGGGGTTGTCCCCGGTGATCAGGGAGAGCAGCGTCGATTTGCCGCAGCCGTTCGGGCCCGAGATCTGCCAGTGCTCGCCCGGGGCGATGGTCCAGTCGAGCCGGTCGAGGACGACGTGATCCCCGTATTTCACGGTCACGTTCCGGAGCACGGCCGGGGGCACGCTCCGGTCGAGCGGGTCGCGGCAGTCCGCCGGAACCTCGGGCAGGCCGAGGATCTCGGGAAGCTCTTCGAAATGGGTGAGCTGCCTGACCTCGGGGAGGCCGAGGATCTCCTCCCTGGCCCCGAACGCGATGAGCTCCCGGTTCGCGATCAGGCCGACGCTCCGGCAGGCGGGGGAAATCTCCTCGAAGCGGTTCACGACGACGACGACGGTCTTGCCCCCGGCGCGGATCTCTCCGAGCATGCGCTGCAGATCCTCGCGGGTGCGGGCGTCGAGCCCGTCGAAGGGGGAGTCGAGCACGATCAGATCCGGATCGCGGAGGAGCGCCTCGATGATGAGGGTCTTGCGGCCCTCGCCGCTCGACAGCCGGTGGTAGGGGCGCTCGAGGGCGTACCCGAAGCCGAAGCTCCGGGCGAGCGCGGCGATCTTGTCCCCGTCCGGGGTGACGGCGCGGAACATCTCGAGCGGGGTGTAGCCTTTGAGATCGTTGACGTCGTCGGAGTTGCGGCGCCGGAAATCCTCCTCGGCGAACTCCATCTGCTTTTCGAAAGAAACGCCCGCGGCGCGGATCCCGGCGGGAACCGTCCCCGCGACCGTCCTGAGCTCGCCGCGGAGCGCCCGGGCGAACAGGGATTTGCCGCTGCCGTTCCGGCCGATGACGGTGCAGAAATCCCGCTCCCCGAGGGTCAGGTCTTTCAGGGTGAAACGGGCTTTCCCGTCTTTGGTGGCGAACACGCAGTCTTTCCAGCGGTACATGGCTGATATCCTTAAGAAGTTTGCGCGCGTCCCGCGTCCGGGGCTCGCCCCGGGAGCCGGCGCGCGAACGGCGGTTTACGGGCCGGAGGGGCCCGGCCCCGCGGGAGATGGAACGGCCGGCGCGGCTTCCGGGGCGGTTTCGGGCGCGGCTTCCGGTTCGGCTTCGGACCCGGTTTCAGATTCGGCTTCCGGTCCGGCTTCGGGGGCGGCTTCGGGGGCGGCTTCCGGGACGCCGGGCGGAACGAAGCCCGCGCCCGGTTTGTCCGGTTCCGGCGCGGGCGCGGCGGCCGCGCCGCCGAACGGCAGGTCGTTGGTGAGGGGGTTCATCTGGCCGGGTTCCGCGAACGCTCCCGCGCCCGGCTCGGCGCGCGGCTTGGGCGGGCGTTTCACGTTCCGGTTGTATTCGATCCCGTCCACCACGGTGCTGTCGATGAAATCGGGCTTGACGGCGGGATCGCGCGCGTAGACCGAGGCGGGATCGTGCAGCTGGGCGTGCTTCGCCTTGATGTCGTGCGAGCCGATCTCGATGACCTCGCCGAGGAACTTCGGCCGTCTCTTGAGGATGTGGACGTCCAGGATGCACTTCAGTTTCGCGAAAAATTCCCGCACCGTCGACACGAAGAAATTCTCCCGCGGGGCGGGGGCGTTGAAACCGATGGCGTTCATGCCGTTTTCCCGGGAGATGTAGATGGCGCGCTCGTTGTGGAAATCCTGGCTGATGACGGTCACGCGGTTCTGCCGGAAGATGTATTTGGTTCTCAGGACGCTGTCGAGGGTGCTGAAGCCCGCGTAGTCGAGGTAGATGCGCTCTGCCGGGATGCCCAGGCGGATCAGATCCTTGCGCATGTTGCGCGGCTCGTTGTAGGAGCTGGTGGCGTTGTCCCCGGACACGATTATGTAGTCGATTTTGCCGTTGTAGTAGAGCTCGAAGGCCGAGTTGATCCGGTTCACGTAGTATTCGTTGAGCCGGCCCCGCGCCACGTATTTGGAGGTGCCGAGCAACAGGCCCGTCTTGTTGTAGGGGATGTCTTCGATGAGGGCGTAGGTGTAGGCCGACATCCGGGAGATGTCGCTCATCAGGATGCCGGTGACGAGCATGGCCGCCACCCCGATCAGAAAAGCGATGTACAGCACCTTCCGGAGGAAGGCGCCGTATTCCGTGCCAAACGTTTTTCTGTCGATGTCGTCCATGAGACTGCTTTTCCCTCGGGACGCGGCCGCGGGGCGGCGTCCCGTTCCCCGGCGCTAGAGCACGTGCAGCACGCCGGGAAGCTCGGCGCCTCCCCGGTAGATGCCGTACAGAATTTCGGCCGAGGCGACCTCGGCGGTGACGTTGTACGTGACGTATCTGCCCGATTTGCTCCGCCGGCCCGCGGCGACCTCGGCCTCCGCGCCGGTTTCCCGCCGGAAGAATTCGGCGATGAGCGCGGGCGCGCCCGCGGAGGCCTCCGCGATGAAGCGGAAGGTGAGCCTGGCCGGGAATTCCAGGAGCTCGCCGAGCCGGGGCTCCTCCGCGCCGGGAGCGGGGTTTGGGCCGGCCATCAGAACAGATCCCCGAAGAACATCGCGGCGCGGTCCCAGCTGCGGGACAGGAAGCCGCCTTCCTTTATGTCGTCGAGGGACACCAGCCGGGTCTTGTATATGACCTTGCCGTCCAGGGCGATGGTGAGGGAGCCGAGTTTGTCACCCTTGCGCACGGGGGCGGTTATGATCTTTTTGTCGATGGAATATTCGGCCCTGAGCCTGTCCGCGGAATGCACGGGCACGACCAGGCTGACTTCGTCGGCCGGGCCGATCCGGACGGTGTTCCGGTCGCCGAGGCGGACGGTCTTCTCGGCTATGGGCTTGTCCTTGGCGAAGGCCGTGTACGGCTCGTAGAAGCGCATGCCGTAGCGGATCAGCGCCTTGGAGTTGTCGGTCCGGGATTTTTCGCTCGTGTCGCCGATGATGACGGAGATGAGCCGCATGCCGTTCTCGGGATGGACGGCCGAGGCCACCAGGTTGTAGCCGACTTGGCTGAGATGGCCGGTCTTGATGCCGTCGGCGTGCACGGCGGAGTCCCACAGCAGCTTGTTGCGGTTGTACTGCCTGATGCCGTTGAAGGTGAATTCCTTTTCCGAGTAGATCGCGTACTCCTCGGGCACGTCCCGGATCAGGGCCCGGCCGAGCAGGGCCATGTCGTAGGCGGTGGAGTAGTGGTTCTCGTCGTACAGGCCGTGGCTGTTGACGAAGTGCGACGACTTGAGGCCGATGCGGGCGGCCCAGTCGTTCATCAGCGAGGCGAAGGAACTCTCGGAGCCGGAGATGTGCTCCGCCATGGCGATGCAGGCGTCGTTGCCCGAGGCGATGATGATGCCCTTGTTGAGCATCTCGACGGGCACCTCCTTGCCCACCTCGATGAACATCTTGGAGGAGTCGGAGTAGTTTTTGCTCCAGGCGTTCTCGCTGATGGTGACCATGTCCGTGTAGTGCAGCCGGCCGAGCTTGACCTCCTGGGCGATGACGTAGGACGTCAGCATCTTGGTGAGGGAGGCGGGATCGATCCGGTCGTCGTAGTTTTTGCCGAACAGCACGCGCCCGGACGCGTAGTCCATCAGCAGGTAGGCCCGCACGTCGGGAGCGGGGGGCTCGGGGATGGAGGCCGGGGCCGAGGGCGCCGGCAGGGCGGTGTTCTCGGGAACGTCCACGGTCGGGTCGGTCGCCGCGGCGGCGCCGCCGCTCAAAAGGGCCGAGACGGCGAAAAGCGATAAAAATTTCTTAAGCATGAGCGTATGTTCCTTATGCCGGCGTCAGTCGGAGGTGAAGAACGCCTCGGGGTAACCCGATTTTTTGATCAGCTCGAGGGCCGCGGCGGTGTCCTCCTGTTTGAGCGGGCCGGCCTTGATTCTGTAGGCGTTCCCGCTCTCCTCGATGAAGACCGTCCGTCCGGTCTTCGCGGCCGCGTCGTCCCTTATCGACTGCGCCTTATTATAATCCATCGTGGTGAAAATCTGAATATAGGGTTTGAAGCCGTTCATCTGCGAGGCGGTGGTCTGCTTGCCGCCGTCCGGGCTCGTCTTGATGAGCTGCACCCGCACTCTGGCCGTGCCCGGGCCGATGACCCCGACCGCGGCCGCGGCGCCCTTCGACAGGTCGAGGATGCGGTCGTCGTGGAACGGCCCCCGGTCGTTGACCCTCACGATGACCGCCTTGCCGTTCTCGAGGTTGGTCACCTTGAGGAAGCTCGGCAGGGGCAGGTTCTTGTGGGCGGCGCTGTAACCGTTCATCTCGTAATGCTCGCCGTTGGAGGTTTTCTGGCCGTTGAAGCCCGGACCGTACCAGGACGCGACGCCCTCCTCCTCGTAGCTTTTGACGTCCTGCCACACCACGTAGTGCTTGCCGAGGACGTCGTAGTCCTTGTTCCCCCGCACGCTGTATTTCTCGTTGGTGACCTTCGCGCCTTTGACGTTTTTGAGGACCAGGGGGTGCACGAGCGGCGGGGGCGCGGTCCGGCCCGGGCCGGTGCCGTAGACCGAGCCGTCCCCGGCCTTGTGCCCGGCGGGCCCGGGCGCGCGGGCGCAGCCCGCGAGAAAAGCCGCGAGGAGCAGCGCCGCGGCGGCGCGCTTCGATAAAATAAGGTTCATAATCGTCACTTTCCTTGCTTCTCCGCCTTAACCGGGGTTCCGGCCGGCCGCGCGGCGGCTTCCGGCTGCGCGGCCGCCGCCGGCTCTTCGCGGAGCAGTTCCCGGCTCAGGTCGTACACGGCCATGGCGTACAGGGGGCTTTTGTTGTAACGGGTGATCACGTAGAAATTGTGGAACCCGAGGTAGTACTCCCAGCCCTTCTCGGCCCGCAGCCTGAGGAGCTTGCACGGCTCCGCGTCCGCGTAGCCCGCGGGGACGGTCACGCCGAGCTTCTTAAGTTCCCCCACGGTGGTGTCGGGCTTCGAGCTGCCGCCGCCGAGGAAGCGCCCGACCTTGCCGGGATCGCCCGCCTCCACCCTGACGGCCACGGGCTCCCCGTATTTCCATTCGTGGGCGTTAAAATAATTGGCGACGCTCGCGATGGCGTCGGCCCGGCTGCCGAAGAGGTCGGCCGTCCCGTCGCCGTCGTGGTCGACGGCCCACCGGAGGTAGCTCCACGGCATGAACTGGCCCATGCCCATGGCGCCCGCGTACGAGCCCTTGCGGTCGCCGAGGCCCCATTTCTGCTCCTTGGCGAGCTTGACGTAGTTGGCGAACTCGCGGCTGAAGTAGTCGGCCCTCTTCGGGTAGTGGAAGCCGAGGGTGTAGAGCGCGTCGAGCACCCGGTAGGTGCCCATGCTGGACCCGTAGAAAGTCTCCACGCCGATGATCGCGGCGACGATTTCCGGGTTGACCCCGTACTTCGCGGCGGCCTCGGCGAAAATCGCGCGGTTTTTCTTAAGGAACGCCCGGCCCTCGGCGATCCGCTTCGGGATGATGAAGATCCTGCGGTACTTGTACCAGGGCTTGGCCTCGCCGGGGCGGTTCATGGCGTCGATGATGGACTGCTTCTTCGCCGCCTTCCGGTAGGCCGCGGCGAGTTCGGCCGCGGTCACGCCGGGGGTCTCCCGCGCGAGCTTTTCGAGCAGGCGGGCGTGCGCGGCGGGAATGCCCCGGAGCGCCGCGGCGGCTTCAACGCCCGCGGCCGGAGCCTTTGCGGGCGCCGGATCCCCGGCGGCGGACGCGGCGGGGGCGGGAGCCGCGGCGGCGGGGTCTTTGGCCGCGGCCGGGGCCTCGGCGGGAGCCGGCGCCGCGGCGGCCGCGGCGGCGCCCTC
>CAZFNS010000012.1:0-57887 GCA_964520475.1 uncultured Enterobacterales bacterium
CGGCGGACGCGGCGGGGGCGGGAGCCGCGGCGGCGGGGTCTTTGGCCGCGGCCGGAGCCTCGGCGGGAGCCGCGGCGGCGTTTTCGCCCGCGGCCGGGGCCTCGGCGGGAGCCGGCGCCGCGGCGGCCGCGGCGGCGCCCTCTCCCGGGAGGGGATCGTTTTTCGCGGCGCACGCCTGCGAGCTTAGGCACAGCGCGCCCGCCACGGCGGCGCCGGCGATGAGTTCTGCTAGTCTGTTCAAGTCAATCTCCGTAATAATCTCCGCCGGGGACGGCGGAACCGGCTCCGCCGGGCGTCCCCGAGCCATATCATAAAAACGCGGGGGCGCGGGGGCCCCCGATCCGCGGCGCGGGTCTCAGCGCGCCCCGGTCCGCGGGTGGGTCCTGATGGACATGATGAGCCCGAAGCCCGCGAACAGCGTCACCATGGAGGTGCCGCCGTAGCTGATGAGGGGCAGGGGCACGCCCACGACGGGCAAAAGCCCGCTCACCATGCCGATGTTCACGAAAACGTAGAAAAAGAACGTGAGCGACAGCGTGCCCGCCAGGATCCTCTCGAAGGTGGTGCCCGCCCGCGCGGCGATGTTCAGGCACCGCCAGATGATGAACAGGTAGATCCCCATCAGCATGAGGAAGCCCGTCATGCCGAACTCCTCGCTGAACACGGCGAAGATGAAGTCGGTGTGGTGCTCGGGCAGGAAGTCGAGCTGCGACTGGGTGCCGTGCAGCCAGCCCTTCCCGAAGATCCCCCCGGAGCCTATGGCTATCTTGGACTGGATGATGTTGTAGCCGGTGCCGAGCGGATCGGACTCGGGATTGAGGAACGTGAGGATGCGCTGCTTCTGGTAGTCGTGGAGCACGTACATCCAGAGGATCGGCAGGAGCGGCAGGGCGATCAGGCCGCAGGAAATGATGTACCACCAGCTGATGCCGCCGAGGAAGATGGCGATGAACCCGGTCACCGCGACCAGGATGGCGGTGCCGAGATCCGGCTGCCGGGCGATGAGCGCCGCGGGGATCAGCACCAGGATCACGGCCCAGACGACGCGGAAGAAGCGCGGGGGGACCGATTCCTTGGCGATGACCGCCGCGATGGTTACGGGCATGGCGATCTTGAGGAACTCGGACGGCTGCAGGCGCACGAACCCCAGGTTGAGCCAGCGCCGCGCGCCCTTGCTCACCTCCCCGAAAAACGCCACCCCGAGCAGCATGGCCAGGCAGAACACGAAGATCACCGGGCACCAGCGCTCGAACAGCCGCACGTTGATCTGGGCGATGCAGATCATCAGCACGAAGCTCACGGAGATGTGCAGGGCCTGCCGGAGCAGCATCTGGTAATGCTGGCCGGAGGCGCTGTAGAGCACGATGAGGCTGAGCCCGAGCGCGACGAGCAGGCCGGCGAGCAGGGGGATGTCTATGTGCAGGATCTGGCTCAGGGTCCTTTTCTGGCTGAAGCTGTCGTAGTAGTTTTCGTAAGCCTCGTTCATGGATTCGGATTCGTTCATGGCTCAGGCGTCTCCTCCTCCGCGGCGGCGGCCTCTTCGGCCGCCATGGTTTCCTTCATCATCTTAACGAACTCGTCGAGCTCCTTCGCGGAGGGGGCGGGCCGCTCCCGGAAGGCGAAATAGTCGTCCATCAGCGCCCTGACCATGGGGGCCGCCTCCCGGCTGCCGCCTCCGACGTTCTCGGCGATCACCGCCGTCAGCACCTCGGGGTTCTCCTTCGGGGCGAACGCCACGAACAGGGCGTTGTCGCGGTGGATCTCCCGCAGCGCGGCCGCGTTGTACTTCGCGTCCTGCTTGATGCTGACGATCTGGGCCGTGCCCGACTTGCCGCAGGCCGTGTACAGGGTGTTCGCGAAGGGCCGCCGGCCGGTGCCCTCGCGGCCGTTGATGACGCGGCACATGCCTTCCTTGGCGTAGTCGAAGTAGTGCGGGTCCGTAACCTGGACGACCGTCTCGCGCGGGGTCAGGACGGTGAGATCGGGGGAGGCCCCGGTCGAGTCGCGGGCGGTGAGCAGCAGGTGCGGCGCGACGTCCCGGCCGTTCTGGGTGAGGATCGCGTGCGCCCGGGCGAGCTGGATCAGGGTCACGGTCCAGTAGCCCTGGCCGATGCCGACGGAGACGGTGTCCCCGGGCACCCAGTCGCGCTTGTATCTTTTTTTCTTCCACTCCTTCGACGGCAGATTGCCGAGGGATTCCTCGCCGAGGTCGATCCCGGAGCGCTGGCCGAGGCCGAAGCGCAACATGAACGCGTGGATGCGGTCGATGCCCGCGCGGTAGGCGAGATCGTAGAAGTAGGTGTCGGCGGATATCTCGATGGCCCGGCCGAGATCCATCCAGCCGTGCCCCCAGCGCCGCCAGTCGCGGAACTTGTGGGTCGAGCCGGGCAGCTGGAAGTAGGGCTCGCCGAAGAAGCGGGAGTGCGGGGTGATGAGATTCTCCTCGAGGCCCATGACGGCGAGGAGCGGCTTGACCGTCGAGGCCGGCGCGTAGCCGCCCTGGGTGACTCGGTTGATGAGCGGCCGGTCGGGGTTGTCGAGGAGGGCCTGGTACTCCCGGCTCTTGATGCCCCGGACGAAGGGGTTGGGGTCGTAGCTCGGCGAGGAGAAGAACGCCAGGATCTCCCCGTTCTTGGGGTTGAGCATCACGATGGCGCCGCGCTTGCCGCGCATCAGCATCTCGGCCCGCAGCTGCAGCCGGATGTCGACGGTCAGGGTGATGTCGCGCCCCGGCAGGGGGGAAACCTGCTCGAGCGTCCGCTGGACCCGGCCCAGGGAGTCGACCTCGACCTTCTGGTAGCCCCGGGTGCCGTGCAGGAGCTTCTCGTAGTATTTTTCGATGCCCTGCTTGCCGATGTCGTTGGACGCCGCGTAGTTGTCGAGCTGCTCGCTGTCGGCGAGCTTCTTCATGTCGTCCGCGTTGATGCGGGCCACGTACCCGAGGGCGTGGGTCATGGTCTCGCCGAGCGGGTAGTAGCGCTTGAGGTTGGCCTCGATGCGGGCGGCGGGGTAGAGGTACCGGTTGACCGCCATCATGGCCACCTGCTCCTCGCTGAGGTTCTCGGCGATGGTCGTGGCCAGGAACTTCCTTTTGTAGCGGCTGACGTTGATGATGTTGCTGACGTCGTCTTCGGTGAGGTCGAGGCCGAGCAGGGCGTTCAGGCCCTCGATGTCGCCGCGCAGGTCGCGGCTGTTCTCGGGGATGATCTCCAGGTTGAAGATGGGCCGGTTGTTGGCCAGCACGTAGTGGTTCCGGTCGTAGATCAGCCCGCGCGGCGGGTCGAGGGGCAGGACCTTGATGCGGTTCTGGTTGGAGCGGGCGTGGTAGTTGTCGTAGTAGACGACCTGCAGGTAGTAGAGGTTCACCAGCAGGCAGATCGCGGCGAGCGCCACCATGCAGAAACTGAACCTGGCCCGGCGGATGAAGATCTTGCGTTCGGCCAGGTTGTCTCTGACGCGGGAGGACTTGTAGAAAACATTGGGCATGGCGGCTACTCTACTCGCGGTGGTACGGCCGGTTGGCGGAGACGCTCCAGGCCCGGTACAGACTTTCGGCGATCACGATCCGCACGAGGGGATGCGGCAGCGTGAGCGGGGAGAGGGACCAGCTCGCCTCGGCGGCCTTTTTGCAGGCCGGGGCGAGGCCTTCGGGCCCGCCGACGAGGAGGGCCACGTCGCGCCCGCCGTCCCGCCAGCGGCGCAGCTCTTCCGCGAGCTCCGGGGTGCTGTACATTTTCCCGGGGATGTCCATGGCGACGATCATTCCTCCCTTAGGCGCGGCGGCGAGCATCAGCTCGCCCTCGCGGTTCACGATTCTTGCGATGTCGGCGTTCCTGGTCCTTTTGCCGGCGGGGATCTCCACGAGCTCGAGCGGCATCTCGCGGGGAAAGCGCTTCGCGTACTCCGCGAAGCCCGCGTTCACGAACTCCGGCATCCTCGTGCCGACGGCGATCAGAAAGATTTTCACGGGCGCGGCCGCTACGGCATGGAGTAAAGCTGCTCGAGCCGGTACGCCTCGCGCGCCTCCGGCATCATGATGTGCAGCACCACGGAACCCGCGTCGACCAGGACCCAGTCGCCGCCTTTTTCGCCCTCGACGCCCCAGGTCCTGAAGCCGTCGCGGCGCAGGGCCTCGCGGACCCGGGAGGCGATGGCGGCGGTGTGGCGCGCGGAGGTGCCGGTGCAGATCATGTAGTAGTCGGTCATGTCCGATCTGCCCCGGACGTCGATTACGGTCAGATCGCGTCCCTTGACGTCGGCGATCGCGCCGGAGATGTCTTCGATAATTCTTTGGGTCATTTGCCGGTTGTTCCTGAACGGTTCGCGGGTTCGCGCCGCGCCGGGACAGGTCCCGGGGACGCGCAACTTTCCAAGGGTATTGTACTCTATTTTCGGCGCGCCTAAAACAAGACGCCCCGCAAAAAAACGCGCCGCCGCGCCCCCGTCACGCCCCGGAGGCGCCGGGCGTCCCGCCGTCCCCCCGGTACAGGCCTTTCGCCGCGATGTACGCCGCCACTTTCTCCGGCAGGAGGGCGCGCGCCCGGGGCGAGCCCGCCGCGAGGAGCCTTCTCACCTCCGTGGAGCTCGCGTCCGTCTCCGGGTTGTCCATCACGAAGATCCCCCCGGCGGTCCCGGCGATTTCGCGCCCGTCCCGGCGGTGGCGCGCGTACAGCTCCCGCAGCCCGTCCGGCAGGGCGGCGGGGTCGAAGGGGCAGCCGGGCCGGCGGAACACGGCGAGGTGGGCGTTCCGGAGGATGCTCCGGTAATCGCGCCAGGTGTGCAGGTTAAGGAACGAATCCGTGCCGAGGATGAACACGCGCGCGGTTCCGGGATCCCGCCGCGCGAGCTCCGCGAGGACCGCGGCGGTGGACGTGAACCCCTCCCGGCGCAGCTCGAAATCCGACACGCCCGTCCCGGGCAGATCCTCCGCCGCGAGCCTCAGCATCGCCAGGCGGTCGGCGTCGCCCGCGCGGGCGGGGCCCCGGTAGTAGGGGATCCGGTTCGGCTCGAAGTACACCGCGTCCAGCCCGAGCTCCCGGAGCGCGAGCGCGGCGACGGCGGCGTGCCCGAGGTGGACCGGGTCGAAGGACCCGCCGAGGATGCCGATCTTACGCATCGGCGCTCATCCCGAAATCTTTGAGGGTGAGGGCGGCGGCGATCTCGCGCAGGATCATGAGCGCCTCCTCGTCCCGGAAGCTCCGCGCGAGGAAATCGGCCTCCGTCAGCAGCCCGATGAGCCGGCGCAGCTCGGCGGCCGTGCAGTTCGCGGCGCCCCGCGCGTAGACGGGCCTTTTGGCCGTGTAGCTCTTGAGCAGGCGGTGGCCGGCGAAGTACTCGTCGAGGCTCCCCGTCGCGTCGAGCGCGGCGCGCATGTCGCGCAGGGTTCCGAGCGCCGATCCCGTGAGGGCGACGAGCTCCGGGAGCTGGGCGCCGTTCCGGCGCAGCGTCCCGAGGATTTTGAGGCGCTTCGCGGGCGGCGCGGCCGGGTCGATGAGGGCCTCCGTGTAGTCGAAGCCGGAGAAACGCGCGTCGGCGGAGACGTGCTCCCGCATGACTTCGTCGTCCACGGTTCCTTTCAGGCCGCAGAGCGCCATTTTTTCGATAATCTGGGTCATCGCCTCCATGTTGCCCTCGCAGGAGCCGCAGAGGAGCGCCAGGGCGGCGGGGGTGAGGCCGAGTCCCAGGGACTGGGCCCGGCGGCGGAGGAAGTCGCGGATCTGCCGCTCGTCCGGGTCGTAGAAGATCGTTATGATCCCGGCGTCGGCGAGCTTGCGCAGGGTCTGGTTGGATTTGAGCTCGGAGAGGGTGATCCGCGGGATCCGCAGGATGAGCAGGAGGCTCGGGTTGAGCGACGCGAGGCAGATCTCCAGGATCTTCCGGCCGCGCCCCCGGAGATCGCGGATCCTGACCTCCGCGAGCGAGCGGTCGGCGAACAGCCCCGGGCTCGTCAGGTTCGCGATCAACTCGTCGGTCTTCGGGTCCTCGTCGGAAAAAACCGACTCGGCGCAGCCCGCGAAGCCGGAGGCGCGGGCGGCGCGGCGGATCCGGGCCGCGGCGTCGTCCAGCCAGAAGGGATCGTCGCCGCTCAGGACGTAAACGCCGTCGGTTTTCTGCCTGAGCCTGCCGTCGAGTTCGTAAGAGTTTATCTTCATCCGCGCCGCCCCCGTCCGTTCGTTGCCTCAGTTCCCGGCGGGAGCGGCCGGGAGACCGCCGCCGTTCGGGGCGTCCGGTTTGAGCCCGCGGCTTTTTTCGAGCTCGCCGAGCTCCTCTTCCGAAGACGCCGTCACGGTCTCGGTCGTTTCCCCGGGCTCCGTGCCGCCGGTCGGGTTGAACACCACGGTCACGCCGCCGTCCTCCCCGGTTTCAGCCGCCGGGTCCTCTTTGCTCTTTTTGAGCGGGGCGTTCTCGACCCGGAAGATTATCTGCCGCGCGAGGATGTCCGCCGCCTCGGCGCGGATGGTGCCGGTTTCGGTGTGCTCGGTGAGGGTGGCGCCGAGCTTGTTGAGGAAGGATCTGTCCAGGGAGACCGAGATCGGGTACGGATCGTACCCCTTCGCGAAGATGTTGCAGCTCACGCTGTTTTTGTGCGTGTACTCGAGCTCCTGCGAGTTGCCGGAGACGGAGACGGCGATGCTCTCGGACCTGAGGCCGGAGCAGGCGAGCACGGGGACGTCGCCGCCCAGGTAGACGGAGACGTCCGATCCGCCCCGGACGACTGCGACGCCTTTCAGCGCGAGCTCGCGGCAGAGGTTCTTGTAGACGGCGTCGTTGTTGTCCCCAGCGACGACGATCTCCCGGAACCCGTTGCCGCCGGAGTCCCCGGTTCCCGCGAGCCGGAACCCGCACCCGGGGGCGGGGCACAGCAGCGCCGTCGCCAGCAAAACACACAGTCGGCTTGTTTTCATGAGGAATTCCCCTTTTCGCCTCTCCCGTCCCGCCGGACCCCGGCGGCTAAACGGCCACGAGGTTCAGCAGTTTGCCCTTTACGTAGATCGCTTTCCTGATCTCCCGGCCCGCGGTGAACTTGATCACGGTCTCGTCGGCGAGGGCCTCTTTCCTGATGTCGTCCTCGGACGCCCCGGCCGGAACGGTGAGGCGCGACCTGACCTTGCCGTTGACCTGGACGACGATGAGCATGCTGTCGTCCGCGAGGGCCTCCGGGCTCGCCTCCGGCCACTTCGCCGCGTCGATGCCGTCCGCGTGCCCGAGGATCTCGTAGAGCCTGAAGCAGGCGTGGGGGATGATCGGGTAGAGCATGACCGTCACGGCGTCGTACACCTCGTAGGCGAGGCCGGCGCCCCGATCCGTGGAAACGTCGATCCGGGCGGCTTTGTTGAGCAGTTCCATGATCGCGGCCACGGCCGTGTTGAAGGTGTGGCGGCGGCCGATGTCGTCGGTGACCTTCAGGATGGTCTGGTGCAGGGCCCGGCGCACGGCGCGCTCGGCGCCGGTGAGGGCGGCCGGGTCGTAGCCGGCCGGGCGCGGGCGCCGCGCGAGGGCGACGACGCCGTTCCACAGGCGGCCGATGAAGCGCCGCGCGCCCTCGACCCCCGATTCCTTCCATTCGAGGGTGAACTCGGCGGGGGAGGCGAACATCATGAACAGCCTGATGGTGTCGGCGCCGTAGCGCTCGACCATCCGCTGCGGGTCGATGCCGTTGTTCTTGGACTTGCTCATCTTGGTCATGCCCGCGTGGGTCAGCCGGTGCCCCTCGCGGTCGGTCGCCGCGACCACGGTTCCCTTCTCGTCGCGGGAGCAGACGGCGTCGAGGGGGTTGACCCAGATCCGGTTGCCCTCGGGGCCCGTGTAGTAGAACGCGTCGGCGAGGACCATGCCCTGGCACAGCAGCCTGGTGAACGGCTCGTCCCCCTCGACGAGGCCCGCGTCGCGCAGGAGCTTGTGGAAGAACCGGGCGTAGAGCAGGTGCATGCACGCGTGCTCGATGCCGCCGACGTACTGGTCGACGGGGAGCCAGTATTTCGTTTTCGCGGGGTCGAGCATGCCGTCCCGGCAGTCCGGGCAGCAGTAGCGCGCGTAGTACCAGGACGATTCCATGAAGGTGTCGAAGGTGTCGGTCTCGCGCAGGGCGTCTTCGCCCCCGGCCCGGACCCGCGCCCAGTCCGGATCGCTCTTGAGCGGGCTCTTCACCCCGTCCATGACCACGTCCTCGGGCAGGACGACGGGGAATTCCTCCGCCGGGCGCACGGAGCCGTCCGGCATGTAGACGACGGGGATCGGCGCGCCCCAGTAGCGCTGGCGCGACACGCCCCAGTCCCTGAGCCGGTAGTTGACGGTGCGGCGCCCCCGGCCGGTCTTTTCCAGCTCGGCGGCTATGGCCTCGAAGGCCTCCGCGAAGTTCAGGCCGTCGAACCGGCCGCTGTTGAAGGTGACGCCCTTCTCCGTGAAGGCGCGCTCCGCGACGCTCGCCTCGGAGCCGTCGGCCGGCTTGATGACCGGCACGATTTCGAGCCCGTACTTGACCGCGAACTCGTAGTCGCGCTGGTCGTGGGCGGGCACGGACATGACCGCGCCCGTGCCGTAATCCATGAGCACGAAGTTGGCCGCCATGATCGGCACGACCCGGCCGTTCAGAGGGTGCACCGCGTAAAGCCCGGTGGCCATGCCCTTCTTCTCCATGGTGGCGATGTCGGCCTCGGCGACCTTGAGGTTGCGGCATTCCTCGATGAACGCGGCCAGCTCCGGGCTGTCCGCGGCCGCCTCCTTCGCGAGCGGGTGGGCCGCGGCGATGGCGAGGTAGGTGACGCCCATGAGGGTGTCGGGGCGGGTGGTGTAGACTTCCAGGGTCTCGGCGCGGTCCTTCACCGCGAAGGCGATGGTGAGGCCCTCGGAGCGCCCGATCCAGTTGCGCTGCATCGTCTTGACCGTCTCGGGCCAGCCCTCCAGTTTGTCGAGCCCGTCGAGCAGCTCCTCCGCGTAGTCGGTGATCCGGAGGAACCACTGCGGGATCTCCCGGATCTGCACGGGGGAGTCGCACCGCCAGCACTTGCCGTCCTGCACCTGCTCGTTGGCGAGGACGGTCTGGTCGACCGGGCACCAGTTGACGGTGGAGGTCTTCTTGTAGACTATGCCCTTTTTGAGGAGCTCGGTGAAGAACCACTGCTCCCACTTGTAGTACTCGGGCCGGCACGTGGTGATCTCGCGGTCCCAGTCGAAGGACAGGCCGAGCATCTTCAGCTGGTCCTTCATGCACGCGATGTTGCCGTAGGTCCAGGCGGCGGGGGCCGTGCCGTTGCTGATGGCGGCGTTTTCCGCCGGGAGGCCGAAGGCGTCCCAGCCGATGGGCTGCATGACCTCTTTGCCGTTCAGCCGCTGGAAGCGGGCGATCACGTCGCCGATGGTGTAGTTGCGCACGTGGCCCATGTGCAGCTTGCCCGAGGGGTAGGGGAACATGGACAGGCAGTAGAATTTCTCCCTGCCGGTGTTTTCGGAGGCTTTGAAGGTTTTGTTTTTCTCCCAGAACTCCTGAACCTTCGGCTCAAGGTCGTGCGGATTGTATTGCTCAAGAATGGTAGACATGGTTAAACCCGAACTTGTACTCGTAAGCGCGCGGGGCGCGGGCGGGCGGATCCTTTCCGTCCCGGCCGGACCGGGGCGCGCCCCGGGGAACGGGGCGGCGGATCCCGCCGGCAAAAAACTTTCTGCATTATAGCAAATGAGCGGGCGGTTTTGCGCGCAAAATTTGCGGCGCGCCCGGCCCCCGCTCCCGTCCCGGAACGCTCAGCCGGCGAGGACGCGCGCGGCCGCCGCCGCGACGTCCTCCGCCCGGAAGGCCGTCATGCAGGGCGGGCGCCCCCGCCGCCCGGTCGCGGGGCAGACGACGTTCCATTCCCGGGTGTGCCACATGCAGCCCGAGCAGTCGCCGGCCGTCAGGTTGACGTCTTCGGCGTAGCCGGTGAAATCCGCCCGGGTGGGGCCCCACAGGATGAGGCTCCGCCGTCCCGCCATGTGCCGCAGGTGCATGAGCCCCGAGTCGCCGCCTATGTGCAGCGCGGCTTCCGCGAGCAGGAACGCGCTTTCCCGGAGCGCGGTTTTGCCGAGCAGGTTCAGATCCGTCCCCGGCACGGCCGGGCTTTCCGCGCCGCCGATCTGGACGAAGACGAGATCGGGGAACCGCTCCCGGAGCAGGGCGGCGGCCGCGCCGAGCAGTTCGGGCGGGGGGATCCGGGTGCATTCGGCGGGGTCGAAGTCTTTCAGCTTCGTGGGCACGCCGCCGACGCCGCAGTGGAGGGTGACGAAGCGCCGGCCCGCGAGGCCGAGGCGCGCGAGGAGCGCGGCCCGCTCGTCCGCCCGGCCCGCCATACCCGGGCCGACCCCGGCGACGACGACGCGCGGGTCGCCGAGCAGGCCGTTTTCGAAGTTGATCCTCATGCGGTCGAGGCCGCGGGCGAGGGCCGCCTCCATCAGCAGCCCGTGGTAAAGGAACTTGCGGTAGTGCCGCGCCTCCCGGGAATAGGCGGCGAAGCGGCGCAGGTTGTCCCCGCGGGCCGCGTAAAGCGCCGGGGCGCGCTTTTTCACGCCCTCGGGGCAGAAGCGCTCGAGGAAGCTGTTCTCCTCCGACACGATAAATATGTCGAAGGGCTCCTTCCGGTACTCCCCGAGCGGGACGACGGACACCCGGGGATCGCTCAGAACCGTGAGCGAAGCGGCGAGCCCGGGGTTTTTGGCGAGGACGAAGAAGCGGGCGTCCGGCGCGAGCGCCCCGAACTCCCTTATGACGGCCTGGACCCACTGCAGGGCGATCAGGGCGTCGCCGAGCGCGCCCGGGATCTGGAAGGCGACGGTGAGCGCGTCACCGCCGGCCGCCCGGCCCTGCGCGCCGTCCGGGAACTCGATCCGCCGGAGGAAACCGAGCCTCAGGTACTTGCGCGCCCAGAACGAGCAGAGAAGCCCGATCATGCCGGATCTCCGCCCGTCGAGCCGGCCGTACCGGCCGGCCGTGAGCTTTTCGAATATCCGCGGTAAAATCGTCTCAAAAGGGTTCATGGCGCGTTCCCGTTCCTGCGTTCCCGGGCGGGGCGCCCGGCGCGCGCATTATACCACATCCGGGGGCGGGTTTTTCCGTCCGCGGGGCCGCGCCGCGCCGGCGGGACAAAAACATGAAAGCCCCGGCAAAATATAGTAAAATTGGCTAGGCGTTTTTCCGCCGCGCGCCCCGCGCGCCGCCCCTGTCTTAACCTCGTTGGGAAGCGACTCCGATGCCGGAATTTTTCGCGACGTGTCCTAAGGGACTCGAAAATCTTTTGAGCCGGGAACTGGCCGGCCTCGGCGCGGCGGCGGTCGGGGAGACGGCGGCCGGCGTCCGTTTCGGCGGCGACGCGCGGCTCGCCGCCCGGGTCTGCCTCCGGACGCGCTTCGCCTCCCGGGTGCTCATGCCGATCGGGAAGTTCTCCGCGGAGTCGGACGAGGCGCTCTACGCCGGCGCCCGCGCCCTGCCCTGGGAGGAGTATTTTTCCCCGCGGGAGACCGTGGCCGTCTCCTTCAACGGCCTGGGCGGCTGCATAAACAACACGCTCTACGGGGCGCTCCGGATCAAGGACGCCCTGTGCGACCGCTTCGCGGCCCTGGCCGGCTCCCGGCCCGACGTGGACCGGGAAGATCCCGACGTCCGGATCGACGCGCATCTGGACCGGCGCGGCCTCGTGACCGTTTCCCTGGATCTGTCCGGGCGGGCGCTGCACCGCCGCGAGTACCGGGTGCGGGCCGGCGCGGCGCCGCTCAAGGAAAACCTCGCCGCCGCCATAGTGGCCCGGAGCGGCTACGCGGGCGGGCCCGTCGTCGATCCGATGTGCGGATCGGGCACGCTGCTCATCGAGGCGGCCATGGCCGCCGCCGGGATCGCCCCCGGCCTGTTCAGGACCGCCTTCGGCTTCGAGAAGCTGAAGGGCTTCGACGCCGCGTATTTCGCGGGCCTGCGGCGCGAGGCGGCCGCGCTCGCGGAAGAGGGCAAAAAGCGGCTCGCGGCCGCGAAGGTGTTCTTTTACGGGTTCGACAGCGATCCGGAGGTCCTCGCGGCCGCCGCCCGGAACGCGGAGAAGGCCGGCCTCGGGGAACTCGTCAGACTGGCCCCGGGGGACGTGCGGGAGATCCGCAACCCTTCCGGGAGCTCCACGGGCTTCGTCCTCACCAACCCGCCGTACGGCGAAAGGATGGGCAGCTTCCCCGAGCTCCTCGGGCTCTACGCCGACCTGGGGCGGTGCCTCAGGAACGGGTTCCCGGGCTGGCGGGCGGCGGTCATCTCGTCGTCCGACGATCTGCTCGGCAGCCTGCGCCTGCGCCCCGACAGGATCTACAAACTTTACAACGGCGCCCTCGAGTGCCGGCTCCGCGTCTTCGCCCTCGGCGCGGCCGGCGCGGACGGGGAGGCCCCGGCGGAGACGGAGGAGAGGGATCCCGCGGAGGATTTCGCCAACCGGCTGCGGAAGAACCTCCGCCGGCTGGAAAAATGGGCCGCGCGGGAGGGGATCGAGGCGTACCGGATCTACGACGCCGACCTGCCCGGCTACAACGCGGCGATCGACCGCTACGGCCCGAATCTGGTCATCCAGGAGTACGCGGCCCCGAAGACCGTCGACCCCGCGGCGGCCCGCCGGCGCCTGCTCGACCTGATCCGGACGGCCGCGGCCGTCACGGGGACCCCCGGCGACCGGGTCGTCGTCAAGGTCAGGGAGCGGCAGCGGGGCGATTCCCAGTACGGGAAGCTCGGCGAGTCCGGGCGGACCGAGCTGGTGCGGGAGTACGGGGCGGCGTTCGCGGTGAACCTCCGGGATTACCTGGACACGGGGCTCTTCCTCGACCACCGGGAGGTGCGCCGGATGATCGCGCGGATGAGCGCCGGGAAGACGTTCCTCAACCTGTTCGCCTACACGGGCGCCGCCACCGTGGCGGCGGCCCTCGGCGGGGCGGCGTCCACCGTGACGGTGGACATGAGCCGGACCTACCTCGCGTGGGCGGAGGAGAACATGCGCGCGAACGGCTTCGGCGGCGCGCGGCACCGGTTCGTCCGGGCCGACTGCCTCAGGTGGCTGGATCTGCCGGGCGAGGCGTTCGACCTCGTTTACTGCGATCCCCCGACGTTCTCGAACTCGAAGCGGATGGAGGTTTCGTTCGACGTGCAGCGCGACCATCCCGCGCTGATCGCCCGGATCGCCCCCAAGGTGAAGATCGGCGGCGCGCTGATCTTCTCGTGCAACCGCCGGAATTTCGTCCTCGACCGGGAGAGGGCGGAAGCCTGCGGCTTCTCCGTGCGGGACGTGACCGCGGCGACGATCCCCGAGGATTTCGCGCGCGACGCGAAGATCCACTCCTGCTTCGTTCTCACCCGGGAGCGCGAGGCGGAGATCCCCGCGGAAGCGGCCGGCCCGGGCTTCGGCTCCGCCGCGGGCCTGCGGGTCGGGACGGAGTTTGTCCGGGATCCGGAGAGCCGCCCCGCCCGGCCGGGCGGGCGCGGCGTCCGGGGCTTCCCCGGGGCGGGGGCCGGCGCCGCCGCGGCGGATGAGATCCCGCCGGGCGACCGCGAGCAGCCCGGGCGGGGCCCGCGGCTCCGGCGCCGCGCCCCCGCCGGCGCCGAGACGGGGAAAGATTCGTAATGGCGCTGGTCACGCTCGACGGCATCCGCCTCTCCTACGGCGGGGCGCCGCTTTTCGACGGGGCCTCCCTGGCCGTGGAGGAGCGCGACCGCGTGGCGGTGGTGGGCAGGAACGGCGCGGGGAAGACCACCCTCCTCAAAATCATCGCGGGCGAGGTCGTCCCCGACGAGGGGCGCCGCGTCGTCCGGCAGGGGGTCAGATTCGCGCTCCTGGAACAGGATCCGCCGGCCCGCTCCGCCGAGACCGCGTACTGCTTCGCCGCCGGGGGCGTTCCCGGGGCGGGGAGCCTCCTCGCCGGGTACCGGGCCGCGGCCGGGACCCCCGGCGCCGCGGCCCGCGCGGCCGAGCTCGGGGCCGCCGCCGACCGGGCCGGGGCGTGGGGCCTCGACGCCGAGATCCGCCGCCTGCTCGGCCTCGCGGGGCTGGATCCCGACGCGGAGATGCGGTCGCTGAGCGGCGGCCAGCTGCGCAGGGCCGCGCTCGCGCGGGCCCTCGCGAGCTCCCCGGACGTGCTGCTCCTCGACGAGCCCACCAACCACATCGACGTCGGCTCGATCGAGTGGCTGCAGGAATTCCTCGCCGGGTTCCCCGGGGCCGCGGTGTTCATTTCCCACGACCGCGGCTTCATCGACGGGACGGCGCGTCGCGTCGCCGACGTCGACCGCGGCCGGATCGCGGTGTTCCCGGGCGGCTACGGGGCCTACGCGGCCGCCAAGCGCGAGGCGCTCCGCCTCGAGGAGCTCGCCGACGCCGATTTCGACCGCAGGCTCTCCAAGGAGGAGGCCTGGATCCGCAAGGGCATCAAGGCGCGGCTCACCCGCTCGGACAGCCGGGTGCGCCGGCTGAAGGAAATGCGCCGGGAGCGCGCGGAACGCCGCGTCCGGCCGGGGAGCGCGCGGATGCGCGTCGACGACCGGGAGCTGTCCGGGAAGATCGTGCTCGAGGCGGAAAACGTCTGCTTCTCGAGCGGGGGCAGGCCCGTCGTCAAAGATTTCGGCGCCCTGGTGCTGCGCGGCGACCGGATCGGCGTGGTCGGGAACAACGGGACGGGCAAAACCGCGCTTCTCAGGCTGATCCTCGGGGCGATCGCGCCGGACTCGGGAACCCTCAGGCTCGGGACCGGCGTGACGGCGGCCTATTTCGATCAGTACCGCGAGCAGCTTGATCCCGACGCGACGGTGGCGGATAATCTCGCATACGGGCGGACCGAGGTGGAGGTCCGCGGGCGGAAGAAGCACGTGCTCGCCTACCTGCAGGATTTCCTGTTCACGCCGGAGCGGGCGCGGACGCCCGTCCGGGCGCTGTCGGGCGGGGAGAAGAACCGGCTGCTGCTCGCGCGGATCTTCCTGCGGCCGTGCAACCTGCTGGTTATGGACGAGCCGACCAACGATCTGGACACCGACACGCTGGAGCTCCTCGAGGAGCTGCTGGCCGACTTTAAGGGCACCCTGATCGTCGCCAGCCACGACCGCTGGTTCATCGACCACGTCGCCGCCGAGACCTGGTACTGCGACGGCACGGGCGCGGTCGCGCGGAACGTGGGCGGATACTCGGATCTGAAAGAAACTTTGGCCCGGGCGGCGCTGTCAAATAACGGCGGGGCCCGGGCCGCGAAACCCCCGCCCCCGGAGCGGGAGCGGGACCGGAAGCGCCGGCTCGCTTTCCGGGAGAAACGCGAGCTCGCGGAGCTGCCGGACGAGATCGACCGGACCGACGCCCGGATCCGCGAGATCGAGGCGGTGTTCGCCGGAGCCGGCTACGGGGCGGCGTCGGAGGAGTTCAGGAAGGAAATCCGGCGCGAGTACGACGAGCTGACCGCGAAGCTGGACCGGCTTTACCGGCGCTGGGAAGAACTGGAAAAGATAGAAAACGCATAAACTGCCATGCTTGCAAAGGGACGATTATGAAATTTCTCAAAGCCATTGCTTTAGCCGCGGGCGGCGCGCTGACCGCCGGAGCCGCGGGCGCGGCCGGAGACGACGCCGGGACCGCCGGGACGGATCCGCGGACCGAGCCGATGTACGAGATCGAGGTCATCGGGGCCCCGGCCTCCTCGTTCAGGTACGGCCCGTTCGCCGTGTCGATCGGGGAGGGGGAGACGCCGGACTTCGCGGGTCTTTACGAAAGAAACAATATCTTCTCCTTCTTCAACACCGCGCCCCACATGGTCGACGGCGGCCAGAAGCTGCACCGGCTCAAGACCTGCTTCGCCGAGGACGCGGCCGAGAACTACTGCGACGCGCTGTGGGACGGGGACAGCTACGCCAAGGCCTGGCGCTACGCGATCTACGACGGGCTCTCCCACCTTGAGTCGTTCCTCAACCAGACCCTGACCCCCGACACCGACGTCATTTACACGAAGCTGGGCGCGGACGCCGGCGAGGCCGTGGGCTACCGGTACGACTACGACCGCTCCCTGTCGGATTTCCGCAACCCCACCAGCTACGGCATCGCGAAGTTCGACGGCAAGACCTACGTCCTCAAGAGCCCCAAGCTCGCCGAGGGCGACGGGCTGCCGCTCGGCAGCTACGCGTCGGCGCTCAGTTTCCTGAGGCTCGCCGACGGCCGGATCCTCGTGGGCGGCTACAGCAATTTCATGGGCTCGACGGAGAACTTCTTCTGGCGGTGCTACGAGGGCGACGACGAGAGCCGGGGCGACCACACCCTGTGCCCGGGCCACAAGATGCAGGCGACGGTGTGGGTGATCGACCCGAGCAGGGATCCGGACGGGGCCGAGATCACCGGCTGGCAGGCCGACGAGTACGTGGACTACGACCGGAACGCGGACAGCATCGCCTCGGGCGCGGTGACGGCGTTCGCCGAGAAGAACGGGCAGATCTACGCCCTCGGCTATTCCACCACCAACGACTGGGGCTCCAACATCAACCCGGCCAACACCGCGGTGTTCTGGAAGCTGACCCTGGACGGCGACAAGGTGACCTTCGACCACGGGTCCGAATACCCGAGCATGGACCGCCCGGGCAACAACGACAACTGGAACGACTACACCTGGACCGTCGACTCGAACCTGAACGGCTATATCCTGGCGAACCGCAAGCTCGCCAAGTCCCGCAAAAGCAACCGGGCCATGAACCTGGCGTTCACGAAGCTGAACGACGACGGCACCTTCGACACCATCTCCTATCCGATGTACGACGTCCCGTTCGACGGGGCCGGCTCGCAGGGCTCGGCCATCAACAACAACAACTTCGTGGTCGGCTGGTGCGACCGGCGCAAGGACATGCACGCCGTCATCGGCGGGAGCCTGCGCGACTCCGAGGCGCTGTTCTACGATCTGAACGCCATGAAGTTCCATTACATCAACGATTTCATCTGCCGCCTCGACGCGGAGGGGAAGACGGACTGCAAGGCCTCGGACGGCTATTACTACCACATCCAGTGGGCCGCCGACATCAACGACAGCAACGTCATCTTCGCCACCGCCTTCCAGTACGCGACGAAGGAGGACTGGAACATGAGCCTCAACGCCAAAACGGTGTCGGTGCTGCTCCGGCCCGCGGCGGGCGCCTTCACGACGGCGGACGGGGTCATGACGGTCAACGAGGAGCGCGTGGTCGAGAACAACCGCGAGACCGTGAAGAACTATTCCATGGACAGCGACACGGGCTCGGTGGGACCGGGCGGCCTCCTGCTCCTGCTTTCCGCCCTGCCGTTCCTGCGCGCGCGCCGCCGCGCCGGCGCCCGGCGCTGAGCGGGCCGCGGCCTCCGGGGCGCGGGCCCCGGGGCCGGCTTTTTTATTGCGGGCGCGTCATGAAGAAAGTAAGCGGGGAGCTCGCGGCCCTCATCGAGAGCGGCGGGGCGAAGGCGGACCTCCACACCCATTCCCGGGCGTCGGACGGGAGCATGGCCCCGGACGAGCTGGCGGGATACGCGAAGAGCCGGAACGTCCTGCTGCTGGCCCTCACGGATCACGACACCCTCGCCGGCCTGGACGGGGCCGCGGAAGCCTGCCGCCGCGAGGGGGTGAGCTTCGCGGCGGGGATCGAACTGTCCGCCCTGTGGCGGGGCCGCGAGATCCACGTCGTGGGTCTCTGCGCGGACCGGGACAGCCCGGTTCTGCGGGAGGCCGCGCGCGCCCAGCTCGCCCGGAGGAAGGCGCGGGCCGAGGCCATAGGCGCCCGGCTCGAGAAGGCCGGTTTCGCCGGCGCCTATCTCCGGACGCTCGAGCTGGCCGGCGGGGAGGCGGCGCTCACCCGCGGCAGCTTCGTCCGCTTCCTGCTCGCCGCGGGCGCCCGCGACACCGCGCAACGGTGCTTCCGCGATTTCCTCGCCGAGGGCCGGCCGGGCTACGTGAAGCCGGACTGGATGCCCCTCGGGGAGGCGGCGGCGGCGATCCGCGCCGCGGGCGGGATCGCGGTCCTCGCGCACCCGGGCTCGTACAAGCTGAGCGGCGGGCGGCTCAGGGCCCTGCTGGACGATTTCGCGGCCGCCGGGGGCGAGGCCCTCGAGGCGGTCTGCTCGATCCAGTCCCCGTCCGAGCGGGCCTTTCTCGCGGAACTCGCCCGCGGGCGGGGCCTTTACGTTTCGTGCGGGTCGGATTTCCACGAGCCCGGCGGTTATCTCGAGGTCGGCAGGAACATCCGGCCGCCCGCCGGCGTCAGGCCGGTATGGACTCATCCCGGTTTTACCCTGGAGGTTTAGAATATGGCGGAAATAATCACGATTCATCCGGACAACCCGCAGCCGCGCGGCATCCAGCAGACCGCGCGCCTGATCCGGGAAGGCGCGGTCACCGTGCTGCCGACCGACTCCGGCTACGCCGTGGCCTGCGCCCTCGAGAACAAGGAGGCCCGGGAAAGGATCATCCGCATCCGGCAGGTGGACAAGAACCACAACTTCACCCTGCTCTGCGCGGATCTGAGCGAGCTCTCGACCTACGCCAAGGTGGACAACGCCGCCTTCCGGCTGATCAAGAACAACACCCCGGGCGCGTACACCTTCATCCTCAAGGCCACCCGGGAGGTCCCGAAAAAACTCATGAACGAAAAGAAGCGCACCATCGGCATCAGGGTGCCGGACAACCGGATAATTTCCGAACTGCTGTCGGAGCTCGGCGAGCCGGTCATGAGCGTTTCGCTGATCCTGCCCGGGAACGACAAGGCGGAAAACGATCCCTACGAGATCGAGGAGAAGATCGGCAAGCTCGTCGACGTCATCGTCGACGGCGGCTACCTGGTCGAGCAGCCGACCACGGTGGTGAACCTCTCGGAAGAGGGGAGAATCGAAATCGTCCGCGCCGGGCACGGCGATCCTTCGGTGTTCGGCTGACGGCGGCTCCGGCCGGGCCTTAGAGGTCGATCCCCAGGATCGCGGCGAGCCCGGCGAAGTCCCGCGCCGCGAAATCCGCCCCGAAAACCTCGGGGCGGCTCTTATCCTCTAGGTATCCCCACAGGGCGAGCACGGCGGGCATGCCCGCGTTGTGCCCCGCCTCGACGTCCCTGACGTGATCCCCCACGTACACGCACCGCGCGGGCGGGACCCCGAGCGCCGCGCAGGCGTGGAGGAGCGGCTCCGGATCCGGTTTGGCCCGGGGCAGGGCGTCGCCGCCGACGATGACGCCCGCCCCGGCGAGCTCGGGGAACTTCCCGAGCACCCGGCGGGCGAGGGCGTCCGGCTTGCTGGTGACGACGCCCCAGGGCACGCCGCGCGCGCTCAGCCCCGCGATCAGGGCGGCGGTCCCCGGAAAGAGGCGGGTCAGGTCGGCGATGTGGTCGCGGTAGTAGAGCAGGAACAGGGCGCGCATCTCCGCGAAATTGTACTTGCCGAGATCCTTCTCCGGAATCCCGGCGAGCAGCAGGGCGCGCATGCCGTCGGAGGCGCGGGCGCGCGCCTCGTCGTCGGAAATCGGCCCGAGGCCGTAAACCCCGAGGACGTAATTGGCCGCGCCGCGGAGATCCGGCGCGGTGTCGAGAAGAGTGCCGTCGAGATCGAAAAGCACGGCTTTGTATCTGCAGTTCATGGGTGACGCCTCCGTCCCGGATTATACAATATTCCGGGGCGGAGCGCGCCGTTTTCCGGGCAATCAGCCGGGAAACGGGGGGAACCGTATTTCCGAGATCCGCGCCCTGCGCCCGCCTTACGGCGTCGATCGCCTCTCCGACCTCGGGCATGAGAGGAAAGTCCTTCTCGCCGCAGTACCGGGCGTTGCTCACGGCGGGGTGAAGCTTGTACATGGGATCCTCGGCGCACAGCACGTCCCGGTCCCGGAAAGACCGGTACCAGCTCCGCCGCATGAAATTCACCTTTGCGTCCTCGGTTCTTTCGGCCGCCCGGCGTCCGGCCGCGGCGAGGAGCACCGGGAGTTTACGCCCCCTCAACGCGGAGGCACGGCGGCCGGAACGAACAGAGTTTCGGGGACGCAGTGCTCCGTTCTGATGTTAAGCAGCTTGTTGACGGTGTGCGGACCGCCCGCGGACAACTGTTTCAAGTCCTTCGTTTCGGTTCGGATGTCGGTGGCGAACCGGGTCCTCATATCCGGAACTTCTGACATTTTGAGCCTCCCGATTATTTTTTTTTACTTGTTTCTGTTTTCCCGGGCCGCGGGGGCGCCGGCGAACCGTCGGGAAACCGTCCGGCGGCTTTTTATTGCGCGGGGCCGCGCGCTATGATCCTGCGGCCGACGAACCGGACGAACGGCGACCGGCTGTCTTCGAAGAATGCCGCCGGGGCGCGCCTGAATTTGTCGTACTTCCTGCCGCCGAGACAATGCTTCGCGTACAGCGCCGCCCCCTTGTACCAGAGGTTGTTCCGCACGGCCGGCGTGCCGTCGCCGAGCGTCAGGAAGGCCGCGCTTCCGTCGGCCGGAGATTTCGGCCCTCCCTTGGCCGGGGAGTTTTTGCCCGCGCCCGCTTTCTTCGCCTGGTTGCCCTCCGGCCACAGGTTGCGCGAACGGGGGAATTCTTCGGCGTTCCGGTGCAGGATCCGGATGGTGTTGTCCGTCGAATAGGGGTTGTCGAACACCAGATTCTCGAAGATCTTCAGATCGCTCGCGGTCGGATTGCGGCAGATCTCGCCGAAGAAGCCTACGAGGGCCTCCTTTTCCGGGACGATGAGATCGAGGAAGGGATTCTCGATCTCCAGCCATTTTTCGAAGAACATGACGGCGCCGCGGTGGATCTCCGCGATGTCGTCGAGATGCGCGCGGGGCAGGTTCTGTTCGAATATCGCCCGGTACTTCGCCGTTCCGTCCGCCTCGACGGTCCGTATAATCTCCTTGGCGGTGCCGACGGACTCGTTGATGACGGTTTCGAACAGCAGGTTGTATTTAATCAGCGGGTCGGGGCTGAGTCTGGGCGCGCAGTCGGCCCGGTAAAAGACCGCCGCGTCTTCGAGCGGATCCCCGCCGGCGTCGCCGGCGTAGCTCATGAAGAGAACCGCGCCGATCTTCTGCGCGAACACCGCGGCCAGTTTTTTGTGGATGGAACCCTTGTAGCCGATGTCCACGCACAGGGTCTTCGCGGAAACGTCGACGCCCTCGCCGCGGAGATATTCCGTCAGGAAGGCGCGTTTCCGCTCGTAAACGGCGGACATTTCTTCCCAGTTTTCCGTGAGGATGTCCAGAACCAGGGAGTAAATCACCTCGCTTTCGATTTCCCCGACCGCCGTCCCGGCGCCGGCCACGCCGCAGCGCTCGAGCGCGTCTTCGCCGATCATGCTCTCGGGGATGAGGAATCTGACGGTGAGCAGGGAAGCCAGCGAAAGGGTTTTGTTGTAGTCGTCGATCCGCACGTTCAGGGCGTCGCGGGGTTCGAAGATTTCGACGCCGGCGAGGCTTTTGCGCGAAACGTGGATGTAGCGCGGCTCGGGGCCGCAGCCCTCTTTTTCGCGGATCAGCCGGGCGGCGAGGTAGGGCAGGCGGCAGTCGCGCGCGAAAAAAACCAGCTGCTCGTAGCCGTTCTTCCGGCGGTAATCCAGGACGAAGCGCGCGAAGTTGTACATGAGCGGCCCGACGGCGAGGAAACCGTACTCGATTTTGTTGGCGATGATCGCCCGCGCCTCTCCGCCCGGGTAAAAACAGTCGCCGTAAACCGAGAGAGCCGCCCTGAGGTACGCCGACGACCACGCGTCCCGGAAGTTCAGCTGCCGCGCCGTCAGCGCGGCGTTCGCGAGCTCGCCGTCGCGCGGGACGCGCATCGCGCGGATGTTCAGGTCCCTCGGCACTTTGACGTCCCCGGTCGGGTTGTCGCCGATGTGCAGCAACTCGGCGGGATCGATCTTCAGATCGTCCAGGATTTTCACGAAAAGACTGCCGGTGTGTTTTTTGAGGCCGCGGGCGCTCGACAGGTAAAGCGCGGAGAAACCGGCGTAGCCGCATTTTGCGAGAATTCTGCGAATAAAGTCTTCGCCGTGGCAGAAATCCGAGGTTATGATGACCTGCTTCCCGGTGTTGAGCGCGCAGTCGAAGAGGAATCTGCCGAGCCGCCGGGGCACGATGAGGGCTTCCTCGACCTCTTCCTCGAGCTTTATGTACGGCGCGGCGTCGAGATCTTCGCCGAGCAGCGCGGCGATTTTCGCGTAGATCTCGGAAACGGTTATTTCCTCGCTGACTTCCTCTCCCGCGGCAAGTTCCGCGTCGCGCTCGCGGCGCGTCATCCTCTCCGCCATGACGCGGAGCTTGGCGAACTCGCGCGAAAGTTCCCCGGGAACTTCGGGGCGGCGCCGGAGCGTTTCCTGCATAATCAGAAATACGTCCGCGGGATTGCCGACGGTTCTTTTGACCAGGGTGTCGAAAATGTCGAAGGAGACGTATTTTACGTTTTCGGAGAATATCGAGCGCAGATACGCCTCGCGCTCTTTGTACCGGCTCAGTTCCTTGTCCGGGGAGAGTTTGTTGTAATTGCGGAGCGCCGCCGGGAAAGCCGACCGGGCGGCGAAAGCGGCCCGGGTGTTGTCCGCGACCGCGGCGTCGGGCAGCAGATCCGAACCCGTAAGGCCCGCGGCCTTCTTTTGCAGCATGTTTTTGACGACGGCGGCGAAGTAGTCCTTTTCGTCGGCGATCCGGCCGAGGAGCAGCGTGCCCCGGGTGAGCAGGGTGACCATGACGTCCTCAACTTTGGCGGGGTCGTTCCCCGCGGCGAGGTACTTAAGGTGCGAGCGCGACGGGGAGACGAGCTCTTTCCCGTAAAAAACGGCCTGGATGCCCATGGTGCTCGAAACCGAATAAACTTTGTCCGTCAGGGTGATGAAGAACTGCGAAACGGTGTCGATTTTGTTGAACCGGTCCTCGAAAACGATGACGTTGCCGTTGAGCCCGTTGAGGTACGCCACGTTGGCTTCGTCCAGCTCCAGGTTTTTGACGGCGCCCCCCGTGTACTGGGTCACGATCATCGTCTCGTCGCGGGCGTTGAGAACCGCGTCACGGAGAAACTCGTACTGGCTCGCGAAGGCGCAGTTGTCCCTGAAACCGAAATAGCCCGATATCTGCAGCGGCACGAGGCTCAGTTTTTTGCGCGGATCGCGTCTCTGGAGAACGTCCCGGTCGCCGAGCTCGCGGAAGAACTTCTCGTACGTCTCCCTTATCGCCGCGTATTCTTCCCTCTGCCCGTCGGAAACTTCGAGTTCCTTAAGGTTGTCCGGGGAGTACCAGCAGTCTTTGTAAAGGCCGCACGGGTCGATCGAGATCGTGCGCGGGTAGGGCGGCCGGCTGACGAAGCCCGGCATCAGATCGATCGTCAGCGCCTCGGGATAAAGCTCGCGGAACACCCTGGTCGGGGTTTCCCAGCACAAAACGACGTCGGGAACGAACCCGCTCTTCCCGAGAATCCCGGCGATGAAATCCTCCGCCTCCTTCAGCTGCCCTCCGTCGGCGCCCTCGTAGGAATTTATCAGGAAATTCTGCAGCCGGCGCCGGTAGAGCGTTTCCTGACCGACGACGATCGCCTTGTCCGCCGTCACGCGCCCCTCGGTCAGGGAACCGAACACGACTTCGGAGATCAGGAACCGGCATTCAAACTCCTTCGTCCGCTCGAGCGCCTCCGAGGCGGCGGCGAGGTACACCTCGTACGCTCCCTTTCTGAACAGGGGATTGTTCATTTCGATGTCGAGATTGGATGTGAGCAATACCTTTATTGTCATGGAGGATACCTGCGGAACTGTTGCTGCGAAAAAAAGCCGTACCCCGGGAGACCGCGGGCGCGGCGGGAAAACCGGGCCGGTCTCGGCGGGAGCGGCCGGTTGCGCGATAAATCGTATTTATCATCAGGGTTCCGGAGGCCTTTCCGGGGGCGGAAAAACGGGACGCGCGGGGCTTTCCCGGCGCGGCGGGCGGGCGCGCCGGCGGGCGGGACGGTAAAAGCGGAAACGACGGAAAATGAAGGGCGGACGCGCCGGCGGGCGGCGTGCCGCGGCGGCGCGGGCGCGTTTGTTTCGGGATAAGGAGAAACATGTGACGGCAGTCACATTTAAATCCCGCGCGGCTTTATCGGCAAATGACGCTCAATTTACAATCACGCATGATAAATACGATAAATCACGCCCGCCCGCGGCGGCCCGGACGTCCCGGTTTTTCAAGCCTTTCCGGCGCCCCGGCCCTTCCTCCGCTCTCCCCGTTCCCCCGCCCCTTTCCCGCCCGTCCGCCGGCCGCGTCCGCGCCGCTTTCCGGCGGCTTCGCGGGCGGGGGAATTTGAAAAAATAATTTTTTCACATATAATGAAGTCTCAGGCCGCGCCCGCCGGGGGCGGGGCCTTCCGAGGGATCCAGCGCCGCCATGAACGATATCGAATTCCTGCATTCACGCGTCAAATCGATCAGGGATTTCCCGAAGCCGGGAATCATCTTCAGGGACATCACCTCCCTGTGCGAGGACGGGAAGGCTTTCCCGCTGATGTGCTCGGTGATGGCCGGGTATTTCGCCGGCGCCGGGGTGACCAGAGTCGTCGCCGGCGAGGCGCGGGGCTTCGTCTTCGGGGCGCCCGTCGCCTGCGCCCTGGGCTGCGGCTTCGTCATGGCCCGCAAGCCCGGCAAGCTCCCGCGGGAGGCGCTGAGCGAGTCCTACGCCCTCGAGTACGGCGTGAACACCCTGGAGATCCACCGCGACGCGCTGGCTCCGGGCGACCGGGTCCTGATCGTCGACGATCTCATCGCCACGGGCGGCACGGCCGAGGCGCAGATCAAACTCGTGAGAAAACTCGGGGCGGAGATCGCCGGGGCGGTCTTCGCCATCAGCCTGCCGGATCTGGGCGGAGCGGACCTGCTCCGGGAGAAATACGGCGTGGAGTGCCGCGCCGTCCTGGAATTCCCGGGCAAATGACCGGCTCCGGGCGCGCGCCCGGTGAGCCGCGTGTTATAATTTTTTTCCGGGCGGATACCGCCGGGAGCGTTTTGAGCGACGTTTTGAGCGAAAGTAAAGTCAGATGGCCGATTACACCGTTTTAGCGAGAAAATACCGTCCGCAGACGTTTGAGGACATGGCGGGGCAGCCGCACGTCCTGGCCGCCCTGAAAAACTCGCTCGCCTCGGGCCGCGTCCACCACGCCTACCTGCTCACCGGCACCCGGGGCGTGGGCAAGACCACCATCGCCCGCATCCTGGCCAAGTGCTTCAACTGCGAAAAGGGCGTCACGCCCGAGCCCTGCGGGGTCTGCGCGAGCTGCCGCGCCATAACCGACGGGACTTTCCCCGACCTCATCGAAATCGACGCCGCCTCGCGGACCAAAGTCGAGGACACCCGCGAAATTCTGGAAAACGTGCAGTACAAGCCCGTCGCCGGCCGGTACAAGATCTATATCATCGACGAAGTGCACATGCTGTCGGCGAGCTCCTTCAACGCCCTGCTGAAGACCCTCGAGGAGCCGCCCGAGTACGTCAAATTCATCCTCGCCACCACGGATCCCCAGAAGCTGCCCGTCACGGTCGTTTCCCGCTGCCTCCAGTTCCAGCTGAGGGCGCTTTCGGCCGAGGACATCGGCCGCCGCCTGAAATTCGTGCTCGGCGCCGAGAACATTCCCTGCGAGGAAGAGGGGCTCGCCGAGATCGCCCGGGCCGCGGGCGGCTCCATGCGCGACGCCCTCAGCCTGGCCGACCAGGCCATAGCCGCGGGAGGCGGGCGGGTCACCCTCGCCGGGGTGCGCGGCATGATCGGCTCCCTCGATTCCTCGTATCTCGAGGAACTCCTCCGGGTGGTCGCCGAAAACGACGGGGCCGGCCTGCCCGCCGCGCTGGAAACCGTCGCGTCCGTGACCCCCGATTTCGACCGGCTCCATATCAGCCTCGCCCGGGCGTTCCACGACATCGCCCTGTACCAGATGATCGGCGGTTCGGCCTGCGACGGCCGGTTAAGCCCGGAAACGGTCGCCGGCTTCGCCGCCCGCTTCAGCCCCGAGGAGCTCCAGCTCTACTACCAGATCGCCCTCGAGGGCCGGAGGGAGCTTCCCTTCGCCCCCGACGGGCTTTCCGCGTTCGAAATGACCATGCTGCGCCTGCTGGCCTTCAATTTAAAAAAAAAAACCGTAGCCTTCCGCAAGGTTGAGTTTCCCGATCTGGCGGCGGACGGCATCGACGATCCGGTCCTGCGGCTCGGCGACGCCGCCCGCGCGGCGGAGCGGGAAAAACGGCTCCGTCCCGAGCCGCCCGCGCCGCGTCCCGCGGCCTCCGCCTCTGCCCCGGAATCCCGCGATCCTTCTTCCGGAGACGAAATCATCCGCGGATACGATGAGCTGTTCGCCTACATGGAGCTGCTCGACCGGGAGATAGCCAGGCAGGAAGCCGAAACCGCCGCCCGCCGGAGCAGCGCCGAAAGCACGGAGCGCCGGGCCCTGCGGGAGAGGAGGCGGGAGGAGTCCCTCCGGCGCGGTTCGGAGCCGCGCGCCGCGGCGGGCGATCCGGAAACCGGCGCGGCCGGGGTTCCCGCCGGCGGGGCGCCGGCCGCTGCCGGCGGTTTGCCTGCGGCGGAGCCGGCCCCGCCTCCCGAAGCGCCCGCGCCCGCGCCCGAAGATCCCGCGGCGGCGGGTTCGGACGGAGCCGGGTTCCGGCCGCGTTCCGGGAGTCGCGAAAGCCCGGCCGGAGCCGGGAACGCCGGCCGGGTTTACGAACCGCGCGTGCCGCCGCCCCCGGAGCCGGGGAACGGCGCCGGTTCTTACCCGCCCGCCCCGGCCGGGGCGCCCGGGGAGTACGGGCGGTCCGCGGCGGGCCCCGAAGAGGGCGGCTTCCGGCCGCGTTCCGGGAATTACGGCGGCCCGGCCGGAGCGGGGGACGCCGGCGGGGCTTACGGGCCGTATATGCCTCCGCCTCCCGGGGCCGCCGGGGACGGCGCCGGTTCTTACCCGCCCGCCCCGGCCGGGGCGCCCGGGGAGTACGGGCGGTCCGCGGCGGGCCCCGAAGAGGGCGGCTTCCGGCCGCGTTCCGGGAATTACGGCGGCCCGGCCGGAGCGGGGGACGCCGGCGGGGCTTACGGGCCGTATACGCCTCCGCCTCCCGGGGCCGCCGGGGACGGCGCCGGGTTCCCGCCCGGGGCTTACGGACCGGCCGCGCCGGCGGGGGACGACGCTCCCGACTACGATCCCGACGAGGACTTCGCCGGCGCGGCCGGCGACGCGCCCGTCACGGCGCCGGACGATTTTGCCGCGGACGACGACGACGAGGCAGACCGGGAGAACAGCGTGGTCTACACGGGTTTCGACCTCAGCGGGTCCATGAGCCGGGAAGAGCCCGCGGCGCGGGACCGCCCGCGGGAGCGGCGCCGGCTCGTCGGCGGGCGGGAAGTCCTGACCCCGTCCGACCTGCTCGGGACGGTCGACGATCCGTACGCCCGGGATCTGGCCGCCTCCGGCATCCGCCCGGAGAACCTCGTGATCCTCGCGAGCGGCGTCAGGACGTTCGGGGCGGCGGAAAACGACTGGATCGTGACCCTGCCCGCCGGGCTGCGGGGTTTCCTCGACGACCGGGCCGGGCGGGAGATCGCGGACGCGATCCGGCGCGGCCTGGGCCGGGACGTCCGGATCTCCTTCGTTTACGCCGACGCGCCGGCGCTCCCCGGTTCCCCCGACGACCTCTGCCGCCGGCGCTACGAGGAGATGCGCGCGCGCGAGTACCGGAACATCACCGGGGATCCCGGATTCGCCGCGGCGCGGGACGCGCTCGGCCTCGACGCCGGGGCGGCCGCGCTCGAGCTGGTGCGGCCCGAGGAGCCCGCCGCCTCCTGACGGGAAAGACGGTTCCGCGGGCGGGCGGCGCGGTCTTGACAGGGCGCGGGGCGCGCTTATAATATCCCGCGGGGCGGAGGGGCCGGGCGCGGCTCCGGGGCCCCCGCGATTTTGATTGTTCGTTAACTGTTCACACACAAAAGGGAATGCATATGTTTAATGGCATGGGCGGACTGGGCAACATGATGAAGCAGGCTCAGATAATGCAGGAGCGCATGAAGAAGGCTCAGGACGAGATCGAGGCCTACGAGACCGTGGGCACTTCCGGGGGCGGCCTGGTCAAGGTGCGCATGAACGGCGCGCACCGGGTGCTCAAAGTCGAGATCGCCGACGCGGTGTTCGGGGACGACCGGGAAATGTGCGAAGACCTGATCGTCGCCGCGGTGAACGACGCGGTCCGGCTCATCGGCGAGTACTCGGCCGAGCGCATGGGCAGGGTGACGAACGGCATGTCCCTGCCTCCCGGGCTCAAGTTCCCGTTCTGATTCCGGGGCGGGGAACGCCCCGTTTTGAGGTGAACGCATATGAAATTCAGTCCCCTGGTTGAGGAGCTCATCGCCGATCTGCAGATAATGCCCGGGATCGGCCCGAAGAGCGCCCAGAGAATCGCCTTCCACCTGCTCGACCACGGCCGCGAGGGCGCGCTGAAGCTCGGCAAGACCCTCGAGGAGGCCATGAAAAACGTCGGCTACTGCCCGGTGTGCCGCTCCTACAGCGACGGGGGCGTCTGCGCGATCTGCGGGGACTTCCGCCGCCGGGAGAACGGCGTCGTCTGCGTGGTCGAAAGCCCCGCCGACGTCCTCGCCGTCGAGCGGACCGGCGAGTTCCGCGGCACCTATTTCGTGCTGCACGGGCACCTGTCGCCGATCGAGGGCATCGGCCCGAAGGAGCTCGGGCTCGACGCGCTCGCCGCGCTCCTCGACGAGGGCAACTGCCGGGAGCTGATCCTCGCCACCAACCCGACCGTCGAGGGGGACGCCACCGCGCACTACATCGCCCATTTCGCCCGCCGGAAGAACGTGACGGCGACCCGGATCGCCCGGGGCATACCGGTGGGCGGCGAGCTCGACTCGACGGACGGCTCGACGATCCTGCGCTCCCTGGCCGGCCGGAGCCCGCTCTGACGGGCCGGCCCGAAAATTTTTCTTGAAAAGACTCCATTAATCCCCATATACATTTTTAGAAATTCGTTCCCCGGGCGGAAGGCCGGGGAACGTCCGGTTTTAAATGTGTTTTCGTAAAATTTTCAGAGGATTGTATGAGCGAAGTTGAAAAGCACGGTTTCCAGACCGAGGTAAAGCAGCTGCTGGGCCTTCTGGCCAACAGCCTGTATTCGAACAAGGAAGTGTTCCTGAGGGAGCTTATTTCGAACGCGTCGGACGCCATCGACAAACTGCGGTTCATCTCCCTGGGCAAGCCCGAGGTGCTGGCCGGGGACGCCGAGTTCCGCATCCGCGTCAGCGCCGACAGGGACAAAAAGACCCTGACCGTCTCCGACAACGGCCTCGGCATGACCAGGGACGAGGCGGTTTCCCATCTCGGCACCATCGCCAAGTCCGGCACCGCCGATTTCCTCAGGAACCTGACCGGCGACCAGGCCCGGGACTCGCAGCTCATCGGCCAGTTCGGCGTGGGCTTCTACTCGGCCTTCGTGGTCGCCGACAAGGTCACCGTGATCAGCCGCTCGTACCAGGCGGGCGCGGACGAAGCCGTGTGCTGGGAATCCGACGGCAGCGGCGAGTTCGAGGTCAGCACGGTGACCAAGGCGGACCGCGGCACCGACGTCATCCTCACCCTCCGCGACGGCGAGGGCGAGTTCCTCGAGGACTGGACCCTGCGCTCGAACATAAGCAAGTACTCCGACCACATCAGCGTGCCGGTGCAGATGCTCGAGACCGTGCGGCCCGAGGGCGACGACGCCGACAAGAAGGACGCCGAGTACACCGAGTGGAAGCAGGTCAACGACGCCAAGGCGCTCTGGACCAGGAACCCGTCCGACATCAGCGACGACGAGTATAAGGAATTCTACAAGCACGTTTCCCACGACTACGAGGATCCGCTCACCTGGACCCACAACCACGTCGAGGGAACCCAGGAGTACACCAGCCTGATGTTCATCCCGAAGCGCGCGCCCTGGGATCTGTTCAACCGGGAGCAGAAGCACGGCCTCAAGCTCTACGTGCAGCGCGTGTTCATCATGGACGACGCCGACGAGTTCATGCCGGGCTACCTGCGTTTCGTCAAGGGCGTGCTCGACTCGAACGATCTCCCCCTGAACGTGTCGCGCGAGATCCTCCAGAACAACAGGATCTCCGCCCAGCTGAAAAAGGCCTGCACCAAGAAGGCCCTGCAGATGATCGCCAAGCTCGCGAAGGACGAGGACAAGACCAGGTACGCGACCTTCTGGTCCCAGTTCGGCAGCGTGCTCAAGGAAGGCGTCGTCGAGGACTACGACAACCGCGAGGAGATCTTCGGGCTTTTGCGGTACGCGTCGACGAACGGCGGCGAGACCCCGGACGTGTCCCTGGACGATTACATCTCCCGCATGCCGGAGAAGCAGAAGAACATCTACTACATCACGGCCGAGTCCTACCGGGCGGCCGCGTCGAGCCCCTACATCGAGACCCTGAAGAAGAAGGGCGTCGAGGTGCTGCTCATGTGGGAGCGCGTCGACGAGTGGGTGATGAGCCAGACCTACGAGTACAAGGAGAAGAAATTCGTCAACGTGTGCTCCCCCGATCTCGATCTCGGCGAGCTCGAGGACCAGGCCGAGAAGGACGAGCACGAGGCCAAGGCAGCCGAGAACAAGGATCTGCTCGAGCGCATCGGCAAGGCCCTCGGCGACCGGGTCAGCGAGGTCAAGGTGTCGGGCCGTCTCGTGGACACGCCGAGCTGCGTGATCGGCGACAGCGGGGTCGCGCTCACCGCCCAGATGCGCCGGCTGCTCGAGGCTTCGGGCCAGAAGCTCCCCGAGGAGAAGTTCGTGCTCGAGATCAACCCGGATCACGAGCTGATCCGCCGCATGAGCGCCGAAACCGACGACGCGAAGTTCGCCGACTGGGCCGAGCTGATCCTCGACCAGGCGCTGCTCGCCGACCAGCGGGGCCTCAAGGATCCCGTCGCCTACGTGAAGCTGGTGAACTCCCTGCTCCTCGCCTGATCCCGGCGGGAGCGGACGGGGCGCCGCGGCGCCCCGGAAACGGCGCCCCGGCCGCGCGGATTTCTTGTCCGCGCGGCTTTATTCGCTTATAATGATCGGGATTGTCTTTTCCGCGGCCCGTCGGGCCCTCTCACGTTATCGATTCGGGGTAATTTTTCATGCGTATTATTCTTTTGGGCGCCCCCGGCGCCGGCAAGGGAACCCAGGCTCAGTTCCTGATGCAGAAGTTCGGCATCCCGCAGATCTCCACCGGCGACATGCTCCGCTCGGCCGTCAAGGCCGGCACGCCCCTGGGGCTCCGGGCCAAGGCGGTGATGGAGCGGGGCGACCTGGTGTCCGACGACATCATCATCGGCCTGGTCAAGGACCGCGTGGCGCGCGAGGACTGCGCCGGCGGCTTCCTGCTCGACGGGTTCCCGCGCACGATCCCCCAGGCCGAGGCGCTCGACGCGAACGGCATCGGCATCGACGCGGTCGTGGAGATCTGCGTGCCCGACGACGAGATCGTCGCGCGCATGAGCGGCCGCCGCGTCCACCCGGCTTCGGGCCGCACCTACCACGTGAAGTTCAACCCGCCCAAGGTCGAGGGCAAGGACGACGTCACCGGCGAGGACCTGGTCATCCGCAAGGACGACGAGGAGGCCACCGTGCGCAGCCGCCTGGCCGTTTACCACGCCCAGACCGAGCCCCTGGCCGCTTTCTACTCGGCCAAGGCGGCGGAGAAGAAATGTCTTTACGTCCGGGTCGACGGCACCAGAAAGGTCGCCGAGGTCAGCGCCGAGCTCGGCGCGCGGCTCGGCTGACGCCCGCCCCGCGACGGATAAAAAAACCGCGGAAGTTGCATTTCCGCGGTTTTTTTGTGAAAATTCCCCCCAGGCGGCCGGCGGCGGTCCCGCCGCCGCCGGCAATCTTTTTCGCGTCATACCCGGGAAATTTCTCCGATGAAAATTGAGCATGTGGCCCTGTACGTCCTCGAACTCGACGAGGCGAAAAACTTTTTCTGCAAATATTTCGGCGGCGCGGCGGACGAGGGCTATTACAACGTGAACACCGGGTTCAAATCTTTTTTCGTGACCTTCGGGGACGGAACGCGGCTCGAGCTGATGACCCGGCCCGAGACGCTGCGCGCCCAGCAGTCGCTCGCGCGGACGTCCTTCCCGACCGCGGCCCTGAGCATGTACCAGCGGGGCTGGGCCCACATCGCCTTCGCGGCCGGCAGCCGCGCCGCGGTGGACCGGCTCGCGGCGGAGCTCGAGCGGGACGGTTACGAGATCCTGAGCGGCCCCGGGGTCACCGGGGACGGCTACTACGAGTGCTGCGTCTGCGGCTTCGAGGGCAATCTCATCGCGATCACCGTCTGATTTTCATTTGCCGAGCCGGACGCGGTACTCGTTGTTGTAATCCTGGATGAGCCGCTTGGTCATCTCCTTGTCCGGGTAGGCGACGATGGCCTTCGCGTTCCCGTAGTCGATCTGCCGGCCGTGGCTCAGCACCAGGATCTTGTCGGCGATGTGCTTGATCAGGCCGATGTCGTTTATGCAGATGATGAGCGACATGTTGTGGTCCCGCTGCACGGCCATGAACAGGTTCAGGCAGTGGGCCCGGAGCTGGGCGTCGAGCTTGGCGATGAACGAGTCCACCAGCAGGATCTCCGGCTCGACGATGAGCGCCTTGGCGATGGACAGGCGCATGAGCTGGTTGTGGGTGAGGTGCCCCGGGTAGTAGTACTTCGTGTCGGGGGTCAGGCCCACGTACTCGATCATCCGGTCGATGCGCACCGCCCGCTGCTCGGCCGAGTAATCCGTGTTGATTTTCAGGGGCTGATCCAGGATAAAGTTCACCTTCTTGTGCGGGTTGACCGAGTTCAGGTAGTCCGACGACAGCGAGCGGATGAACTTCACCCGGTCGCGCCGCTCGTAGTCCCGGTAGGGCTTGCCGTACACCAGGATGTCGCCCCGGTGCTTCATCCGCGAGTCCGAGAGCAGGTTGAGGAGCGTCGATTTCCCCGAGCCGGCGTCGCCCGCGAGCACCAGCGTCTGGCCCTTGTCGAGCACGAAGCTGATGTTGTCGAGGATCTTGGTTTTCTTTCTCCAGAAGAGCAGGGGCCGGGAACCGTAGGACACGCCGAGGTTCCTGACTTCGAGCAGATGGACGCTGTTACCTTGGCTCATTGTCCTTCTCCACGTTTAAGGGGAAATAGCATTTGCAGAACCCGTTCTTGAACCTGGTGACGGGCGGCGGGACGTTGCACTCCCGGTCCGCGTAGGGGCAGCGCGGGCCGAGCGGGCAGCCGGCCGGCCGCTTGGTCAGCTCCATCGGGTCCCCCTTCAGCACGTCGAACTGCTTCTTCACGCTGTTGTGGCTGATGTAGCTCGGGATGGCGTTGAGCATGGACTGGGTGAAGGGGTGGTGGGGATGGTTGATGATCTGATCCCGGGGCCCGCTCTCCACGATCTCCCCGCAGTAGAGGATCTTGATGGTGTCCATGAGATTGGAGGCGGGGCCGAGGTCGTTGGTGGCGTAGAGCAGGGTGCCGCTGTTGTTCTCGATGTAGCTCTGGAACAGCTTGAGGATCTGCACCTGCGAGGTGCTGGTCATGCCGCTGATCGGCGAGTCGGCGATCAGCAGCTTGGGCTTGCGCATGAGCGCCATGGCGATGATGATCTTCTGGCAGAGTATTTCCGAGAGCTGGCCCGGCAGGGCCCCGAGCACGCGCCTCGTGTCCCTGATGCCCACCTTGTGCAGGATGTTGTTCACGGCCCGGCGCCGCCAGAACGGCCGGCGGTACCACTTGTCGTCGAAATCCCCGGGCCGGAGGGTCGCCCGCATCTGGGCGCCGACGGTCAGGGTCGGGTCGAGGCTGTTCCTGCCTTCCTGGAAGATGATGGCGACCTCGTTGCTCAGGATGCGGCGCTGCTCGTCCACGCTCAGGCCGGTCAGATCCATGTCCCGGAACTTGAAGCTGTCCGTCTTCACCCGGATGTCGTTGCCGTACATGCCCATGATGGCCTTGATGATCAGGCTCTTGCCCGAGCCGGAGCTGCCCACGATGCTGCAGATCTCCCCCTCGCCGACGGACAGGTCGAAGCCCTGGCACACTTTGACGTAACCCCGCTCGGTGCGGATCCTGATGGTCAGGTTTCTAATATCTAGAAGCATCGTCGATACCCGTTTCCAAAATTCTGTACAGGCCGTGGCCGACCAGCTGAATCGACGAGATCAGCACGATCATGGCGATGCCCGGGATTATCGCCTTGGAGGAGCTTATGTAGACGATGTCTATGCCCGAGGCGAGCATGTTCCCCAGCTCGGGGATGGGCTGCTGCGCCCCCAGGCCGAGGTAGCCCACGGCCGCGATGTCCACGATGGCCACGCACAGCCGCTGCGTCACGGCCGAGGAGATGGTGTTGAGGATGTTCGGCAGGATGGTGGTGAAGGCCATGTAATAGCGGGGGATGCCGTCGCTCAGCTCCGATTTCACGTATTCCTTGGTCAGCTCCCGCCGCGACGCCAGGTAGGTCTCGTGGATGAAGCGCGGCAGCTGCGCGATGCCCACGGCCAGGGCGACGTGCTCGAGGCTGGGGCCGAGGATGCCGACGGCGAAGAAGGCGATCAGCAGGGACGGGACCACGGAGAGGATGTCGAAGGTGTGGTGCACCAGGCTCCGCGCCAGCCGGCTGCGCGACAGGGCGCTGATCATGCCGAGGGTCACCCCGCCGGCCATGGCCAGCATGGTGGCGGCGAAGGCGAACTTGGTGGTGTTCTGCGCCCCGAAGAGCAGGCGCGCGAGGAAGTCGCGGCCGAACTCGTCGGTGCCGAGGAAGTGCCGCAGGCTGCCCCGTTCGTCCCACGAGGGCGGGAGCAGGCGTTCCGTCACGTTCTGGGTGAACGGATCCAGGTCGATCCACAGCGGCAGGACGTAAATGGTGACGAGGCAGAGCAGGAGCACGTACAGGCCGATGACGTCCAGGGTGCTCTTCTTGTAGATGTGCCAGGCCAGAACGTGGTCGGACTGGATGGCGCCGTCGTGTTTCAAGTCAGCCATGAATCTTCTCCGGTCAGTTCTCCTGGTACGGCCGCCGGCTTATCAGCAGCGAGCTGAGCAGGTTCAGGGTCACGTTCAGCGTCATGAAGCCGGCCCCGATGACGAAAGTCGCCGCCTCGAGGATGTTGTAGTCCGAGTTGGCGATGCTCTGGGTAATCCACAGCCCCGTCCCGGACCACTCGAACACCACCTCCACCAGGACGCAGCTCGAGAACAGGTTGCAGATGATGGAGTTGAGCTTCTCCACCACGGCGGAAAAGATGTTGCGCAGCACGTGGTTGAAGCCGATGTCGAGCTTGCTCTCGCCCCGGCACAGCGCGGCCTTGATGAAATACTTCTGGGCGAGGCTGATGGTGGCCTTCCTGGCGATGGACGCGAAGCTGGCGCAGGGCACGACGCTGAGCGTGAGGAGCGGCAGGGCCAGGTGATCCAGCATGTCCCGGACGATCTCCCGGTCCCCGGTGAGGAAGGCGTCGACGGTCATGAACCCGGTTACGGACGGGACGTCGTAAGTCAGGGAGATGTTGCCGCTGGTCGGAAACGCCCGGAAGGTGATGCAGAACAGGAGGATCAGGATCTGGGCCAGCCAGTAGGACGGCACGGAATTGCCGATCAGGCAGAAAACGTAGATGCAGTTGTCCGCGCGGCTGCGGTGGTTGAGGCCCCCGACGGTGCCGAGCAGCACTCCCGCGGCCGCGGAGAGAATGAGGGAGAGGCCCATCAGCTCGAGGGTCGGCGGGAAGAACGTCTCCATCTCCCTGAGGATCGGGGCGCCGCTTTCGCTGCTGAAGCCGAAGTCGAAGGTGATCATCCGGCCGGCGTACGCCAGATACTCCGGCAGGACATGGTCGACGGTTATGTCCCAGAGCCGCACGTGGGCCCAGAACAGCACCACGGTCAGGATGAACAGGGTGATGAAATAGTGCTCGAGGCGCCGCGTTATGAAGTCGATCATCGGGCGTCCCCCTCAGGCGCGGCTTCCCCGGCCGGGGCTTCCTCCGGCCCCGCGGCGGGGGCCTCGGCGTAGGCGCCGTAGACGTCGGACGGGTCGGCGCCGCTCCCGGGATTCTCGATCCGGGCGTTGACGAAGGAAATGCCCCCGTACGGGGTCGTCTCGAGGCCCTTGATCCCGGGGAGGGCCACGTACTGGCTCAGGTTGTAGAGCAGCGGGTACACCGGCATCTCGTTGATCAGGATGTTCATGATGCGCTTGCGGATCCGCGCCGCCTCCTCGTCGTTGGCGTCGAGGCCGGCCAGGCCGTCGTACAGGCTTTCGATGGCGTCGCTGCACCAGCCCGTGTAGTTCTCGAAGGAGTTGATGTTCGAGCGCAGGCGGCGCCGGCTGCTCTTGCGGCAGGAGATCATGGGATAGATGAGGTTCTCGGAGTCGGAGAACACGTTCACGATGGCCATGTCGAACTGGCCTTTTTTGAGGCGGTTGAGCCCCTGGTTGCCCCGGTAGGCGCGGATTTTGGTGCGGATGCCGTGCCGGGCGAAGCTCGAGCGCAGGAACTGGGCTATCTTCGAGTGGGCCGTGTTGGCGATCACGCTCGACTGGAAGATGGTTATCTCGATTTCCCGCTCCCTGAGGGCGTTGTACGCGCGCCCGTATTCCTCGGCCGTGAGGCGGCGCACGGCCGAGCCGTCGTCCGGCGCCGGCCCGGCGCCGCCGTCCCCCCCGGGATTGTTCATAATCTCTTCCGGATCCTCGTCGAACAGCTCGGCGATGTACCGCCCCTGGTTGAAGAACACGGTGGTGTTGAGGTCGGCGAGGCTGAAGAGGGAGGAGAGGGTGCGCCGGAGGACGCCGGTGCTCAGGTAGGGCTTCCTGGTGTTGTAGACGATGAACGTGCCGTTGACCGTGTTTTTCTGGACGATGTTGAAGTCCTTGGGCATGCGCTGCAGGAACATGATCTGGTTGGCGGACGGGTTGCTGGTGATGTGGCACTCGCCCGTGATCAGCTTGTAGAGCAGCTTGTTCGAGCGGAACGAGTTGGTGAGCGCCAGGGAGCGGACGCGCGGCTTCCGGCCGTGGTACCCCTCGAACGCCTTGAGCTTCACGTAGCGGCCCCTCAGGAACTCGGCCTGGCGGTACGGGCCGCTCCCGATGGCGTACTGGTCGATGGTCTCGACCGGCAGCCCCCGCTCCAGGATGGCGTCGGCGTACTCCCTGCTGAGGATCACCGAGTTGTCGGTGGCGAGGAACGGCAGCAGCAGGTTCGAGGGCTCCTTCAGGCGGAACTCCACCCGGCGCTTGCTCACGGCTTTGACGCTGACGAGGTTGTCGAGGATGTCCATGTTGGTCAGGTAGGGGAAATCCTCCGGCGGCCGGTAGAAGGGGTTTGCGGGGTTGATGAGCCGGTCGAAGCTGAATTCCACGTCGTAGGCGTTGAGCTCGCGGGTGGGGGTGAACACGCGGTTCGAGTGGAAGCGGATGCCGCCGGCCACGCTGAAGACGTAGACGGTCTCGTTGTCGTAGACCCTCTCGAGGGTTCCCGCCGAGCTTTTGGTGCCCCGGGTCAGGGGGTTGACGGCGAGGAGCCGGTCGTACACGGCGAACGACAGGGTGGAGGCCATGGACGACACCGGGTGCCTCTGCGGGTTCATCTGGTAGATTTTTCTTTCGGAGCAGTAGATGAGGCCGCCGCCGGCCGGAACCGCCGCGGCCGCGGCGTCGGCCGCGAGCAGCAGCAGCGCCGCGACGAAAAGAAAAAAGCGCTTCATGTTCGGAACATCCATCCCGGCGACCCCGGCGACGTAAAACTCACACAGCTTCCTCAATTATACCAAAAAAACGGGGGCCGGGCGCGGCCCCGCGCCGGCGCGGCGGCCCCCGGGGCCCGGCGCTGTGACGGACGGCATAACGCGCGGCCCCCGGGGCGGCCCGTTTTGGCTTTCCCCCCGGTTTTCTGCTAGACTGCGGAAAAGGCCGGGAGAGAACGGCCGTTTACGGGAGTCGGATATGGGAAAAACCGGAGCGACCGGCGTGATCAGGATCGTCAACGCCGGCAAATACAGCATGAAGGGACTTAAGGCGGGGCTCGTCAACGAGGCGGCCTTCCGCCAGGAGGCGGCCCTGGCCGTCGTCATGATCGCGGCGGCGGTCTTCCTGGCCCGGGAAAACGGGGTCTTCTCGCCGCTTTGGTTCATCGTCCTCGCGACGGGGCCCTTCCTCGTCATGACCGTCGAGATCCTCAACTCGGCGATCGAGGCCGTGGTGGACCGGATCGGCGACGAGTACCACGAGCTGTCCGGCCGGGCGAAGGACATGGGGTCCGCGGCCGTGTTCATCATGCTCATGTACACGCTCGCCGTGTGGGTCATCGTCCTCCTGCATCTCTGGACGGATCTGCTCTGATGGCCGGCCCGGGCGAACCCCCGGCGGAGCTCACCCCGGAGGAAAGGGCGGAAATCGAGAAGTTCCCCGAGATGATAAAGTTCCGCAACCGCCAGAAGAGCGCGCGGGCGGGGAAGTTCTTCCTCTTTCTCCTCGCCTTCAGGCCGCTGCTCACGGGCTACCTGACGGAGGCGGAATTCGGCTCCCGCCTCGCCGCCGGCCGGCTCACCCCGTGGGAGATCGCGGACGCCGTCCTGCCCCTCGCGCTGCTCGCCGTCTGGAAGTTTTCGGGAAAATACCGGACCGGGTACCTGGCCGGGGCCGCGATGTTCGCCGACGTGATCGCCGGGCTTTACGCCCGCCCCCACATGCTGGGCGCCCGCCCCGTCGTCGGCCTCTACCTCGCCCTGGTGTTCGGGGTGCTGTACGGCGCGCGCGCCCAGGGGGCCGTGGAAAGGCTCAGGGGACTGTTCGGGGACCTGGTTTGATCCCCGTCCCGCCCCGGGCCCGGAACGCTTGTTTTTTGCCGGGAGGGGCGGTAAAATCGATCTTCAGGCTCCGCGCGGGCCGCCGGCGCCGGCGCCGCCCGGGCGCAAACAAAAAAAGTAAAGGAGAGATACCGAACAATGGAATTTTCGGCGCTATTCGAAATGCCTTACGTGCCGTTCACGCTGATCGCCTTCGTCGGGACGCTGGCGTTCTTCATCCAGATCGTCCTGTCCTGCGTCGGGGTCGGGATCGACACCGAGGGGTCGGGGCTCGGCGATCTGGGCGCCTCCGATTTTTCTTTCCGGTTCCTGTCGGTGCTGTCCTGGTCCTCGTTCTGCATGGTCGGGGGCGTGTTCGGGCTGTACGTCCTCAGCGCGACGGGCAGCGTCGCCGCGGCGGCCGCCGCCGGGGCGCTGGCCGGCTCCCTGACCGTGTTCGTCATGGACCGGCTGAAAAAGGCGCTGCTCAGGCTCCAGAGCGAGGGCACCGTGAAGACGGCCAACGCCGTGGGCAAAACCGCCCGGGTCTACCTCGCCGTGCGGCCGGGGGAGACCGGCCGGGTCGAGGTGGACGTCCAGGGCCGGAGAAAGTACATCGACGCGGTGGCCAAAGACGGCAAGGCCGCGTTCGCGACGGGCGCCCTGGTACGCGTCGCCGCGGTCCTCGACGACAACGTGCTGGTGGTGGAACCGCTGGAGACGGCCGGAGCGGGGGAGAAAGGAAAGGAAGGGGAGTGATCCCCGGGCGGCGGGGGCGCGGCGCGCTCCCGCCTCATCATCGCGCGCAAGCGAAGACAAACGTAAAAAAGGAGGATTTGATTCGTGACCACAGCGGGAATTTTCATCGGGGCGGCTCTGCTCGTAATACTGATGTTCGCCCTCATCATATTTCTGGTCAACCGGTACAGGAAGTGTCCCTCGGACAAGATCCTAGTGGTTTACGGGTTCATGCTCGGCGACAGCTCGCGCTCGTCGAAGTGCATCCACGGCGGCGGCACCTTCGTCTGGCCGCTGATCCAGGACTACTCGTACATGAGCCTGACGCCCATGACCATCAACATTCCGCTCTCGGGGGCGCTGTCCCAGCAGAACATCCGCATCAACGTCCCGTCGAGCTTCACCGTGCAGATCTCGCCGGACGAGAACATCATGGGCAACGCCGCGGACTGCCTGCTCAACCAGACCGCCGAGGCGATCGAGGAGATGGCCCGCAACATCATCATCGGCCAGCTCCGTCTCACCGTCGCGTCCCTGACCATCGAGGAGATCAACGGCGACCGCGAGAACTTCCAGTCGAAGATCCGCACCAACGTCGAGCCCGAGCTCAACAAGATCGGCCTTAACCTCATCAACGTCAACATCACCGACATCACCGACGAGGCCGACTATATCTCCAGCATCGGCAAGAAGGCCGCCTCCGAGGCCGTGAACAAGGCCAAGGTCGACGTGGCCAACCAGGACAAGCTGGGATCCATCGGCGAGTCCGAGGCCATGAGGGACCGGGACATCCAGGTGGCCACCAACGAAGCCGAGGCCCAGAAGGGCATGAAGAAGGCGGAGGCCGAAAAGCGCTGCTACGTGGCTTCCCAGGAATCGCAGGCCATCCAGGGCGAAAACGAGGCGAAGCAGTCGATCGCCCAGTCCAACGCCCAGCTGAAGGTCATCGAGGCCGAGGCCCTGCAGAAGGCCGAGGTCGCGCGGCGCCAGGCCGAAGTGGAGATCCAGAAGGCGCAGTACTCCGCCGAGAAGGAGCGTCTGAACGCCGCCGAGATCGCCCAGCAGGAAATCGACCGGGAGAAGCTCATCATCCAGGCCGAGGCTCAGGCCGAGCAGGCCCGCCGGGTGGCGAAGGGCGACGCCGACGCGATCCTCTTCAAGTACCGCGCCGAGGCGGAAGGACAGCGGGCCCTGCTCGAGGCCAAGGCGGAAGGCTACCGCAAGCTGGTGGAGAGCGCGGGCGACGACGTCCGGTCGGCTTCCACGCTGCTCCTCATCGAAAAGCTGCAGGAGCTCGTCTCCCTGCAGACCGAGGCCATCAAGAACATCAAGATCGACAAGGTCACCGTCTGGGACCGGGGCGGAACCGGCGGGGACGGCAAGACCGCGACCGCGGACTTCCTTTCCGGCATCGTCCGGAGCCTGCCGCCGCTTCACGATCTGGCCGGCATGACGGGGCTCGAGCTCCCGGAATACCTCGGCTCGGTGAGCGCGGAGAAGGGCGCCGCCCCGGGGAGCGGGCCCAAGGAAGCGCCGAAGGCCTCCTCGTGAGGCCCGGGGGCCCGCCCGCCGGGCCCCGCGGCTTCCCGAGGGAGCCGCCCGTCCGGGCGGCTCCCTTTTTTTCGCGCCCGCGGCGCCCCCGCGCTTCCCCAGATGGGGAGAATGTCACGTATTCACGCGCCCCGCTCGGGTATAATAACGGTATGGGCCGGCGGCGGGCGGAGCCCGGCCGCGCCCGGATCGGCCCGCGAGGAACGGAAATGGCTGCATCGCTTGAAAAAATCAGAAAAATAAGTCCTTTGGTCATCGGCGACATCATGCTCGACCGCTTCACCTACGGCAAGGTGGAGCGCATCTCGCCCGAAGCCCCGGTGCCCATCTTCAGGTACGATCACGAGAAGGAGATGCTCGGCGGCGCCGGCAACGTGGTGGCGAACATCACCGCGCTCGGGTGCCGGTGCGACTTCCTCGGCGTCATCGGCAACGACCCCGAGGGGCGCAAGATCTCGGAGCTGCTGAAGGCGATCGGGGTGCACAGCCACCTGCTGCGCGTCAGCGACTATCCCACCATCGTCAAGGCCCGGCTCATCGCCGGCAACAACCACCTGCTCCGCGTGGACCACGAGGACAAACTGCCCATCATGGAGAACGTCCTCGCCCGCCTGAGGAGCATCCTGGTGAAAGCCGTCAAGGCCGCGGACGTCGTGCTCCTGTCCGACTACAACAAGGGCATCCTCACCCGGGAGACCACCCAGCTGATCATCGGGATCTGCCGCAAGTACGGCAAGCCCGTCATCGCGGACCCGAAGGGCATGGACTACTCCAAGTACCGGGGCGCCACGCTGATCAAGCCGAACCTCAAGGAATTCGGGGAGGCCACGGGCCGGAAGTACCACCCCGCCCGCCCGGATTTTCACGAAAAGGTCACCGAAGGGGCGCTCGAGCTCATGAACAGGTTCGACATCGCCAACCTCATCGTCACCCTCAGCGAGTACGGCATGCTGCACATTTCGCGCAAGGACGGGGTGATAAACCACATCTTCACCGAGGCCCGGGAGGTGTACGACGTCTCCGGGGCCGGCGACACGACCCTCGCCGTGCTCGGCCTGGCGATCGGCGCGGGCATGCGGATCAAGCGGGCCATGGCGCTCGCGAACAAGGCGTCGGGGATCGTCGTGGGCAAGCTCGGCACGGCCACCGTGAGCTACGAGGAGCTGAGCCGCGCCTGGGCGGGCGGCAAGCCGGCGGACGACGCGCTCGACGAGGAGGGCCTGGCGCGGGCCCTTAAGACCGCGCGCGACCGCGACCGGACGGTGCGGGCGGTCTGGGGAACGTTCGCGGAGCTGACGCCGGAGCTCATCGAAAGGCTCAACGAGCTCAAGGCGGGGTGCGACACGCTCATCGCCGTGATCGACGCCGCCTCGCCGAACGCCGAGCTCGCGCGGGCCGTGCTGCGGAACCACGTCGCGGTGGGCGCCGTGGCGGTCATCCCCGATCCCGGCGCGTTCTTCGCGAAAAACGCCGCGGAATTGCGGCTGGATCCGGAAAGCGTCGCCGGACTGTAGGACGGAAGGGCGGATCCCGATATCGTTTACTTACTGCTGAGGGCAAATTTATGATTATTGTTACGGGGGGAGCCGGCTTCATCGGCTCCTGCATAGTGGCGAAGCTCGACGAATTGAACGTCCGCGACGTGTACGTCGTCGACTGGCTCGGCTGCGACGACCGCTGGAAGAACCTCGCCAAGCACGAGATCGGCGGGGTGATCCTTCCCGGGCAGATGGACGCTTTCCTCGCGGCCCACAAGGGGGAGATCGACGCGGTGATCAACATGGGGGCGATTTCCACCACCACCGAGCGGAACGTCGACAACATCCTGCAGAACAACCAGCAGCTCGCCTGGAAGCTGTGGTGCTTCTGCCGCGACAACGGCGCGCAGTTCATCTACGCCTCCTCGGCCGCCACCTACGGCTCCGGGGAGCACGGCTTCAGCGACAGCGAGGATCTCGCCTACCTCAAGTCCCTCCGCCCCCTCAACCCCTACGGGTGGAGCAAGGCCTCCTTCGACGTCAAGGTGGCGCGCGAGGTCGCCGAGGGCCGGCGCCTGCCGAAACAGTACGCGGGGCTCAAGTTCTTCAACGTGTACGGGCCCAACGAGTACCACAAGGGCGGCCAGAAGTCCGTGGTGGCCCATATCTTCCCGTCGGTCAAGAACAACGAGCCGGTGAAGCTCTTCAAGTCGTACAACCCCGCCTACCGGGACGGCTGGCAGCTGCGCGACTTCGTCTACGTGCGCGACGCGGTCGACGTGGTGGTCTGGCTGCTCCGGAATCCCGGGGTCAGCGGCCTGTTCAACGTGGGCTCCGGCGAGGCCCGGTCCTTCTACGATCTCGCCAAGGCCACCTGGAACGCGCTCGGCCTCGAGGAGAAGATCGTCTTCACGGAGATGCCCGAAAGCATCCGCGACCGCTACCAGTACTACACCCGGGCCGATCTCGCCAAGCTGCGGGCCGCGGGCTACGACAAGCCCATGACCTCCCTCGAGGAGGGCGTGGCGGACTACGTCCTCGGCTATCTGAACAAACCCGACATGTACCGCTAGGGCCGGAACGGCCGGCGCGGGCGGATCCGCCGCCCGCGCTTTTTCCCCGGCGGCTCCCGCGCCGGGGCGCGCGGGCGAACCTTCCGGAAGGCGCGATGAAAGGAATCATTCTGGCGGGCGGCGCCGGCACCAGGCTCCACCCCCTGACCGTGTCGGTGAACAAGCAGCTGCTGCCCGTTTACGACAAGCCGATGATCTACTACCCCCTCTCGATCCTGATGCTCGCGGGCATCCGGGAGATCCTCGTGATCACCGCCCCGGACGACGCCGGCCTGTACCGGCGGCTCCTCGGGGACGGCGCGCGCTGGGGCCTGAGCATAGGATACGCGGAGCAGCGCGAGCCCCGGGGGCTCGCCGAGGCCTTCATCATCGGCGAGGACTTCATCGGCGGGGAGAACGTGTGCCTGATCCTGGGGGACAACCTCTTTCACGGGCACCGGCTCTCCGATCTGCTCAGGCGCTCCGCGGCGCTCGCGAGCGGGGCGGTCGTGTTCGCCTACCGGGTGAGCGACCCGTCGCGCTACGGGGTGGTGGAGTTCGGCCCGGACGGCCGCCCCGCGGCGATCGTCGAGAAGCCGCGCCGCGCCCGATCCCGCTACGCGGTGACGGGGCTGTATTTCTACGACCGCCGGGTGACGGAATACGCGAAGACGATCCGCCCGTCCGCCCGCGGCGAGCTCGAGATAACCGACGTCAACAACATCTACCTCGCCGACGGCGAGCTCCGGGTCGAGCGCCTCGGCCGCGGCGTGGCCTGGCTGGACACCGGCACCCCCGACTCGCTGCTCGAGGCCTCGTCCTACATCAGAACCCTCGAAAAAAGACAGAACTGCCAGATCTGCTCGCCCGACGAGATCGCCTTCGATCTCGGGTACATCGGGGCGGCGGAGCTCGCCCGGATCGCCGCGTCCTGCGGGAACGGCCCGTACGGCCGCTACCTCGCCGAGCTGGCCGGCGGGTTCGGGACGGGCGGAGAAGGAGAAAGCTCATGAACCTCGCGCATACCGCTATCCCCGGGGTGCTGATCCTCGAGCCGGCCGTTTACCCGGACAGCCGGGGCTGGTTCGCGGAGGTGTTCCGCGCCGACGAGTTTCTGGAAGCGACCGGCGGCCCGCCGATCGTCCAGGTGAACCAGTCCCTGTCCGCGCGCGGGGTGCTGCGCGGCCTGCACTACCAGCTGACCCGGCCGCAGGGCAAGCTGATCCGGGCGGTTGGCGGGAAGATCTTCGACGTGGCGGTCGATATGCGCCGGGACAGCCCGACCTTCGGCCGGCACGTCTCCGCCGTCCTCTCGGACGAGAACCGCCGCCAGCTGTGGATCCCGCCGGGCTTCGCCCACGGCTTCTACGTGCTGAGCGAGCGGGCGGCGGTGGTTTACGGGTGCACGGCTTACTACGACCCGGCCGCGGAGCGCGCCGTGCGCTGGGACGATCCGGATCTCGGGATACCTTGGCCGCTCCTGCGGGGCGTGACCGGGACCGGGCGCCCCCTGGTGTCCGACCGGGACGCCCGGGCGGGGCGGTTCCGGGACGCGGAGTGTTTTTAGCCCGAGGGGGAAGGGGACATGGCGGAAGCGCTGCTCATAACCGGCGGGGCCGGCTTCATCGGCTCCAATTTCGCGGACTACGTCCTGAGCCGTTATCCGGAGACGCGGGTCACGGTGCTCGACCGCTTCACCTACGCCGGCCGGCCCGCGAACCTCGCCCCCGCCCGGGAGAGGTACGGGGACCGCCTGGAGACGATCCGGGGCGACGTCCGCGACGAGGCGCTGGCGGAGGAGCTCATCCGCTCCCGGGGGATCTCCCTGGTGGCCAACTTCGCGGCCGAGTCCCACGTGGACCGCTCGATCGCCGATCCCCGGGATTTCGTGGGCACCAACGTCGCGGGCGCCTGCGCCCTCCTCGGGGTCTGCCTCAGGCTCCGGGCCGCCGCGGGCGGGCCGGTAACCCGCTTCCTGCAGATCTCGACCGACGAGGTCTACGGCTCGCTCGACGATCCCGGCGCGCCGCCGTTCACCGAGCGGAGCCCCTACGCCCCGAGCTCCCCGTACGCCGCCTCCAAGGCCGCGGCCGACCTGATGGCCGGGGCGTTCTTCCGCACTTACGGCCTCGACGTCGTCGTCACCCACGGCTCGAACACCTACGGGCCCCGCCAGCATCCCGAGAAACTTCTTCCGCTCGCGATCACGCGCGCGCTCGCCGGCCGGGAGATCCCCGTTTACGGGAGCGGCCTGCAGACGCGGGAGTGGCTCTTCGTGACGGATCACTGCCGGGCGGCGGATCTCGCGCTGCGCCGCGGCGCCCCCGGGGCGCATTACAACGTGGGCGGCGAGCCGCTCGCGAACAACGAAATCCTCGCGAAGACCCTCGGCGTGCTCGCGGGGCTCCTGAACGCGGAAGGGCGCTTCCGGGAGAAATTCCGCGGCTCGCCGCTGCTCCGGGGCCTCGATCCGCGCTCCCTGATCCGGCACGTGGCCGACCGTCCCGGCCACGATTTCCGCTACGCGCCCGGGGACGGACGGATCGCGCGGGAGCTCGGCTTCCGCCGGGAGACGGGGCTGGACGAGGGCCTTAAGCTCACGGTCGCCTGGTACCTCGAAAATCTCAGACCGGAGGATCTCGCGTGAGGATCCTGGTGCTCGGGCGCGGCGGGACGCTCGCGCGGGCCCTCGCGGCGGAGGCGGCCGCCCGGGAGGGCGTCCGGGCGCTGTTCCTCGGGCGCCGCGAGCTCGGGCCGGTCTCCGCCGCGGGGATCGCCGCGGCCGCGGCGGTCTTCGCCCCGGACGCGCTGATCGACGCCGCGGCCTTCACCGACGTCGACGGGGCGGAAAACGGGGCGCCCGGGAACGCGGAGCTCAACATCCGCCTGCCCGCCTGCGCCGCGGCGGTCTGCGCCGCCCGGGGGATCCCGCTCGTCCACGTCTCCACCGACTACGTGTTCGGCGGGGAGCCCGGGGCGCCGTACGCCGAGACGGACCGTCCCCGCCCGGTCAACGCCTACGGCATGGCCAAGCTCGCGGGCGAGGCGGCCGCGGCCCGGCTCTGCCCCCGCTCCGTCGTCGTGCGGACCTCCTGGCTGTTCGCCCCCGGGCGGCCCGGCTTCGTGACCAGGGTGGGGGGCATGCTCGCGCGGGGCGAGACGCCGCGGGTCCCCGGCGATCAGACCGGCGGGCCCACCCCCGCGGGGGATCTCGCCCGGGTGTGCCTCGGGATCGCCGCCCGCGCGGCCGCGCCCGGCTTCCGGGACTGGGGGATCTACCATTACTGCGGCTTCCCGTACGCGAGCCGCCGCGCGCTCGCGGAGTTCGTCCGGGACGCGGCCGCGCGCGCCGGGATCTGCCCGGCCGCGGCGCCCGTCCTCACGCGGGCGGACGCGGGCGGGGCGCCCCGGCCCCGCGACAGCTCCCTCGCCTGCCGGAAGATCGGAGAAACGTTCGGGATCGGGCCGGCGGACTGGCGGGCGGAGATCGCGGCCCGCCCCGCGGTGTACGCGGATCCGGCCGTGAGATAAAAAAACCGCCGCGGGGGCGGCGGGGAACGGGCCGGCGGGAGCGCCGGCCGGACTAACGGCGCTACTTGTCCTGCAGCGACTTCTCGGTCGATTCCATGTACTCGTAAATGGCGATCTGGGAGCGGATCTTCTTGCTGTTCTTGCCGCGCTTCACGTACTGGTTGTCCTGCTCCCGGTTGATGACGCGCGCCTTCATGTTGTCGCTCAGCTGCAGGTTCAGGATGTTCAGGATGTGGCTCTTGAGCCCCGGATCGTAGATGGGGGTGCCCACCTCGATGCGCAGATCGAGGTTCCGGGTCATCCAGTCGGCCGATGAGATGTAGAGCCGGTAATCCCCGCCGTTGTGGAAGTACATGATGCGCGGGTGCTCGAGGAAGCGGTCCACGATGCTGATCGCGTTGATGTTCTCGCTCAGGCCTGCCACGCCCGGGAGCAGCGAGCACATGCCGCGCACGATCATGTCCATCTTCACGCCCGCCTGCGAAGCCTCGTAGAGCTTGTTGATCAGGCGCCGGTCCACCAGGTTGTTGACCTTGAGCAGGATCCGGCTCTCGAGCCCGGCCTTCGCGTTCTTGATCTCGTTGTCGATGAGCTCGTAGATCTTTTTGCGCGCGTTGATCGGGGAGACCATCAGGTGCTCGAACTCGGGCCGCGTGTACGGGTACTCGATGAAATCGAACACCTTCTCCACTTCCGTGGCGAGGCTCGCGTTCTTGGTGAACAGCGCGAAGTCGGTGTAGATCTTGGCGGTCTTCTCGTTGAAGTTGCCCGTGCCGATGTGGGCGTACCGCACGATGGACCCGTCCTCGATGCGCGAGATCAGGCAGAGCTTGGAGTGGATCTTGAGGCTCGGCATGCCGAACAGCACCTTGACGCCGGCCTCGGTCAGGCGGCTGGCCCAGCGGATGTTGTTCTCCTCGTCGAAGCGGGCCTTGAGCTCCACGACCACCGTGACGTTCTTGCCGTTGTTGGCGGCGTCGATGAGCGAGCTGATGACGCGGCTCTTGGCGGCCACGCGGTAGATGTTGATCTTGATGGCCCGCACCGCCGGATCGTAGGAGGCCTGCCGGAGCAGCTCGGTGAAGTAGCGGAACGAGTGGTAGGGGTAGTAGAGCAGCACGTCCCGGCGGGTGATGGCCTCGAACATGTTCTTGGCGCGGTCGAACAGGGTGGAGTTGAGCGCCGGCAGCCGCGAGTGCTCGAGGTAGTCGCGGCCGACGTTGGGGAAGCTGATGTAATCCTTGAAGTTGTGGTAGCGCCCGCCGTCCATCACCGAGTCCATGTCCTTGATGTGCAGGAGCTCGATGAAGCGGTCCACCATGTCCTTGGGCATCTCCCGGTCGTAAGCCACGCGGACCGGCATGGCCTTGAGCCGCTGCTTGAGGCTCTGGGACATGTTCTCGAGCAGGGTGCGGTCGAGCTGCGCGGACAGGTCGTACTCGGCGTCGCGGTTCATCTTCACGGTGTAGGCGCAGATCTCGTCGTAGTCGAACAGGCCGCGGAACAGCTTGTCGAGGCCGACGCGGATGACGTTGTCGAGGATCATCAGGGTCTTGTCGCAGGCGCGGTCCGAGGGGATCTGGATGAACCGCGGCACGTTGTCGGTGGGGATCTCGATGAGCGCGTACTGCTCGCTGACCTTCTTCCCGTCCCGGCGGCTCATCTTGATGAACAGGTAGGTGTACTTGTCCTTGAGGAAAGTCACCAGGTCGACGCTGTCGGTGACGATCACGGGGCTGATGTGCTTGAGCACCTCGGCGTTGAAGTAGTTCTTCACCCATTCGAGCTGCGGCGCGCTGATCTGCTTCTCGTCGAGCAGGAAAATGCTGTGCGTGGCGAGCTCGTCCATCAGCTCGTTGTAGGTCCGGTCGAAAACCTTCGTGAGCTGCTTGACCCGGGAGAGCGCCTCCCTGAGGATATGGCGGGCCTCGGAGGTCTGGCCGTTTTCCTCCTCGATCATGACCTGCCTTTTGAGGTCGGCGATCTTCACCTTGAAAAACTCGTCCTGGTTGCTGGAGTAGATCCCGAGGAAGCGCACCCTTTCGATGATGGGGACGGTGCGGTCCTGAGCCTCCTGGAGCACGCGCTCGTTGAAGGAAATCCAGCTTAATTCTTTGGGCAGAAACGTTTCGTTTTTCATATGGGGATCCCGGGAGTAAAAAAAGCGCCGGGCAAAACTCCGGCCGGCCTCTTCCGAATATACCCGAAAAGGCGGAGAATTGCACCGGGCCGTCGCTTAAAAATCGAGCGATGCGGCAAATTTTTCGCGGGCGGTTCCGCGGGTCAGAACAGCCCGAATTTTTTGCGCCGGTAGAAGGGGCGCGCGTCCCCGACCGCGTCCGCGGCGAAGGTTCCGTCCGGGTCGTACCTGAGGAAATCGAGGGGTTTCCCGCCCGCGTGCGGGGCGGCGATCCCGGCCAGTTCCCGGAACAGGGGGGCGAGTTCTTCGGGCTTCGCGCCCGTCTCCACGACGACGAGATAGCTCGCGCGGGTTTCCTCCGGGGCGCCGGGGCGGATCATGAGGCGCAGCCAGGCCCGCTCCGCGTTCTTATGCTTCCGGAGCGCGGCCGCGAGGGCGGCGCGGAGTTCCTCCGCCGGTTCCCGCGGCTCGGAGATTACCACCCGGTCGCCGGCTTTCACCGTGTAGCGGCGGGCCTCAGCGGCTTTTTCCGCGCGGTTCAGCACGGCCCGCACCGTATCGGCGTCGAACGTCATGCAGATCCCGAAAGGGTTCACCGTGATCCCCCGGATGCCGGAGTTCTCGGCGAGGACGATCCTCGCGATCGCGGCGAAGGGCTGGATCAGCATCCCCGACGCGGGGACGGTTATCTTGTCCGATTCGGCCTTCGAGGTGAACACCGGGCACCAGGCCCCGCCGTCGCCGCCTTTCTCGCTCAGCAGCACCAGGTTCAGGCGGGTCCCGCCGGCGATCGTCACCTCGCCCCGGCCGCCGCCGGTCCCGCGGACGGACACGCCGTCCCGGTCCCCGCCGGCCAGGCCGAAGGGCACGATCACCCGCGCGGCCGCGAGCAGGGCCGTCACCCTTTCCGCGTTGAGCCGGGTGCCGGCCTCCCGCAGGTTCAGCATGGCCCGCTCGAGTTCCGCGTTGTCCGGCCCCGGATCCGGGGAAGGGGTCTTCCCGCCGCTGTTTTCCGTCATGATGGTTTCAGTCCGCCGTTTCGTGGATGATGAAAAAATTCCGGCGCCCGCGCTCCGCGGGGAGCCGGGCTACCTGGTTTTTTTGCGCGTCCGGTCGCGGATGTCGCGGTACCGGGACAGCGTCCCGGGGTGGCTTTTGCGGTAGAGCACCGCCTGCTTGCCGTCGAGGATCTCCATGGCGCGGCCGCTGCCCGCCGAGGCCAGGCCCTCGAGCATCCGGTAGCCGGTGTCCGCGGTCCGGGGATCCGCGAAGAAGTACCGGGCGGCGTACACGTCCGCCGGGGTTTTGTCCTCGGGGGGCATGACTCCCGCCAGCTCGTCCACCCAGGCCCGGGAACTCGCGTAATCGCCGGCGAGATAGAAGGCCAGGGCCACCGCCGCCGCGCCGTCCGCGTCCGCGGGCTTGGCTTTGGCGAGCTCCTCGTAGCTCTTCTCGAAATACGGGTTGCGGAAACGCTTTCTCTTCTTCGGCTGCGGGTTAGCCGCGCCTTCCCCCTCGGGCTTCTCCTTCATCGCGGCCAGGGCGGCCTTGCGCCGCTCCTCCAGCTTCTTGCGGAAGTTCACGCTGAAGGCGGTGATGTTGTCTTTGACCAGCGTCATGCACTGGTTGTACTCGGCGAGGAACGGCGCCTGCTGGTAGTAGAGGTAATCGGGGTTCGCGGGGTCGAGCGTCCCGGCGAACAGGGCCGCGAGCTTGCCCGCGCTCTGGTAGATGCCGGTGCCGCACTCCTTGGCGTAGGCGTTGAACCGGCGGGTCATTTCGGGACGGTCCGGGAACACCCCGCCGTTCGCGGCGCCGAAGGTATTGAGATGGAGCGGGAGCCTGGCCGGGTTCCTTTCGGGGATTTCCACGCAGCCCGCCAGGGCGATGAGAGCGAACAGAACGCAAAGCTTTTTCATGGGGCGCCGGCTCCGGTCAGTACTGGGACAGCGGTTCGGCGAATTTCGGGTTCTTCAGGAAATCGCCCTCGATGTCCCGCACGAGCATGTCGTCGCCGAAGACGACGACGAGAGTCTTGAATTCGGGGTTTTCCCAGCCGCGCCGCGTGAAGTTGATGTAGTACCATCTGCTGTCGTCGAGCGGGTCGAGCAGCATCGGCGTCCCGAGGACGTACTTGACCTGCTCCGGGGTCATGCCGGCCCGCAGCTTGTACACGTCCTTCTGCTCCGTGAAATTGCCCTGATGCAGGTCGGGTCTGTACACGCACCCGCACCAGAGCGGCGCGGCCGCGGCCAGAACGGCGCAGAGCAGCGCCTTGGTTGTCATTCCCGCCATAAAGTATCCGATCCTCGCGATTATTCCGTTTCCGGTCCCCCGGTGACAGTTTAGCACATTGCGGGCCGTTTGCAACGCCGGCCGGGGCTTCCCCGGGCCTACCTCACGCAGCCGCGCCTCTCGGCGAGGGCCCGGCCCCGCTCCCGGGCCTTTTCGCGCTCGCGGGGGCCGATCCCCGGGAGGGCGGCCGCCGCGGCCGGCGGTTTTTTCCCGGGGCTGCAGGTTTCCCAGGCGCCCAGGTAGGCGAGGCCCGCGAGGGCGTCTTCCCGGTTCCCCGTCGCGAGCAGCCCGAGCCCCGCCTCGAGGTAGGCCGGCACCAGCCCGGCCGCGGCCGCCTTTTCCCGGAGCCGGAGGGGCAGGGATGGATCCCGCGCGCGCTCCGCCGCCAGGCGTTCCCGGAAGGAGGCGGCGCCGCGCGCCGGCGCGGCCGGGGCCGGCTTTTTGCCCGCCGCGGCGTCCCGGCCGGCCGTCTTGTCGAGCCAGCGGGCGGCGTCGAGCGCCGTCCAGGGGTTGCCCGCGTCCAGCAGTTCCCCGAGCTCCCGCTCCCCCGCGGCGGGGTCGTGGATCCCGAGACTTCGGAACCGGGCGTCCGTTTTGAGCGCGGCCAGGGAGTTGAGGGACTCGGGCAGGCCGCAGGCGGCCGCCTTTTCGAGGAAACCGAGCCCCTGCGCCCCGGTGCCCGCCACGCCGGTCTCCGCGTAGTTCGCGAGGGCGGCGAGCCCCAGCAGGTGGAAGGCTTTGGGGCTGCCGGCGGCCGCGGCTTCCCGGACCAGGAGGAGCCAGCGGTTCCGGTCCGGGGCGGAGAACAGCCCGTCGCGGCGCATGTCGGCGAGCAGCAGCGCCACTCGGGGATCGCCCGATTCCCGGAACCCGTCCCGGCACCGGGAAAGGGCGGCGGGATCGAGGGCCCGGTAGAGCCTGAGGCATTCGGCGTAGGGCGAGGCGCCGGCCGCGAAGAAATTCTCCGCGCCGGCCAGGGAGCAGTCCGGGTTCCCCGGCGGGGCGGCGGCCGCCGCGGGCGCGAGGACGGCCGCGGCCGCTAGGGCCGCGAGGGCGCGGCGGAGCCCGCGCTTCGGGGACTTAAGTGAAAAGAAAGACGACGGCATGGCTCAAAGTTTAGCACAATCCGGCCGGGAAGGGCCTAGCGTTCGTAAATGTACGCGCCGAACCGCCGGAACAGGAGGATCCCGCGCGCGACGTAAATCAGGGTGATCGAGCAGTACCCGGCGACGATGACCGTCCACAGGCCGTACAGGCCGTAGTTCTTCCCGAAAACGTCCGTGAAGGCCGCGAGGTACCCGAGCGGGGCGCACAGGCAGCAGAACACGGCGAAGTTCGAGATCATCATCGTCCGGTTGTCCTTGAAGCCCCTGACGACGCCGAGGGCGGTCCCGAAAACCGAGTCCTGCAGCAGCAGGGCGAGGATCGCGAGGAACAGGGGTTCCGCGATCCGCGCCAGTTCCGGATCGGGGTTGAACCCGGCGACGATCTCGCGCCTGAACAGGAAAACCGCGATCCCGACGGGAATTATGACCGAGTGGGCCATGACCGCGGTCGCCCTGACCGTGAGCAGCGCCAGGCTCTTGCTGCCGATCGCGAGGTTCTTGCTGACGCGGACGGCCGCCGCGGAGGACATCGACAGCGGCAGCATGAACGTCATGACGCTGACGATGACGGCGATCTGGTGCGCCGCCACCGTCGTGCTGCCCATGAAACCGGCCGCGAAGGCGAAGAGGTAGTAGATCATATTCTCGATGACGACGGCCACGGAAATGGGAAAGCCCGTTTTGAATATGTATTTCGCCGTCGCCGGATTGAAGGCCTCCTTTTTTTCCAGGACGCCGAGGCGCCGCAGCGGGCGGCTGCGCCGGAAGCAGACGAGCATGGCGAAAAAGGACAGCCACGCGATGAGCGCGGTCGCGACGCCGCACCCCGGCGCCCCCATGGCGGGGAAGCCGAGCCGGCCGTACATGAACAGGAAGTTGAAGGCGACGTTCAGGAACACCGCGGCGAGGCCGATAACCATGGCGGGCAGCGCGACCATCATGCCTTCCGCGGCGTTCCTGAGGAGATGGAAGAGGGTCATGCCCGGGAGAGCCAGGGCCACGTAGCGCAGGTACGCCGCGGTCTTGGCGGCGACTTCCGGCTCGATTCCGGAAAGGCGCAGCAGGTATCCGGGGGCGGCGAGCAGCGCGGCGGCGGCGAACGCGGTGACGAGCAGGGCCGGGAACAGGGCGTTGTAAACGTAGGAGGAAATTTCTTTTTCGGTGTTCTCCCCGGAAAGATGCGCCACAATCGGCGCGAGACCGAGGCAGATGCCTATGCACAGCAGGGACAGCGGGATCCACAGGGCGCAGCCGAGCGAGATCGCGGCGAGATCCCGCACCCCGAGCCCGGCCGCCATCAGGCTGTCGGTCAGCCCGAGCAGCGCGCCGCTCAGCTGGCCGAGCAGCATGGGCACGGCGAGGCCGACCAGCCGCCTTATCTCGTGCGGCATGTCGTTTCTGTAAGAACTGGCGTAGGAAATCTTCCCGCGGTCGCTCATTTCGCCTCCGTGTCCCGGTCCGTCCGGTCCCGATAAGCGATATTCTAATGTAAAGGCGGGAAAATGTGAAACGTCCGGCTCCGTTTTTGCGCGCCGGGCCGGGCCGCCGCGGATCGCGTTATCGGCTCCCCCGATATTGACTTGAACGGGCAAATTTGCTATAAGAACAAAGTCCGGAAGCCCGGCGGGCCGGAGCGGGCGGGGCGCCCGCGGCGCGCCCCGCGCGCGGTCCGCCGGACGCGCCAAACCCGCCCGCCAGGGCGGGCGCTGTTTTTTGCGCCGTCCGTTTCGGCGGGCGGCGGCGGGAAGCCCGGGGGACGGTTTGCGTCCCGGCGGCGTTCCCGGAATTCGGATCCCCAATTTGAAGCGCGGCCCCGGATCCGCGCGCCGAGGTTAAGATCATGCCTGCAATTACTCTTCCCGACGGAAGCATCAAACGTTTTGACAAACCCGTTACGGTTTACGAGGCGGCCCTGAGCATCGGCCCGGGCCTGGCCAGGGTGTGCGTCGCCGGCCGGGTCAACGGGACGCCGGTCGACGCCTGCGAACTGATCGAAAGCGACGCGACGCTGAGCATCATCACCCCGGCGGACAAGGAGGGCCTCGAGATTATCAGACACTCCTGCGCCCACCTGCTCGGGCACGCCATCAAGGAGCTGTGGCCCGAGACCAAGATGGCCATAGGCCCGGTCATCGAAGACGGTTTTTATTACGACGTCGATCTGGATCATACCCTTTCGGAGGACGATCTGGCGCTGCTCGACCGGAGGATGCACGAGCTCGCCGCGCTCGAGTACGACGTCGTCAGGGAAAAGGTCACCTGGGACAGGGCGCACGAGGTGTTCGCCGAGCGCGGCGAGCCCTACAAGCAGCTTATCCTCGAGGAGAACATTTCCCGCGACGATCACCCGGCCCTGTACCACCATCTCGAATACGTCGACATGTGCCGCGGCCCGCACGTGCCCAACATGCGCTTCTGCAAGTTCTTCAAAATCGTGAAGTCCGCCGGCGCCTACTGGCGCGGCGACGCGAAGAACCGGATGCTGCAGCGGATTTACGGCACCGCCTGGGCCGACAAGAAATCCCTGGACGGCTACCTGAAGCGGCTCGAGGAGGCCGCGAAGCGCGACCACCGGCGGATCGGCCCGCAGCTCGATCTCTACCACACGCAGCAGGAAGCCCCGGGCATGGTGTTCTGGCACCACAACGGCTGGACCCTGTACCGCGTCCTCGAGAACTTCATGCGCGAAAAGCTGCACAAGTACGGCTACATCGAGGTCAAGACCCCGTTCATGATGGACCGGGCGCTGTGGGAGCGCTCCGGCCACTGGGCCAAGTACTCGGAGGCGATGTTCACCACCAGCTCCGAGAACCGCGACTACGCGGTCAAGCCGATGAACTGCCCGGCCCACATCCAGATTTTCAACCAGCGGCTGCACTCGTACCGCGACCTGCCCGTCAGGATGGCCGAGTTCGGGCAGTGCCACCGCAACGAGCCCTCGGGCTCGCTGCACGGGCTGATGCGCGTGCGGGGCTTCACCCAGGACGACGCCCACATCTTCTGCACGGAAGACCAGGTGATGGGGGAGGTGAGCAGCTGCATCAGATTCGTGTACGACGTCTACGAGTCTTTCAACTTCAGGAACATCGACGTCAAGCTTTCCACGCGGCCGGACAAGCGCATCGGCGACGACGCCCTGTGGGACAAGGCCGAGAAGGACCTGGCCCGGGCCCTCGAGGAGAACGGCATCGCCTTTGCGTACCAGCCGGGCGAGGGCGCGTTCTACGGCCCGAAGATCGAATTCACCCTGCACGACTGCCTGAACCGCGAGTGGCAGTGCGGCACCGTGCAGCTCGACTTCTTCCTGCCGCAGCGGCTCGACGCGACCTACGTCGGCGAGGACAACGACAAGCACAACCCCATCATGATCCACCGGGCCATCCTGGGATCCATGGAGCGGTTCATCGGCATCCTGACCGAGGAGTACGCCGGCAGCTTCCCGACCTGGCTCGCCCCGGTCCAGGCCGTGGTCATGGGGATAACCGACGCCCAGGCGGACTACGTGACCAGGGTGGGCGGACTCCTCGACGAGGCGGGCATCCGCGTCAGGACCGACCTCAGAAACGAGAAGGTGGGCTTCAAGATCAGGGAGCACACCCTCATGAAGATCCCGTACATGCTGGTGTGCGGCCCGAAGGAGGTCGAGAGCGGGACCGTCGCCGTGCGGACCCGCAAGGGCGCGGATTTGGGGAGATACGAGATTTCCGGCTTGATTTCTTTGATTAAAAAGGATATCATTAGCCGCGGGCTTGAGAAAGCGGAGGAACAGAACCATCAATAACGTAAAGAAAACCGGCAGGCAGGGCGCCGCCAGAACCAGAATCAACGGTGAAATAAGGTACCGCGAGGTTCGCCTCATCGGTATCGACGGCGAGGCGCTCGGGATCGTAAGTTCCACGGAGGCTCTGAACAGAGCCGCGGACGCGGGCGTGGATCTCGTGGAGATCAGCCCCAACGCCGAACCGCCGGTGTGCCGGATAATGGACTACGGCAAATTCCTCTACGAAAAGAGCAAAGCCCAGAAAGAGCAGAAGAAAAAGCAAAAGCAGGTGCAGGTCAAGGAAATAAAATTCCGGCCCGCGACTGACGAAGGGGACTATCAGGTAAAACTTCGCAACCTGATACGTTTCCTCGAAGACGGCGACAAGGCCAAGGTGACCATGCGTTACCGCGGCCGCGAGATTGCTCACCAGGACATCGGCCTCGACGTCATGAAGCGCATCGAAAAAGAGCTTTGCGTCGACCGGGACCTCGCGGTGGTCGAAACGGCCTCCCGCCTGGAAGGCCGCCAGGCCGTCATGGTGTTATCGCCGAAAAAAAGGTAGCGACCCGGGGAAGTTATCCAAGCGCCGCCCGAGGCGGCCTCCCGTATCGCGTGTTTTTGACAATCCAATGTGGAGTTTTTTACCATGCCTAAGATTAAAACGGACAAGGGCGCCCACAAGCGCTTCAAGAAAACCGCCAACGGTTTCAAGCGCAAGCACTGCAACCACCGCCATATCCTGACCAAGAAGACCACGAAGCGCAAGCGTCACCTGCGCGCGATGACCGTGATCCACAAGTCGGATCTTCATAACATCATCAATTTGCTGCCTTACGCGTAACGGAGGAGTCGGGAAATGGCTAGAGTAAAGCGCGGTGTAACCGCTCACGCACGTCACAAGAAAATTTTAAAGGCTGCCAAGGGCTACTACGGGGCCCGCTCGCGCGTTTACCGCGTGGCGGTGCAGGCCGTGACCAAGGCCGGCCAGTACGCTTACCGCGACCGCCGCACCAAGAAGCGTCAGTTCCGTCAGCTCTGGATCGTGCGCATAAACGCCGCCGCCCGCGTCAACGGACTGTCGTACAGCAAATTCGTCAACGGCCTCAAGAAGGCTTCCGTCGAGCTCGACCGCAAGATCCTCGCCAACATCGCCGTTAACGACAAGCCCACGTTCGCCGTGCTGGTGGAGAAGGCCAAGGCCGCTCTCTGACGCCGCCGGACCGGCCCGGTCCTGAGTTAAAAACGCCGCGCCCTTCGGGGCGCGGCGTTCTTTTTTGTCTCTTTTTGTCTCCGGGGATCCGCGCGCGGCGGATCCGGGCGGATCAGGATCTTTTGCCGCGTTTGCCGCCCCGGTCCTTCCGGCGGGCGGGAGCGCCGGAGCCGGGAGCCTTCGCCGGGGTTTTGCCGGCGGGGGACTTCGCCCGGTTTTCCGGAGCGGCCGGGGTTTCGGGAGCCGCC
>CAZFNS010000013.1:0-8662 GCA_964520475.1 uncultured Enterobacterales bacterium
GCGAAGAGAAGAGCCTTTAATAATTTGTTGTATTCCGTTTTCATGTCGGGTCTCCCGGGTGATCTTGTGCTGTACGGATCTTCAGTATAGCAGGGCGGGGCGGGATCTTAAAGAAACGCGCGGGCAAAGAGTGACGGACGGCGTTTTTCGGGGGCCGCCCCCGCGCCCGCCCGGCGGGCCCCGCCGGGCGCCTCCTTAAAAATATGATTTGAGCGCGCGGGGGTTTCCTCATATAATCTTTTTCCGGGAATCCGCGCGGCCCGCGGTTCCTCCGCTCCGTCCGCCCGCGCCCCCGGATTAACCCCTATGACAAAGCCAGACTCCCAGATAACCTACAAGAAGCTCGCCCGGGTCCTCGGCGAGGCGCTCGTCAAAGACCGCGTCCGCCTGCTCGCCAAAGCGCGCGGGGTGTTCGGGACGGCGGCGCGGCCCGTCGCCGATCCCGATCCGGAGCGGGCGGCCGAGCTCGCCCTCGAGGCGGCCGCGGCGGTGGAGGCTGCCCGCCGGCGCGCCGCCAGAATTCCCCCGGTGACCTATCCGGAGGATCTGCCCGTGAGCCGCGAGAAGGACGACATCGTCAGGCTCCTGCGGGAGAACCGCGTGCTGATCGTGGCGGGCGACACGGGCTCCGGCAAAACCACCCAGCTCCCCAAGATCTGCCTCGAGGCGGGCCTCGGCCGCAAGGGCCGGATCGGGCACACCCAGCCGCGCCGCATCGCCGCGCGCGCCGTGGCCGCCCGCGTCGCCGAGGAGCTCGGGACCGAGCCCGGCACCCTGGTCGGGCACAAGATCCGCTTCGGCGACAAAACGTCGGACGACACGGTCATAAAGCTCATGACCGACGGCATCCTGCTCAACGAGCTCGAGCGCGACCGGTACCTGAGCGAGTACGAGGCGATTATCATCGACGAGGCGCACGAGCGCAGCCTCAACATCGATTTCATCCTCGGCTACCTCAAGAACCTCCTTAAGAAAAGAAAGGATCTTTGGGTGATCGTCACCTCCGCGACCATCGATCCGCAAAGTTTCAGCCGGCACTTCGGGAACGCCCCGGTTAAGCTCGTCGAGGGGCGCACGTACCCGGTCGAGGTGCGCTACGAGCCGCTCGGGGAGCTTGCCGGCGGGGACGGGGAGGACGCGCTGCTCACCGGCATCCTGAACGCCGTCCGCGAGCTCGACGCCGAGGGGCCGGGGGATATCCTGGTCTTCCTGAACGGCGAGCGCGACATCGCCGAGACCGCGGAGTTCCTGCGCGGCGCGAAGTTCCCGCAGACCGAGATCCTGCCCCTCTACGCGCGCCTCGCCGCCGCCGAGCAGAACCGGATCTTCGCGCCGCATGCCCTGCGCCGGATCGTGCTCGCGACCAACGTGGCCGAGACCTCCCTCACCGTGCCGGGGATAAGGTACGTGATCGACCCGGGCACCGCCCGGATCAGCCGCTACAGCCTCCGCGGCAAGGTGCAGCGCCTGCCCGTCGAGCCGGTGTCGCGGGCGAGCGCCGATCAGCGCAAGGGCCGGTGCGGGCGCCTGCGCGCGGGGATCTGCGTGAGGCTCTACTCCGAGGCGGATTTCCTGTCCCGCCCCGAGTTCACCGAGCCGGAGATCCTGCGCACCAACCTCGCCACCGTCGTCCTCCGCATGACCGCCCTGCGGCTCGGCGCGATCGAGGACTTCCCGTTCCCCGACATGCCGGACCGGCGCCAGATCAACGACGGCGTCAAGCTCCTCGAGGAGCTCGGGGCGGTCGAGAGGGACGGGGACGGCCCGCTCCGCCTGACCCGCGCGGGCCGCCTCATGGCCGCGCTGCCCTGCGACCCGCGGCTCGCGCGGATGCTCATCGAGGCCGGCCGGCTCGGGGCGCTCACGGAGGTCCTGACCGTCGCCGCGAACCTCAGCGTGCAGGAGGTGCGCGAGAGCCCGCTCTCCGCCCGGGCGGAGAGCCGGGAGGCGCACCGGCGCTTCGACGACGAGAAGTCCGACTTCACGGCGATCCTCAGGCTTTACGACTACCTGCGGGAGCAGGGCGCCGCCCTGAGCGGGAGCGCCCTCCGTAAAAAAATGCGCCGCGAGTACCTGTCCTGGCTCCGGATGCGGGAATGGTTCGACGTCCGCGCCCAGCTCAAGGAGATCCTGACGGAGCTGGGCCTTAAGTTCAACGAGGCCCCGGCGACCTACGAGGAGATCCACCGCTCCCTGCTCAGCGGGCTCCTCGGCCTGATCGGCTCGAAGAGCCCCGAGGGCGGCGAGTACCTGGGCACGCGCTCCAACCGCTTCCTGATCTTCCCGGGCAGCGGCCTCGCGCGCCGCGGCCCCAAGTGGATCGTGGCGGCCGAGCTCACCGAGACCGCCCGGCTCTACGCCCGCACGGTCGCCGAGATCGATCCCCTCTGGGTCGAGGAGTACGCGGGGAGTCTTCTCAAGTTCTCCTACAGCGACGAGCACTGGAGCAAAAAGCAGGGCGCGGTGATGGCCTCCCAGCGGGGGACGCTGTACGGGCTCCCGGTGATTACCGGCCGGCTCGTGCATTACGCGGCGGTCAATCCCGCCCTCTGCCGGGAGCTGTTCATCCGCGAGGGGCTCGTCGGGGGCGACGTCGTCCTGAACGAGGAGTTCTTCGCCGAGAACCGCGCCCTCGTGGAGGAGGTCACCGAGCTCGAGGACAAGTCGCGGCGGCGCGGGATCCTGGTGAGCGACGACGATCTCGCCGCCTTCTACGACGGGCGGATCCCCGAGGACGTGTGCGACGTGCGGACCTTCGCCGCCTGGTGGAAGGACAAAAAGCGCGCGGATCCCAAGTTCCTGAGCTTCAGCCCGGAGATGCTCCGGCGCGAGGGCGCCCCGGACGTGACCGCGGAGATGTACCCGGACCGCTTCGCCGTCGGCCGCTACCGGCTCAGGCTCGAGTACAACTTCGACCCGACCGCGGAGAACGACGGCGTGACCGCCGTCGTCCCGGTGAGCATCCTGAACCGCGTGCCCGCGGACGCGTTCGAGTGGCTGATCCCGGGCCTGCGGCGGGAGCTGTTCACGGCCATGATCCGGGCCCTGCCGAAGGCGCTCCGCAAGCTTTTCGTGCCGGCGCCCGACTACGGGCGGATCCTGTTCGAGTCGCTCGATCCCTCCGCCGGGAACTTCCGCGAGGCGCTCTGCGCCAAAATGACCCGGCTCTGCGGGCAGCGGATCGTCTGGGACGATTTCGACGCGTCGCAGCTTCCCCGGCACCTGAGCTTCAACTTCCGGATCACCGACGTGAAGAACCGCGTCCTGATGGAGACCCGGGACCTCGAGCACGCGAAGCGCGTCCTGAGCGAGGAGGTGAAAGCCTCCCTCGCGGCGGCGGTGAAGGAGATGCCGAGGCAGGAGGGGATCAAGACCTGGAGCTTCGGCTCCCTGCCGAAGACCCGGACCACCGTGGCGGGCGGCATGGAGATCGTCGCCTACCCGGCCCTCCGCGACCGCCGCGACAGCGTCTCCCTCGAGCTCTTCGAGACGGAGGAGGAGGCCGACCGCAACATGTGGCAGGGGCAGAAGCGCCTGATCATGCTGGCCCTCCCGAGCCCGATCGGCCACCTCGAGAAGAACCTCCCCAACCGGGCCAAGCTCGCCATGTACTACGGCGCCGTGGGCAGCGTGCAGAGCCTCATCGAGGATCTCGAGTCCCTCGCCCTCGACGGGATCATGACCCGGGCGGGCGGCCCCGCCCGGACGGAGGAGGACTTCGCGAAGCTCGTCGCGGCGGCCCGCGCCGGCATTTACGACGCCGTGACGGCGCTCGCCGTCCGGTGCGAGCGCGTCCTCGCGAAAGCCTCGGAGATCCGCAAAAAGCTCAAAGGCGCGACGGATCTGCGCACCGCCTACGCCCACAGCGACGTCGGCGGGCAGCTTTCCGCCCTGATCCGCAAGGGCTTCGCCACCGACGCCGGGGAGACGTACTTCCCGCGCCTCGAGACCTACCTCGACGCCGCGCTGCGGCGCCTCGCCAAGCTCCCGGCCGACCCGAACCGGGACGTCATGATGCAGAACATGCTGAGGGGCGTGCAGGACAACTACGAGTCCCTCCTCGGGCGCTTCGCGGGGCGGGTCGTCCCGCGGGAGGTCCTGAACGTCCGGTTCATGATCGAGGAGCTCCGGGTGTCCTATTTCGCCCAGGGGCTGGGGACGCTTTACCCCGTCTCCGACAAGCGCGTGAACGCCGAGATCGAGCGCCTGCGGAACCTGTACGGGCGCTAGGGCGCCGGGCCGGCCCGCCCGGGCGCGCCTTTTGCCGGGCCTCCGCGTTTTTTTCGTAAAAAAATGTATAAAAAACCCCCGCGTTTAAGTATAATGCACCGTGCCGGGATCCCTCCGGGTTCCGGCGCGGACTTTGATCCAGGGAAGGATCGGACAGTTTTACGGACCGTCGCCGCACGAAGCCGCGACGCTTATTTTTAATTTCTTACGTTTACGTTTATGAGTTTCAAAGATTTATTCGAAAACAGCGAGCAGGCCCGCCGCAGAAAGAAGAGTCAGGAAGAGCTGATTCACGCCAGGGTCGTCAAAATCGAGAGCGACTCCGTCTGGGTCGACGCCGGCTACAAATCCGAAGGCCAGATCCCCGTCGGGGAGTTCCGCGACGCCAAGAACGAGCTGACCGTCGCCGTGGGCGACACGGTCGACGTGGTCCTCGAGAGCATCGAGGCCGGCGACGGCCGCACCATCCTGTCGCGCAGCAAGGCCAGGCGCCTCGAGTCCTGGGCCCGTCTGGAAAAGGCCTACGCCGAGAAGGAGCCGGTCACCGGCGTCGTCGACGGCAAGGTCAAGGGCGGCTTCACCGTCACCGTCGACGGGATCCGCACCTTCCTGCCGCTTTCGCAGGTGGAGTCCCATCTGCAGAGCGAGGTGGTGGGCAAGGAGCTCGAGTTCAGGGTCATCACCATCGAGAAGAACCGCAACAACGTGGTCGTTTCGCATCTCGCCGCCACCGAGGAGGAGGACAGCCAGAAGCGTCAGGCCGTGCTCGACTCCCTCGAGGAGGGCAAGATCGTCGAGGGCACCGTCAAGAACCTCACCGACTACGGCGCGTTCGTCGATCTGGGCTACCACGTGGACGGTCTGCTCCACATCACCGACATGGCGTGGAAGCGCGTCAAGAACCCGGGCGAGGTGGTCGCCGTGGGCCAGAAGATCCAGGTGAAGGTCCTCAAGTACGAGAAGGAGCGCGGCCGCGTCTCCCTCGGCCTCAAGCAGCTGACCGCCGATCCGTGGACCGACGTCTCCAAGCGCTTCCCGAAGGGCTCCGTCTTCCCGGGCACCGTCACGAACATCGCCGACTACGGGTGCTTCGTGGAGCTCGAGCCGGGCGTGGAAGGCCTCGTGCATGTTTCCGAAATGGACTGGACCAACAAGAACGTCCAGCCGTCCTCCGTCGTCAACATCGGCGAGAAGGTCAGCGTCAAGGTCCTCGACATCAGCGAGCAGGGCCGCCGCATCTCCCTCGGGCTCAAGCAGTGCAAGCCCAACCCCTGGCAGATCTTCAGCGAGAAGCACGCCAAGGGCGACAAGGTCACGGGCAAGGTCAAGAGCATCACCGACTTCGGTATCTTCATCGGCCTTGAGGGCGGCATCGACGGTCTCGTCCACACCACCGATCTGGGTCTCGAGCCGGGCGGCGACGCCACCCGCAAGTACACCCGCGGGGAGGAGGTCACCGCCGTCGTGCTGAACGTCGATCCCGAGCGCGAGCGCATCTCCCTCGGCGTCAAGCAACTCGAGGAGGACACCCTCTCGAAGTTCCTCGACGCCCACCGCGAGAGCATCCTGAAGGGCACGGTCCTCGAGGTTGAGTCCAACCGCATCATCGTCGATCTCGGCGACGGCGTGAAGGGCGTGATCCGCGCCTCCGACGTCTCCTCCGAGCGCGTCGACGACCTCGCCGCCGCCTTCAAGGCGGGCGACCCGGTCGAGGCGAAGCGCGTCGGCGTCGACCGCAAGAACGGCGTGATCTCGCTGTCCATCCGCGCGAAGGACGAAGCCGAGGACCGGGCGGCCATCGAAGCCATCAAGAAGTCCAACAGCGAAGTCGAGAAGAGCAGCAGCGCCATGGCCGAAGCGTTCAAGAACGCGCGGCAGTAACGGCTTTCGGGCCGGCCGGTGCCGGCCCGGCGAAGCGGCGTCCCGCGGGGGCGCCGCTTTTTTTTGCCCGCGTGGCGCGGCGGGGCCCGCCGGCCCCGGGGGAGCGCATTAATTGTTCCCGCCGGTAAGAATCCGCCCCAAATTCATGTATAATGTTTAAAATATGTGACAACTTCGCATCCGGGCCGCCCATATGCTGAAAAAACTCATCGCCGTCGTTTACCTCCTGCTCCTGTGCCTCGTCGCGGTCGTCGCCCTGACCGTGGGCGTCACCAACTCCGGGGTCACGGATTTCAACGTTCTGTTCGTGAAGACCCGGATGTCGGTGGGCTCCGTCAGCGCGCTTTCCCTGCTGTTCGGGTTCCTGGCCGGCCTCCTCGCCTGCGCCTACGCGCTCGCGAAGCTGTGGTTCCGGCTCATGCTCGCCCGCCGGGAGATCCGGAAGCTGCGCGGCGCGCCCGCCGCGGCTCCGGGCGGCGCGGACGCGGCCCCCGGGGACGGCGGGGATCCGTACCGGCTCGAAGCCGGCGCGCCGTGAACCGGACGGGGTTTAACCGACTTTTGACGCGCAACCATGTTTGAACTGTTATTTCTGCTGCTCCCGGTGGCCGTGTGCTACGGTTACATCATGGGGCGCAGATCCGCCGACAAGACCCGGCAGACGGAAAACACCAGGAAGATCGATTTCCTGACCCGGGGCATCAATTACTTCCTGTCCAAGGACAAGGAAGAGGCGGTGAACGAGTTCATCCGCTTCTACGACTCGAGCTCCGAGCACAGCTTCGAGGAGAGCATAGCCTTGGGCTCGCTCCTCCGGGAGAAGGGCGAGCTCGAGAAGGCCATCCGCTTCCACAACGGGCTCCTCACCGACGAGAACACCGAGCCGGCGCGGCGCTCCGTCGTGCTCCTCGAGCTCGCCCGCGACTTCATGAACGCGGGGCTCCTCGACAAGGCCGAGGACATCCTCCGCGAGCTCATCAGCTACAACACCGAGAAGAAGGCGGCCGTTTTGCTGCTCGTGACCATTTTCGAGCAGGAGAAGGAGTGGCAGAAGGCCGTCGACCTCATCGACGCCTTCAGCCGCTACAAGGACGAGAAGCTGCTCAAGCGCCAGGCCGAGTACTACTGCGAGCTCGGCAACGAGCTCTACGCGCGGCAGAACGTCTCCCGCGCCGCCGATTTCTTCAAAAAGGCCGCCGCCATAAACCCCGCGTGCGTGCGGGCCTACCTCAACGCGGCCCGGATCATGATCGAGACCGGGCAGACCGGGAACGCCGTCGCCTGCCTCCGCCGGGGCGCCGAGGCGGATCCCGCCATGATCCCCGTGCTGCTCAACTCGCTCGCCCGGTGCTTCGGCCCCGGCCGGGAGCGGGAGCACCTCGAGATCCTCAATTCCTGGCTCGCCCTGAGCGAATCCCCCGAGCTGGTCATCCAGATGGCCGAGCTGATGCTCGCCGTCCGCTCCGGGGAGGAGTCCGGGGCGTTCGTGACCCGCCTCCTCAAAAAATCCCCGAGCTACGAGCTCTTCAGCTACGCGCTGGGGCGCGTGTACGGGGAGCTCGATCCGGAGACCCGCGAGAAGTTCGCGGCGCTCAAGGCGATCCTCGACGCGAACCTCGTCAACGGCTCGCGCTTCCAGTGCGAGCGCTGCGGCTTCAAGTCCTCGATGCTGTTCTGGCAGTGCCCGAGCTGCCACGGCTGGGAGAGCATGAAGTGCCACCAGATCGAGGGCTGGAAGAACGGTCCCTCCTCGCGCCTGGGCGAGAAGCTGAGCCGGGGCGGCGGGGCGGGCCTCGGCGGTTAGGCGTTTTCGGGAGAAAAGGAGAATCGGCATGGCAGACGCGGATCCGCGGATTATAGTGGCGCTCGATTTCCGGGAGGAGCGGCGGGCGCTCGATCTGGCCGGGCGGCTGACCCCGGCGGAGTGCCGGCTCAAGGTCGGCAAGGAGATGTTCACCCGCTTCGGCCCCGCGCTCGTGCGCAAGCTGGCCGGGATGGGCTTCGGCGTGTTCCTCGATCTCAAGTTCCACGACATCCCCAACACCGTGGCGCGCGCGGTGGAAGCCGCCGCCGATCTCGGCGTCTGGATGGTGAACGTGCACGCCTCGGGCGGCCCGGTCATGCTGGAGGCGGCCGCGAACGCCCTCAAAAACTTCGGGCCGGGGCGCCCGCTCCTCACGGCCGTGACCGTGCTCACCAGCATGGACGCGGCCCAGCTCGAAAGCGCCGGCGCCGACCCGGACGTGGAGCGGCAGGCGCTCAGGCTCGCGACCCTCGCCGCCCGGTGCGGCCTCGACGGGGCGGTCTGCTCCGCCCGCGAGGCCCCCGCGCTGCGCCGGGAGCTCGGCCCCGGCTTTAGGCTGGTGACCCCCGGGATCCGCCCGGCCGCGTCCGACCGGGGCGATCAGATCCGCACGGTCACCCCGGAGGAGGCCGTGCGCCTCGGCTCCGACTACCTGGTGATCGGCCGGCCGGTGACGGCGGCCCCGGATCCCGCCGCGGCCCTCCGGGCGATCGCCGCGTCAATCGCGGGGCTCTGAGCGCCCGCGCC
>CAZFNS010000013.1:8762-24952 GCA_964520475.1 uncultured Enterobacterales bacterium
GTATCCTCATTATTCGCAAGCGTAAAAATCCCGCCGCGGGGCGTCCCGCGGCGGGATTTGCGCGTCCGGGGCCGCCGCGCCGGGGGCGCGGCGGTCAGGCGGTTCGGAGACTTGCGGGGCTCAGGCCTCGATGCCGCCGCTCGAGAACTGCGTTTTCGGGCGGGAGGAGGAGCAGAGGTACCGGATCGCGGCCAGGACCGCGCCCGCGATCGACCCGTAGAGATGCGCCTCGCCGCAGACCTTGTACTGGAAGTCCTTGTCGGGATCGATGAGGAAGGTCAGGTGCGCGTACTCGCCGTAGAGGTTCTTGGTGATCTCGGTGAAGGTGAGATCCGGGTAGAAGAAGTCGACGTACAGCTTGGCCGCGAGCCCCGCGAGGAAGAGGAAACCCAGGAAGCTGCCGTCCTTTATCCAGCGCAGCAGGGCCGCGTAGGCGAACATGCCGTGCAGGGCGCCGCTCAGGCCCGCGTAGACGAGAATGTGCGGGGCGAAGAAGTAGATGCCGATCGTCACGGCGAGCGCGGACACCAGGAGGCTCAGGGTCTTGTCGAACCAGTCGTCGACGCTCTGGCTGTAGAACAGCAGCCAGATGAGCAGGAGGCCCGCGATGTTCTCCCCGAGGTGCTGCATGGTGAAGTGCGTGAAGTTGCCGGTCAGGAAGCTTACCCAGAAATAGAGATCCGACCAGGCGTACCTGGTCCATTCGAGCTGCCGCGGATCGGGGTAGATCTGCGAGCAGAAGATGCAGGCGGCGACGACGATCGCCAGCAGGGTGAGATCCAGTATCTTGTATTTCATGGCCAATCCTCAAATCACGGGTTCGCGAAAAAAGTTCCGATCCGATTATAGCGCGGATCGGGGCGCCGTGTCATTTTGCCGGGCGGGGCGGCGGTCCTCAGGACACCGCGGGATCGTCCGGTTCCGCGCCGACGAGGTAGGCCTCCGCCGGCCTGCCCTCGCGCGCCATGCACTCCCGGAAGGCGAGGGGGGTGCGGCCCTGGCCGGTCCAGGTCAGGACGTTGCCCGCCGCGTCGCGGAAGCGGTACTTGGGGGGCACGCGGCGCCGGCGCGGGGGCTTCTCCTGCGCCGCCCGCTCGGCGAGGAGGGTGAGATCGCCCGCGGTCAGGCGGTTCTCGGCCATGATGCTGAGGATGGCGTCGAGGGCCTCCCGCCGGGCCTTCTGCTTCTCGGCGTTCATCTGCTCGGTCATCCGCTTCTCGTCGCGGATGCGCTGGAGCTTCCCGATGACGTCGTCGAGCTGCGCGGCGGACAGGCCGGCGACGGCTTCGCGCAGGTGGCGCGCGCTGGTGAGGACGGCGATGAAATCCATGGGTTTTCCTTATTTCGGGGGAACGTTTCCGGGAGGGCGCTTATTCAAACGCGGGCGGCGGGGCGGACGGCGCCGCCCGGACCCGCGCGGGGGCGCTCCCGGCGCGCCCGCCGGGGCTTTTGGGGGCGCGTTATTCAAGTCATTTTAAATAAGAATCCCGGCCGGTGCTTTGATCCGATTTGAATATTGAAAAAATTTTTTCCGGGCGGATATTCAAAAAGAGTAACAACAGGGGGGAAATAAACCGGGGAAAAAAGGCGCCCGCGGCGGACGGCGCGGCTCTCGGGGCCGGGCGGCGGGCGCGGACGCGAAGCGGCGCCGGACGGCTCCCGCGTCCCCCGAAATGAGAATAATTCCCGGCAAAAAAACAAAAAAACAAAAAACGCCGAGCGGAAAAAGAAAGGGGGGAACCTCCGGTTCCCCCCTTTCCGGCGGCGCGCGCCGCTATTTCACCTGCTGGGTCACGGTCTCGTAGATCTCGCCGTTCAGGCCGTAAGGGTTGATGCCCATGCGGGCCCGGGGCTTCTGGTAGTTCCGGTTCCGCGAGACGACCTTTTTGATCTCGGCGTCGCTCCAGGCCCCGCGGTCGGGGGACCAGCAGGACGCGGAGAGGTTGTCGAACGCCGCCTTGTTCTCCTCGTAGAACGGGACGTCCTTGAGGCCGACGATCGGCCGGTTCGGCCAGCGCTTCTGCGCCCATTCGATGATGGCGTTCCGGGTCTGGAACGGATCGTTCTTCGACCACGACTTCATCATGGTCCGCCAGTAGCTCCGGTGATCCATGTACTGGTGCAGCTTCCCGTACACGCCCGCGCGCTCGCGGTAGAGCACGATGCTGTAGTACACGAACACGGTGAGGACCAGGATCACGACGATGGCGGCCATGAACCAGTGCGCCTTGCGCGGATCCGAGGGGATGTAGTCGTTGAAACTGAAGCCCGAGACCTCGTAGGTGCCGCCCTTGATGACCGCGTCCTTCTTCTCGCCGTTGTTCGGGTTCACCCAGGTGAAGGTCTGGTCCGGGACGGTGAAGGTGGTGTGGTTCTTCTTGGGCACGAAGACCTGCTTGACGGTCAGAGTCGAGATGAACTTCTTGTTCTTCATCAGCTTTTCCGACTCGTTGGTCTTCTCGACGTAGACGTCGTAGTCGGGCAGCGGCGGCAGCTCGACCTCGGGGAGCTGCGAGACCGCGGCGTCGGTCGCGCGGAAGGTCACGTCGCGCGAGATGGCCTGGCCCACGGAGACCTCGCGGTCCTCGGGGGTCCACTTGACCGCGATGGTCACGTTGTCGGAAACCAGCAGGTTCTCCGGGTTCGGCTTGACTTCGATCTGCTGCTTGTCGCCCTTCTGGAAGAACGACTTGTTGCCGGCGCTCTTGATCACGCCCTGGATCGTCGGGCCCTCGATGACGTTGACGCCCGGGTTGCGGAAGATGATCTTGTACTCGCGGATCTGGGTCTTGTAGATGGGCTGCGCGGCGAGGTTCTCCTTGCTGACGCGGCTGATCACCTTTTCCTGGTACAGCTCGATCACGGCGTTCTCGGCGTGGGGCGGGTTATAGGTCTGGATCTTCACGTCGGGCAGGATGTCGGTCTCCACCCGGTACATGACCATCTGGCCCGCGATGGCCTCGGGGGCGCGCAGCTGGGTCCTGATGAACTGCTTCGCGTACACGCGGCCCTGGCGCTTGGCGACCAGGATCTGGACGGGGTTCGAGTCTATGGAGAGTCCCGCGAACTTGAACGATTCGATGTCCGTCACGCCCGCCTCGTCGGTGAGCAGGGGGAAGGTCCATCTGTAGACGTGCATGCCCGGCTCCTCGCCCTCCTCCTGGGTGAAGCGGACGTTGCCGATCTGGAACTTGCTCTTGAGGTGCTCGTAGTCGATGCTGCCGGCGGCGAGAACCTTGTTGGTCGTGACGATTACCCGGAGGTCGAAGGATTTGCCGGCGATGATGTTCCTGTCCGAGGTAATCCTGATGGTGGTGTTCTCGTCGTTCCCCTCCTCGGCGCGCGCGAGGCCCGCGGCGCAGAAGGCGAGTAGCAGAACCGCCGCCAGCAGCGTGACAAATGACTTCAGTTTCACCATTTCTGCTCCGTAATCTTCAGTGGTTTCTTGCTCTGCTGCAGGGCCATGCGGCGCTGGAGCAGGGTGACCGAGTTATCCGCCTCGGGCAGGGGGGCGAGCTCGACGTCGCCGCCCTCGGACGACGGGGCGGAGCCCCGGATCCTCTCCTCCTTGAGCTTGGCTTCCTGGCGCGCCTTCTCGGCTTCGTTGACCTGGCGCAGGTACTCGAGGATGATGGTCTTGTTCATGGCCGCGTCGGCGTGCTCGGGGTTGAGCTCGAGCGCCTGGTCGTAGGCCAGGATGGCGTTGTCGAGGGCGTTCGGGGTCTGGAGATGGGCGAAGCAGTTGCCGATGTTGTACTTGGCGTCGGCGTCGTTGCCCACGGCCTCGTACTCCTGCAGGGCCTTGTCGTAGCGGCCCAGCTTGTAGTAGGCGTTGCCCCGCCAGAACTTGTCCGTGAAGTACTCGAGCGACTCCTCGTATTTGCCCGCCTCGAACAGCAGGTGCCCGTACTCGTTGGGGTTGCCGTCGTACGGCGGCAGCGGCTCGGCCTCCTCGGCGGGCTCGGCGGCGAAGGTCGCGGCGGGGGTCATGAAGACGCCCGTGCCGAGGGTGAAGGCGAGCAGGAGGACGAAGAAGTAGTTGCGGACGAACCCGGCCGCGCTGATCAGGCACAGGAGCGCGAAGTACCAGCCGACGTCCTTGTGGGTGTACTTGCTCTTTTCGGTGATCTTGTACTTCGGGTGCTCGTAGGAGTAGATCTTCTCGAGCAGGGGCGCCTGCTCGTCGTTCATCTCGAAGTAGACGGGCGAGCCGGTGTCCTTGGCCACCTTGTGGATAGTCTCGAAGTTGGACTGCGCCATCACGGTGTTGCCGTCCTTGTCGTGCACGTAGCTCCCGGTGAGGGGGATGGGCGAGCCCGACGGGGTGCCGATGGCGTAGATGTAAACCGGGTAGGGGAGATCCTTGATGTAGTCGATGAGCTCGGCCACCTTCTCGGTGGGGCCGCTGATGTCGTCGACCACCAGGAGGATGTTGCCCGGGGTCTGGTTGTCCTCGTCGAGGATCTTCTGCGCCTCCCTCAGGCCGGCGATGGGATCGGAGCCCTGGGCCTCGCGGGGCATGACCGACGGGTCGAGCTCCTGCAGCATGTAGAGCAGGCTCGAGGCGTCGTCGGTGGGCGGGGCGACCACGTAGGCCTCGCTGGTGAAGGCCACCACGCCGATGTGCCGGCGCGCCTTGGAGGCGTGCAGCAGCTCGATGAGGCTGAAGCGGGCCCGCTGGAAGCGGCTCGGCTTGAGATCGGTCGCCAGCATGGAGAGCGAGGTGTCGACCACCCAGACCCAGTTCTCGTCGCTCTGGAAGAGGTTGGAGTCCTGGGAGACGGCGGGGCCGCTCATGGCCGTGACGGCGAAGAAATAGGGGATCACCAGCCAGCCGAACTTTTTCCAGAGCTTGGGCTTGCTGATGAGCATTTTCTGCTCCTCAGAGGATATCGCGGTGACGATGTTGCCCTCCTCCTCCTCTTCGGCGTCTTTTTTGGCGGTCTTCTTGGGCTTCAGGTAGTTCATGATGTCTTCTTTGATGAAGCTCTGAAGCTTGTAGTGCTTGGCGAAGTCCACGTACACGAAGAGCAGCGGCAGCAGCATGAGGACCAGCCACCACGGGCGCAAGAGAGTGAAATCAGCCATTTATCCTCCTTACCGCGACGCCGGCGACCACCGACAGGATGATGGAAATCAGGAGCGGCCAGTAGTACAGCTCGACCGCGGGCTGGTACGAGCGCGGGGATTCCTCCGAAGCCTCGTTGAAGTTGATTTCCTGGTAGCGGTTGTGCAGCGCCTTGCCGTCGCGGGCGCGGTAGTAGTTGCCGTGGGTTATCTTGGCGATGTTCTGCAGGGTGACCTCGTCGATGTCGGCGGAGGAGTCGTCGAGCCCCTCGTCGAAGCCCTCGTCGAGGGCGTCCGATCCGAAGCCGATGGTGTAGATCTTCATATCCTGCGAGTTGGCGTTGTTGGCGGCCTGATCCGGGGTCATGCCCTCGGCGGTGTTCTTGCCGTCGGTGAGCAGGATGAGGATCTTCTTGTTGGTCCCCGCCTCCTCGAAGCGGTTCATGGCCATCTCGATGGCGCCGGAGATGTTGGTCAGCGGGCCGGAGGCGAGCTTGAGGTCGATCTCGTCGACGAGCTTGAGCAGCAGGCCCTTGTCGAAGGTCAGCGGGGCGAGCATGTGCGCCCGGTCGGAGAACAGGATGATGCCGATGCGGTCGTTGGAGTTGTTCCTGATGCGGGACAGGATGAACTGCCTGACCTGCTCCCTCACGACGTCGATGCGGGGCACGGGCCGGTTCTCCTCGTCGCGCATGTCCATGATGCTCATGGAGTCGGACAGGTCGATGGCCATCATGATGTCGCGGTGCGGCTGCTCGATGATGATCGGGGTGTCGAAGTAGACGGGCCGCATGAGGGCGATCATCAGGAACACCCAGGCGGCGTAGGCGAGGCCGAAGATCTTGTGCACGCGGTTCTTCGGCTCCGAGTCCAGAATCTTCGGGAGGGAAGTGATGAAGATGAACTCATCCTTCTTGCTCCTGCCCGGCAGAAAACGAATCAGTATGGGCAGAAAGGCGAGCAGGAGGAAAAGCCACCACAAAGACCCGATTCCTAGCGTCCCCATAATCTTCTCCTTATGTTGGAATAAATCCACTTCCTGCACTCTTTGACCAGCATCTTCTTCTCGTTGAGCGGAACCTCGATGTTCTGCCAGTCGTAGATGACGCGCTCCCAGGCGTCCTTGAACATCCGGAAGTTCGTGCCGCCGTTCGCGTCGAGGAACTCGAGCCAGCCGAGGCCGTAGAGCGGGGCCACGACGTCGCGCGGGTACATGATCAGGGCGGTTTCCTTCAGCCAGTAGTTGACCAGCGGGATGAAGGCCTCGTTCTTGGGATCGATCCTGTTGAGCCTGCCGATCGCCGAGAACAGGGGCAGGAGCCGCCAGACCGAGTAAACGACGACGGCGAGGACGGCCGCGGCGAGCAGCCACCAGAGGAAGTCGTACGAGAAGTCGACCGGGGGCTCGCCCAGGTGTATGTCCTTCAGGAGGGAGAAATCAAATTCCATGGCTTATTCCTCGCTTTCCTCGTCGTCTTCGTCCCGCCCGCGCCCGCGCTGCAGCACGGCGGCGGACACGTCGATGCAGATGTTGCGCTGGGAGCTTTCGGAGAGCACGCGGTCGAGGTGGTGGATGCGGTGCAGGCCGATGCGGCGGTAGTTCTCCACGAAGTTCGCGTCCAGGGAGCTGATGTAGCCCTGGGCCGAGCCCGTGTCGATGCCCACGGTGCCGCTCCCCTCGATGTCGACCTCGATCTTGTCGTAAAGCTGGTAGGTCCGCACCGTGTGGGACTTGTTCAGCCTCCGGAGGTAGAGCATCGCGTTGTCGTCGAGGCGGTAAAAGTCGCTGATGATGTGGAACACGCTGCCGGGGCGGGCGTGGTTCACGAGGAGCTTGAGGCCGTCGCCCAGGTTGAAGTCGAAGGTCTTGCGGCGCAGGCCGATCTGGTAGGCGTCGTAGATCTTCTGGATGAGGGCGAGCACGTCGCGGCGCATGCCCCCGGGCTGGTGCCTGATCGGGGTGTTGCCGAGGATGATCATGCCCGCGACCTTGTCCTTCATGTCGAGCGCCTGCCAGGCGCACGAGGCGGCGATGAGGGCGCCGAGGCGCGCCTTGAGCTGGCCCTTGGATCCGAAGTACATGGCCGGGTCGAGATCCAGAATGATGTAGACGTTGCGGTCGCGCTCCTCCCTGAACATCTTGGTGTAAGGACGGCCGGTTCTCGCGGTGATGCGCCAGTCGATGTTCCTGATGTCGTCGCCGGGCAGGTAGGCGCGCACCTCGGAGAATTCCATGCCGCGGCCGCGGCTGGTCGCGCGCAGGATGCCGTAGCGCTGGCTGGCCACCATGGTGTTGGGCAGCAGCTGGGTCAGAGGTGGAACCTGAATCAGTTCTTCAAATGTTAGTTCAATCCCGTTGGGCATTGAGTTTATCCTTACTTGTTCGGTTACTTTTCAGGTCAGGCGGCGCGTCCCCTAAACGCCACATTAGCAGAGACGGGGGTCTCTGCTAATAATCGCGTGACTGGGGCTAACCTACGACAACCTTCTTTGTCAAGAGCTCGATTACGCGGTTGGCGTCGACTCTGTCCGCCTCGGCCTCCATGGAGAGGAAGAGACGGTGCCTGAAGACCGGGTACACGCAGTACTGGATGTCTTCGGGGGCCACGTAGTTGCGGCCGTCGAGCCAGGCCTTGACGCGCGAGCAGTTGGCGAGGGCCATGGTGGCGCGCGGGGAAACGCCGCAGCTGATCCAGCGGGCGAGGTCGGTGGAGTCGTAGCTGTAAGGACGCCTGGTGGCCATGGTCAGGTTGATGATGTAGCTTTCGAGGATGTCCGGGATCGTCACGGACAGCACGTCCCTGCGCGACTCGAAAAGCTCGGCCTGCGTGATGACCGGGGGCTGCTCCCGGGCCGCGTGCTTGGACTCGAGGTGGTTCAGCCTGAGGATCTGGAGCTCGGTGCCCTGATCCGGGTAGTTCAGCTGCAGGTGCATGATGAAACGGTCGAGCTGGGCTTCCGGAAGCGGGTAGGTGCCCTCCTGCTCCAGCGGGTTCTGCGTGGCCATGACCAGGAACAGATCCGGGAGCTGGTAGGTCTTGCGCCCGATGGTGATCTGGCGCTCCGCCATCGCCTCGAGCAGGGCCGACTGCACCTTCGCCGGGGCGCGGTTGATTTCGTCGGCGAGCAGCAGGTGATGGAACAGCGGGCCGGGCTGGAACACGAACGTGCCGTCCTGCGGTCTGTAGATGTCGGTGCCCGTGAGGTCGGCCGGCAGCAGGTCGGGGGTGAACTGAATGCGGTGGAACCTGCCTTCGATGCATTCGGACAGGAGCTTGATGGCCCTGGTCTTGGCCAGTCCCGGAGGACCCTCGACGAGAATGTGACCGTCCGCGAGCAGCGCGGTTAAAAGACCGTCAACCAGTTCAGGCTGACCGACTATATTTTTGTTCATATAGTCGCGAACTCTTATGATAGCTTCATTGGACATTTGCTATTACCCTTGTGTGGTGGTTCTCCCTGCTTAGCCGGATTATTGTTCCGGAAACTCCTATGTTTTCTGTCTGATATAAAGTCGTCGTGGCAATCAAATAACAAACAAAAATTAACGGTAATATAACATAAGACGGGGCGATGTTAGTCACATAAAAATTTAAAAGTGTGTGTTTTGTACTGTTTTCATGACCGGGGCGACGTAATTTTCCGCCAATTTGTAAAATTTTCGCTACAAGGGGGTATCGCGCGTATTAATTATTCTTTCGTCCGCCCTTTCCCGGGCCTTCCCGCGGGCCTCCCGGGGCGGGAGGGGCGGCCCCGCCCCGGGGAAAAAAGGCGGGCGGGCCGGCCCGCCGGGAGCCTCCGGAAAAGGGGCGCGGGCGGCGCGCCGAATCGAGTAAAATTCAATGCCGATCGCAATTTTGGCCGCGCGGCGCTGTTATAATTTAAGAGACGGCGGGGATTCGTTTGTTCACGTGCCGGTTTGGCGTTCCCCGCCGCCGGATCCCGTATATTATAAATACTACAAAACGGCGAACCCGCGGCAAAAGCGCACACGAGGAAAAAAAAGCGGGACGCCGTCAGAGGATTGTGGAAAATGAGAATATTCAAGAAATACAGCCCGGCTCTGATCGCGAGGCACGTCAGGACTTTCTTCAAAGGCAGGTTGTACATCCACGGGAGGGGAGCCTACGAATTCGACCGGGGCGCTCTCATCATGCCGCTCGAGGCGGACGAGAAGCACCGCGACACCGTGAGGGAACTCAACAGCTATATAGAAATGAGCAGAGCTCAGTAGCCGCCGGAAGGGCGGCCCGATACGGTCCGGAGACGCCGCGGCGGGAGCCGCGAGCGTCTTTTGTCTTTTTTTTGACCGGGTTACGGTCCGCGCTCCCCGCCGGGCCGGGCCCGGTCTTCCCGTTTCCGATCCCCCTCTCCCCATTTCCGCGCGGGTTGTGCTAAGATGAAACATCCGAGCAGGATTCCCGGCGGCCGCGCGGCCGCCTTTCCCGACTAACTTTTCCGGACGGCGCCCTATGAGCGAAGAAGAAGAAAGAGCAACCGAAAACGGCGCGGGGAGCGTTTTCGTCAAGGAAGGCTTCCCCGAGGACATCGAGGCCGAGATCGTCAGCGAGCTCGAGACCGTGAACGACGCGGTCCGCTACGCGGCCAGCTACCTGACCGAAAACGGCGTGTACCTGGGCCACGGCACGGCCGACTACTGGGAGGAGGCGGAGTACCTGGTGCTCTGCCTGATCGATCTCGATCCCCCCGGGGATCCCGAGACCGGGCGGGCCCGCCTCACCGCCCGGGAGAAGAGGAACATAGCGCGGGCCCTCGCGCTGCGCGTCCGCGACCGCGTGCCCGCCGCCTACCTCACCAACCGGGCCTGGTTCTGCGGCATCGAGTTCTACGTGGACGAGCGGGTGATCGTGCCCCGCTCGCCGATCGCCGAGCTGATCGACAAGGGGTTCGCCCCGTGGCTGCGCAAGACCCCGTCGCGCGTCCTCGACATGTGCTGCGGCTGCGGCTGCATCGCCATCGCCTGCGCGAACAAATTCGCGGACAACGGCGATCTGATGATCGACGCCGTCGACGTCAGCGACGACGCCCTGGACGTGTGCGCGCGGAACGTCTTCAACTACGGCCTCGAGGACGTCGTGTTCCCGATCCGCAGCGATCTCTTCGACGAGCTCGACGAGCGCGAGACCTACGATCTCATCGTCTGCAACCCGCCGTACGTCGACGCCGCCGACTTCGAGGACATGCCCGACGAGTACCGCGCCGAGCCGGCGATCGCGCTCGCGGGGGGCCCCGACGGGCTCGATTACGTTAAGGTCGTCCTGGCCGAGGCGTCGTACTACCTCGACGAGGGGGGCGTCCTGGTCGTCGAGGTCGGCAACAGCCGGCTCGCCCTCGAGGAGGAGTTCCCGGGCGTCCGCTTCAACTGGGCGGAGCTCGAGCGGGGCGGGAGCGGCGTGTTCGTCATGACCCAGGAGGAGCTCGTCGAATACGCGCCGCTTTTCGAGCGCCACAGGAGAGAAAGATAATGTCGGGCAACACTTTCGGCCGGCTGTTCACGGTCACCACCTGCGGCGAGAGCCACGGCCCGGCCCTCGCGGCCGTCGTCGACGGGTGCCCCCCGGGCCTCGAGCTTTCCGAGGCGGACATCCAGGCGGATCTCGACCGCCGCAAGCCCGGGACCTCGAAGTTCACCACCGCGCGGCGCGAGCCCGACGCGGTCAGGATCATCTCGGGCGTCTTCGAGGGGAGGACCACCGGGACCCCGATCGGCCTCATCATCGAGAACACCGACCAGCGCTCGCGGGACTACGCGGACATCGCCCGCCTGTTCCGTCCGGGCCACGCCGACTACACCTACCGGCGCAAGTACGGGATCAGGGACTACCGCGGGGGCGGGCGCGCCTCGGCGCGGGAGACGGCCATGCGCGTGGCCGCGGGCGCCATCGCGCGCAAGTACCTGCGGGAGAGGCTCGGCGTCGCCATAGCGGGCTGGACCTCGTCCGTCGGCCCGGTCAGGGCGGAGAAGGTCGTCCCCGGGGAGCGGGACCGGAACGAGTTCTTTTTCTGCGACCCGGACCGGGTGGAAGCCGTGCGCGCGTTCATGACGGATCTGCTCAAGGAGGGCGACTCGGCCGGCGCCACGGTCGAGGTGGTCGCGGCCGGCGTGCCCGCGGGGCTCGGCGAGCCGGTGTTCGGGCGCCTCGACGCCGACATCGCCGCGGCCATGATGGGGATCAACGCCGTCAAGGGCGTGGAGATCGGCGACGGCATGGCCGCGGCCTTCCAGAAGGGCTCGTACCACCGCGACGCCCTCACGCCGGAGGGCTTCGCCACCAACCACGCGGGCGGGATCCTCGGCGGGATCAGCACCGGCCAGGACATCGCGGTGCGGATCGCCCTCAAGCCCACCTCGAGCATCGGGGTCCCGGGCCGGACGATCGACCTCGACGGCGCCCCCGCCGAGATCGTGACGAAGGGCCGGCACGATCCCTGCGTCGGCATCAGGGCGGTGCCCGTGGCCGAGGCCATGCTGGCCCTGACCCTGATGGACCACTACCTGCGCGACCGCGCCCAGTGCGGCGACGCCGCCCGCCCGGCGCGGTTCCCGTAGCCGCGGCTCCGGCAGGCGCGAAAGCCCGGCTCCGGCCGGGCTTTCGCGCGTCCGGGCGCCCCCGGGCGGCAATCTAAGGCGGAGCGCGCCCGCGCCGGGGCGGCCCCGCGCTACCATGCGCCCGCCGGGAAAGGGGGAGGCGCCGCATGTGGACGATCTATTCTTTGGGCGACGTGAATTTTCTGGCGGCGGCGCTCCGCGCCCTCGCCATGTTTTTCGGGAGCGGGGCCGCCGGGGCGCTCGCCGGGATCGGGCTGCTCGCCGGGGCCCTTTACCAGGGCTTCCGGGTGAGCGCGGAGGGCGCGGGGCCCGGTTTCGGGCGGGTCTTCGCCGCCGGGATCTTTTACCTCTGCTTCTTCGCGCCCAAGGCGGACGTGGCCGTGGAGGACTGCCGGGGCTCGGCCGTCGTGAAGGTGGACGGGGTGCCGCTCGGGCCCGCGGCCGCCGGCGCGATCGTCTCGGCGCTCGGGCGCGGCCTCTCAAACTACGCGGAGCAGGCCTTCGCCGTTCCCGGGCGGGACGGCGGCGATTTCGCCCTCGCGGCGACCGCGCTCGCCGGCCTGCGCCGGCGCGCCGCCGAGATCGGGGCGCTCGCGGCGGTGAACGGGGACGGCGGGGGCGACTTCGCGCGGAGCTGGCTCAACTACTTCCGCGAATGCACGCTCACCGGGGTCGACCTGCGCGAGATCAGCCCCGAGGCGCTCTTCGGCGCGGCCGACGTCGTGCGCGCCGGCGCCTTCGCGTCGGACGCCTACGGCACGCTGATTAACCTGACCGGGAAGGACGAGCGGCTCACCTGCCGCGAGGCCCACGCGCGCCTCGCCGCGCACACGAACGGCGCCTACGCCGATCTCCTCGGCCGCGCCCTCGACGGGGGCGAGCCGGCCGGGGCGCCCGCCGGGGACACGTACCGGGCGCGCGTCAACCGGGCGCTTTCCATGCTCGGGATCGTCAACGGCAGGCTCGAGAACTACATGATCGCGGCCGTGCTCCTGCCCGTGTACCTGCGCGCCGCCGAGAAAAAGCACGTCGGCGAGCACGAGGCCGCCTCGGCGCTGCTCCTCGCCGGGCGGGTCGCCGGGCGCAATTCGGCCGCGGCCCTCGGGCAGGCCATGTTCTTTTCCTGCGTCCGGCCCCTCATGACCTTCTTCGAGGCGCTGCTCTTCATGCTGTCCGCGTTCGCGCCGCTCGCCCTCGCGGGCTGCGACGCCGGGGTCCGGCTCTGCGGCCGCTACGCGTCCTTCATGCTCTGGGTGGAGCTCTGGCACCCCCTCATGACCATGGTCAACCTCTACCTCGCCGCGAGCGCCTCCGGGGAGCTCGCCGCCGCGGCCGCGCCCCCGGAGAGCTTCTCGGGCCTCCTCAGAACGGAAAAGATCCTCGAGTCCCACATCGCCCTGGGCGGGTACCTGTCCGCGGCCGTGCCGGCGCTCGCCCTCGCCGTGCTGACGGGCGGCTCCGCGGCGCTCGGGGCGATCGCCGCCCGGGCGGCGGGCGGGGACGCGGGGGCGGAGGGGCACCTGCCCGAGCTCGAGAAGCGGGGCCCGGTGGTGGCGCACGCCCCGCTCTTCTCCGGCAGCCCGGCCGCCGGCCTCAGCCTGACCGGCTCCGCCGCGATGATGCCGGCCGTGTCCCTGCGTGACGACTTCCGCCGGGCCCTGAGCAGCGCCGAAAGCGAGGCGCTGGGGGCGGAGCGCTCGTTCGGCCGGATCCTCAGGGAGAGCGGCGGGCGGAGCTTTTCCGCGAGCGTCACGCGGAGCGATCTCGAGAACGTGGCGGCGCGGACCGCGAGCTCGGACTCCGAGAGCGCCGCCATGGTGAGCGGGCTCGCCCGCGGGGTCATGAGCGGGATCTCTTCGGGCGAGACCGACGAGACGGCGGTGCGGGGCGCCCTGAGCCTCGCGCTGAGCGGCCGGCTGCCCGCGGGCGGCCCGGCCGGGCTCGCGAGCGCGGCGGCGGGCTCGAGCTCGACCCGGGCCGCGACGGAGCTCGCCTCGGAGCTCGAGCGGATCTCGCAAGACGGCGCGCTCCGGGCCGAGTACAGCCGCAGCCTCGCCCGGGACATCAGCTCGGGCCGGGTGAGCGCCGCGGCCTGGGCCGACACGCGGAGCGCCGGCGAGGAGCTCGCCGCGTCCGCCCGCGCGGCGGCGGGCCGCCGGAGCGAGGTGAGCCGGCTCAGGGCCGCGGCGGCCTCGGCGGGGAGCGGCTACGAGCTCGACGGGGCGACCGCGGGCCGGATCGTCGCCGGGAACCCGGAGCTGCTCGGGGAGCTGCGCCGGGCCGCGGGCGCCGACCCGCGGCTCGCGCGGCGCGCGAACGAACTGCGGAACGTCATGGACGGGATCTTCCCCGACGCCCGGCAGGCCGAGGCCGCCGCCGCGCTGCGCGCCCTGACGGAGCGCGATCCCCTGCGCGCGGCCGAGTTCACGGCCCGGGCGTTCGCCGTGCGCCGGGAGGCCCTCGCCCGGCCGGAGGAGAGCCTCCCCGGGGCGGCGCCCGGCGCCCCGGGCCCGCTCCCGGGCGGGGGGATCCCGGCGCCGGAAACCGGCGCCCCGGCTTTTCCCGAACCGCCCCCGAAGGAAGAGGATCCCCTCTACCGGGACTACCTCGGCCGGATCCCCCGGGCGGACGCCCCCGCGGGCTTCGAGAGCCGGCGCCTCGCCGGGGCGCCGGTGCGGACGGAGATCGCGGCCGGCGGCGCGGCGGAGCCGGACGGGGCCTACGCCTTCGGCCTGAGCGCCGGGCTGACCCCGGCCCAGGCCGAGGCGTACGCGGCCTACGCGTCCGAAGCCGAGCCGGGCGCGGAGACGATGGAGCGGCTCCGGAAGGAGGCGGGCCCCGCCTTCGCGGCCGTGAACGAGCGCCTGTCGGCGGGCGGCGCCGCGGCGCTCGGGGAGGTCGCGGAGTTCAACCGCCGGACCGGAAAATAAGTCCGGGGCGCTCCGGCGGGGCTTTTTCGTCCGTAAAGATGTTTTATCGGGTTAATTTATAGTCGCCGGAGAAAAGATTTTAATACCGGCGGCGCCGTTTGTGAGCCGGATCCGGTATTTTCGGCGCGGCCGCAATATAATCCCATTCGGGGCGGTCGCCGCCCCGGCCCCGGGGCGCGCCCGGGAACGCGAGGGAAACGGTACATGAAAGGAAGAACCCATCTTGCCGCCGGTCTGGCCGTCGGGCTGCTCGCGATCCATCCGCGGGACTGGGCCTCGCTCGCCGCCGGGGTCGCCGCGGCGGCGGCCGGCGCGGCCGTGCCCGACATCGACGCGCCGGCCTCGCGGCCGCGCGCCCGGGCGACCCTCGTCATCGCGGTGATCCTCCTCGCCGCGGCGGCCCTGATCGCGCTGGACGGCCGGTTCGGGCTCAATCTCTCCCGGGAGCTGTTCCGGGACGAGCGGATCGCCGGGCCCGCCGGGGGCGCGGCGGGGTTCGCGCTGATCTGCGCCCTCGGGATGAACACCCCGCACCGCGCCTTCATGCACTCCTTCTTCGCCATGGGCGCGCTGGGCTTCTGCGTGTTCCTTATGTACCCTCCCGCCGTCCCGTACTTCGTCGCCGCCTTCCTGTCGCATATCTTCCTCGACTACCTCAACAGCCGCGACATCTGCTTTTTCTACCCGCTGCCGTTCTGCCGGCATTCCCTGGGGATCGCGGCCGAGGACGGCTTCGCCGACCGGGTCGTGTTCGCGCTCGGCACGGCGCTCACGGTCTGGCTGCTCATCCTCATCCCGCTCGACATCCTGGGGGTGTTCGACCGCCTCGCCGCCGCGGCCGGCGGGTGAGGGCGGGCCGTCCCGGCCCCCGGCGGCCCCCGCGGGGCGCGGAACCGCCCCCGCGCGCAAAATCGGCGCTCCGGGGGAAATACCCTTTGTCTTTTTGACACGGTTAATATACAATTTAGACAAGGATCGTTTTGTCGTTTCCGGCGGAGCCGGCGGCCCGGAACGGCCCCGGGCGGAGACCCGGGGGAAGGGCTCGGACGGACGCGCGGAAGGAACGGTTCCGGGGCGAATCAGGAAGAGGGGTCACCGGTATGGCAGCATGCGAAAACGAGCTCGGCGCGGCGTATGAGTCGAACGTTCTGAATCTGCGCGGCGAGATCGTCGGCCCCGGCGAATCCGAAAGCTCCCCGGAGGAGGACGGCCCCGGCATCTGCCGTTTCCAGGCCTGGATGCTGTTCTACGTGGACCGGACGGGCAACGACATCTACACCCGCGACGAACTGCTCGAGAGTTTCTACGTGGCCATGGGTTGCTCCGTGGCCGAGAACCGCTATCTGGAAATGAGCGACGAGCAGGCGAGCATCTTCGTGGCCGAGGGCGAGTACTTCATCCGCACCAGCAACGGCGAGCACTTCATCCCGATCAGCACCTCCGAGGACCTGCGCGACGCGCTCATGCACGCCGTGGGCGGCACCCGGGTCGACGAGCTTTTCGAGAAGTTCTGCCTGAAGAACGGCATCGTGATCAACGACGGCCTCGACAACGTCCTCGATCTGGACCGGATCTATCCCGAACAGGCCCGGCAGGGCAAGTAGGGCCCCCGGGAGCGCGAA
>CAZFNS010000013.1:25052-28936 GCA_964520475.1 uncultured Enterobacterales bacterium
AACAAAAACAAAAAACAAAAAACAAAAAAAGAAGCTTCCGGAAGGGAGCTTCTTTTTTTTTGTCCGCCGCGCCGCCGGCCCGTCAGCACATCTTGAGGAACTCCGCGTGGATCCGCGGATCCCCGCCGAGCTCGGGGTGGAAGGCGATCCCGGTGACGGCGCCGCGCCGGGCCCCCGCGATCGCGCCGCCGGCCCGCGCGATGATCTCGGTCCCGGGACCCGCCGCGGTGATGACGGGGGCCCGGATGAAGACCATCCGGAAATTTTTTATCGCGCCGCAGTCGCCGGTCGCGTTGAAGCTGTCCGCCTGGCGGCCGAAGGCGTTTCTCCGGACGGTGACCGGCAGGACCCCGAGGTACGGGCCGGGCTCGTTTTCGATCTTCTCCGCGAGCAGGATGAGCCCGGCGCAGGTGCCGAGCGCCGGCAGCCCGTCCCGGAGCATCTCCCGCAGGACCGGGGTTATGCCGAGCTCGGCCATGAGCCGGCCCTGCACGGTGCTTTCGCCGCCCGGCAGGATGATCCCGTCCGGGCCGCCGCCCGCGAGCAGGTCCGCCTTCGACCTGATTTCGAAGCAGGAGGCCCCGAGGCTTTCGGCCATGCGCCGGTGTTCGGCGAAAGCCCCCTGCAGCGCCAGAATTCCCACGCGCATCCTTACTTGCCCCGCTCCTCCATGATGAGCTTGATCTCGTCGGCGTTGATCCCGACCATGGCCTCGCCGAGATCTTCGGAGAGCTCGGCGACGAGCCGCCAGTCCCGGTAGCCGGTCACGGCGCGCACGATGGCGCGGGCGCGCTTTTCCGGGTTGCCCGACTTGAAGATCCCGGAGCCCACGAACACGCCCTCGGCCCCGAGGTGCATCATCAGGGCGGCGTCGGCGGGGGTGGCGACGCCGCCGGCCGCGAAGTTGACCACGGGAAGGCGGCCGGTTTCGTGCACGTCGAGGAGCAGGTCGTAGGGGACCCGCAGCTCCTTGGCCGCCTCGTAAAGCTCGTCGGGGGCGAGCGAGACCACGCGGCGGATCTCGGCGTTTATCAGGCGCATGTGCCGCACCGCCTGCACGACGTCGCCGGTGCCCGGCTCGCCCTTGGTCCGGATCATGGAGGCGCCCTCGTTCACGCGGCGCAGGGCCTCGCCGAGATCGCGCGCGCCGCAGACGAACGGCACGGCGAAGCCGCGCTTGTCGATGTGGTGCGCGTCGTCGGCGGGGGTGAGCACCTCCGACTCGTCGATGTAATCGATCCCGAGCGCCTCGAGGATCCTGGCCTCCGCGAAATGCCCGATGCGGCACTTGGCCATGACGGGGATGCTCACGGCTTTCTGGATCCCCTTGATCATTTTCGGGTCGCTCATGCGCGAAACGCCGCCGGCGGCCCGGATGTCGGCCGGGATGCGCTCGAGGGCCATCACGGCGCAGGCGCCCGCCGCCTCGGCGATCGCGGCCTGTTCGGGGGTGGTCACGTCCATGATCACGCCGCCCTTGAGCATGGCGGCGAGGCCCCGGTTGAGATTGATCCGCTCCGCGAAGGTTTCGGCGGCGGAACGGGAGTTTTTAGCGGATTCGGTCATTTTTCCTTATACCTCGTTGCAGGGAACATGAAGCGATGTTACTATGCCCGTGGTTATATAAAAATAATCAAATCGGATAAATTTAAGATGCCAGACGCGGCCCCGCCGCGGCCGGCGGAGGAGGCCCGGAAATGCTCACTTACGATTTCGCCGCGGCGGACGTTCCCATGTACGAATACCTGCGCGACCGCGTCAGGAAGGACATTCTGAGCGGGGTCCTGCCCCCGGGGTCCCGGCTCCCCTCGAAGCGGAGCCTGGCCGCCCACAACGGGATCAGCGTCATAACGGTTCAGAACGCGTATGACCAGCTGGCCGCCGAGGGCTGGATCCGCGCGCTCCCGCGCCGGGGTTATTTCGTGGCGGATCTCGCCGCGCCCGCGGGAGCGCGCCCGGAGCGGCCCGCCCGGGCGGAGGAGGGCGGCGGGGAGGAGGAGCGCCCCGCGATCGATCTGTCGGACAACCGGACCAGCCCGGCCGTCTTCCCCTTTTCGGTGTGGGCCCGGATCATGCGCCGGGTGACGCGCCTGCGGCGCGCCGATCTGATGAAGCCGTCGCCCGCCGCCGGGGTTTACGAGCTGCGGGCCGCCATCGCGGAACACCTCCGGTCCTTCCGCGGCCTGACGGCCGACCCGGAGCGCGTGGTGGTGGGGGCCGGCTCCGAGTACCTGTACGGCATCCTGCTCCGGCTCATCGGCACCGACAAGATATACTGCCTCGAGGATCCCGGGCACCGCAAGACCGCCATGGTTTACGCGGACAACGGGGCGGAGCTCCGCTTCGCCCGGGTGGACGAAGGCGGCATGATCGTCGCGGATCTGCGCGCGTCGGGCGCGGACGTGGCGCACCTGAGCCCCGGGCACCATTTCCCGACGGGGGCGGCCATGCCGGCCGGGCGCCGCTACGAGCTGCTCGCCTGGGCGAACGAGCGGCCGGGCCGCTACGTCGTCGAGGACGACTACGACAGCGAGTTCCGCGTGAGCGGGCGCCCCGCGCCGACCCTCAAGAGCCTCGACGCCCTCGGGAAGGTCGTGTACATGAACACCTTCTCGAAGTCGCTCGCCTCGACCGTGCGCGTGAGCTACATGGTGCTGCCGGACGATCTCGCCGCGCGCTTCCGGAGCCGCCTGGCGCTTTACTCGAGCACCGTGTCCAACTTCGAGCAGTACGCGCTCGCCGAATTCATCCGGCTCGGCTTTTTCGAAAAGCACCTGAACCGCGCGCGGCTCCGCTACGCCCGGCTGCGCGCCCGGGCGCTCGAGTGCGTGGCGCGAAGTTCCTTCGCCGGCCGCTGCGAAGTCGTCGGGAACGACGCGGGCCTCCATTTCCTGCTCAGGGTAGACACGGATCTCTCCGACGCGGAGTTCAAGCGGCGGCTGCTCGCCCGCGGCGTGCGCGTGAGCGCGCTCTCGGACTACGCCCGGAGCGGCGCGCCCGGGGACACCCGCCTTTTCCTCGTCGACTACTCGAACCTGAGCATAGACGATCTCGCGCAGGCCCTGGAGATTATGAGCGGCGCCGTCGGCTGAGGGGGCGGGAACGGCGGGGCGGGCGCCCGGCGCGCGGTTCCCCCGCGCGCGAAAAGAAAACCGGCGGGCGCCGGGGCGCCCGCCGGGAGAGAGGCCGCGCGGCCGTCCGCCTTACTTCGCGAACATGCGCTTCATGACGGCGATCCACATGACGAGCGCGAACACCATGATCCCGAACTGGGCGAGCGCGGTCAGGCAGGCGGCCGCGATCAGCGTCCCGTGGCTCTCGAGAAAAGAGCCGAGGCTGTCGTACATGACGTCGGTTCCCGCTTCGGGATCGATTTCGAGCGAGCCCGCGGCGACGGCCCCCGCGAGGGCGAAGCCGAGCGCGATCCCCATGAGCGTCGAAGCGATCATGCTTCCCGCGAACAGGTACTTGAGCAGGCGGAGCTTCGCGGCCAGGGCCGGCAGGAACGGCCGGAAATAAGCCTCGGAGCGGTGCATGGCCCAGACGCTCGCGACGGCGCCCGCGAAGCCGGCGAGGCCCGCGAGGCCGCCGAGCGTCCCGCCGAAGCGGGAGAACACGGCGCCCGCGATCACCGCGGCGCCGCACCAGGCCACCAGTTTCCTGAGGCCGCCGGGGCACGGGGGCGGGTTTCGCGGATCCGGCGGAAGGCCCGCGGCGGATTCGTCTTCCGCCGGGGACCGGGCGATAAAATGTTTCATAAAATTCCTCCTTTTGTTACGGCGCGGGGCGCGGGAGACCGGCTCCCGCGTTTTCCCGAAGCGGAAAATCGATTTTCCCGCGGCCGGGGAGAACTGTCAAGCGCCCGCGGGCGAAACCGCGCGGCG
>CAZFNS010000013.1:29036-35626 GCA_964520475.1 uncultured Enterobacterales bacterium
ATTTTCCCGCGGCCGGGGAGAACTGTCAAGCGCCCGCGGGCGAAACCGCGCGGCGGATCGCGGGCCGCGGGTTTTAAGCGCCGCCCGGGCCGGCGGAAAGGGCAAGGAAGGGTAAGGGAACGGCTCCGGCCGGGCGGCGGGGCTCCCGGCGGCGCGGGAACCGCGGCGCGCAAAAAAAAACCGGGGCCCTCGGGTCCCGGTTCCGCCGCCGCGGGTCGCCGCGGGGGTTATCTCAGCCTGATCTTCGCGAGGGCGAGGAGCCACATGACGAAGCCCCAGGCGCAGACGCAGGCGTGGATCAGGAAGGCCAGGTAGGTGAAGATGATGATCCCGGTATGGCTGTTCTCGAACCCGTCGGGGAGATCGAAGAAGAAAAAGCCGTGCCGGGACAGCGTTTCGAGATCGTCGAGATCGTCCAGGTAATCGAGGAAACGGTGCGTTCCCATGTACTGGGACATGGTCGCGTACGCCAGGATCATGAGCAGGGCCCAGCTGAGCGGGTAGAGCAGCTCCAGAACCAGCAGCTTCCCGGATAAGCCCGGCAGGGGCCGGAAGTAGGCCCGGGCCCGGTTCAGGGCGAGCGTGCCCGCGGCGACCGCGACCAGATTGTAAAACATGATGAGGCTGCTGCCGTAGCCGGACGCGTTCCACAGGATCCAGCCGGACGCGGCGAGGACGCCGCCGCCGATAATCAGGATCAGAAAAAGCAGCGACGCGGCGGGGAGGGGGTTCCCCGGGGCGGAGCCGTCCGGGCCCTCGGTGAGCTTCCGGGCGGATTCCATGATTTTGACGATGGTCTCGGTCATAAAAGTTTTCCTCTCTTTTTGTTCTCTCGTTTTGTTGTCCCTGCCGGTTAGCGGCCCGTTCCCGCGCCGCGCGGCCGAACGCGCGCCGGGGGCGGAAAGGCCCGCCGCGGGAATGGGGATGGGATGCGGTTTAAGGGGGGAAGACCGGTTAGGTCAATGGCGGTGAGGAAGGGATTTGAACCCTTGATACGCGTTAAACGTATACACACTTTCCAGGCGTGCTCCTTCAGCCACTCGGACACCTCACCTTAAAGACAGAACAATTTTAACGTTTTATGAGTTTTATGCAAGCAAAAAAACACAATTTTTGCTTTTTTCGGCGCCGCGCCCGCGCCCCGGCCGGGCGGTACGGTTCCCCGGGGCCGCGCCCGAGGCGGGAATGTTTCCCCGTTAGGTATTGCTAACAAAATTAAATTGTGCTATTATGCGCTTTAAGTTAGCCTACGATAACAGATGTTGAGACGGCCGAGGTGCGAGATCCCCCGGCCGTCCGGCCGGTCCGCCCCCTCCCGCGCCCGCGGGACCGGGCGGGCCGCCGTCTGTCGGGGCGCCGCCTCCGGGCGGAAGGATAACGCCGTACCTTTGTACTTTTTTGTTCGAGAAATAAATATGCTGTTGAAAGATCTTAACGCGGGCCGGGCCGCCGTGATAACGCGGCTGCTCTCGCGGGGGCTCCACAACCGCCGTCTGTGCGAGATGGGGTTCCTCCCGGGAACGGCTCTCAAAATAAAGCACCGGGCGCCGCTCGGCTACCCGATCGCCATCGACCTGAGAGGCTACGAGATCATCGTGGGCCCCGAAGACGCCAGATCGATAGAAGTGGAGGCCGCGTAAAGATGAGCGCATGCAGCTGCTGCGGCTGCGGGGAGGCCCCCCGCGCCGGAACCTCCGCGGTAAAACGCGTCATGCTCGCCGGCAACCCCAATTGCGGCAAGAGCACCCTGTTCAACCGCCTGTGCAACCTCCACGTCCGCACGGGCAACTACCCGGGCGTAACCGTCAGCCGCCACACCGGCAGCTACGGGGCGAACGTCCGGATCGTCGATCTTCCCGGCACCTATTCCCTCAACAGCGCCACCGCCGACGAGCGCGTGGCCTGCGCCGAGCTGCTCTCGGGCAGCGCCGACCTCATCGTCAACGTGATCGACGCGACCACCCTCGAGCGCAGCCTCTACCTCACCACGGAGCTGCGCATGCTCGGGATCCCCATGGCGGTCGTCCTCAACATGTGGGACGAGGCGAGGAAGCGCCGCATCGGCATCGACCCCGGCAAACTCGCGGCGAGTCTCGGCTGTCCGGTCGTCCCGGTGAGCGCGGCCACGGGCGAGGGGCTCGACGCCCTCGGCGAGCTGCTCCGCGCCTCGGCGTGGCAGCAATGCCCGCCCGAGTACCTGGGCGGGGCGGCCGTCGCCGCCGAGTTCGCGAAGATCGTCGCCGCGGCCCCCGAGCCCTTTAAAGAGAAGGCGCTGTTCTACGCGAAGAGCGCGGTGCTCGGCGACCCGTGCCCGCCGTCCCTCGCGGGGCACGAGGCGTTCGCCGCCGCCGTGAGCGCGGCCCGCCCGCGGATCACCGGCGACCGCGACACCGTTTACCAGGCGATCTCCGAGGACCGCTACGCGAAGATCGGGGAGATGGTCCGCGGCTGCGCCGCCGCTTCTCCCGAAGCCGCGGCTGAGACCCGGCCCGAGGGCTCGCGGCTCACCCGCCTCGTCGACGGCGTGGTCCTCAACCGCTTCCTCGCGTTCCCCGTGTTCCTCGCGGTCATGTGCGCCGTCTACTATATCTCGGTGACCTGGCTCGGCTCCATCGTGACCGACTGGGCCAACGACGTGCTCTTCGGCGAGGAGATCATCCCGGCCGTCAAGGAGCGGGTCGCCGCCCTCGGCGCGCCCGACTGGCTCACCGCGCTGACCGGCGACGGCGTCGTCGGCGGCGTGGGCGCGGTGCTCGGCTTCGTGCCCCAGATGATCATCCTGTTCCTGCTCCTGTCGCTGCTCGAGGAATGCGGCTACATGACCCGGGCGGCGTTCATCCTCGACCGCGTCTTCAATCTGATCGGCCTGAGCGGGCGCGCCTTCATCCCGTACCTCATCGGATCGGGCTGCGGCGTCCCGGCGCTCATGACCTCGCGCACCCTCGGCTCGGAAAGCGAGCGGCGGATCTCGCTCTTCACCGCCACCATGATCCCCTGCGGGGCCAAGCTGCCGGTGATCATCGTGTTCGCGGGCGCGGTGTTCGCCGACATCCCGTTCTTCGCCCCGGGCATGTACCTCATGTCGATCCTGATGGTCGTGATCTCCGCGTCCGTGCTCCGGAAGTTCGCGCCGTTCAAGCCCTCGGTCGCGCCCCTCATGCTCGAGCTCCCCGCGTACCGCGTGCCGATGCTCCGGGCGGTCGCCCTGTCCGTGTGGCACCGCGTCGAAGGCTATATCACCAAGGCCGGGCGGATCATCTTCCCGTGCGTGACCGCGCTGTGGCTGCTCTCCCACGTAGGCTACGACGCCGAAAGCCGCGGCTTCGTCATGCTCGAGGACGAGGAGGCCGGCTCGAGCCTCATCGCGGACGCGGTAAGGCCGGTGTCGGGGATCTTCGCGCCGGTCGGCTTCGACGACTACCGGGCCACGGTCTCGGTCGTCACCGGGCTGCTGGCCAAGGAAGCCATCGTCAGCGCCATGGCCGTGTTCTCGGGGGCGGAGGAGCCCGAGGAAGCGGAGGAGGGCGCCAGCGCCGAGGAGATCCGCGCCGCGGACGACTCGCGCAACGCCTTCTACGGGGCCCTCCGGAACGCGATGTTTCACATCGACGAGAAGGGCGTCGTCGGGATCCTCGCCGCGCTGTCCTTCGTGATCTTCAACCTCTTCACCATTCCCTGCGTGGCCGCGGTGGGCGTGCTCCGCAAGGAGATCGGCAGCGCGCGGCTCTTCTGGACGGCGGTGGCCTACCAGCTGGGGCTGAGCTACGCGGCGGCGCTCGTCGTGTACCAGATCGGGCTCGTCGCGACCGGCGCCGGGGCCTTCGGGCCGTGGACCGCCGCGGCGATCGCCTGCCTCGCGGTTCTCGCCTGGATCCTCTTTATCAAGAAACCGGCCGAGACGGAGGAAGCCATCGCCTTCGAGCTGATCAACAATTAGGGCGGGGAATCTCCCGCGCGGGCCGTCCGGCGTCTGCCGGGCGGCCTTTTTTTTCGCGGGCCCGCGGGGGGACGCGGGCGGGGGTGGCGCGGCCGCGCCGGGTCGGTTAGAATGGATCGGAGGAAAGAGACGACGGGGGAGGGAACGGTCATGAAGATAGGCGGAACCGATATCGAGACGTTTCCCGTGGGGGCCGGGTGCATGCGCTTCGGCTCGTTCGGGACGGAGCGGATGGCGGGGTACATTCACGCGGCGCTCGAGTGCGGCGTGAATTTCTTCGATCACGCCGACGTCTACGCGGACGGGCGGAGCGAAAGCGTCTTCGGGGACGCCCTCGCCGCGGACCGCTCGATCCGGCGGGAGGATCTGATCGTCCAGACCAAATGCGGGATCTGCCCGGAGCGGCGCTGCTACGATCTCTCGAGAGAGCATATCCTCCGCTCGGTCGACGGGAGCCTCGCCCGGCTGCGCTGCGGATATCTCGACTTCCTGCTCCTGCACCGGCCCGACGCCCTGGCCGATTACGACGAGATCGCCGAGGCCTTCCGGATCCTGCGCGACTCGGGCAAGGTCCGGCACTTCGGCGTCTCCAACCACAATCCCGGGCAGATCCGGCTGCTCAGACGGCACGCGGACGTGCCGGTCTGCGTCAACCAGCTCCAGCTGAGCGTCCCGGTCTCGTCCATGATCTCGGCGGGGCTCGAGGTGAACATGACGACCCCGGGCGCGGTCTGCCGCGACGGCGGGGTCCTCGACTACTGCCGCCTGGAGGGGATCACCGTGCAGGCCTGGTCGCCGTTCCAGATGCCGGACTGGCGGGGCTGCTTCATCAACTCGCCCGACTACGGGCCGCTCAACAAGCTGCTGTGGGACATGTCCCAAGCCCGCGGGGTCACGCCCGAAGCCTTGGCCTGCGCCTGGATCCTGCGCCATCCCGCCCGGATCATGGTCATAGCCGGCACCGCCGACCCCGCGCGCCTGCGCGGGATCGCCAAAGGCGCGGAGATAAGGCTCTCGCGCGACGAGTGGTACGCAATCTACCTCGCGGCCGGGCATATCCTGCCCTGAGCCGCTTCCGCCGGTTCCGCGGCCGCGCCGCTAAGGCTTTGGAGCCGCGCCTTCCCGCGGCGCCCCGGTAAAATCGGGGCGTTTTTCACGGGAGGCTCTCATGGCGGCGGCGACATTTCTCAAAACGGCCCTTCCGGCCCTGTTCTTCCTGGCCTGCGCCGGCGCGCGGGCCGATCTCAACGCGGACATGGCCGCGGCTTTCCGGCAGATGCGCCACGAGACCCGCCCCGAAGTCTTCGAGACGGAGCGCCGCGGCGTCATCGCCGGCGGGTCGCTCAGCGTCCGGAGCCCCCTCGGGCGCGAGGATCTGCTCGCGGTGAGCGCCCCCGGGGCGAAAGCCGGGTGCCGCGGCATCGACCTCTACGCCGGCTCCTTCTCCTACGTGAACCGCGAGGAGTTCATCAAATTTCTGCGCGCCATCGCCGCCAACGCCGAGGGCTACGCCTTCGAGATCGCCCTGAGCAGCATGTGCGAGAAGTGCGCCCAGCACATCGAGACCCTGCAGCGGAAGATCCAGTCCCTCAACGAGTACTTCGGGAACAGCTGCCAGCTCGCCCAGGGCGTGGTGAACGACACCCTGGGCGCCTTCGGGCGCAAGGGGCTCAACGACGCCTCGCTCGCCGGGCAGTTCGCGGGGGCGGGGGACCTCTTCGAGACGAGCACCGCGACGGACACGGCCGGGCTTTACCGGAGCGCCGCGCGCTACGAAGAGGCGTCCGGAGGGGACGCGGGCGCGGGGGATCTCACCGGCAACCTCATGTGGAAGCGGCTCATGAAGAGCGCCCTGTTCCGGAACGACCCGGCGCTCGCGGAGGGGGTCATGAGCATGACCGGAACCGTGATCGTCTCGGAGGACGGCCGGGACGTGAGCATCCTGCCGGGCGGGCGGATCACCCTCAAAGACCTGGCCGCGGGCGGGGGCGCGTACCTGTACCGCTGCGGGGGCGGCGGGGAGTGCGCCGCCGTGACGGTGGGGCGCGCGGAGCTCACGGGCTTCGCCGGGCTCATCAGGCGCTACCTGCTCGGGGACGGGGACGGCGCCGCCGGCCCGGACGCCGCCGCGGGCGGGGGCGGGATCATCGGCAAGTACGCGGCCAACCGGGGCGGGTTCACCGAAGACGAGCGGGAGTTCCTCGCGGCGCTGCCCGAGGGAACGGGAGCCATGATCCGCACCCTGAGCGCCCGGAGCGAGGGCGCGGCCCGCCTGTTCGCGGCCCGGACCGCGGAGATCATGGGCCTTCTGTACGCGCGCAACCTGGTCATGTCCTACCTGGACGCGGCCGGGGCCGCCGCCGCGGGGTCGGACAACGCCTACGCGGGGATCCTCCGCCAAAAGCTCGCCGAAGTCAGGGAGACGGTGAACGCCGAGACGTCTTATCTCGGCGGGGCGCTCGGCGGCTTCGGGGAACTGAGCCGGATCTACCGGGACTACCTCGCGCTGCTGCCCGAAGAGGATTACGTGCCCGCGGAGGCCGCGGGCGCCGGGGATTTCTGAACCCCCGCGGGGGCGCGGCGCCCCTCAGCGCGGCAAAGAGCCGGGACGAAACGAATAAAATATAAACAATAAATAAATATGTCAAATAAC
>CAZFNS010000013.1:35726-39663 GCA_964520475.1 uncultured Enterobacterales bacterium
AAGAGCCGGGACGAAACGAATAAAATATAAACAATAAATAAATATGTCAAATAACGATATAAAAAGACGGCCGGTCCGCGGAAGCGGCGGCCGCGGGATTACCGACGGTTCTCCTTAAAAACCGCCCGGTCTGTCCGGACGGTCTGTTTTCCGGAAGGAAAACGCCGGCGCCCCCCGGGGGCGCGCACTCCGGAAACTTCGGTTTCCGGGCCGCGGGACGGAAGTCCCGGAACTGCGGCGGCAGCGCCGCGCCGTTACGCGAAAGGAGTATGACAATGCGTAAAGACAACGATCCCACGCCTTACTTGGAAGAAGAGAACATCCCGGGCGACTTCGCCCCGGCCGGTCACCGCGAGGTCGACGCCGGCGCGGCGTTCGGCATGGAGGAGCTCCGGGGAACGGCGATCCGGACCCCGGTTTTCGACGAAAGGTGCGAGTATCTCGCCGCCGTCCGCGAAAACTACGTGTTCGACGCCCCCCTGCTCAGGTTCCTGCTTTCCTTCCTCGGCCGGCCGGCCGGGGACGCCCTCTACCTGCACGGCCCGAGCGGCTGCGGCAAGACGTCCGCGGTTATCCAGACGGCGGCGGTCCTCAGGTGGCCGGCGGTTTCGCTGACCCTGAACGGACGCTTCGAGCTCGCCGATCTGATCGGTCACCCGGCCATCGTCAAAGACAGGCTGGTATTTGTGCACGGCCCGCTCGCCCGGGCGATGAAGCACGGCTATATCCTGGTCCTCAACGAGCTGGATCTGGCCGACGCCGCCGAGCTCTCCGGACTCAACGACGTCCTGGAGGGCAGAAGCCTGGTCGTGATACAAAACAACGGAGAAGTGATAAGGCCCCACCCGGACTTCCGGCTGATCGTCACCGCGAACACCCGCGGGACGGGAAACCGGAGCTCCTTCCACGGGACGCAGCTTCTCAACGCCGCTTTTCTGGACAGGTTCATTTTCGTGAGCTGCGGGTACATGCCCGCGGAGCGGGAGACGAGCCTCCTGAAAAAGGCGGTCCCGGGTCTCTCCGGCGACCTGGTCGCCGGCATGGTCCGGGTGGCGTCCGAGATCCGCAAATCGCACGCGGAGCCCAAGCCGAACCACGTGTACATGAGCGTGCCCATGAGCACGCGGGCGCTGGTCCGCTGGGCCGAGCTGACGGCGGAGTACGCCTACGAGAGCAATCCGGCCGAGACGGCGTTCGTGCACGCCTTCGCCGGCCGGCTCTCCGCGGACGAACGCTGCTACGCGCTGCGGCTGCGTCGCGACGTCATGGGAGACGCCGCGGACTGACGCGGCGCCCGCGCCGGGACTTCCGTCCCGGCGTTCCGGGCCGCCGGCGGGTTCCCGCCGGCGGCTTTTTGCGTCAGATGCACTTGACGGGGCGCGGGAGCCCGGCGATCTTGGCGACCGTGAGGGCGGGGCCCTCCGGGAAGAGCCGGTACAGGTAGCGGCTCGAGCCCTTCTCGGGGCCGAAGGCGGCGCCCATGGCCTTCACCAGGGCCCGGATCGAGGGGGATATATTGTACTTTTGATAGAAATCGCGCACGAACATGACGATCTCGAGACGCTCGGGGTCGAGCTCGAGGCCTTCCCGCGCGGCGACCGCGGCGGCGACGCAAAGATCCCAGTCCGCGAGGTTTTTAAGGTATCCCTCGGCGTCGGTCGGGATGACCCTGCCGTTGACTTCGAGCATGGAAACGCCTCCCCGGGGCGATTGAAGAGCCGGGTCCGGCGGCCGCCGGATCCGGCGCGGCGAAAAAAACTCCGCGGCGGCCGCCGCGCCGGTCTCAGGAGCGTCTTTTGGCGTCGACGAACGCCGCGGCCGCCTCCACCACCTCTTCGATCGAGAGACTGGTGGAATCGAGGATCAGGGCGTCCTCCGCGGGCCGGAGCGGCGCCGTGGCGCGGTTACGGTCGCGCAGGTCGCGGTCGGCGATCTCTTTTAAGATCCGTGCGTAGTCGGCCTTCCGGCCCGCCGCCTCGAGCTGCAGGACGCGCCGCCGCGCCCGTTCCTCGGGGCTCGCGTCGAGGAAGATCTTGGCGTCGGCGTCCGGGAACACCACGGTGCCCATGTCCCGGCCGTCGGCGACGAGGCCCGGCGCCCGGGCGAAAGCCCGCTGCCGCCTGAGGAGGGCCGCCCGCACTCCCGGCAGAACCGCGGCCTGCGAGGCCGCGCCGCCGGTTTCCTCGTTGCGGATCCGGGCCGACACGTCTTTGCCGTCGAGGAACACGGCCACGGCGCCGCCGCTTTCCCGGAAATCGAGGTCGAGGTTCTCGGCGAGTTCCGCGAGCCGGTCCTCCGCGTCGAGCGGGATCCCCCGGTCGAGGGCCGCGCGGGCGAGGGCCCGGTAGATGGCGCCGGAATCGAGGATCGCGAAGCCGTACCGGCGGCTTAACCTCAGGCAGAGCTCGCCCTTGCCGGCCCCGCCGGGACCGTCGACGGCTATTACGGTGACATCGTTCGGCATGGTTTTTTCCCTCCCGCGGGCGGCGCGCGCCCGGCTGTCTTTTAAGAATGATCCGCCGCGCCCCGGGCGCTCCGGGGGCGGCTTTCATTTCATGATATTACATTTTCGCGGCCGGGGGATCAAGAAAGTCCCCGGCGGGGCGGAACCGCGGCGGGGTTCGGGGGCGGCCGCGCGGCCCGGCCGGACGTTATTTCGCGGAATTAGGCATTTTTTGTTTGCAAATCACCGCGGAAACAATATAATACGCATACGCGACGGACAGGTGGCAGAGTGGTTGAATGCACCGGCCTCGAAAACCGGCGGCGCGAAAGCGCTCCTGAGTTCAAATCTCAGCCTGTCCGCCATCGCGCGGACGAACGTCCGCGGTTCCCGATTCTCTCTCTTTTTATCCCTGTTATCCCTGTTATCCCTTTTTCCCCGCAAAACGCCGCGGCGTCCGGGTGCGCCGCGGCGCGATCGCCTCCGGAGTTTCCGCGCGCGCCCGCGGCCCCGCGGGGACGGGCTTATTCGGGAGCCGGGTGTTTACAAGAGCCGGAAATCGGATATAATACCGTACATCCGCGGACAGGTGGCAGAGCGGCTGAATGCACCGGTCTTGAAAACCGGCGACGCGCGAGCGTTCCTGAGTTCGAATCTCAGTCTGTCCGCCACGAGGGCCGCCTCCGGGCGGTTTTTTATTTGCCCGGTCTCGCCCGGGCGTCATTTACCCGTCTTCTTATCCGCGTCGTTGCCGGCTTTTTCCCCGGAGTCGTTCCCGGTCTTTTCCCCGGGTTTCGGCTGCTGCGCTTTTTCCTCGATGCACGCGGCGAATTTGTCGAGAGCGTGCCTCGACTGCTTTTCGAACCAGTGCAAATTTTCGGCGTCGACGCCGGAGCTCGTGCGGCCCGAGCAGGACTCGGGATTATCGGGATCGACCACGAGTTCCCGGCGGCCGTTTCGCCTGATTTGGATGTAGTTCGCGGAGCAGACACTGTTGCGGGTACGGAAATTCCTGAGGCCGAGGGTGACCGTCTTTCCGTCCGGATCCATGGCGTATTCCAGAAGGGCGTAAACGGTCTGCTCGTCGAAGAACCAGTCCGGGTCTCGCAGCGAGAGCATAATCAGATCGATGCCGAACGCCTTGGCGTTCCAGTTCTGGGCTATTGTCCCCACGGGTTCGCCGCTTACGAAAACTCTCGAGCAGCCGAAATTGTAGAAGGCCGACTCGGTGGGTTTCAACGGGATTCCGGTGGCGCAGTGGTAGACGCATTCCATCGCGTCGTTGTAGGATTTTTCGGGATCGGAGATGCTAACCTGCCGCGAAACGTTCACGGGAACGTAAGTGGTGCACCCCCCCCCGCGAGAATCGCGGCGGTCACGGCCGCCGCCGCGGCTTTTTTGGCGTTTGGATTGAATTTCATGGTAAAAAGATCTCTCCGGGCTGTAATCAACGATCAGTATGCTTTTGTCCGCGGCTTCCGTCAACCGCCCGAC
>CAZFNS010000013.1:39763-51755 GCA_964520475.1 uncultured Enterobacterales bacterium
GGCTGTAATCAACGATCAGTATGCTTTTGTCCGCGGCTTCCGTCAACCGCCCGACCCGGAGCGAATGATTTTTGTCACATAAGGATGCGGGTCAATTCCCCGGATTCCGAGGTGCGGGAGGACGGCGTAAACGCGCTCCGCGCTCCGTCCGCTTCCTTCCGTGCCCGCGCGCGGCGGGACGTAAAAATTTTACCCGGCCCGAAAGTAACGGCCGCCCCGGCGGGCCGGCTTATCCGTCCCGGCTCCGGGGGAGAGCCCCGGGCGGCAGGGGACCTTCGAGGATCATGCGGCAGGCGGCGCAGTCGGCGCGGACCCGGAAAAGCGAACGGCCGATCTTCAGGAAGAGATTCTTACTCGCGTCGCCGCCGCGCTTCGGGCAGAAGCCGAAGCAGAAGTGCAGGCAGTGCTTCGAAACCAGCACCTCCCGGGGCTCCCGGCCTTTGTCCAGTTCGTAGGCGGGAACCGCGTCCCCGCCGCGGCTCCGCCGGAAGGCCGCGGCCTCCGCGTTCATGACGTTGGCCTTGAAGCCGAGCTCCCGCTCCTCCGGGGGCAGCTCCGCCCCGGGAACGGGCCGCGGGGCGCGCCGGGCCGCCGCGGCTTTCATCATGGCCCTTTTCTTGGCCCCGAGCTCCGCGATAAAGCGCCGGCGCAGCTCGTTGAGGAGGCTCGGCGGCGCGAACCATTTGAACGGCAGTTCCGTTTCCAGCTCGGCGAGCTCGTAGGGGGTGCCGCCGAGCCGGCCGATTTTGGCGGCGACGACGGCCCGCAGCTTCGCCTCGTCGGGCGTCGTCGCGGGCGCGGGAAGGGCGAGGGCGACTTCCGCGGGATCGTCCGCGGTCATCTCGTCGGAGCCCCGCAGGCCGATCCCGTCCGGGGTCTCGAAATAGGTCAGGCGCAGGGCGAGCCTGCGGACGCACGAGTCCTCGGTCAGGGCGGCCTCGAAGGCGGCGTCGCGGCTCCGGTAGAACACCGTGCCCGGCGGGATCGGCGGCAGGCTCTGGAAGATCTCCGCCCGGGCGGGGTCGAGCATCCTGCTCACGCGGAAGCCCGCGAGCTCCGCCTCGCCCCGGAAGTAGTTGAGCGAGTCGCCGTTATGGAGTTCGACCCCCCGGAAAAGCTTCAGGGTCAGGACGTGTTCCGTCGCCCCCGCGAGCCGGCCGATCTTCTCCCCGACGTAGCCCGGGGCGCGGAAATTCGCGTAGTTTTCCTTCACGCCGCGCGTGTTGTACTCGGTGAAGCCGCGGTTGAAGCTTTTGCGCGGATCGGGCTCGAAAGAGACCGCCGTCGCGCCGAAGGAGGCGCGGCGCAGGTCCGGATCCGCCGCGATGATCTCGTCGAGGCGGATCCGGTACCAGGCGGTGACGTTGCGCACGTAGCTTTCGTCCTTGAGCCGGCCCTCGATCTTGAAGGAGCCCACCCCGGCGGCGATGAGGTCGCGCAGGCTGGCGGTCCGGTTGAGATCCTTCATGGAGAGGAGGTAGCGGTCCGCCGCGAGGACCCGCCCGTCCGGGCCGTACAGGGTCTGGGCCGTGCGGCACAGCTGGGCGCACTCGCCGCGGTTGGCGCTGCGGCCGGTCACGGCCGCGCTCAGGTAGCACCGGCCGCTCACCCCGGCGCAGAGCGCCCCGTGGACGAAGGCCTCCAGCTCTATGGCGGAGTTCGCGCGGATCGCGGCGATTTCGGTGAGGCTGAGCTCGCGGGCGAGCACCGCCCGGGCGAAGCCGCACTCCTCGAGGAATCTGATCTTGGCCGGGGTGGCGTTGTCCTGCTGGGTGCTCGCGTGGAGCGCGAGCGGCGGGAGCGGGCCGGCGAGGAGCCCGAGATCCTGGACGATGAGGGCGTCGGCCCCCGCCTCGCCAAGCGCGAAGGCGAGCTCCCGGGCCTTTTTGAGCTCTTCGCCGGTCAGGACGGTGTTGAGGGCGACGTGCACCTTCACCCCGTAGTCGTGGGCGAAGGCGCACAGGGCGCGGACGTCTTCGAGGGAATTGGGCGCGGCCGCCCGGGCCCCGTAGGCGGGGCCGCCGATGTAGACGGCGTCGGCGCCGCTCAGCACGGCGGCCCGGCCGCATTTGAGATCCCGCGCGGGGGAAAGGAGTTCTACGGTTCTCATGGCTGTTCCGGCCGGCGCGGGGCCGCGTCTCCGTTACGCCCCGGCCGCGGGTTCCGCCGCGGGGGCTTCGGTTTCCGCCGCCCCCTCCGCGCGCTCTTCGGTTCCCGAGCTCGCGCTGTAGAGGGCGGAGTAGAACCCGCCGAGCTTCAGCAGCTCCTCGTGCGGGCCCTGTTCGACGATGTGCCCGTCGTTGATCACGACGATCGTGTCCGCGTCGCGGATGGTGCTCAGACGGTGGGCGATCACGAACACGGTGCGATCCTTCATGAGGTTCTCGAGCGCTTCCTGGACCACTTTCTCGGACTTGTTGTCGAGGGCGCTCGTGGCCTCGTCGAGGATGACGATCGGGGCGTTCTTGACGAAGGCCCGGGCGATGGCCACGCGCTGGCGCTGGCCGCCGGACAGCAGGGTGCCCCGCTCGCCGATCGGGGTGTCGAGCCCCTCGGGCAGGGTCTTGACGAAGTCGGCGAGGCAGGCGTCCCGCAGGGCCTCGTTGATCTCCTCCTCGGTGGCGTCCCGCTTGCCGAGGACGATGTTGTTCCTGATGGTGTCGTTGAACAGGAAGTTGTCCTGGAACACGTAGGAGACGCAGTCGCGCAGGGAGTTGATGTCGTAGTCGCGGGCGCTCTTCCCGTCGATCAGGATGTCGCCTTCCTGCCACTCGTTGATGCGCGGGATGAGGGAGCAGACGGTGGACTTGCCGCCGCCCGAGTTGCCGACGAAGGCCACGGTCTGGGACTTGGCGACCTTGAGGCTGATCCCGTCGAGGACCTTCCGGGTCGCGTCGTAGCTGAAGGAGACGTTCCTGAACTCGATCCCTTCCTCGATCTTCTCGAGCTTCGGCTTGTTTTCCTTAGCCTCGCGCTCCTCGACGTTGTCCATGGCGTAGATCTCGTAGATGCGGTCGAGCGCCACGATGGCCTTCTGCACCTCCACGAAGTTGTTGCCGATGGACTTGAGCGGGGTGTAGAGCATGATGAGGGCCGCGAGGAACGACACGAACTCGCCCGAGGTGATGGTGCCGTTCAGGATCAGGCTGCCGCCGAAGGCGATCACGATGGCCACGCCGCACGCCGCCACCAGGTGCATGACGGGGGAGAGCCAGTTGGTGTTGCGGATGAGGCGCATGGCCAGGCGGAAGAGCTGGCCGGCCTTCTCCTCGAAGAGGCGCTGCATGTGCCCCTGCAGGTTGTAGCTCTTGACCACGTTCTGGCCGCTCGTGATCTCGTTGTAGAGGTTGATGAGCTCGGCGCTTTCCGTGTAGGTCTTGGTCATGATCGACTGGATCTTCTTCCTGACCACGCGCAGGGGCAGGACCAGGATGACCAGCACGCCCACCGCGATGACGCTCAGCTGCCAGGAGTTGTAGAGCAGCACGCCGATGAGGGACACGGAGGAGAAGAACTTGGTCAGGAACAGCTTGAGGTTGTTGATGAGGCCGTTGGAGGCGAGTTCGGCGTCGTTGTAGTACCGGTAGATGATGTTGCCGGTGTTGTTCTGGGTGTAGTACGAGCTGTCCATGTGGATCAGCTTGCGGTAGAGGTCCCGGCGGATGTCCAGGGTTATCTTGTTGCCCACGTACCCGTTGACGAGAGCCGACAGGTAGATGAAGATGCCCTGCACCAGGGTGAAGCCCACGATGATGAAGGGGATGAGGGAGGTGAACTCCGGCTCCTTGTCGACGAGCACGTTGTCCATGAAGGGCTTGAGGAAGTACGAGATCACGGCGTCCATGAGCCCCACGGGCACGGTGAGGAGCACCCCGGTCACGGCCATGAACAGGTAGGGCCGCACGTACGGGAAGAATTTCCGGTAGGCGTCGATGAACTGGGAGGAGGAGAGAACTTTGATCATAGGTTGCAGCTTTGCCCGTTTAAAACGTCGATGAGCCGGGGCGCCCGGCCGGCCGCGGGCCGCCGGAAAGGGCGGGCCGGCATTAAAATATTACCCCAGGGCAGGCCTTTTTACAAGATTTTCGCGCCCGGGGCGGGGCGCGGGCCGGCCGTTTCCCCGGGCGGGCGCGGGCGGGCCCGCGGGCGCGGCGGAATATGACCCGCGGCGCGGTTTCGGCGCTCTTTTGATTTGACTATTAATCATGACGCATTTAAAATGTTCACCGGGTTTTTAACCGACGATTTTATTTCATTTCCGATCCCGGAGCGGCGGGGCGGCGGCTCCGCCCCGTCCGTTTTTCCGGGAACCCGACAGCGATTTAAGACACACAACCATGAGCGAAAAAGTTTACGATTTAAGAATACGGGAAAACGTCGATCTGCTTCCGCCGGTCGCCCTTACCGAAAAGTTCCCGCCCACCGACAGGTCCTCCGAGACGGTGATTAAGGCCAGGCAGGCCATCCACAACATCATGAAGGGCCTCGACGACCGCCTGCTGGTCATCACCGGGCCGTGCTCCATCCACGACGTGAAGTCGGCCATGGAATACGCCGGCCGCCTCCTCAAGGCCCGCGAGCAGTACGCGGACACCCTCGAGGTGATCATGCGCGTCTACTTCGAGAAGCCGCGCACCACCGTGGGCTGGAAGGGCCTCATCAACGACCCGTTCATGGACGGCTCCTTCGACATCAACTCCGGCCTCAAGATCGCCCGCAAACTGCTGCTCGACCTCAACGAGATGGGAATGCCCATCGCCACCGAGTACCTGGACGTGCTGACCCCGCAGTATCTGGACGAGTTCATCTCGTGGGTGGCCATCGGGGCGCGCACCACCGAGTCCCAGGTGCACCGCGAGCTGGCCTCCGGCACCTCCGCCCCGGTCGGCTTCAAGAACGGCACCGAGGGCACCGTCAAGATCGCCATCGACGCCCTCAAGTCGGCGGCCGCGCGGCACACCTTCCTGTCCGTCAACAAATTCGGCCACAGCGCGATCTTCAAGACCGCCGGCAACGAGGACTGCCACATCATCCTCCGCGGCGGCAGCAGGGGCCCGAACTACAGCGCCGAGCACGTGAACAAGGCCGTCGAGGATCTCGCCAAGGCCGGGCTCGCCCCCTCGGTCATGGTCGACTTCAGCCACGCCAACAGCTCCAAGCAGTTCAAGCGCCAGCTCGAGGTCGCGAAGGACGTGAGCGGCCAGATCGCCTCCGGGTCGCGGGGCATCTTCGGGGTGATGATCGAGAGCCACCTCGTCGAGGGCCGCCAGGATCTGGTCGAGGGACACGCGGAAGATCTGGCCTACGGCCAGAGCATCACCGACGCCTGCATCGGCTGGGAGGACACCGAGGCCGTTCTCGGCATGCTGTCCGAGGCCGTGGCCGCGCGCCGGAAGATCTAGCGGCGCCGGGCCGCCCGGGCCGGCGCGCGCCGCCGGCCCCGCCGCGGGCCGGGTCATGTCAGTGTGGGAAGAGACAAGGAGAAGAAATGAGTCGTTATTCTCTTGACAAGGAAAAGATTAAGATTTTGCTGCTCGAGGGGGTTGACCAGAGCGCGGTCGAGACCCTCCACAAGGCCGGCTACACCAACGTCGAGTACCTGAAGAAGGCGCTCGACCGGGACGAGCTCATCGAGAAGATCCGGGACGTCCACTTCCTCGGCATCCGCTCGCGCACCCATCTGACCGACGAGATCTTCGCGCACGCGCCCAAGCTCTGCGCGGTGGGCTGCTTCTGCATCGGCACGAACCAGGTCGATCTGACCGCCGCCATGAACCGCGGCATCCCCGTGTTCAACGCTCCCTACTCGAACACCCGCTCCGTGGCGGAGCTGGTCACCGGCGAGTACCTGCAGCTTTTCCGGACCGTGCCCGCGAAGAACGCGCTCCTGCACCGCGGGGGCTGGGACAAGAACGCCAAGGGCTGCTACGAGGCCCGCGGCAAGACCCTGGGCATCGTCGGCTACGGGCACATCGGCACCCAGGTGGGGATCATCGCCGAGGCGCTCGGCCTCAAGGTCATCTTCTACGACATCGAGAACAAGCTGGCGCTCGGCAACGCCCGCCAGGTCGAGACCATCGACGAGCTCTTCGCCCGCGCCGACGTCGTGACCATGCACGTGCCGGAGAACCCCACGACCCACAACATGATCGACGCGGCCGCCTTCGCCAAGATGAAGGAGGGCGTGATCTTCCTGAACGCCTCCCGGGGCAGCGTGGTGGACATCGACGCCCTCGCCGGGGCCCTCGAGTCGGGCCGGGTCGCGGGAGCCGCCTGCGACGTCTACCCCGTCGAGCCCGCCAAGAACGGCGACCCGTTCGAGTGCGTGCTCAGGAAGTTCGACAACGTCATCCTCACCCCGCACATCGGCGCCTCCACCCTCGAGGCCCAGCGCAACATCGGCATCGAGGTGGCCAACAAGCTGGCGCTCTACTCGGACAACGGCTCGACCCTGACCGCCGTCAACTTCCCGGAGGTTTCGCTGCCGGTCCAGGGCAACAACGTGAGCCGGCTGCTCCACGTGCACAAAAACATCCCGGGCGTGATCAACAAGATCAACCAGGTGTTCGCCGCCCTCGGCATCAACGTGGCGGCCCAGTACCTGCAGACCACCCCCGAGATCGGGTACGTGGTCATGGAGATCCACAGCGACCGTCCCGAGGACGTGCTGCACGATCTCAAGAGCATCGACGGGACCCTCAAGGCCCGCGTCCTGCTCTGATCCGGTTTCCCGGCCGGAAAGCCGCGCCCCGGCGCGGCTTTTTCGTATCCGGGGCGGGCGGCCCGCGGCCCGGTCAAGGCGCGGGAGGAACGCGTTCCGATGTCATACTGCGATTACTGGGCGGACTGCTCCGCCGAAGAAAAGCTTTACCACGACGCCGAGTGGGGCGAGCCGCTCCACGACGACCGGGGGCTCTTCGAGTTCCTCGCCCTCGAGGTGATGCAGTGCGGGCTCAGCTGGAGCACGGTCTTCCGCAAGCGGGCCGTCCTGCGCGCGTGTTTCGCGGGCTTCGACGGCGCCCGCGTGGCGGAGTTTACGGACGCGGACGTGCGCAGGATCATGGCCGCGGAGGGCATGATCCGCTCGGAAAGGAAGATCCGGGCGGTCATAGGCAACGCCGCGCGCTTCCGGGAGATCGCGCGGGAATTCGGGAGCTTCGACCGCTACCTGTGGGCCTTCACCGGCGGGAAGACGATCCTGTACGCGGGCCACGAGGCCGGGCGGGTCCCGGCGAGCAACGCCCTGTCGGAGCGGATCGCCGCCGATCTGCGCCGCCGGGGCTTTAAGTTCCTCGGCCCGGTCACCGTCTATGCGTTCCTGCAGGCGGCGGGGCTGGTCTGCGATCACGGCGCGGGCTGCCCGCGCTACCGCGAGATAACCTCCCGGCACCCCTGCGTCCGCGCTGAGCCGGACGGGGAAAAACCCTGACGCGCCCGCCCGCGCCGGGCGCGAAAAACCATGCGGGCCGGAAACGCGCGGATCCGGCCGTTTTCACGGAGGACCGCGGCCATGATCGCCGACCGAATCAAACTCATCACGGGGGACATCACCGTCCTTAAAGTAGACGCCATCGTCAACGCGGCGAACCGCACCCTGCTCGGCGGGGGCGGGGTCGACGGGGCGATCCACCGGGCGGCCGGCCCCGGCCTGCTCGCCGAGTGCCGGACGCTCGGGGGCTGCCGGACCGGGGAGGCCAAGATCACCGGAGGTTACGACCTGCCGGCGGCGCACGTGATCCACACGGTGGGGCCCGTCTACCGGGGCCGGCCGTCCGACGCCGCGGACCTCGCCTCCTGCTACCGGAACTCGCTCGATCTGGCCGAGAGGCACGGCCTCCGCACGATCGCCTTCAGCGCCGTCTCCTGCGGCGTCTACGGCTATCCGGCCGGCGAGGCCGCGGCGATCGCCGCGGGCACGGTCGCGGAGTGGCTCGAAAGGCATCCGGACAGTCCCCTGACCGTGTACCTGGTCTGCTTCGGCGCGGAGATCCGCCGGGCGTACGAGGACGCGCTCGCGCGTTTGCGGGAACGATCCTGACGGCGCCGGGGCGGGGCGGTCCCGGGGAGGAAACCGCGCTTTCGGGCGCGGTTTTTTTTTGCGCGCGCGGCGGGGGAAAGTTTCCGGGAAAGAGGGGAAAAGAAAAGGCCGGTCGATATATACGACCGGCTTACTCAAAATAAGGCTGTGTTTTGAGAATGAAGCGGCGCCGGCGCGACATCCCGGGGTGTAAAGGAGGAAAACCCCGCGGGGAAAAAATAATCCCGCCGCCAGATAATCGCGGCTGTCCCGCGCGGCGCCCGTGCCCTGAAAAAGGCACAATTTACATTCTAGCAATTTTTGCGGGGAAAAACCGCCCGTCCGCGCCCGCAGACGAAAAAATTTACTTTTTGTTTGTAAATAATTGCGTATGGTCATATTTTAATCATTCACTTTTTAAATAAATGTTATCCCGGTTCCCCGCGGCGATCCCGCGGCCAGGGGCGGCCCCCGGGCGGTACGGCCCCGTCCCGGGCGGATCGTCCCGCCCGCCGGGATTTTAAGGCTTGCCGGGGCGGGCCCGGCTCCCCGCCCGCCTTAAGCTTGGCGCGTTTTTCCGTCTTTTCGAGGAGACCGCCGTGAAGATCCCCGCCGTCCTGCCCGTCCTGCTCGCCCTCGGCGCCGTCCCGCCGCCCGCGGGGGCCGCCGGCCTCCCCGCGGGCTTGTTCCCGGACGGGGCGCCGCGCGAGACCGCGGCCCGGCACGCCGCGGCTTTCCTCGGCGCGGCGGAGCGCTCCGCCGCCCGGGCGGGCTCCGGGGAGGCTTCCTCCGCCGCCCGCGCCGCGGCCGAGGATCTCGCCCGCTACGGGGAGCTGCGCGGGGAACTCGCCGCGGCCGCGGCCCGCGCGGGCGGGGGCGGTTTCCGCGCGAACCTGTACGAATTCGCCGGGGACGGGACGGGCGGGGCCGCCGCCCCGGGCGAAGCGGCGGCCGGGGCCGGGGAGGCCGCGGCGTGCGCGGTCGTCCACGACTTCCGGATCGTCCCGCCGGTTTACGCCCCGTCCGGGTTCAACTACGGCGGCTGCGGGCCGGGACACGGGGCGAACTGCCTCGAATTCTGGCTCGGGAACCGCGCCGACGACAGCCTGACCGGGGACTGCGCCGTGTTCGAGGAAACGGCGGAGATCGTCGCCGAGCGGCCCGGGGCGGTGGAGTCGTTCGTCCTGGACACCCTGTATTTCGACGACTACATCCAGCTCCTGGTCAAAGCGGAGGACGCCGCGACGGGCGCCGCCACGCCGTGGGTGAAGGTTCTGAACCTCCCCGGCGCGGAATTCCCCCCGGAGACGGAAGGGAAGTGCGAGCTCGGCGAGAGCAGGGCGGTGAAGGCGGAGCGGGACCTCTGGCCGCTGATCGCGGCGCTCGCGGCGACCCTCCCGGGCGGCGGGCCGGGGGACGGGGGCCTCAGGATCGCGCTTAAGCAGCGGGTCTCGGTGACGGGAGCCGGCGAGGGCTACATGAACTTCCGGCTGACTTACCGCCCCGGGGAGACGATCCGTTACGAATCCTGGGCGGACGGGGGCTGCCTCGCCCGGCTCGCGGAGGAAGGCGGAACCCTCGCCGCCTCGTGCCTCGCTTACGCGGGGGAACCGGACGGCGGGGAGTGCGCCCTTACCGGCGGGATCCGGATCTGCCGCGATCATTTCCGCATGCCGGACGCGTACGCGCGTTACCCGGCCCTCGCGGAGCTCTGGGATCCGCTCTGCCTCCGGCAGGTCGTCCGGCGGGCGGACCCGGAGCCGGAGGACGGCGGGGACCGTTACGACCGCTGGTTCGCCCGCGCGGAAAACGGGAGCCCCCGCCGCGCCGCGGCCGCGGATCTGCTCGCGGACGCGGGCAAAGCCGGGATCGCGGTCCGGGAGGCGCCGGGCGGGGGCCGGACCTTCGCCGCGGAAACCGAGGGCGGCCCGGGCGCCGCCGCGGGGGAGAAGTTCTTTCCGGCCGGGGCGGAGGCCCTCGCGGGGTACGGGACGGAAGAGCCGGACGCGGGCTTCGCCGAAGCCGCGGCCCTCCTCCAGGTCCTCGAGTTCGCCCAGGACGACGTAACCTGCGCCGGGGACGGCGGGGGACCGCGGACCTGCCGGGTGTTCCGGGGGGAGAGCGCCTCCTGCCGGAGCGGCTACTTCGGGGAGATGAACTGCTGCGAAGCCCCGAACACGGCCGACGCCGCGACCTACGTGAAAATGATCTCGTACCTCGCCGCCATCAAAACCGCGCTCGCGACGCTCCGCGGCGCGTCGCCGCTCTCCTGGGGCGTATTGGACGGCGCGCTCCCGGCGGACGGGGGCCTGCTCGCCGGGGCGGCGGACACCGTCGTCGGCAAGGCCGTCGGCTCCTTCGCGGCGGGCGCGGCGGAGGATTTCGCGCGGCGGCTCACCCTGAAGCTCGCCGATCTCGTGGGGGAAACCATGGGCGAGGCCGCGAAGGAGGCCATGTTCACCGAAACGGTCGGGGAGGAGGGCATCGCCGCGCTCGAGATAAACCCCGCGATCCTCGGGGCGATGCAGGGCGTGCTGGCCGCGTACGTCGCGTACCGGCTCGCCGAAACCCTGAAGGAAATCGTCACCTCCTGCCGCCCGGCCGAGGTGCGAACCTCGATAAAACTCAAGCTCGGCTCGTGCGTTTACGCGGGCAGGAGGTGCACCCGGCGGATCCTCGGCGAGTGCCTCGAATACACGAACGACTACTGCTGCTTCAACTCCCCGCTCGCGCGCGTCGTGATGGGGCAGATCGCGCCCGGGGGCGCGGGCTGCGCGGGCCTCGGCCTCGACGAGCTCGCGGACGCGGATCTGAGCGGCCTCGACCTGAGCGAGTGGACGGATACGCTGAAAAGCGCCGGGGCGCTCCCCGAACCCGGCGCGTCGCTCGGCGAGCTCACCGGGGAGAAACACCCGCTCAACGCGGGGGACCGGCAGGGCGCCGCGGAACGGAACGCGGCCCGGCTCGCGGGCCTCTGGTGAAAGCGGCGCAACCGTACAAATCCCGGCGGGTTGTCCGCAAACGCCGGGGCCCGCCCGGGGGCCCGGCGCGGGCCCCCGTCAGAAATGCGGGCGCAGTGGAATATTTGTCCAAATTTTCCCCCGTTTTGTTGGCAAGCGCCCGGGATATATTCATAATTTAATAAATGGAATGATTCTCCGCCGGGACGCGCCCGCTCCGCGATGTCGGAGCCGGGCTCCGGCGGTTGTTTCTTACCGGGTTTAAAAGCGCGGGAGCGCGTCCCGGCGCCGGCGGAAGCGCCGGCCGGGCGCGGGTCTGATAAAACATCCCCCGGAAAAGCGCGGCCCGGACGGAATGTTGCCGGGAGCGGCCCCGATCCGGGCCCGGTCGCGGCGGGAGAAAGCAAAGCTATGAGATGTCAGGTTTGTAATTCAGAATGGGACGACGACGCGGTCTTCTGCGAGAACTGCGGCGCGCGTCTGGTGCGCGACGGTTCCTCCGCTCCGAAGGAACCGCAGTCATCGGGCTTTTACAGCAGCACCGGCGCGACCAGAACCACCGACGCGAACAACAACGTGGTGTTCACGACCGGGCAGGACGGCGGGGCCGGCGAATTCGCCGAAATCACCTCCGAGCCCGTCGTCGAGGATGAGGAAAATCTTTTCGCGGAGGAAGACGCCGCGCTCGACCTCGGCGAGGTTTTCGAGGACGCCCCCGAAGACGCGCGCGGCCGCGCGGCCGCGACCCCCGAGCGCGAGCCCCTGACCGAATTCGCCGACGAATTGTACGAGGACGAGTCGAGGACCCTCGATTTCGGGTCCGCCGGTTTCGGAGAGCGGCTCGTGCCCGAGCCCGAGCCGGAGCGGGAACCCGAGTTCGAACTCAAGCCGGAACCGGAACCCGAGCCGGAGCCCGAGCCGGAACCGGAACCGGAACCCGAGTTCGAGCCCGAGCCGGAGCCGGAACCCGAGTTCGAACCCGAGCCGGAACCCGAACCCGAACCCGAAGAAGAAA
>CAZFNS010000013.1:51855-54383 GCA_964520475.1 uncultured Enterobacterales bacterium
GAACCCGAAGAAGAAACCCCGCCGGCCCCCCGGGCTCCCAACCCCTTCGCGGGGGCGGCCCTGGGCGGCGGCATCGCCTCGCTGATCCGCAAGGCCGTGGACAAGTCGGCCGCGGCCCGGGTCGAGCGCCCGGCCGAGCCCGAGCCGGAGCCGGAGGAAGAGATCGTTTCCCCGGAGTACGACGGGGAACCCGGCTACGCGGAAGAGGAAACGGCGGCGCCGGAAGAGCCCGCCGGTGAGGCGGCTCCGCAAGCCGCGGCCGGGGAAACCCCCGCGGCGGCGCCCGAAGAAAGCGGCAAGGCCGCCGAGGCGGACTCCGGCGGCGGCAAGGGCGAAGACAAAGACGGGGACGAAGACGAAGAGGACGGTGCCAAGCCCGGCCTCGGCGAGGAAAGCAAGGTCGCCAAGACGCTGGATTACGTGGCGGGGCTCGCGCGGAAGAAAATCGACCGCTACGCGGCCGTCTGCGGCGCGGCGCTGCTGCTCCTGTTCGGGGCGCTGTTCTGCCCGGGCGTCATCGAGTTTTCGCTGGTGGCGTTTTCCATCGCCTGCGTGGCCGTGGCCTTCCGGATGCTGCCGCGGGTAATCCGCAGCACGGACAAGGCGCTGCTCAAGGCCGAGCTCTACAGCTTCAGCGACTATATCGCCGAAAACACCAAGGTCATGTTTTACGCCCTGATCGGCATCGCGGCCGGACTGGGTCTCCTGCTGCTCTCCTTCTGCATCAGGTACCTGTTCGACGACATGCTGCTGGGGTCGATGTTCTCGGCGCTGGCCTTTGTGGTGATGGTCGCCGGCACGGCGTTCGTTCTGTCCACGGTCGCGCGTTTCTACGTGGTGGTCCTGGCCCTCAAGAAAGTCAAGGCCGGGCAGAAGCCGCGCAACCAGTACCGGGATCACCTCCTCTACGGCACGAGCCTGGCGATCCTGGCGCTCGCGCTCGCGGTGGTGGCGATAAGGATATTTTTTCAGGTGGGTTTCTAGCGCCGGGCGCGTCCGGGCGCGGGGATTTCGGGTCGGGACCGCTCAGGGTCGTGACGACCGGGGTATGTTAGCAGTAATTATTGCGGAGTTCACATGAGTTTTAATATAGAACGCAACGGCAAGAAGCGCGTGGTCATCGTCGGGGGCGGCTTCGGCGGGCTGAGGATCGCCCAGGGGCTCAGAAAATCAAATTTCCAGGTGGTGCTGGTCGATAAGAACAACTATCACCAGTTCCCGCCGCTGATTTACCAGATCGCCACGGCCGGTCTCAATCCGAGCGCCATTTCCTTCCCGTACCGGAAACTGTTCGAGGACCGCAGGGACTATTACTTCAGAATGGCCGAGCTGACCTACATCTATCCGGAAAAGAACAGCATCCAGACGTCGATCGGCAAGTTCGACTACGACTACCTCGTCCTGGCCAACGGCACCAAGACCAACTTCTTCAACAACGCGAACGTCGAGGAATGGGCGATCCCGATGAAGACCGTGCCGGAGGCGATGGGCCTGCGCAACACCCTGCTCGCGAGCTTCGAGCGGTCCGTGACCTGCTCGGACGAAAAGGAGCGCTCCGAGTTCCTCAACATCGTCATCGTCGGCGGCGGCCCGTCCGGCGTGGAGATCGCCGGGGCGATCTCGGAGATGAGACGCTTCGTGCTGCCGAAGGACTATCCCGACATGGATATCTCCAAGGTCCACATTTACCTGATTGAGGGCGGCAAGAGACTGCTCGCCGGCATGTCCGAGTCCTCTTCGGAAAAGGCCAAGGAGTTCCTCGAGCAGATGAACGTCGAGGTCAAGCTGAACACCTTCGTGACCGACTACAAGAACAACCAGGTGCTCATGAGCGACGGAAGCAGCATTGGCACCAGGAACATCATCTGGGTGGGCGGCGTCGTCGCCAACAAGCTCGACGGCCTGCCCCCGGAAGTCAAGGTGCGCGGCGGCCGCATCGCCGTCGACGAGTACAACCGGGTGAAGGGCTTCAAGAACATCTTCGCCATCGGCGACGTGGCCTGCATGTCGGGCGATCCCGGCTATCCGAACGGCCATCCCCAGATGGCGCAGGCGGCGATCCAGCAGGGCACGCTGCTCGCGAAAAACCTGCTCGCCATGGAGAGGAGCGAGCCGCCGGAACAGTTCCGCTACAAGGATCTCGGCTGCATGGCGACCATCGGCAAGAACAAGGCCGTGGCCGAGATAAGCGGCTGGAAGTTCGCCGGTTTCTTCGCCTGGGTGCTGTGGATGGGCGTGCACCTTATCTCCATTCTCGGCGTCAAGAACAAGTTCTTCGTGTTCATGGACTGGATCTGGAGCTACTTCACCTACGACCAGTCGAACCGCATGATCCTCAGATCCACCCAGAGCAAGGTCATCACGGACATCGAGGCGCGGCTTAAGGAGCACCACGGCCGCAAGAGCGCGCCGATCGTGCCGCCGGCTCCCGAGCCGGCCGCTCCGGCCCCGGAGCCCGAAGCGCCCGCGGTTCCTGAAGAGGAAGCGGCCGCCGCGCCGGAAGAAGCGGAAGAAACCGCCGCGCCGGA
>CAZFNS010000014.1:0-37455 GCA_964520475.1 uncultured Enterobacterales bacterium
CGCCGGCGTGGTTCTTGTAGGCGCCCACGTAGCCGAAACCGTTGGTGCCCCACTGGAAGACGAAGTGGTTCATCAGCTGGAGGCTGCCGTCGAAAAAGCCGTCGGCGTAACCGTGATCCAGGGTAATCAGCACGCCCGAGTCGGCCTGGTTTACTCTTTTGTTTCCCGGGAAGCCTTTTCTCGTCTGGTCGGTAACGGCGGGGAACGCGTAGATCACGGCGGCGTCCAGGGTGCCGAAGCCGACCGGAATCGCGTTCCAGCGGACGTCCAGTTTGTAGACGTTACGGTTGTACTCGTCTGTGGGATCGACAGGTGTGTCAGTAAAACCGTCGTTGGCCCACTTGATGACGGCGAAGTTCAGGTTGCCGAGCTTGGTGTTGCCGAAGGTAAGGTCGATGTTCTCGATACCCGCGCCATAGCCCGAATCGTTCAGGTAGTAGAAATCCATGATGTGGATGTCTTTTCTCTGGTAGAACCTCTTGCCCGCCCAGATGGAATACCCGAGATCGGTGTCGTACTTGGAGTAAACCTCGCGGAGCGAAGTGCGCTGGCCGTCCCAGGGGCCTTGACCGCCCACGCCCTGCCAGGAGTCGCCCTGGAGATCCTTATTGCCTTCGGGGGTACCGTAGGCGACCAGGGTGTTAATGGTGAATTTCGAGCCGGCCTTGTTGTAGAGTTCCTGGGACAGGGCAAGCTCGGCGTAGGTGTCGCACTCGTCGCCGAGCCGGCCCACCTTGTGGCCGTCCTTGCCGTTGCCGAGGCAGTAGACCTCGCCGCCGTCGAAGTTAAGCTGCGCGCCCGCTCTGGCGTAGCCGTGGAAGTCGACGGCCGAAGCGGTTACCGTACCCGCGGCAAAAGCAACACCCGCTGCTAACGGAAGCCAATTAATCTTCATATAATAATCCCTTCTTATCCAAAGAAATATTATTCGGGAGATATTTTTGGCGCGCGGAACTCCGCCGCGCGGGGAAAACGCCGATAAAGACGGGGCGGGATTGTCCCGAAGCCGCGGACGGAAACGAAGAGAAGAAGGGAACGGTAAAGATAAAGATAAAGATAGGGATAAGAAAAGATAGATAAAAAGGAGAGACAGGAAGAAAGAAGTAAAGGAGGAAATGAAGGAAACGAAGGAAACGAAGAAGCGGGCCGGTTTATCCTTCGCGCTGCCGGCCCGGCGTTCCGGGCGTCAGATGCCGTGATACCTTTCCGAGCCGTCCGGGGTGGTTTTGAAGCGGCGGTGCAGCCACATGTACTGGGGCAGGGCCTCGCTTATCATCGCCTCGATCACTTTGTTGCAGGCCGTCGCGTCCGCGACGTCGTCGCCGGTCGGGAAATTCTCGAGCGGATCTTTGACCGCCAGCCGGTAGCCCTTGAATTTGGGCAGGCGGATGGTGTAGGAGGGCTGCACGACGGTGTTCCTCACCTTGGCGAAGCCCGCCGTTCCCGTCACCGTTCCCGCGTCCTTCACCGCGAAGAAGGGGGCGAACACGTGCGGCAGCTTTTTGCCGTAATCCTGATCCGGGGCGTACCAGATCGGCAGGCCCTTCAGCAGCGCCTTGACCACGGGTCTGACCTCCTTGCGGTCGACCAGGTAAAGGTTGGATCTGATCCGCCCCTTCACCTGCATGTACTCCATCACCGGGTTGTCGTTGGGACGGTACACGCCCACGCCCCTTTTGATGTTGGTGCCGTATATCCGGGCCATCAGCTCCAGGGTCACGAAATGGCAGGTGAGCACCACGATGCCCTTGCCGGATTCGGCCAGCTCCCGGGCTTTCTTAAGTTCGGTCTCGTCGATGTGCACGAGCTTTTTCATGCGCCATTCCGGCCAGTACCACGCCATGGCGGTCTCGAATATCCCCATGCCGCAGTTGGCGAAATGCTCGTTGGTCAGCCTCCGGATCTCGTCGTCGCCCATATCCGGGAAAGCCAGGCGGAAATTCTGTTCGGTGATGCGTTTCCGGCGGGGCTGGATGTACATGGCCAGGCGGCCGAGCATCCGGCCGAGGATCATGAAGACGGGATAGGGGAGGAGAACGAACAGCCGCATCACGAAGGACAAAAGCCACAGCGGCCAGTACCTGGGCTTGAGCATCTCCGCCGTGACGTGGGGATCGGTCTGGGCCTTGGAGTGGTAGACCTCCTTTTTCTCCGGGGTCGCCCCGTTCGCTTTGCCGTTGTTGTTGTCGGTCATTTGTTTCCCGCCGTCCTGCCGGTAATTTCGTTGTAAAGCTTCGCGTAGCGCGCGGCGCCGGTTTCGGGCCGGAATTTTACGAGACTCGCCCGGGCGTTTTCCGCTATTTTCCTCGCCAATTGAGGATCGCCGAGCAGCGTCCCGATCGCCCGGCGGAGATCTTCGCTGTCCCCGTTCGCGAACAGGAGGCCCGTGTCGCGGTCGCGGACGATCTCGGGGATCCCGCCGACGTTCGAGGCGATCACGGGCACGCCGTGGTCCATCACGTCGAGGAGAACCGATCCCAGGCCTTCGGTCCGCGAGGGGAACACGAAGAAGTCCATGGCGTCGATGTAGTCGGAGACGTTCTTTTTGAACCCGAGCCATTTCACCTGCGGGAGATCCGCGGTGAGTTGTCTGAATTCGGCCTCGTCGGCCCCGGCGCCCAGAAAAATAAACACGGCGTCCGGGTATTCCTTAACCAGTTTCCGGATGGCCCCGATGAACACTTTCTGGCCCTTGTGCACGTCCACCAGGGCCCCGATGTGGCCGAAGACGGGACCGCCCTTCAGTTCGGCCCGGATCCGCGCCGTCTCGGCGGGATCCCCCGGCTCGCCGCAGAAAACGTCCCAGACGACGGGCAGCCGGCCACTCAGGTTGAGGCTCGCCCCGAAGCTTCTTATGACGCTTTCACGGATCGCCCCGGACACGGAGACGACGAACGCGGCCATGCCGAAGCTGTAGCGGTTGAAGGCCGTGTTTTTTACGGACTGCGGAACCCGGCGCGTGATGACGTAGGGGGTCTTGTACAGGAAATGGTGGACGGCGGCGAAATGCACCGCCTTCGCCTCGTGCGCCTGGATCACGTCCGCGCGCGTGCCGAGGATCCGGTGGCCGCACAGCTCGTTTTTAACCTCGATGACGGTGAGGTTGGGGACGTCCCAGACGTAGGCCGGGATCTCGCTGTTCCGGCGGCACACCAGGAACTGGCGCAGCTCCGGATTGATCCGATACAGGTACCTGACGAGCAGGATCGTCTGTCTCTCCCCGCCCCGGAAGCCCCGGGCGAGATTGACGTGGCAGACGGATTTGAAGTCGCAGCGGGGCTTTTCCGGCAGGGAGGCGAGGCACTCCCGCGCCGCTTCCCTTTCCTCCTCCGAGCCGCCGTTGGTTTCGAAGATGCGTTTCCCCGTGCGCGTCACGTTGGCCGGCAGGCCCGCCGCGCCGTCGCTGCTTTGTGTCATGAGTGTGCTCCGTCGGTTTTGTTATGGGCGTCCCGCATGGCCAGCTGGTACAGGATGAGATACTTGTTGAAAGTATAGCATGCCGTGCTCGCGGAAATGAAAAATCCGATCCTGCCGTCGAGGAATCCGCCCTGCAGGCAGTACGTGCGGAAAAAGGAATAGCCGGCCTTCAGAAAGGGGGTCGCCGCCAGGCATCCCCGGCCGGTTTTGGCGTAGCGGGCCGCGGCCCATTCGTCGCAGTACTTGATCTGCTTTTCGAACATCGCCCGGCAGGTCCGGTAGGTGTAGTGCAGCATGCCGTTCCGGGCGTTCACCACCGCGCTGTCGGGCCTGAGGATAAGCTTTTCGTGCACCGCGCTGTCGTTGTACCCCGTGTGGGCGCGATTGTGGACGCGCAGAACCCGGTCCGGGTAATAGCCGCAGTGCTTTACCCTGATGCCGAAGACGTGGTTGAGCCGCGGAATGCTCAGGATTTCGTTGGGGGACGCTTTGGCGACGAATTCCCTGATCTCGGCGGCGAGCTCCGGGGTCAGCCTCTCGTCGGCGTCGAGCCACAGGCACCAGTCCGTCCGGGCGTATCCCTGCAGCTTCTGCCGCTGTCTGCCGAATCCCTCCCAGTTCCCGTCGCGGATCACCCGGGCGCCCAGCTTTTCGGCGAATTCCGCGGTGCCGTCGGCGCTGCCTCCGTCGAGCACGATGATCTCGCCGGCGACCTCCCGCAGCGACTCCACGCAGTCCGCGATGTTGGAACTCTCGTTTTTGGCGATGATGAGCGCCGTCAGTGTGTCCATGATCCCCTCTGCCGTTCCCGGCCACGGTTAAAACGCGATATCTTCCTTTTATTATATACTTTTTGCGCCGCGGGGCGCGCGGGGCCGGATCACGGCCCGCGGACCCGGAACGGGATCCGCGGGAACGCGTTCCCGGTTCCCCGGGCGCGCGGGAGGGCGATGTGATATACTGAAAACGGTGTCCCGGGCCGCGCGCCCGGAGACGGGCGGAGGAGACTTGTATGGCTGACGCGAAAGAACAACTGTTTAACCGGATATTCGAGCTGGTGTCCGACACCCTTCTCGGCAAAAAAGTCGACAAGCGGAGACTCGACGAGATCACCCGGGAAGTCGAGGCGGCCACCGGATCCAGAATCCCGTCCTACGAGGACATCCAGAAAATCTACAGCGACAACGCCCTTAAGGAGCTCCGCGAGCTGCAGGACCGGGAGCGCCGGAAGAGGATCGAGTACCTGACCAGGAACTGCGAGATAAACCAGTACTGGGAATACCGGAACATGGATCTGACGTTCAGCCCGGAGTACCGGAGCCACGTCGAGTTCTCCAGGACCTGGTGCGACAGATTCGAGCTTTACGAGCAGGGGTTCAGGGACACCGCAACCGGGGCCCTGTACACGGGCGGCTCGCTGGTGTGGATCTACGGCGGCTACGGGGTGGGAAAGTCCATGCTCGCCGGCAGCATGGCCCACGAGATCATGAGACGCTACCTGGTGGAATTCATCTTCATGCAGTGGGACTCGATCAACGCGCGGCTCCAGTCCCTGAGCTCTTACGAAACCGCGAAGGAATACAACGATTTCGCGCAGAGCCTGCAGACCAACCGGCTCCTCGTCATCGACGAGGTGGCGATAGGCGAGAGAAAGCTGACCGAGACCCAGAGCATCAGGCTCGGCGAGCTGCTGCGGTGGAGAAAAAACAACAAGCTCAACACCGTCATGATTTCCAACGCGGCGCCGGAAAAACTGTACGATCTGGCGGGCAAATTCTGCTACGAGTCGATCAAGAACTACAGCCCCGTGATCCCGCTGCGCCTGGCCGGGCCCAACCGGCGCACGGGCTACATCGGCGGTTTCAACGACGCCGCGCGCGAAGTGTCCGTCACGCCGCTCGGCCGCGGCTGAAGGCGGCGCCATGAACGGGAAAAAGCGGGGATCGGGCACGGTCCTGGCGTTCGATTTCGGGACTTCGAGCATCGGCGTGGCCGTGGGGAGCGAACTGACGGGGACCGCGAGCATGCTCCCGGCGCTTAAGGCCAGGGACGGCATACCGGCGCCGGAGGGCCTCGGGAAGCTCCTCGCCGAGTGGGAGCCCGATCTGATCGTGGTGGGGCTGCCCCTGAACATGGACGGCACTTACCAGGAAGTGACCTTCAGGGCGAAAAAATTCGGCAACCGCCTCGCCGCCCAATCCGGGCTCCGGGTCGTTTTCAAAGACGAGCGGCTGACCACCAAGTCGGCCCGCGAGTACCTTTACGGCAGCCGGGGTTCCCGGGGACTCACCAAAGGCAACGTCGACTCGGCGTCGGCCGTCCTGATACTCGAAAGCTTCTTCGAGGAGAACCGGCTCCGGGACTGACCGTTTCGGGCGGCCGCGAAGCCGGGCGCGCGGCCCGCGCGCGAATCGCGTATAAAGAAGGAAGGAAAAGTTCCGGCGGGGCGTCCGGGAACGCCGCCGGACGGGGAAACGCCCTCCGGAAGCCCGCAAAAATTTCCCGCGGCGCGGCGGACGGTTCGGAAACCGGACGAAAAATGTGCTCGAGAGCAAATTTCGGGGACAAAAAAGCGCGGAAAAAAGGCGTAAAAGGCCAAAAACCGTTACCTGTATATTACAAATATTGAGATATATATCACAAAAATAATTATTTGCCAAATTCGTTTCCGGAGCGCGAAAACGTTTTAGCGGCGCGAATATACATTTATGTATAACAGTATAATCGCCCGCAAAAAGGCGAATCGGGAAAAATATGCGGGATATAATATCGGATTTTCACAAAATAACGGAATATAATACTGTTTAGACAAATTCAAAAAAGTTTCACGGATAAGCGTGAAAATTGAATTTATGTGACATTGATCAATTCCATTTTTGTTGCTCGGTAAGTATAATGTACCTAATCGATTTGCGCGCCGGGCGTCTATCCCGATTGCGGCAAATCGGAGTTTAACGTTTAATAACTTTAACTTTAATGATAAGAAGGGATTATTATGAAGATTAATTGGCTTCCGTTAGCAGCAGGTGTTGCTTTTGCCGCGGGTACAGTAACCGCTTCAGCCGTTGACTTCCATGGCTACGCCAGAGCGGGCGCCCAGCTTAACTTTGACGGTGGCGAGGTTTACTGCCTCGGTACCGGCGCCGACGGCCACAAGGTAGGTCGTCTCGGTGACGAGTGCGACACCTATGCCGAACTTGCCCTGACCCAGGAACTCTACAACAAGGCCGGTTCGAAATTCTCCATCAACACCCTGGTAGCTTACGGCACCACCGAAGGCATCCGGGACCTGCAGGGCGACTCCTGGCAGGGCGTAGGCGCTGACCCGTCGAAGCCCGCCGGCGACCCGTGGTCCGGTCAGCGTACTTCTCTCCGTGAGCTGTACTCCAAGTATGACACCGACCTCGGCTACTCCATCTGGGCCGGTAAGAGGTTCTACCAGAGAAAAGATATCCACATCATGGACTTCTACTACCTGAACAACTCTGGTTACGGTGCCGGTATCGAGAACATTGACCTTACCTTCGGTAACACCAAGCTCGGTAACCTGAACTTCGCCGTCATCAAGTGGGCCAACGACGGCACCGCCGATTACAACCGTAACGTCTACAAGATCGACGCCCGCTGGAACGCGATTCCGGTCGGCTTCGGTACCCTGGACGCTTCCGTAATCTACGCGTTCCCGGCCATTTCCGAACAGTCCAGAACCGCCACCGGCAGCGACAGGCGCACCACCCAGGCTGACTCGGGCGTGCTGATCACCTTAGACCACGGCTACGGCAACGGCTTCTTCGACGGCAACCTCCAGCTGATGAACCACTTCGTACTGCAGTGGGGTACCAACGGTTTCGGCTACGTGGGCGCCTACAAGAACCACGCCGGCGACAACTACACTCCGGACATCAAGCTTCAGGGTACTCGTCTGATCGACTGGGGTACTTTAGACTGGGGTAACTTCGGTTTAGGCTATAGCTTCCTGTGGGCTTACCTGAACAGCGGCGACGCTCACAAGTTCTGCGCCTCCTGGACCTACACCCGCTCCGGATGGGAATACAGCATCGTATTACGTCCCGAGTACAAGTGGACCGAGTACACCCGTACGACTCTTGAGTTAGGCTACTCGCAGATGAAGACCACCGGCTGGGTAACCGACGAGTCCATCGAGAACCCGGATGCCTTCAAGGTCACCCTGGCTCAGCAGTTCACCCCGGGTAAGGGCTTCTGGACCCGTCCGGCCATCAGGTTCTACGCTTCCTACATCACCGGTGACCAGTTCTCCGACAGCTGGTCGGTCGGTTACTCGAACAAGAACGACGACGGCGACGACTACCAGTTCACCCTCGGTACTCAGGTTGAAGCCTGGTGGTAACAGTCCTAAGGACTTTGCCTAAAGCAGCTTAGTCAAGCGGAAGGAGAAAGAGAAATCTTTCTCCTTTTTTTTTGTCTGACTGTCGTCTTCGCGAAGGCCGGCCCGCCGGGATTTTTACCCGCGGGTTCGGGCGCCGGGAGAGGACGGGGCCGGGGGCTTTTTGCCGGCGGAAAGGGGTCTTTTTCGGCCCGCGGCCGGCGGCCCGCAGAGCCCGGACGGCGCACGGGAGCGCGGTTCCGGGCGTCAGTCTTTTTTTTAAATGTGTGAGCGCCGTATTGTTTTGAACGAGAAAAGAGGCGTTTTGTTCTTAAAAATATGAAAAGGCTTTGATATTCACGATATCGCGATTGATAAAAAACTTTTCTTGGGCCATTATGTGCTTAGTCTGATCCGAAACTGAGGGGAGTTCGATTATGAGTGATCCTAACGGCGAGGCTGCGGCTGCGGAACTGTCGGCGGCGATTGAGGGGACGGATAACGGAACCAAAGTCAAAGCCAGGGAAAAGAAAAGCCGCTGGCGCGACATTGAGCGCATCACCCGCAGGTTGAGACTGATCCGCGACTTGAAGGAAATCAACCCGGAATTCGATCCGTATTCCCACGACGAGTTCATGCAGTTCTGATTCGATCGTCCGATCCTTCGCGGAACGCGTCCCCAAAGCAGCGCTTAAGAACTACGGTTCCTGAGCCGGGTCGGTTTCCGCCCTCAGCTTCTTCTCCGTCCGGAGAATTTTTTTTTGCGCGAATAAAATTTCCCGAAGCGGCGTCCCGGCGCGGGATTGCCGCGTCCGCCCGTCCGGGGCCGCGGGTCCGCCGCGCGGCGCGGCTAACCGCCGCCGAACAGATCGTCGAGTTCGCGGATGGCCCGCAGCAGTTCCCGGTGTTCCCGGAGCCGGCCCCGGTAGACGACGGCCGCGTACGGGAAGATCCTGACCTCGCGGGGCAGGGGGCCCCGGCTCGCGACGATGGCGCGGAACCTTTCGATCAGCACGTACCTCAGCCAGACGTGAAATTCCATCGCGTCCATGCCGAACGGGACGCCCGAGGCGAAAGCTTCCTCGTCCGGCCGCGCGGCGTCCCAGAGCCCGAGCCGCTTCAGTTCCGTTTCGATGCGCCCGATTTTTTCTTCGACCCTCAGGTATTCGTTCAATGCGCCGCTCCCCGGGCTCCGTCCGTCCGGAGCCCGTTTCCCATTATATCCCGAACCGGGCGCGCGCCGCGGGTTAATTTCGCCGCGCCGGGACCGGGCGCCGCGGGGACCCGGGCCCGCGCCTAAAAAAATAAAACGGCAAAACAAATTCTGAAAAATACTCTCTTATGAGTTAGAATAAACAAATCATAACCGGAGGATACATGTTCAAGTTTGTTCTTTCCGCGGGGCTCCTCGCCGCCTGCGCTGTATTGTCGAACGGCTGTTCTCAAGTTAAAGATATTTTTTTGAAGCCGTCCCCCTCCTTCCTTTCGATGGAGGAGGCCAACGAGCAGATTGCCGAAGCGGAACCGTGCTGCGGGGGCGACATATTCAACGGTCAGATCATAAACGTGACCAAGTCGTTCGAGAAAGAGTTTCTTTTCGACATCAAAGAAGCCCAGGCGTTTAATTTCCCGACGGGCAAGAGTTTCTTCAAGATATTCCAGATCCCCATCAACACCACGTACCTGAGCGTTCAGGTCGAGTCGGCCATAATCAACACCACCTTCAAACCGAGGATCGATTTCTACAACGGCTCCAGACGGCTCATAAGCACGGTCAAGCCCAACGCGTTCAAGTACCGGGAAAGCCCCATCAGCGACGGCACGCTCAGCACCAAGATAATCATCAACAACGCGTCGGCCCAGCCGGGCCGCGAGCTGGCGTACATGGTCGTCTACACGACTTCGGCGGAGCTGTCCCAGTCGACGCCGATCATGCATCCCGCGGTCAAGAGAGCCAAGGCTCTGCAGCTCGACGTTCCCGACATGCCGGACATGCTGATTCCGCACTCGCCGATCGGGGCCGTGACGATCGGCTTCAATTTCCGGCACGACGAGACGAGCACCACGGACAACCTCCTCAGTTATCTCGACGGCCCGCTGATCGGGGGACCGCTCACCGGAGCCCTGGGCATAGGGGGAGAGGAATCGAACCGGCAGGAGGACGTCGTGCTCGCGTCGGGCGAGGTTTATTCCGTCTCGTCGCAGCGCGAGGGCACCACGGCGGTCATCTCGACCGACAGCAAGGGCAATTCGCTGGTAAACTCCAGCGACATCAGCGGCACCAATCTCGAGAGGGCCGGCAGCTCCAACCTCACGTTTGCGGGCGACGCGGAAAACAAGCAGTCCCTGCCTCCCATGATGAAGGAGACCGAGGACATGTATAACAATATGATCAAGGAAGCGGTGAAAGCCGGGGACTTCGAAAAGGCCCTCAAACTCGTCTCCGAGGCGCAGAGAGCGGGTTCCGAGAGCGCCCAGCAGGCTTTCATCGACGCCGCCAAAGATCACAAGTAACCGCCGGGCGGGTTTCCGCCCGCCGCGGTCTTTTCGGAGGGTGTTTTTATGCACCGGATACAACCAGTAGGATGCACCTTGTGGAAAAGGTACATGCTGGCGTCTTATCTGCAGGCCTTCGGCCCCGCGCTCGCCGACAGCGCCGTCGCCGCCGCGGCGGAGCGGCGGGGGGAGGACCCGGCCGCCGTCCCGGACGACGACTCGCCCGTCTTCCTTTTCTGGGCCTCCAGACTCAAACACCCCAAGATCGGCGCCCGGTTCGAGCAGATCAGGGCGGAGGGGAAGCCGTTCATTCTGGCCGAGGACGCCTTCATCAGATCCAACGGCCTCGGCAGCGATTTTTACTATCCCTATTCCCTGGCTTTCGACTGCTCCGGGATCTACTACGACGCCACGGCGGAGTCGGATCTGGAAAAAATCCTGCGGGACATAAAGAACGTCTCCTGCTACGACGACGTCATGATCCGGGCCCGCAACCTGATTGACTTCATCGCCGCGAACCGCGTCACCAAGTACCGGCAGGGCGGTTCCCCGGCCGCCGTGCCCGAGATCGAGGAGATCAGGGGATCCGCGCCCGGCCGGAAAGTGCTGCTGGTCGTCGGACAGGTCGACGACGACGCCTCGATCCTCAAATCGGGCTGCGGCTTCGACAGCCTGGGCCTGCTCAAAGCCGTGCGGGAAAAGAACCCGGACGCCTACATCGTCTTCAAGATCCACCCGGACATCCTGAGCGGGAACAGGGGCGACGCCGCGGCGCGCGACCCCGGGCCGCTCGCCGGGGAACTCGCCGATCTGGTGTGCGCCGGACAGTACGAAACGCTTTCCCTCGCCGCCGCCGCGGACGAGGTTCACACAATCAGCTCGCTCGCCGGGTTCGACGCCCTGCTGAGGGGCAAAAAGGTCTGCACCTACGGCCTGCCGTTCTACGCGGGCTGGGGCCTCACCGAGGATCTGCAGCCCTGCGAGCGCCGGAACTCCGTCGGACTGACCCTGGAGGAACTCGTCGCCGGGGCGCTCCTGCTCTATCCGAAATATTATTTCTGGGAAAAGAAAAGAGCGAGCCGGGCCGAGGAGATCTGCGCCTTCCTGACGCGCAGCCGGCCGAGCCGGAGGAACAATATTCTCTACGGGTACCGCTTCATCCGCAGAAAGATCCTGGGACTTTTCTGGCGGCGTTGAAATAAGGTTATAATAATTTTATTTTTGTGTTAAAATTGTGTAACGGGGAGGTTTACGGGCGCTCCGCCCGGAACCCCGCGGGAGGGGAAGTCGGCCGGCATATTCGCGTACCGGCCCGTCAGCCGGCTCCCGGCCGCGCCGCCGCGGCGGACCGGTATCTCGGCAGATTTTAATAAGACAAGCGAACATGACAGAAAACCGCGGCGAGGCGAAAAACATCGTCCATGCCTCCAAAGGGATCAAACCGAACCAGACCGACAAATCCGGGGCCGCGAGGCACCCCGGCCGGAAGTCGGCCCGGTCGTTTTTGTTTCTCCAGGGCCCGCACGGTCCCTTCTTCCACACCTTCAGCGAGGAGCTGCGCCGCCGCGGCTTCGCTTCCCGCACCGTGGCCCTCAACGGGGGCGATTTGCTGAACCGGCGCTTCCGCGCCGACGCCTTCACCGGCAGCCTGGACGAATGGAGCCTGTACCTGCGGGACGAGATCGCCCGGTACGGCGTGACCGACGTCGTCCTCTACGGGGAGAGGCGCCCGTACCACAGCCCGGTCAGGGCTCTCGCCGAGATTTTCCAGGTGCGCGTGTGGGTGTTCGAGGAGGGCTATATCCGCCCGGGCTGGGTGGTGCTCGAGAAAAACGGGGTCAACGCCAACTCGTCCGTCCCCCGGATCTACGAGGGCGCCCTCAAGCTCCTCAAAAGCATGAACGGCCGGAAGGAGACCGCCAAGTTCCTCAGCCGGGAGTTCGGGCTCAGGGAGCAGGCGGTGGACACGGTCCCGCTGCCGAACCCGATGCGGCACCGCGTGTTCCTGGCCATCAACTATTACACCGGCATCCTGTTCCTGACCCCGTTCTTCTTCTGGTTCTTCTGGCACCGCCCGCACAAGGTCTGCTACGAGATCTCCGGCTGGGCGCTGCACGCCCTGAGGGGCATGATCCACGGCGAGGACGACCTGGCCGCAATCGCCCGGCTCAGGGAGAGCGGCCGCAGGTACTTCATTTTCCCGCTGCAGCTGTCCACCGACGCCCAGATCGTCTGCGCGTCCCCCTTCCGGGACGTGCTCGAGTCCATCGAAATCGTCTGCAGCTCGTTCAAGCGGTGCGCCGATCCGGACACGGTGCTGCTCATCAAGCAGCATCCCCTGGAAAGCTCGTTCCTGAACCTGCGCAGCTACACGAACAATCTGGCGCGGGCCCTGGGCATCGAAGACCGGGTCGTCTTCATCGCCGAGGGCACCAACGAGCTCGTCGCGCCGGCCGCGGGCTGCGTCGTCGTGAATTCGACCATGGGCATCCTGGCCCTGATGAGCTCCCGTCCCACCATCGCCCTCGGCAGCGCGATCTACTGCGGGGAAGGCCTGGCGGTTAAGGGGTTCATGGATTCGATCATGAAGGTCGACATGCCCAAGCTCGACGCCTTCTGGACGAATCCCGTTCCCCCGCAGCCGAAGCACGTCGATCTGCTGGTTAAGATCCTCAACAAGCACGCCTGCGTGGAAGGGAACTTCTACACGGACGAGGGCATCGAGACGACCATCCTCAACTCCATGGAGAGGATGGGCATAGGCGGCGTCCGCCACGCGGTCATCTTCAGCAAGGGCATTTCCCGGATCCGCAACCTCGACCTCTTCCTCGACGGCCTGGAGGAGAAGACCGCGGTCGGCTGGGGCAACAAGAAAACCGCGCGCAAGGCCATGGATTATGCGGCCGCGCGCGAACTGCCGTACTGCGCCCTGGAGGACGGCTTCATCAAGACCTACGCGACCGACTTGCCGGAATACGCGCTGGACCGCTATGATTTCCTGTCCATGGTCGTCGACCGGCACGGCATTTTTTACGATCCCTTCTCGGGCTCGGATCTGGAGCGGTACCTGACCGACACTTCGTGGTTCGACGGGGAACTGCGGGAGAAAACCGTCTCCCTGCTGCGGCGGCTCAACGATCTCGGCATCAATAAGTACAACCCGTCCGGCGAAGCCCCGGCGGCGCTGCCCGAGGACGCCGATCCCGGGAAGTGCGTGCTGCTCGTCGACCAGACCCGCAACGACACCTCGGTGCTCCGGGCCGGGCTCGGAACCGGCCGCAACGCGTCGTTCGAGGTCATGCTCAGGACGGCCCTCGCGGAATACGGGCCCGGGCGCGTGTTCGTGAAGGCGCACCCGTTCGCCCTGGCCAAGGGGCGCCGGACCTACCTCGGCCCCAAAAAGCTCAAGGGAACCGGCGCGCGGCTCCTCGGCCCGGGCGCGGCCCCCCCGGAGTTGCTGCGGCGCTTCGCCGGCGTCTGGACCGTGTGCTCGTCGATGGGGCTGGACGCGCTGATCGCCGGAGCCCGGGTAAGGTGCTTCGGGCTGCCTTTCTACTACGGCTACGGCCTGACGGAACGGGAGGAGGAACTGGCCGCCTTCCCGTATTACGAAGACGCGGTGACGCGCGTCCGCGCGAACCGGGGCGGCAAACGGGCGGGCGCGGGCTTCGCGCCCCTCACCCTCGAGGAACTCGCCGCCGCCTGCTACTACCGCTACTCGGTGTTCGTGAACCCGTTCACCCGGAAGAAGACCGGCCCCGAGGAGATCGTCGATCTGATCGCCCACGTGCGGAACCTGTCCGCGAAAAAGTAGCCCCGGCGGGGCGGATCCGCCCCGCGTCCCGCCCGAAAAGCGACAAAACATCCCCGCGTATCCGTTTCCGCCCGCCCCGCGTCCCGGGGCCCCCGATCTGTGATCGCCGATCAAGGCCGGAAAAAAGATCTAGATCCTTAAATATTTTTGGGTTACCATATTATTGTGAAATCGTTACCAGCAGATGTTAATGATTTTTCTTCATAGTAATATAAATTTGGTATACATATAAATTGAGAGTTTATAGCCATACCGGCGGATATGATCCTCAGCGTCATATCCGCTTTTGTTTTTCCGGGCGGTGAAAAACCGCGGCCGCGGGGACATGATCGAAATGGATGCGCTGTCTGACCTTAAAAAATCAACCGAAGATATCGACTATCAAATTCTGGAGCTTCTCGCCAAAAGGAAGGAGCTGGAGATCCGGGAGGCCGACGCCAAGTACCGGGCCGGCCTGCCGGCGCGGGATCCCGAGGGGATCAGGCTCGCCGTCCAGCGCCTGACGGACCTCGGCCTGGGGATGGGCCTCTCCGCCGATTTCGTGTCCGGGGTGTTCAGGAACATCTACGCCGGGGCCGTCACCCGGCAGATCAGCCGCATGCTCGGCAACGTCGGTTCGGCCAAAGGCCCCGGCCGCGAGATCCGGGTGTCCTTCCTCGGCAAGGCCGGGACCTATTCCTATCTGGCCGCCTACCGGTATTTCAACGCCGTCTGCGACTACATCCGGCCGAAGAACTGCGGATCCTTCGACGAGATCATCGGCGCCGTGGAAAAGGGGGAGTGCGACTGCGGCGTGCTCCCGATCGAGAACACCTCGTCGGGCTGCATCAACGAGGTGTACGACCTGCTCCAGAAATCGACGGTCAAGATCGTCGGCGAGCTGAATTATCCCATCGAGCACGCGATCCTCGCGCGCGGGAACGCGGATCTCTCCGGCATCAGGGCCCTTTACGCCCATCCCCAGCCGTTCAGCCAGTGCTCGGAATGGCTGCGCCTGAACCTCCCGGACGCGGAGCTCCGGGCCTGCTCGTCCTCCTCGGAGGCCATGGAGACGGTGCGGAACCTGGACCGCGCGGATTGCGCCGCCATCGGCTGCGCCGAGGCGGGGGCCCTGTACTCGCTCACGCCGATCCGCCGCGACATCGCCAACCACAAGCGCAACGTGACCCGGTTCATCGTGATCGGCATGAGCTATATCACCGTGCCGGAAGGGGTCGAGGCCAAAACCTCCCTGACCTTCACCACCACGAACACCCCGGGATCGCTGGTGAAGGTCCTGAACGTGTTCAGCAGCCGCGGCGTCAACATGGTCAAGCTCCAGTCGCGGCCGCGGATCGGCGGCTCCGGCGACGACCCCGCGGACATCTGGGGCGAAACCTTCTACGCCGACATCATCGTCAACCGGAGCAGCCGGCTGATGACCGAGTTGCTCGACGATCTGGACAAGGTCACAGGCTCGGTGCGGATCCTCGGCTGCTACGCGACCGGCGGCTTTATGGAAAAGCTGCGGCAGCGCCCGGCCGAGTGACGGCGGCGGGACGGACCGGCGGACAAAAGGAAGGGCCGGGCGCGGGAGACCGCGCCCGGCCCCGTTTTTACGGGAGCGGATCGGGGGAGCGGGCGGCCGCGCCGCCGCCCGGGGACAACCCCGCGGGCAATAAAAAACCACCGCGTACCCGGTACGCGATGGCCAAATTTAATGAAGAAACACATGACTCCATAGGAAACTTAATGGAAAACATGATTATGATAACCTTTTCACAAAAAAAAATAAACCCCGCGAAGGGGGTTTTGTACAAAAAGCCGGCGTTTTTTTACCGATCGGCCAAAAAACAGGCATCGGGCGCCGTTAAAACGGCCGCGGGATCCCCCCGCCGCGCGCCGCGGCGGGGGATCGCCCGGGTTATTTGCAGCTGACCTTCACGAACGTGCCGGACAGGGCCGGGGCGGTGATCGCGTTGCCCTCCACGCCGCCGCCGAACAGCGGGGACAGGGCGCACGACGCGCCGAGGCCGAGCTTCTGCCACACCGAGTCCTCAAGGGTCACGGTCCGGTCGCCGCTCCCCGAGTTCAGCACGAAGATCACCCGGTCGTCGCGGTACTGCTTGAGATCCGCGTAGAGGGTGTGGTCGCTGTAGAGGTGGGTGCGGGATCCGCGCGCCAGGGCGGGGTGGGCGTCCCTGAGCTTGAGGACCTTGGCGATGTTCTCCTTGAGGTTCTTCTCGTCGGCGGTCAGGCTGTCCACGTGGCCGTCGGTCCGCGAGACGTGGTCGTTGCAGCGGTTCACGGCCGCGCAGTTGTCGGGCTGCAGGCTGAACCCGGCCAGGTCGTCGCCGGTCTCGTCGCCGTAGTAAACGGTGAGCGGGCCGGACATGGCGGCGAGGAAGCCGTAGACGGCCAGGTGGGCGTCATAGTAGGACTTGCCCTTCGCGCCGTCCTTCTCGATGGTCGAGCGCTGGAGCAGGTCGCCGAAACGCACCGTGTCGTGGTTGGTGATGAAATTGTTCATGATGGCGTCGTGGCTGTAGCCGCGCATCTTGGGGATGATCTCGTCGTTGAGGCTCTTGAGCGGGCGCGAGCAGTTCCCGGACTGGTAGGGGTCGTTGTCGGTCGCGAGGATCCTGACCAGCTGGTCGCGGAGCGGGAAGTTGAAGGCGCTGGCGATGCCGCCCGCCGAGAACGCGTTAAGCTCGATGTGGCGCGGGTTTCCGGACCAGACCTCGCCCAGGGTGTAGCCGAGCGGCTGGGTCTTCTTGCCGGCCAGGCTGTAGGCGTTGCTCTTCTTGGCCGACTCCTTCTCAATGGCGTCGCGGATGGGCTTCCACTGCTCCGAGGAGAGCTGGTAGGCCTGGTCGAGGCGCCAGCCGTCGATCTTGGCCTCCCGGATCCAGTAGGTCGCGACCTCTTGGAAGAACGCGGAGGACTCCTCGGGCTTGAAGCAGGTGCCGAGCCTTAAGGACATCTTGTCGGGATTGCCGCCGAGATCGCGGCACATCCGGTTCGGGACCAGGGTGTTGCCGCCCGGGCTCGCCGTTTTGACGTTGGTCTTGGCGTGGCCGAAGACGCCGTCGAGGAACACGCGCAGGCCCTTGTCGTGGGCGAGCTTGACCAGCTTCTTGAGCTCGTCGGCCGTGCCGAAGCGGGGATCGACCGAGAAATAGTCGGAGGTGAAGTAGCCGGTGCCGTCGAGTTTGTCGTAGGTCTCGTCCTGGCCCTCGATCTTCTCGGTGGTGAACACCGGGGTCAGCCAGACGGCGTTCGCGCCGGTCGATTTGATGTAGTCGAGGCTGTCGATGATGCCCTTGAGGTTGCCGCGGTGGGAGCTCGGGCCCCAGGAGATCCCGACCCCGGGGGCGCCGCCGGCGCCGTGCCGGAAGCTCTCGACCATGACCTGGTATATCCGGAGATCGCAGAACTTGCTGTCGCCGTTGAAGCAGCCTTTGTTTTGGATCACGGTCATGTCCAGGTTGCCCGCCTTCAGGTCGACCGCCTGGTTGTTCCCGCTCCGCACGCACGATATGGTGCCCGGGTCGTTGCTCTGCTGCCAGGCGAACTTCTTCGGCGCCGGCTTGGCGGAACCGGAACTGCAGGCGGCCAGGACGGCGGACGCCAGCAGCGCCGCGGTCAGCATCTTGTATTTCATCATGTGACACATCCCTCATGAATCTTGTCTGGTATCGGTACGCCGCGCCCGTCCCCGCGCCGCTCGGGCGGGGGACGGAACGGATCGATCGTATTTTATCCCCGTACCCGGCGGCGTGTCCGTGTGTGGGTTCAAAGTAATGGGTTAAACCGGGCCCGCGGGGCGCCGCGCGGGCGGGAGGCTTCAGGGGCGCGGGTAAAGAGCGCCCAGGACCGCCGGGCGGGACGCGCCCGTGACCGGGCGCAGGTCGACGGGCTCCCGGTTCACGAACTTGTACCCGAGCCACGCGAAGGCGAGCGCCTCGAGAAAGTCCGGGTCGACGCCGAGGGCGCTCACGGAGGCGAGCCGGCGGTGCCCGGACGCCGCGGCGCGGGCCCCGAGGCGCGCCATCAGGAAGGCGTTGCGGCAGCCGCCGCCGCAGACGTAGATCTCCCCCGGGATCCCGAAAAGATCGACGCCCGCGATCACGGTCAGGGCGGTGAATTCCGCGAGGGTGGCGAGCTTGTCTTCCGGGGCGAGCCGGGCGAAGGCGGGGCGCGCCGCCAGGTAGCCCGCGTTGAAGAGCTCGCGCCCGGTGGACTTGGGGGGCGCCTTGGCGAAATAGGGGTCGTCCGCGAGCTCGCGCAGGGCCTCCGCGGAGACGCGGCCCGCCGCGGCGCGCCGCCCGTTCAGGTCGCTCGGCTCGCCGAACGCCGCGGCCGCGGTCAGATCCATGAGCGTGTTGCCCGGGCCCGTGTCGAAGCCCGTCGTCTCCCGGCCGGGGATCAGCGCGGTGACGTTGGCGATGCCGCCGATGTTGACGATGAAACGGGGAACGGCCGGATCGCCGAGGATCTCCCGGTGGAAGGCGGGGACGAGGGGCGCGCCCTGCCCGCCGAGGGCGATGTCCGCGGCGCGGAAGTCGCAGACGACGTCGATCCCGGTCAGCGCCGCGAGCAGGGCGTGGTTGCCGAGCTGGACGGTGAAGCCGAGCGCCGGCTCGTGGCGCACGGTCTGCCCGTGCGAGGCCACGGCCCGCACGTCGGCGGGCCGCAGGCCGTTTTCGCGCAGCATCCCGAGGACGGCCCCGGCGGCCGCCTCCGCGTACCTGTTGCCGAACAGCCCGGCCCGGCGGATCTCGTCGTCCCCCGGGACGCACAGCGCGTTTATGAGCCGCCGGTCGGCGGGGGTCCACGGGGTTTCGCCCGCCGCGATGATTTTGACGGGAGCGTCCGCGCGGAAGTCCGCGAGGACGAGATCCAGCCCGTCCGCGCTGGTGCCGGACATGAGTCCCATGTAAAGAGCCATCGCCCTCCTCCTCCTGGGGTTCGCCGAGGCGCCGGCGCGCCGCCGCGCCGGCCGATGCCTTTATTATAAGACAGTTTCCGGGCCGGCGGGAGACCGGGCGGGGGCGGCTCCCCGGGCGCGCCGGCGCGGCCGCGGTGGCAAACGCCGCCCTTTGCGTATATAATGCAGGAAGTTTTACGTTTTGATGCGGCGGGCCGCCCGCGGCCCGCCGGGGGAGTGTCGGAGATGATTTCGGTTGACGAGGCCTTCGCGGAGATCGCGCGCGGGGCCGATTCGATTATTTCGCCTGAAAGCCTGAGGGCCAAACTGGGGGAGGGGAGGCCCCTGCGGATCAAGCTCGGCATGGATCCCACGGCTCCCGACATCCACCTCGGGCACACCGTGATCCTCAACAAGCTGCGGACCTTCCAGGAGCTCGGCCACGAGGTGATCCTCATCATCGGCGATTTCACCGCGGCCGTGGGCGATCCCACGGGCAAGAACGCCACCAGGCCCCCGCTCTCGGCGGAGGAGATCGAGGCGAACGCCGCGACCTACGCGGAGCAGGCCTTCAAGATCCTCGATCCCGCCAGAACCCGGATCGTGCGCAACTCCGAGTGGCTGGAGGGCCTCGGCGCCGGGGGCGTCGTCAGGCTGGCCTCGCGCCAGACGGTGGCGCGCATGCTCGAGCGGGACGATTTCAAGAAAAGGTACGCGGCCGGCCAGTCGATCGCCATCCACGAGTTCATCTACCCGCTGCTCCAGGCCTACGACTCCGTGCACCTCCGGGCCGACGTCGAGCTCGGCGGCACGGACCAGCGCTTCAACCTGCTCATGGGGCGCGAGCTCCAGAAGGAATCCGGGGAAAGCCCGCAGGTCGCCCTCATGATGCCGCTCCTGGTCGGCCTCGACGGCGTCAAGAAGATGAGCAAGAGCGCCGGCAACTACATCGGCGTCCACGAGGCCCCGAACGAAATGTTCGGCAAGATCATGAGCGTGAGCGACGACCTCATGTGGAACTACTACGATCTGCTGAGCGCGCGCTCCCTTAAGGAAATCGCCGCCCTGAAGGCGGGCGCCGCGGACGGGTCGGTCAACCCGCGCGACGCGAAGATCGCCCTGGCCTCCGAGATCGTGACCCGCTACCGCGGCGCGGCCGCGGCGGAGGCGGCCCTCGCCGACTTCACGGCGAAGTTCTCGCGCAAGGTCATCCCCGACGACGTCCCGGAGACCGTCCTCTCCCTGGACGGGCGGGAGGCGCTCATGGTGGCCAACCTCCTCAAGGAGGCCGGCCTCACCGCCTCCACCTCGGAGGCCCTGCGCATGATCAGGCAGGGCGCCGTCCGCCGGGACGGGGAAGCCGTGTCCGACGTCAAGCTGGAAGTGCGGGCGGGCACCTCGGTGTGGCAGGTCGGCAAAAGGAAATTCGCCAGGGTGACCCTGGCCTGACGGCGCGGCCCGCGCGCCGCGGGATCCGCGCAAGGAGGAAAAGTTCGTGAAAATAAGCCGTTATGCCCTCGCGGCCGCGCTCGTCTTCGCGCCGGCCGCGGCCCCGGCGTACGTGTCCGTCCCCAAGACGGATTACCTGATGCACCGGGACTGGTACCCGGACTCGGAATGGCTGTGCCGCGAGGTGAACGGCAGCGACGAGGTGCGCTGCGAGTATATAGTCCCCTGCGACCGCGACGGCTCCTGCCCCGCGCCCAAATCCTACGGCGGCTGACCGTTCCGGCGCGCTTCCGGGAAAACCTGTTTACAAGACGCCGCCGATCTGCTACAACAATCGTATGAACCCCCGGGTTCCCGGGGGAAAAATCGTCGCGCCGCGGTCCGGGTTCCGCCAGCGCCGCCGTCATCATTTTCATATTCATTCGGGAGAAACGCATTATGGAAGGCAAGTCTCTGGTTATTTCTTCGGTCGTGCTCGGCGCCTGTTTCGCCGGCGGCATGTATCTGGCCGTTCCGGCGCTCGAGAAAGCCGCCGCCGCGGTGATCGACTCGAACCGGGTCGTGACCGTCAAGGGGCTTTCGGAACGGAGCGTGATGTCGGATCACGTCTACATCCCCATCCGCTACTCGGTCAGGGCCGACAATCAGGCCGACTGCCTGAAGCAGGTCGAGTCGTACCGCGTCAAAGTCATGGAGCACCTGAAGAACCAGGGGATCGCCGCGAAGGACATCACCGACGCCATTCCGAACATGTACACGTACCAGGAAAACGTTCAGGGCCAGACCAGGGACGTGTACAACGCCACCGCGGGCGTCAACGTCTCCACGGACGACATGGCGGCCGGGGCCAAGCTGCTCAACAGCTTCTACGATCTGCTGAACGCGGGCGTGCCGATTTCCGACAACTCGTGGAGCATCAAGTACACCTTCGGCAAGCTTAACTCCATCAAGCCCGAGATGATCGAGGAGGCGACCAAGAACGCCCGCCAGGTCGCCGAGAAGTTCGCCGGCGATTCCGGCTCCTCCCTCGGCAAGATCAAGAACGCCAACCAGGGCGTCTTCACGATCCTCGGCTCCGACAACGAGGCCGAGAAGGTCGTGCGCGTCGTGACCACGGTGCAGTTCAACCTGATCGACTGACGCGCCGCCGCGCTCCGCCGCGCCGCGGGGGCTCCGGGGAGCTCCCGCGGTTTTTTTGCGCGCGGGGCGGCGAAGACGGCAATTATTCCCGCGGCGGGTTGACGCGGCGCGGCGCGGCGTGACAAACTGTCGGTAAAACGGCCGCGGGCGGGGCGGCCGCGCGGCAATCGGGAACGGCGGCGGAGGACATTATGGGCGGAAGAACGGGGAGCGCCGGCGCGGCCGGCGCCAAAAACGGCGGCGCCGCCGGGACGGGCGTGCCCGTCCCGCGGGTCCTGAGGATCGCCGGGCCCGCGCGCGCCCGGGTCAGCGCCGTGCGCGCGGCCGCGGAGACCCCGCCGCCCGCGGACGTCGTCCGCTTCCTCGTCCGGAACCTCGACTGCCCGCACTGCTCGGCCCTCATCGTCGCCGACCTCAGGAAACTCCCCTGCGCCGCGGACGCGGGCTACAACCTCCTGAACCGGACCCTTTACGTAAAGCTGCGGGGCGCTCCGCCCGCGGATCTCGCGGAGACGGTGCGGAAGACGGTGAGCCGCTACGAGCCCGGGGCCGCGGCGGAGCCCGCGTCCGCCCCGCCCGGGATCGCGGCCGGCGGGGACGATCCCGCCGGGCCGGCGGAAGGCGGGGAGGGGGCCCTCATCGTCGCGTCCGCCGTCCTCTTCGCGGCCGGGACCGTCCTCTTCTACGCCGTCCCGGCAGACCCGCCCGCGGCGGCCGGTCTCCTCGCGCGCGCCCTCCTCCTGGTTTCCTATGTCCTCGCGGGCGCCGAGGTTATGATCGCAGCGGCGAAAAAGCTGCGGGGCAACCTGTTCGGCGAGGAACTCCTCATGAGCATAGCCTCGCTCGGGGCCCTGCTCGCCGGCGAGTGGCCCGAGGCGGCCGCGGTCATGATTTTTTACCGCGTGGGGGAGTATTTCCAGGAAAAAGCCGTCGGCAGATCCCGCGCCTCCATCAAAAGCCTGCTCGATATCTGCCCCGACCGCGCCCGGGTGAAGACCCCGGACGGGTTCAGGGAGGTCGACGCCGCCGCGGTCCGGCCGGGCGACGTGGTTTCGATCCGCGCCGGCGAGCGGATCCCCTGCGACGGCGTGGTGATCGGGGGCCGGGCCTCGATCGACGTCTCGAACCTCACCGGGGAGTCCGCGCCCGCGGCCGCCGGGCCGGGGGACCGGGTGTACTCCGGCGCGGTGTCGCTCGACGGGGTCATCGAGGCGCGGGTCGAGAAGGCCTCCTCCGAGTCGGCGGCCGCGAAGATCGTCGCCCTGGTCGAAAGCGCGAGCGAGCGCAAGTCCCGGGCCGAGAATTTCATCACCTCGTTCGCGCGCCTGTACACGCCCGCCGTGGTCGCGGCCGCGGCGCTCCTCGCGGCCGTCCCGCCGCTCGCGTGCGGGGCCCCCGCCTGGGTGTGGATCGAGCGGGCGCTGGTGTTCCTGGTGGTGTCGTGCCCCTGCGCCCTGGTGATCTCGGTGCCCCTCGCGTATTTCAGCGGCCTCGGCGTGGCCTCGGGTTACGGCGTTATGGTGAAGGGCGGCAATTACCTCGACGCCCTCGCCCGGGCGGGAACCGTGTTCTTCGACAAGACGGGGACCCTGACCAAAGGGACGTTCCGGCTGAGCCGGGTGATCCCGGCCGCGGGGGCGGACGAGAACCGGGTGCTCGCCGCGGCTTACGCGGCCGAGCGGAACTCGTCCCACCCGATCGCCCTGTCCGTGAAGGCCGAGGCCGAAAAAAGGGGCGTGACGGCCCCGGAGGCCGGGGAGGTCGCCGAGATCGCGGGGCTCGGCCTCCGGGCGATCGCGGGCGGCCGGGAGATCCTGGCCGGGAACGCCCGCCTGATGGAGCGCGAGAAGATCGCCTTCGCGGAGGCGCCCGGAGCCGGCACGGCGGTTTACGTGGCGGAGAACGGCACGTTCCTCGGGGCGATCGAGATAAGCGACGAGATCAGGGAGGACAGCGCGAAGGCGGTGCGGGATCTGCGGGAGATGGGGATAACCTCGGTCATGCTGACCGGCGACCGCCCCGCCGTCGCCGCGCGGGTGGCCGCCGCGGTGGGGATAGAGGAGTACCGCGCCGGGCTTTTCCCCGGGGACAAGGTCGGGATCGTGGAGGAGCGGCGGGGCGCGCCGGGCGCCGGAACGGCGGTCTTCGTCGGGGACGGCATCAACGACGCGCCGGCCCTCGCCCTCGCCGACGTCGGCGTGGCCATGGGCGGGATCGGGTCGGACGCGGCCGTCGAGGCGGCCGACGCGGTGGTCATGAGCGACGAGCCCGGCAAACTGGTCACCGCGATCCGGGTCGCCCGGAAGACCCGCGCCATCGCCCGGCAGAACATCGTCATGGCCCTGGCCGTCAAGTTCCTGCTGCTGATCCTGGGGGCCCTGGGGATCACGGGCATGTGGTTCGCGGTCTTCGGGGACACGGGGGTGATGATCCTCGCCGTCGCGAACGCCATGCGCATGACGGTGCGGAAGAGCCTGCTGGAAAGGGGGCGGGCCGCCCCCGCCGGGCCTACGCCTCCGCCCGCCTGATCTCGTAGCAGGGCTCGTACTTCTTCTTGCTCATGGAGAAGCGGCCCTGCCTGATGAAACTCTTGAGCAGCTCGTCGGCGCGGGACATGATCGCCGGGTCGCCCCGCAGCACGTACGGGCCCTTTTCCCGGATCTGCCTGATGCCGAATTCCTTGACGTTGCCGGAAACGATGCCCGAGAACGCCTTGCGCAGCGAGGCGGCCAGGGCTCCCGGCTCGAGATCCCCGCTGATGTTCAGATTGTACATGTTCTCGTGGGTGGGGACGAAGTGCTCCTGCAGCTCCTCCGGGATATGCACGGTCCAGTTGAAGCAGTAGGAGTCGCTCACGAGCGTGCGGTGCTCGGTGACGGTCCGCACGGCTTCCTTCACCGTGACCGCGACCTGCTCCGGATCCCCGACGATGACCTTGTAAAGCCGTTTGGTCTGCTCGCCCAGGGCGCTCGCGACGAATTCGTTCACGGCCCGGAAGTAGTCGGCGCTTTCCTTCGGGCCGGTGAGGATCAGCGGGATCTGCTCGTAGCGGTTCTCCGGGCGGAGCTTGATGGCCAGCACGTAGAGGAGCTCCTCCACGGTGCCGGGGCCGCCGGGGAACACGATGAGGGCGTGGGCGAGCCGGACGAACGCCTCGAGGCGCTTCTCGATGTCGGGCAGGATCACGAGGTCGGTGATCATGGGGTTGGGCGGCTCGGCCGCGATGATGGAGGGCTCGGTCAGGCCGATGAACCGGCAGGTGCCCGAGTTCTGCTTCTTCTGGCCGAAGTTGGCGCCGATCATCGGGGCCTCCATGACCCCGGGGCCGCACCCCGTGCAGACGTCCATCTTCCTAAGGCCGAGCTGCACGCCCACCTCGTGCGCGTACTGGTACTCGGCCCGGTTCACGGAATGGCCGCCCCAGCACACGACGGTGCCCGGCAGCCGCCCGGGGATCAGGACGCCGGCCGAGCGGAGGATGGAGAACACGGCGTTGGTGATGAGCTTGCCCTTCGGGACGTCGCCGGGGGCGTAGCCCTTCGGCAGCAGGTGGCGCTCGGTCAGGGTGCTGATCTTGAGGATGTCCCGCAGGACCGAGTAGAGGTTGGCCTGGATGGAGGTGATGATCTCCCCGTCGACGAAGGCGCTTTCGGGCGGGTTGATGAGCTCGAGCTTCACGCCGCGCTCGTTGCGGATGACGTTGATCCCGAAGTCGGCGTACCGGTCCATGAGGATCTTGGCGTTGTCGATCTGCGCCCCGCTGCAGAGCACGGCGAGGGAGCACAGCCGGAAAAGATCGTGAAGCTCGCCGAAGGCCTGGTTCGACAGGCTTTCGGCCTCAAGCTGCGACAGCAGGGCCATCGCTTCGGGGGGTTGGATTACCGAGATCATGTTGCCTCCTTGGCCGGCGGCGGGGCCCCGGGCTCCGCCTTATCTTTATCATTGTATGCCATTTTCCGGGCCGGCGGCGGCCGCGGCGCCGTTTTTGCGAGCGGGGGCGGGGCGTATTTTCGCGAGATCGCGCAATAGGGCGCGCAGGCGCCCGAGCAGGAGCTCGCGGCCCTCCTCGTCCCGCCGGTAGCGCAGGCTCGTGTAAACGTCGCTCATGAGCCCGAATTTGCCGGCGTAGGGGCTGCCGGCCGCGCGGAGGTCCCGGCCGAGCCGCGCGTAGGTGTGCCATTTCTCGGGGCGGACGCCCGGGTCGCGCCGCGCCATGAGCCGCACGGCTTTTTGCATGATCCTGAGTTCCGGGGCGACCCGTTTCCGCTCGGTCCGCATCAGGGCGAAGACGACCGCGGCCCCGTAGACGGCGAAGCCCGCGAACACGGTGAGCAGGATGTAAACGAAGCTCCGGCGGAAGATGTCGTTCTGGCTCTCCGTGTCGAAGTTGAGGATGAACCGGCTCCAGTTGAGGTCGATGTAATCCTTGAGATCGGTCAGCGCGGCCATGAACGACGACGGCCTGCTGACGCCGTTCGCCGCCGCGATGACGGAGCTCACGGACAGGGGGTTCCAGTTGGTGACCATGGCGGTGGGATCGTATTCGATCCAGGAGCCGTCCACGTACGCCTCGACCCAGGCGTGCGCGTCGTACTCCCGGATGGTCACGAGCCCCTCCTCCGGGTTGACCTCGCCGCCCATGTAGCCGCCGACCACCCGGGAGCTGATGCCCGCCATGCGGAGCATCAGGGCCATGGCCCCGGCGAAGTGCACGCAGAAGCCCTGTTTCCTGCCCAGGACGAAATTGTCGGGGAAGGACTCCGGCGGGTAGCCGCCGGGACTCAGCGTGTACTCGAAGCCGTGGCCGGCGAAATAGGCGAGGATGGCGTCCGCCTTCGCGCGGTCGCCGCCGAGGCCCGCGGTGAGCTCGTTGACCAGCCGGAGCGTCCCGGCGCCGGCCCGGGCGTCGTAGTATGACGTCTCGCGGGCGTGGCGGGGCCAGAGGCGCTCCTTCGCCGGGGGCAGGTCCCGCAGGTATTTGAAGCGGTAGTACTGCCGGCCGCTGCTCGAGCTGTTGGCGGAGTAAACGTCGGAAAACAGATAGAAGAGCCGGCGCTCGTCGGTGACGGAATAGCGCAGGGTGGGGACGTAGGCGGTGTTGAGGGCTTCGGCGACGACGTCGTAGTCCGTGACCGCCCCCCGCGGGACGGGCTTGGGTTTCGGGCGCGACAGGTACTTGAAATTGCGCAGCCGCTGCCGCTGCATCCGGTCGATCGATCCTTCTTCCCAGCCGGAATCGCGGTAGTTCTCGTAGGCGATCACCCGGAAGTAGCGCCGCTCCGGCACCGGGCCGCGGAAGATCGCCCGGGCCACCAGCTTGTCCGACTGGGCCAGGGAGCCGATGTTCTCGAAGTCGAGCCGCTCCGAGATCCCCGACACCGCCGTGTCGGTGCTCGGGATCACCCAGAAGGCCCCGGTGCGGGGGATGACGAAGAACATCACCGCGGCCACCGGGACGGCGGGGAACATGATCTTGAAGAGCAGCCTGAGATCCTCCCGGACCGTCTGGCGGTGGGTCACGGCGGCGAAGGACCACAGGATCAGGGCGCACGCGCCCGCTATGTAAACGACGACGTAGAAATCGTAGTGGAAAATCAGCGGCACGGCCGACAGGAAGGTCAGGGCCGTGCACTGGACGTAAAGGTCGCGGCTCTGCGCGTACTCCAGGAATTTGAGGGCGCAGCCGAGGATCAGCAGGCTGATGAAGGAGTTCGCGGGGTTGCGGCTCGCGAAGGAGAACGCGATGAGCACGGCGATCCCGGTCACGGTGACGATCCTGACCCGGCCCCGGGTCAGGGGCCTGATCACGTGCGCCGCGCTCAGGACGCGGAGCGCGACGGCGGCGGCCCCGACCGCGGCCACGCCCGCGAACAGGTGATCGATGACCATCAGGGAGCAGATCAGGAACAGGCTTCCCATCAGAATAAGCGATTTGGTGCTTGCCGCCGTCATTTGCCGCCTCCCCCGGTTCCGCTCAGCACAGGGCCAGTTCCCTGAGGATCCGCTGCCGGTGCTCCGGGCCGCCGCCCGGCGGGATCGCCGCGTTTTCGAATTTGAAGCCGAATCTGATCCCCCGCGCCGTGAGATCGATCGCCGCGTAGGCGAGCATGCCGATCCGCTCCTCGCGGTCCGCGCTCCGGACGCTTTGCTCCGTCAGGAAGAGATCCATGGAATCCTCGGCGGAAAAATCCTTGACCATGAGGCCCCGGCCCGAGGCCAGCTGCTTCCAGTCGATGAGGTTCAGCGGATCGCCGGGCCGGTACGCCCTGATCCCCGCGATCTCGTCGGTGCCCCGGCTGTTCGAGGGGAGAACCGGGGCGGCGGGATCCTCCGTCCGGACCGCGTCCTTTTGCAGCAGGTACTCGCAGCACACCGGCTTCGGGTACACGAGCACGCGCCGGTCCGGGACGCAGTACGAAAAGGCCCGGAACAGCCCGAGCGGGTAAGCCGAGGAGATCCGGAGCATGGGGATCTCGAACCAGCCCCGCCGGTCGCAGCGGCAGGAGAGCTGGGCGGCGCGGGCGCCCGCGAGCTCGGGGATGATCAGGTCGGGGGTCGCCGGACCCTCGGGCCGGGCCCGGGAGATCCGCAGCTCGCGCACGCGCTCCGTCCGCTCCCCGGGGTTCAGGAAGAGGGGGATGCCGATGATCCCGGTGGCGTAGATGTTGCCGGGAGGCTCGGCGGCGCCGACGCTGAGCCCCCGGAGATTGAGGTAGCTGAGGAAGATGCTGGTGGTGAGGGCGCACAGCAGGAACACGGCCGTGAACAGCACCAGGTTGTTCTCGTAGTTGAGGCCGAAGGCGCCCATCAGCAGGGCGGTGAGGATGAACGCGGCGCCGTTCCGGCCGGGCAGCAGGTACACGTGTCCCCGGTCGAGGGCGGCGCTGTTCTTTACGGCCCATCTTTCGCGGAGGTTCTCAAACGCGGCTTTCACAGGTTCGGCGTCACTTTGCGCAGGATCCGGTCGCTGAAGGCGTTCGCGTTCAGCGTGGCGAGGTTGCCCTTGCGCAGGCGGTGCTCGGCCACGCAGGGGAACACGGTCTGCACGTCGTCCGGGGCCACGTAGTCCCGGCCCAGGGCGTAGGCGTAGGCCCGGCTCACCGAGAGCAGGGCGAGGGCCGCCCGCGGCGACAGGGGATTCGGCACGGCCGGATCGCCCCGCGAGGCCGCGCAGAGATCCAGGATATAGTTGAGGATCGCGTCCGAGGCGAACACCGTCTCGGCCTCGTTCTGCATTTCGATCAGGCGCTTCCCCGACACGATCACCGGCAGGGGCGGCGGCTCCGGCTCCCTCCGGAGGATCTCCATTTCGCGCTGCCGGGCCGGGAAGCCGAGCTCGATCCGCATGGTGAAGCGGTCGAGCTGCGATTCGGGCAGGGGGAAGGTGCCGGCCTGGTCGAGCGGGTTCTGGGTGGCGATCACGAAGAAAGGCTCCTCGATCGGGAAGGTTTTGCCGTCGAAGGAAACCTGCCGCTCGGCCATGACCTCGAGCAGGGCGCTCTGGGTGCGGGGCGAGCCCCGGTTGATCTCGTCGGCGAGCAGCATATTGGTGAAGACCGGCCCCCGGCGGAACTCGAAGACGCGCTCCCTCTCGTTGTAGATGTTGGCGCCGATGAGGTCGCCGGGCAGCATGTCCGCGGTGAACTGGATGCGCTGGCAGGTGAGGCCGAGCACCTGGGAGAGCGCCCGCGCGAGCGAGGTTTTGCCCATGCCGGGAAGATCCTCGATCAGCAGGTGCCCCCGCGCGAGGATGCAGCTGAGGGACAGCGTGATCTGCGGCTTCTTATCGAGGATGACCCCGGAAACGGCGCCGATGATATTCTGGCATTCTGACATTGGCCTGTCCTTAGGTTCGTCCCGCGGCCCCGGGCGGCGGGAGCCGGGCGGGGCGCGGAAGGGGGAATGCTTTCATTGTACAACAATTGCGGGGCGCGCGCACGGGCGCGGCGGGCGCGCAAAAAAGCCCCGCGAACGTCACGTTCGCGGGGCTCCCCCGCGGGAAAAAGCGCGCCCCGACGGCGGAAGCCGGGCCGGGCCCGGGACTTCCTACGCCGCTATGAGACTGTCCGGCGTCCCGCCTCCCGTTTTGCCGAGAGGCGCCGGGGCCGGCTCTTCTTCCGGCGTCAGCGTCACGGCGTGCCGGCCGTTCGGCGTGTTCTCCGCCTCGTAAGCCACGCGCTGGCCGGGCTTGAGCGTCCGGTAGCCTTCCATGGCGATCGCGGAGTAATGAACGAAAACGTCGCCGCTCCCGTCGTCGGGAATGACGAAGCCGAATCCCTTGGCGTTGTTAAACCATTTCACCGTCCCTCTTAACATTTTGGCGCATCTCCTCGGAAAATATTCGAATTATAAGAATGTCTGCCCGTGATCAAGCAAATTGCGTGCCATAAAAAGGAAGGGAAGGGGCGGGGGAGCCGGCGGGCCGATAACCGCGCGGAAAAAACGCTCCCGCCCGGAACCGCCCCGCCCGGGCGGGAGGAAGGGCCGCCCGCCCCGTTTTGGGGCGGCGGGCGTAAAAATTCCGCGGCCCCGCGCGGGGCGCCGCGGCCGCGGATTAATTTGGCGCGTTCCGTTTCAAAACGGTGCGCGCCCGGGCCCGGCCCGCCGGGCCGGGAAAAGACCGGATCAGGTGTTCCGGGCGATGATTTTTTCCAGGGTCCTGACCCGCTCCTCCAGATCGTAAAGCTTGAGCTCGAGGGCCTTGTCCGCGGCGGCGCGGCCGGGCGCGGCGGCGTCGGGCCGGTCCTCGGCGGGGAGCTCCCCCGGGTTCTGGGGCGGGTAGCCGCCCGGCAGCATGCCGAACTTGGCGGCCGTCTCCACCACGGCGTTGATGAAGTCGTCGCTTCTTTCGATGATTTTCTTTTCCAGGATGCGCAGGAGCTTGTCATCAGCGCTCGAGCCGCTTCCCCGTGATTCGTAGGTGCTGATGGAGATGGCGGCCATGTCGAGGTGCTCGGCCAGATTTTTGGCCGTGACGAAACCCAGACCCAGTCTCCATCTTTTGTATAATTCTGGACTCATAGTAGGTTACCTGTAAATTCTGTTCTTCTCTTGCTTGCGCTTAGGTTATTCGTTTTTGTTTGTGTTTTTTTGTTTTTTGTTTTTCGGGTTTCGGTTGTTTTGAGCCCGGGCCCGCGCCCGTTTCCCCGTCTTTCCGTCTTTCCGCCCGTCGGTCTTTTCCGCCTCGCCCCGGCCGCGCCTACAGCAGGTAGTTGTCCACGTCGGCGTCGGCGACGGCGCAGTCGTACAGATGGCCGGCGTTCCGGGAGCGCAGGGAGTTCGCGTGCCGGAACATGTCGTTGCTCTGCCCGACGTTTTTCTGCACGCCCCGCCCGGTGTAGAGGCAGTAAGCCAGCAGCGCGCAGGCCTCGCCGTAGTTCCGGTCCTTCTCCGAGGCGCTCTCGAGGTACTGGCGGAGGTGGAAAACGCACTCGCCGTAGTCGGGCGTCAGGTCGGCGAGGCGCACTTCCGTCCTTCTCTTCTTGGTGTTCGGGTTGTCCTCGGGGACGGCCTTCGCCGTTTCGTCCCCGCCCGCGAGCGCCGTTTTGTCCCGCTCGTTCGCGCCCCGGTTAAACTCGGTGAAGTACCCGTTCAGGGTTTCCCCGAAAAAGTTTATGACGGCGAGGAGGTACAGGCATTCCCGGAAGTCGTTGCGGATCGCGCGCTCGCTGAAGTACTTGGCCGCGTTCACGTTGATGTTCGTGCCCAGGCCGGTGAACTTCATCTCGGCGAGGTAGGGCAGGGACGGCGCGAACTCGGAGCTCAGGAGATCCTCGAAAAGCCGGAAAGCCTTGTGGTAGCGGCCTTTTTTGTAGCACCTGACCGCCCGGAAATAATTGAGGAAGATCCGCGAGAACCTGTAGATGTCCACCCAGTAGGCGGCGAGCAGGATGCAGACGCAGAAAAAGCACTTTATGAACAGGTGGTCGCTGACATTCCCGTAAAAGCCGAAGGTGAAGTAGATCAGCAGGAAGGATAATATGGACTTTACGACGAATAAAAACATGGTTTGCCTGCGGGGGAACCTCGGTGATTAACGGCTGCGGAAGACGATGCGTCCTTTGGTCAGATCGTACGGGGTCATCTGCACCGTGACCCTGTCCCCGGTCAGGATGCGGATGTAGTTTTTGCGCATTTTCCCGGAGATGTACGCCATAATCGTGTGGCCGTTCTCAAGCTGCACCCGGAAAGTCGTGTTGGGCAGCGTTTCCAAAATCACGCCCTGCATTTCGATATTGTCTTCTTTTGACATATCCAGTCATTCCTCGATCGTTTCGAAATATGAATTAAATTTACGGGAAACGCCGGCCCGAAACGCCGAAAAATGATCCCCGTCAAATTTCGAAGGTGATTTTACTATTTTTTTTATAAATTTGCAAAGAAAAAAGAGAACTATATCTCATTTAAGTAAAAGCGATTATAAGAAAATAATAATGAGCCGGAGGGGTGATCCGGCCCCCGCGGCGGCGGGGCGCGGCCTCCGGGGCCGGGGCGGCGGGAACGGTTTATGATTATATTATAATTTTCGCCCGCCGGTCTGAATAAAACATAAAAATATATGAAAAGAGACCCGAGCCGGGCCGGCGCCCGGACAAAAAAATTGCCCGAAAAGGGGGGATCACTCAAAATATTCCCGCCCGAATTCGGGTATAATCGGGTAGTGCACGGGAAGCGTCCGGACGGATCCGGCGCCGCGGCGGACGGCCGGGGCGCGGCGGCGGGGCGGACAACGGGTTTGATAAAATGCCAAAAATAGTCACAGTATTGTGTTTTGTGGGAGCGCCGCTGGCGGTGATTTACGTCGCCCTGTTCGTGCTCCCCCATTTCATGGACGGTTACAAGGGATCCGTTCTCGACCGCAAGTTTTCCTCGTCGGACGCCGACGCCTACGGCCGCGAGGGCAGCTACGTGAACGAAAGCCACTACCTGAGCGGGAACGGCGGGGTGCCGCGCAGCCGCCAGGTCGCCATGCAGGAAAGCGCGGCGGCGGGCCAGGTCTACTACCACGACCTCAGCATCAGGGAGAAGGTCAGCAAGAACACCGAGTTCTACCCGGTCGAGGCCGCGAGCCCCGCGGAGCTGCGCAACAAGATCGCCATGTTCGCCCCCGACAACGTCTCGACGGGCAAGAAGTCCGTCACCAAGGTCACCTACGGGGTCGACTGGAGCATCGACGCGCGCCAGGAGGACGGCGAGTGCAAGTTCTACGGCGCCGACGTCATCACCACCGTCACCGTGTCCGTCCCGAAGTGGGTGGGCATGGAGGACCAGCCCGAGGAAGTGCGCGCGCAGTGGGCGGACTTCCTGAGCAGCGTCTCCAAGTACGAGACCAGGCACGATCAGATCATGATCGAGATCAGCAAGGACATCGCGAACCGCATCAGGTTCATCCCCCGCCAGGCGCTCTGCTCGGATCTGGTCCGGAAGGTCAACGAGATCGGCAGCAACGGGCTCGACTCGGCCCGGGAAAAGATGAGCCGCTACCGGTACGAGACGGGCGGCGGCAAGCAGCTCGGCGTGCGCGTCCCCGCCTTCGCGCGGGGCGACTACGTCGAGTCGGTGAACTCGGGCGCGCCGGAATAGCCGGAACCGGCGCGTTCCCCGCGGGACGCGGAAGACGCGGAAAAGGACGGGCGCCCCCGCGCCCGTCCTTTTTTCATGCCCGGGCGGGCGGCGCCTCCGGCCCGGCCGGGGGTTTGAAGCCCGCGAGCATTTCGCGCTTGCGGCCGAAGCCCGGTCTTTTTGCGATCCTGAAGCCGGCCCGGGCGATGTTCTCGCGCGCGGCCCGGCACACGGTGAAGGTGGCCAGGGTGGCTCCCTCCGCGCTGAGATCGTAAAGGATTTTCATGAGTTCGGGCGACCACATCTCCGGGTTCTTCTTCGGATCGAACCCGTCGAGGAACCACGAATCGGCCGGGCGCGGCGTGCCCAGGCGCGCGAAGCACGCGGCGGCGTCCCCGACGAGCAGCTCGAGCCGGAAGCGCCCGCCGAGGCGGTAGGAGTTGCGCCCCGGGCGCGGGGGCCGCGCGGCGAGGGCCGCGGCGAGCTCGCGGGACCGCGCGGCCGCGGCGGGGAAGAGGGCGTGGGCCCGGAGCGCGTCGGCGGGGCTCACGGGATATTTCTCGGCGCTCACGAAGATTATTTCCGGGAGTTTCCCGCTCGTCGCCGCGGCGAGCTTTTCGTAAAAGATCATCAGGGCGAGCAGGTTGAGCCCGGTGCCGAAGCCGGTCTCGCCCACGACGTACGGCTCCGGATCCGCCCCGGCCCGGGCGAGGAGCCGGGGCCCGAGGCCGCACCCGCCTATGAACACGTGCTCCGCCTCGGCGAGCCCGCCTTCGTCCGAGAAGTAGACGTCCCCGAAGACGGGGCTCGCGGGCGGCTTCCCCGCCGCGAACGCGATCCGCGCGCCCCGGGCCGGCTCCGGGGGCGTTTCCGGCGGCTTTCCGAACATTTTTTCGCGTTTCCTCCGGGCGGGGCGGCCCGCGCGGCGCGCGCCGGCCGATCTCCCCGATATGCAATTTACGATAAGGGAAATGCAGTATAATTTTGCTATAATAGATAAGCAAGACAAAAAACGCGGGCGGCGGCGCGGCGCCGCCGCCCGGGGGTTTTTCCGGGGGCCGCGCCCGCCGTTTTTTTCCGGCCCCGGCGGGGCGGGCCCGCCGTTTTCGCCCGCGGCTCTTGACAACGCGCGTTAAATATAAAAATATAGATATATAAATATCGGAAACGAATGTTTGCGCCGGTTTCCGCGCAGCCTCACCGCGCAGAACCGTGGGACACACGGAGTTAGCCCGCTTATGCTTGGCGCGCCGTCGCCATCGAACGGGAACCGGAACCGCCGGGGCGGGAGAGCCCCCGGCAAAGGCGGATCCGGATGTCACTCCGGACGGCGGGCGCGAGCCCGCGGAAGTGTAAACAATTTAGAGAATATTTGACTATGAAAAGAGCAGTTATCACCGGTCTGGGCATCGTATCGAGCATCGGCAACGACGCGGAGAGCGTCCTGCAGTCCCTGAAGACGGGCAAATCCGGCATTTCCTTTTCGGAACAGTTCAAGGAAGCCGGCATGCGGTCCAACGTCTGGGGCGCCGTCAAAATAAACACCGAAGAGCTCATAGACCGCAAGATCAGGCGTTTCATGGGCGACGCGGCGGCTTACGCCTACGTGGCCATGAGCCAGGCCGTCGCCGATTCCGGCCTCGGGGAGTCCGACGTCTCTAACGAAAGAACCGGCCTTATCTGCGGCTCGGGCGGCCCCTCCACGCGCAACCAGGTGGAAGCCGCCGACATCCTGAGAACCAAGGGCGTCCGCAAGGTCGGCCCGTACCAGGTGACCAAGTGCATGTCGTCGACCGTGTCGGCCTGCCTGGCCACCCCCTTCAAAATCAAGGGCATAAACTACAGCATCAGCTCCGCCTGCTCGACTTCCGCGCACTGCATCGGCGCCGCGGCCGAGCAGATCATGATGGGCAAGCAGGATATCGTGTTCGCGGGCGGCGGCGAGGATCTCGACTGGACGCTCGCCTGCCTGTTCGACGGCATGGGCGCCCTGAGCACCAAGTACAACGACACCCCGGAGAAGGCCTCCCGGACCTACGACGCGGACCGCGACGGCTTCGTCATCGCCGGCGGCGGGGGCGTGGTCGTGGTGGAGGAGCTTGAGCACGCGCGCGCGCGCGGCGCGAAGATCTACGCCGAGCTCACGGGTTTCGGCGCCACCTCCGACGGCTACGACATGGTGGCCCCGTCGGGCGAGGGCGCGGTCAGGTGCATGAAGCAGGCGATGGCGGGACTCGAAACGCCCGTGCAGTACATAAACACCCACGGGACCTCGACCAAGATCGGCGACACCCGGGAGCTCGAGGCCATCAGGACCGTGTTCGGCGAGAAGACCCCGTACCTGAGCGCCACCAAGGCCATGACCGGGCACAGCCTCGGCGCGGCCGGCGTCCACGAGGCGATCTACTCCATCCTGATGCTCGCCAACGACTTCATCGCCCCGAGCATCAACATCGAGAACCTCGATCCGCTCGCCGAGGGCATGTCCATCGTCACGGAGCCCCTGGACATCGAACTCGACTGCGTGATGTCGAACAGCTTCGGCTTCGGCGGCACCAACGCCTGCCTGGTCTTCAGCAAGTACCGCGGCTGACGCCGGGCCGGGATTTACGCGTGACGCGCGGCCCGGACGGGCCGCGTTTTTCGCTTAAGGGGATCGGGAAAACGCGCATGAACGACAAAATCCGCCTCGACAAGTGCCTGTCCCTCAATTTCGGGCTGAGCCGGAAGCAGGCCGGGAACCTCATCCGCCGCGGCGAAGTCGCGGTGGCGGGGACGGTCGTCCGGGACGCGGCGTTCAAGGTCTCGGGAGCCGACGCGGTGACGTGCCTCGGCCGCGAGCTCGAGGTCGTGACCGCCGCGCGGCGGCGCTACTTCGCGCTCAACAAGCCTAAAGGGCGGGTCTGCGCCAACGACGATCCGCTGAGCCCCACGGTGCTCGCGCTGTTCAAGGACGAGGCGGGCGGGCTCTTCTGCGTGGGCCGGCTCGACAAGGACGCCGAGGGCCTGCTGTTCGTGACCGACGACGGCGCCTGGGCCCACCGGGTCTCCTCGCCCCGCGCCGGCCACGAAAAAACCTACGAGGTAACCCTGGCCCGGGACTGCGACCCCGGCGCGGCCGCGCTCTTCGCGGCGGGGGTGCGCCTGAAGGGGGAAAGGGATCCGACCCGGCCCGCGCGGCTCGAGATCCTGGAGCCCCGGCGCGCGCTCCTCACCGTAACCGAGGGCCGGTACCATCAGGTCAAAAGGATGTTCGCGAGCGCGGGCAACAAAGTGACGGAACTGAAAAGGATCGCCGTCGGGGGCGTGAAGCTCGGGGATCTGGGGCCGGGCGAGTACCGGGAGCTGACCCCGGAGGAAGTGGCGCTCTTCTGAAACGCCGGGCGGCTTCCCGCCCGGCCCGGCGCCGGTCAGAAAATTTTGGCGCGGAAGGAGAAGAACACCGCCCCGACCATGCAGAGCGCCGCGAGCAGGTAGTCCCAGTTCCATTTCTCCCCGAAAAACATGAGCGACAGCGGGATGAACACCGACAGCGTGATCACCTCCTGGATGATCTTCATCTGGGCCACGGACAGCCCCCCGAACTCGTAGGCGTAGCGGTTCGCCGGCACCATCAGCGTGTACTCGAACAGGGCTATGCCCCAGGACACGAGGATAACCACCCACAGCGGCTTGCCGCCGAGCCGGTTGAGATGGCCGTACCAGGCCAGGTTCTGGAACACGTTGCTCAGAATCAGCATGGCCACGCAGCCGAGGATTACTTTTAACTGCAGCATAATAAAACCTGTCGTATGGGAGGGGGACGCCTTTCCGCCCGGGCCCGGGGGATCCGGGCGGGCCGGGGCGCTTCCCGGCGGGGCGGCGGGCGCGCCGGCCGGGATCAGGATTATAGACGAAACCGCCCGATAATTTAAGAGGCAAAGCGAATTTATTTGGGGCGGCGGCGCGCCGGGCCGCCCGCCGAAAATTAATTTGAAATTCCGGGGAAAGCCCCCATGTATACCGTGGCGGAAAGTATTTTTTTCATTTTGTTCAGGAGTAACGTCGTATGAGCGAGCAGGAAACAGACAACGGCGCCGGGGAAGAGGCGCGGGAAGCGGAGCGGGCCGCCGCGCCGGAACACGCCGGGGCGGATGAAGCCGCGCCGGAAAGCGCCGCGGAGCCGCGTCCCGAAGAAACCGCGGGCGGGAACGCCGCGGAGACCCGGGAGGGCGAAGCCGCCGGTGAAGCCGCAGCGGAGACCGGGCCGGAGGAGCCGGCCGGCGCGGCGGAGGAGCCGGCCCCGGAGGGCGCGGGCGCGCCGGCCGACGAGGCCGCGATCCC
>CAZFNS010000015.1:0-35755 GCA_964520475.1 uncultured Enterobacterales bacterium
CGGGGCGCCCCGGCGGATAAAAAAAGCGGGCTCCGGAACATTCCGGAGCCCGCCGTCATTTCTGTGACGCTTTCCCTGTTTACCAATGGAGCTGGAACGTGGGCAGCCACAGATTGAAATAGCTGGCCGCGTAAAGCGTGAAGGCGAGGGACGACAGGAAGAACGCCGCGCCGTAAAGCACATACTGATGCAGCTTGGTGGTGTGGATGTGCAGGTCGTGCAGCCCGTGATAGATCCTGTGCAGGCCGTGCCAGAGCGACCCGGCGACGATCACGAACAAAGCGCCCGCTCCCCACCAGTGTTTGCCGATCATGATGACGTTGGCGAAGCAATTGACTCCCAGACCCTGAAGAATCATCAGGATCAGGATCGCCGGGAGCGCGAAGGAGATCACCATGCCGCCCGCGCCGAAAATTCCCCAGTAAACGGGTTCGTCAGAACGATGTGTCATTATGGCTGCCTCCTTATTTGCCCGATAACAAAAATGCCAGGATGATTACGACAAACGAGCCGGCCGCTCCTACCCACAGCGCCCCGGAGACCAGTATCTCCGGCAGGAGCTTGGTGTCGGTGGGCTGTCTGGTGGCGAACATACGCACCGCCTTGGGCATCAGATTGAACCAGGTGTAGGTGTGGAATATGACCGCCGCCAGGGCGATGAGGTTCAGCAGGATCACCAGGGGATTGCTCAGGAACCCCACGCAGGTCTGCGTCGGAACCAGACTTAAATACAGAAGCTCGAGAGCCGCGAACACAGCCATGACGGAAGTTGACTCGCGGATCATGTAAGCGATGTAAAAACCACGGTCGGTCCACCAGGTTGCTTTAACGGGACGAACGTATGGTTTACGGTATGATTTTACGTTGTTTTCCATTAGTCTTCCTCATCCGGCTTAAACATCTTGATAACGTAGTCGATGGCGCTGGCCTTCTTTCCGAGCTGAAGCGCGGAGGCCGGGTCCACGTGCTTGGGGCAAACCTCCGAGCAGTAGCCGACGAAAGTGCAGCTCCACACGCCTTCCTCCTGGCTCATGAGCTTCATGCGCTCGGCGGTTCCGGCGTCGCGATTGTCCGTGTTGTAACGGTAGGCGAGAGTGAGGGCGGCCGGTCCGATGAACTTCTTGTTCAGCTTGAACTGCGGGCAGGCGGCGTAGCAGACGCCGCAGTTGATGCACTGGGCGAACTGCAGGTAGTAGGCCATCTGCTGGGGAGTCTGGACGTAGCCCTCGGTAAGCGGCTTGTTCTCGTTCTCCTTGGCGGGAATGATGTAGGGCTTGATGCGCTCGATCTTTTCGATCAGGTCGGAAAGGTCGACCACCAGGTCGCGCTCCACGGGGAAGTTGGCCAGCGGCTCGATCTTCATGCTCTTGCCGGTGTAGTCCCTGAGGAAGGTCTTGCAGGCGAGCTTCGGCACCCCGTTAACCATCATGCCGCAGGATCCGCACACCGCCATGCGGCACGACCAGCGGAAACTGAGCTCGGGTTCCAGGAAGTCCTTGATGTAGTTCAGCGCCTCGAGGAGAGAGGTCTCCTTTCTGTACGGAACTTCGAAATCCTGGAAGTGAGGTCCGATGTCCGTTTCCGGACGATAGCGGGAAACGGAAATCTTCATTACTTGATTTTCGGACATTACTTTGCAGCCTCCTCTTTTCTCTTCTGTTCGGCTTCCTCGGCGGCCGCGCCGTATACGCGCTCGGCAGGCTTGAAGCGGGTGATTTTAACGTCGCTGTAGCTGATCGTCGGAACGTCGTCGCCGTTCTTGAAAGCAAGGGTGTGCTTCAGGAAGTTCACGTCGTCGCGCTTGGTGTAAGCGCCGTCCTCGCCGTCGAGGCGCTGGTGCGAGCCGCGGGATTCCTTGCGGTTGATGGCCGAGTGGGCCATGCATTCGGCGACGTCCAGGGTGTAGCCGAGCTCGATGGCGTTGAGGAATTCGGTGTTGAACACGCGTCCGGCGGTATCCTTGATCTTGATGTTCTTGTAGCGCTGCTGGAGGTCCCTGAGCGTGTCGATGGTCTTCTGCATCGATTCGGCCTCGCGGTAGATGCCGACGCCTTCCTCCATGGAGTCGCCCATTTCGTGGCGGATCTTCGAGCAGCTTTCCGTTCCGGCGCTGTCCTCGAACAGGCGGGTCGCCTTGCGGACGGCTTCCTCGGCCTGCGCGGCCAGGAACTCTTCGTCGCCGTGCCGAACGGTCTTGGCGTAGTTCGCGGCTTCGACGCCGGCGACCTTGCCGAAGACGATGGTTTCGACCAGCGAGTTGGAGCCGAGGCGGTTCGCGCCGTGGATGCCCACGGAGGCGCATTCGCCGGCGGCGTAGAGGCCCGGCATGCGGGTGGCGGTCCTGCCGTCGGTTTCGATGCCGCCCATGGTGTAGTGGACGACCGGACGCACGGGCACCGGATCCTGCGCGGGATCGACGCCGGCGTAGGCCATCGCCAGCTCGCAGATGAGCGGGAGACGCTCGTGCAGGTACTCGGGGCCGAGGTGCCTGAGGTCGAGGTTGACGGCGTCGCCGAGCGGGGTCTTGATGGTCCTGCCTTTCTTCTGCTCGTTCCAGAAAGCCTGGGAAACGCGGTCGCGCGGGCCGAGTTCCATGTACTTGTTCTTGGGCTGTCCGACGGGGGTTTCGGGGCCGAGGCCGTAGTCCTGCAGGTAGCGGTAGCCGTCCTTGTTGACCAGGATGCCGCCTTCGCCGCGGCAGCCTTCGGTCATGAGCACGCCGCAGCCCAGCAGGCCGGTCGGGTGGTACTGGACGAATTCCATGTCGCGCAGGGGCACGCCGTGGCGGTAGGCGAGGGCCATGCCGTCGCCGGTCACGATGCCGCCGTTGGTGTTGAAGCTGTACGCGCGCCCGGCGCCGCCGGTCGCCAGGATGACGGACTTGGCGAGGACCGTGCGGCAAATGCCGTTCTGGATGTCATAGAGCACCACGCCCTTGGCCTGTCCGTCCTCTTCCAGGAGATCGAGGACGAAATGCTCGTCGAAGCGGCGGATGGAGGGATATTTGACCGAGGTCTGGAATAACGTGTGGAGCATGTGGAAACCCGACTTGTCGGCCGCGAACCAGGTGCGGGGCACTTTCATGCCGCCGAAACGGCGCACGTTCACCTGGCCGTCCGGCTTTCTGCTCCAGGGGCACCCCCAGTGCTCGAGCTGGAACAGCTCCTCCGTGGTGTGAGCCACGAAATAGTCCACAACGTCCTGTTCGCACAGCCAGTCACCGCCGGCAACAGTATCTTCAAAATGCTTTTCGAGGCTGTCGTCTTCGCCGATGACACCCGCTGCGCCTCCTTCCGCGGCCACGGTGTGGCTGCGCATCGGATACACCTTGGATATCAGCGCGATCTTTGTGGTCGGATCCTGCTCAGCTACGGCGATGGCCGCTCTGAGACCGGTACCGCCTGCACCAACTATGGCGACGTCGGTCTTAATAATCTCCACGTTATTCTCCTAAAAGGGTACATACAATCAGAAAATAAGACAGTTTGCGCGAAACTGTCCTACTGATTTCATCATAACAAAACGAGCCGGAAAATCCCACATTTTTATAAAACTCAATGGCGCGTCAGTGATTTTTGTCAGCTTTATTTTTCCCCTTTGTTTACGGGGCCCGGCGCGTTCCGCCGGCGGGCCGGCCCGCCCCGCGGAAACGTTTTCCCGCGGCCCTTCCCCGCCGCCGGGCCGCGGGTCCGTTCCGGCGGGAAAACGGGACAAAAAAATACCGCCGGCGGGGAGGGGTTCCCCCGGCCGGCGGTCCGTCCGTCTCGCGCCCCGGGACGATCCCGGGGGCCCCGGGCGGGGCCTTTATTCCGTCCCGGTTCCGGCGGGGGAGTCCCCGTCCTCCCCGGCGCTCCCGGAGTCCGCGTTTTCCCCGTCGTCTCCGTTTTCCGGGGCGTCGTCCGCCGGGATGTCCCCGGGGAAGTCGCTGATGGTCCCGATCTCCTCGCCCATTTTGACCGGACGGTCCGGAGCCAGGGAGTCCGCGAAGGACACGGCGTCGCGGCCGAACATGAGGATGACCGTGGAGCCGAGGCTGAATCTGCCCATCGTCTCGCCCTTGCGGAGGACGATTTCCCGGTCGCCGTAGTCCCAGGCCGTCACCTGCCTGAGCTTGTTGGGCGACACGGTGCCGTGCCATTCGGTGGAGATGCTCCCGACCACGGTGGCCCCGACGAGGACCATGGCCATGGGGCCGGCCAGGGTCTCGAAAAAGCACACGACCCGCTCGTTCTTCGTGAAGAGCTCGTCGATGTGCCTGACCATCACCGGGTTGACGCTGTAGTACTTGCCCGGCACGAAAATCATCTTTTTCAGGACGCCGTCGGCCGGCATGTGGATGCGGTGGTAATCGGAAGGGGACAGGTAGATGCAGACGAAGCGGCCGTCCGCGAACGCGGCTGCGTCGGCGTCGCCGCCGCCGAGCAGCTGCCTGAAACTGTAGTCCTGGCCTTTGGCCGCGACCAGGCGCCCGTGCGCGGCGCTGCCGAATTCCGCGACGGTCCCGTCGACGGGCGAGCAGATCTTATCCCTGCCCGGGCATATCGGCCTCAGGCCGTCCTTGAGCTCCCTGGTGAAGAAATCGTTGAAGGTTTTGTATCCCGCGGGGTCCTCGATTTTCGCCTGGGACATGTCGATGCGGTACTTCTCGATGAATTTGACGATTCCTTTCGTGGTCCAGTCCCCGAGCTCGCGTCCGGCCAGCGATCCCGCGAGGCGCGTTACCAGGTACTTCGGGGTCATGCGGTGGATAAAAACTTTTAGCGATTCGTTCATTTCGGCTGTTTCCTCGTTTTGCCGCCGGGGGCGGCGAAGCCCGCGGGGGCGTTCTCTTTCATGGACTCAATTATACGATGATAATTGTCGAATCTGAATTTCGCGATCTCGGATTTTTGCACCGCGTCCGCGACGGCGCAGCCCGGGTCGCCCGGCAGGTGCCGGCAGTCGCGGAACCGGCACCGCGCCGCGCGCTCCGCGATTTCGGGATAGCCCCGGACAATCTCCCCGGGCGGGAGGTGCCAGAGCCCGAATTCCCTGACGCCCGGGGAGTCGATGACGACGGCGCCGCCCGGCAGGCGGTAAAGGCGCGAGCCGGTGGTCGTGTGCCGGCCGAGCCCCGCCTCCGAGACGCCGCCGGTCTCGGCGCGGGCCTCCGGCATGAGGCGGTTCAACAGGGACGATTTGCCGACGCCCGACTGTCCGGCGAGAATGGCGGTTTCTCCCGCGATCATCTTCCCGAGCTCGGCGACGCCCTCGCCGGTCGCGGCGCTGACCGTGACCGACGGCCAGCCGTTCTTCTCGTAAACGCGGAGAATTTCCCCGAGGCCGGTCTTTTCGTCCGCGGAGAAAAGATCGATTTTGTTGACGACGATGAGCGGGGGAATGCCGGCGTGGACGCAGGCCACGAGGTAGCGGTCGATGATGTTGGTGGAGAATTCCGGCTCTTTGGCGCTCACGATCAGGATCCTGCCGACGTTCGCGGCCACGGGTTTCACCCCGTCGTAGTAGTCGGGCCGGCAGAGCAGGCTCGAGCGCGGTTTCAGCGCCTCGATGAGCCCCAGCTGATCGGTGTCTTCCTTTACGTTCGCCCGGAAGAGCACCCGGTCGCCGGTCGTCAGGACGGGGAGGGTGCGGCGCGCGTGGCAGCGGTGCACCGATCCGTCCCGGTCGTCCTCCACGTCGGCCTGGCTGCCGTAGCGGCTGATCACCGTGCCGTCGGCGAGGGGCCCGAGGGAGGAGCCGTCGGGTTCGGCGCCGGCGCGTCTTCCGAGCACTCTTTCGTGCCTCGCCCTGATGTTGCGCGCCTGTTTCGCCGTTATTTTCCGTTTCGCCATTAAAGCCCCCGCGTCCCCCCGGCCCGCGCTCCCGAAGGGCCGGGGCCGCTCCGGGAGGAACCGTAACTGCTATTTTTACACAAAAGACGGGACGAACGCGCGCCGCCGGGACAAAAAACCGCTTTTTTGCTTAAAACGTCCTGTATTTTGGCAAAAATATTTTGCACGAAAACAAAATGTCTGTATAATGCACCTGTTTTCAGCGGGAATAACTCAGTCGGTAGAGTGCAACCTTGCCAAGGTTGATGTCGCGAGTTCGAGTCTCGTTTCCCGCTCCAGCCCCCGGACGACGGCGCAAGACGCGCGGGAATAACTCAGTCGGTAGAGTGCAACCTTGCCAAGGTTGATGTCGCGAGTTCGAGTCTCGTTTCCCGCTCCAGCCCCCGGACGACGGCGCAAGACGCGCGGGAATAACTCAGTCGGTAGAGTGCAACCTTGCCAAGGTTGATGTCGCGAGTTCGAGTCTCGTTTCCCGCTCCATTCACCGTTTAATGTCAGAACCGCGCGCCGCGCGGTTTTTTGTTTTTCGGATCCGCCGGGGAACCCGCGCATGCCAGCCAAGATATTCCGTTTTCGGCGCTTTTCGGTCCGGCGCGAGCGCGCCGGCATGAAACTGACCACCGACTCCGTGCTGCTCGGGGCGTGGGCCGCGGCCGGGGCGGCGGCCCTCGGGCCCCGGAAAATCCTCGATATCGGCACCGGCACCGGCGTAATCGCGCTGATTATGGCGCAGCGCTTCCCGGAGGCCGCCGTCGCCGCGGCCGAGATCGACGGCGGCGCCGCGGCCGACGCCGCCGCGAATTTCGCCGCCAGCCCGTTCGCCGGGAGAATCGTCCTCGCGCGGGGCGACGTGACCGACCCGGAGTTCCGGGAAACCCTGCGCGGCCCGGGCGGCGGGTTCGACGTCGTCGTCTGCAATCCCCCTTATTACGACGCGCGCGGCCCTTACGCCGACCCCGCGCGGGAAAAGGCGCGGTGCCGCGCCGGCCTGGACGCCGGGGCCCTGGCCGCGGCCGCCGCGGATCTGCTGGCTCCGGGCGGGGCGTTTTTCGCCGTCGTTCCCCGCGCCGCCCGGGAAGAATACGCGGACGCGGCGGCGCGGCGCGGGCTCTTTCCCGCCGCGGTTACCGACGTGAGTTCCGCGCGGGGGCGGCCCCCGTACGTTTCGCTCGTGTCTTTCCGCTTCGGGGAAGGGCGCGCCGGATCGCCCGTCCCGGTCCGGTCGGAATGGCTCTGCGAGGCGGACGGAACCCGCGGCCCGTTCTTCGCCGGGCTGACGCGTGACCTCTATCTCAAGCCGCGGTAAGCGGGCCGGTCTCATCCCTTACCCCGTCCGGCGGAGCGGCGCGGCCGGGGCGCCCCGGTTCGCGGCCGAGACGGAACCCGCCGCGGGGCGGCGGGGCTGAATCCGCGGCTTTATCCGTTCCGCGTCAGCCAGTCGGCGATATCGACGATTTTAATCCCCTCGTACTGATATTCGTCGTGTCCGGTGCGGGCTATCAGCAGTTTGGGATACGCGTCCCTGATTTGCAGCAGCGCGGCAACTTCCCGCAGGAAGTCTTTTTCGTCTGAGATGTTGTCCGAAACCCGAAGATAAATTTTTTCGTTCCTCTTCATCGCGACGAAGCCGGTTTCTTTCCGGTACAAGACCCCGGCGCATACCTCGTAACCCCTGCGCAAAAGTTCTATCCCGACGATATTTTCGAGCGTACCGCGGCGATCCGCGTTTTTCGCGCCGGATCCGGCGCGGCGGAAAGCGTGGTCGCATAAATAATACTTATCGCCGCCGGCGAGACGCCTTTTTCCCTTAACGTCGTACCGGGGCACCCGGTAAAACGCGAAGGCGTCGCACAGATACCGGACGTAAGAGCCGGCGGTCGTATGACTGACTTTTTTCCCGGATTCGCTCAGCGCGTCCGCGATATTTCGCGCGGAGAGCGTTTTTGAAACATTGCCGGCGAGGAAACCCGCAATCCCTTTCATCAGTCCCGCGTCGCGGATTTTGTATTTGCGGCGGATATCCCGGAGAATGAGCCCGTACAGCACATCCTCGGCGTAATCCGCTTTCGCTTCCCGGTCCCGGCGCGCGTACGATCCGGCCATGCCTCCCTCCGTCAGGTAGCCGTCGAAGGCCGAATACTTGTCGGAACGGTCGAAATACCGCATATATTCGCCGAACGAGAACGGGTATACCTTGATTTCGAAGGTTCTTCCCGTGAACAGCGTCGCCATGTCCGAGCTCGGAAGGAAGGCGCCGGAGCACGTTACGTAAATATCGAATTTTTCCGAGGCGTGCAGCCAGCTGATTGCTTTCCCGAACCCTTCGCACATCTGCGCTTCGTCGATGAAAACAAAGTTTTCCGCGGCCGGGGCGTACAATGAATTCACATAGTCGTACAGCGGGCGGCATTCGAGCAGACGCTCAAACTCCGGTGAATTGAGATTTATGTGTATGATATTGCGGTTCGGAACGTTTTGCCCGATATAATCCCTAAACGCCTCGAGGAGTGTGGATTTGCCGCTGCGGCGGACGCCGGCGATCACCTTTATGTCGGGCGTTCCGATCGCGCCGGTAAGTCGGGACAGATACGTTTGCCGGTTTATCAGTTTCATGATTGTCACCCCCGCCTCCCATATTATGCCGTTTATCGGCCAAAATTGAAAAAATATTAAAACCGGCCAATAAGAGGCGGGCGACGGTGAATCGGCCGTCCTTCTGTCACGTCCGGCGCTCCGACGGCGCCGGTAAGTCCGGCCGGATACGTTTGCCGGTTTGTCAATCTCATAATCGTCGCCCAGGCTCTCGTCTCATATCGTCTGCTGGCCAAAATTGAAAAAATATTAAAACCGGCCGATAAAAGGCGGGATCGCCGCGCCCGGCCGTCCGCGCGGAGAAGGGGCGGCAAAATCCGCGGAAAAAGTTGCAATTTAAAGCGTTTTTTGTGAGAATTGCGGATAAGTCGTTTCATGGGGAATTGCGCGCGTCCGGAAGGCGGGCGCCGAAATCGAGGCTTGCGGCCGCGAAAGGGCCCCCGGCCGCCCGGACGTTCCGCCCGGGCGGCGAAATAATTTTGGATAACCGGTTATTAAGATGTTTCAGACAATACTTACGAAAATTTTCGGGAGCAGCAACGAACGCATCGTGAAGCAGCTCGGCAAGGTCGTGACGAAAATCAACCAGCTCGAGCCGCAGTTCGCCGCCCTGAAAGACGAGGATTTCAAAGTTTACACCCGGAACTACGCCGCGAAGGTGGCGGAGGGGCTGGCTCTCGAGGACGCCGACAAGAAATCGTACGGGAGCACCCTGAAGGACATCCTTCCCGAGGCGTTCGCGCTGGTGCGGGAGGCGGCGCGCCGCGTCCTGGAGCAGCGGCCCTTCGACGTCCAGCTGATGGGCGGCGTGGTCCTCAACGAGAATCAGATCGCCGAAATGAAAACCGGCGAGGGCAAGACGCTGACGGCGCTGCTCCCCGCCTACCTTAACGCGCTCACCGGCAGGGGCGTGCACGTGGTCACGGTCAACGACTACCTGGCCCGCCGCGACAGCGACTGGTGCCGGCCCATGTTCGAGTTCCTCGGGATGACGGTGGGCTGCAACGTGCCGGGCATGGACGCCGAGGCCAAAAGGGCCGCCTACGCGTGCGACGTGACCTACGGCACCAACAACGAGTTCGGCTTCGACTATCTGAGGGACAACATGGCGTACGTGCCGGAGCAGCGCGTGCAGCGTCCCCTCTACTACGCGATCGTCGACGAGGTCGACTCGGTGCTCATCGACGAGGCCCGCACCCCGCTCATCATCTCGGGCGCCGCGGAGGACAGCTCCGGCCTTTACGTCGCCGTGAACAAAATCATCCCCGAGCTCGTCGAGCAGGAGAAGGAGGACACGGAGGAGTACCGGGGCGACGGCGACTACACGAGGGATCTCAAGAACAGATCCGCGTATCTCACCGAGCACGGGCAGATCCACGTCGAGGAGCTCCTGCAGCGCGAGGGGATCCTGCCCGAGAACCAGTCCCTGTACGCGAGCGCCAGCATCACGCTCCTGCACCACGTCATGGCCGCCCTGCGCGCCCACGTGCTGTTCGAGAAGGACGTCGACTACATCGTCAAGGACGGCCAGGTGATCATCGTCGACGAGCACACCGGCCGCACCATGGAGGGGCGCCGCTGGAGCGACGGCCTCCACCAGGCGATCGAGGCCAAGGAGGGCGTGGAGATCCACCACGAGAACCAGACCCTCGCGTCGATCACCTTCCAGAATTACTTCCGCATGTACGAAAAGCTGGCGGGCATGACCGGCACCGCCGACACCGAAGCCTACGAGTTCCAGCAGATCTACAACCTGCGCACCGTGGTCCTGCCGACCAACAAGCCGATGATCCGCGAGGATCTGATGGATCTCATCTACGGCTCCGAGGAAGAGAAGTACGAGGCGGTGGTCAAGGACATCCAGACCGAAATCGCCCTGGGCCGCCCGGTGCTCGCGGGCACGATCTCCATCGAAAACTCCGAGAAGCTGTCGCAGTACCTGACCAAACTGAACATCAGGCATCAGGTGCTGAACGCCAAGTTCCACGCCCAGGAGGCGCAGATCATCGCCCAGGCCGGCCGGCCCGGCACGGTGACCATCGCCACCAACATGGCGGGCCGCGGCACCGACATCGTGCTCGGCGGCTCCCTGAGCGCCGACCTGGCCGCGCTCGCCGATCCGACCCAGGAACAGATCGACAGGGTGAAGAGGGAGTGGCAGGAGCGCCACGACGCCGTCGTCGCCGCGGGCGGCCTGCATATCATCGGCACGGAGCGCCACGAGTCCCGCCGCATCGACAACCAGCTGCGCGGCCGCTCGGGCCGCCAGGGCGACCCGGGATCGTCGCGCTTCTACCTGTCCCTCGACGACAACCTGCTCAGGATCTTCGGCTCCGACCGGATCAAGACCATGATGAAGCGCCTCGGCATGCAGCGGGGCGAGCCGATCGGCCACAAGCTCGTGTCCCGGGCCATCGAGAACGCCCAGCGCAAGGTCGAGACCAGAAACTTCGACCTGCGCAAGAACCTGCTCGAGTTCGACGACGTGGCCAACGAGCAGCGCAAGGTCGTTTACGAGGAGCGCAACGCCCTGCTGGACGGCAAGGTTTCCCCGGACATCATCGACGACATCCGCGCCGACGTGTACAACGCCGCGATCAGCGAGTACATCGCCCCGAATTCCCTCATCGAGAACTGGGACGTGCCCGGCCTGACCGCCAAGCTCCGCAACGAGTTCGCCCTGGACGTGCCGATCCAGGAGTGGCTCGACAAGGACGACAAGCTGTTCGAGGACACCCTGCGCGAGAAGATCATCGCCGAGGCCAAGGACGCGTTCGACGCCAAAAAGCAGCTCATCGGCGAGGAAAGGGCGGGCCAGCTGGTGCGCAACATCATGCTGCAGGTCCTGGACACCCTGTGGAAGGAGCACCTCGCCTCCATGGACTACCTGCGCCAGGGCATCGGCCTCCGGGGCTACGCCCAGAAGAACCCGAAGCAGGAGTACAAGCTCGAGTCGTTCAACATGTTCACCCGCATGCTCGAGAACTTCAAGTACCAGGTCGTGCGCATCCTCAGCTGCATCCAGATCCGCGTCCAGGAGGTCGACGAAATGGAGCAGAAGCGCCGCGAGCTCGCCGACCAGGCCGAGAAGAAGTTCCGCGACGAAGCCGGGAGCAAGGCCCGGGAGCTCGAGGAGCGCAACGCGGCGCGCCTCGACCCGAACATGAAAGTGGGCCGGAACGATCCGTGCCCGTGCGGAAGCGGCAAGAAGTACAAAAACTGCCACGGCCGCCTGGCGTAAAAAACGCCCGCGCCGCGGCGCGGACGAAAGGCCGGGACCCCGCGCGGGCCCCGGCTTTTTTTCGTCCGCGCGGGGGCGGGGCGGTAAGCCTTAACCGCGCGTCCCGTCCCGCCGGAGGTCCGCCCGCGGCGGAAAATCCCTGCAAAGCCCGGGCGATGAATGCTAAAATGCACCCAGGCCGGCGGGCGCTCCGCAAGCGGGCGCGGCCGCGCGCCCCGCGCCGCCGGAACACGGGAAACAGCATGCTGCTCATACATATCCTGCCTTTCAACCGGGACAACCATCCCTGGTGCGCCGATTTCGTCGCGGCGGATCCGGGAACCGGCCGGCAGACGGCCCGGCGCCGGGTCGTGATCAAACCGCCTCCCGGGGTCTGTCCCTCGCCGGCTTACGCCGCCTCGTTCGACTGCGACTGCGTCGAGGCCGTGACGGCCCGCGGGCTCGGCCCCGCGGCCGCGGCCGCCGAGATCGCGGAAATTCTCAGGAACGAGGAGGTCCTGCTGTTCTCGGGCGCGAAAGCCTACCTGATGTTCCTCGACCTCATGACCAGGCTGCTGATCCCCGGGGCGCTGCGGGGGAAGAAGATCTCTTCGTTCCGCAGCATCCTGCGGGCCGCCTCGGCCATCAAGAACGTCTACCCCGGGCACGCGGACGGCGGCTGCCGCGGGATCGCCCGGAGCCTCGGCGGCGCGGACAAACAGTATATAGGAAGCATGCACGCGGTTTTCGCGGATCTCGCCGCGCGCGAGCCGCGCCTGCTCGATTACTTCGCGAACCGGCGGATCGTCCTCGATCCCCCGGAGCCCGCGGACCGGATCCTCCTCGGCGTCGCCGAAACCGGCTTCTACGCGGTCGCCCCCGTCAAAGAAAGCGGCGGGCGCCTGTTCTGTCTCGACCTCGGCGGCAGCCCCGGGCCGCGCGTGCTGCCCTCGGACAGCACGGTGAGCTACACCGTGAGCTCGGCCATCACCGCGGAGATCTCCCGGAGCCTCGGCGCCGGTTTCGCGGCGATCCGGGACAATTTCGCGAAGGCCCGCGAGCTCGCCCGTCCGGGCGGGCCGGGGTACGACGGGCTCATGAGGGAATTCGGCGAAATCGCGCGCGGGGGCGGGAGCGACGTCCTCGGCGTCCCGGCGTACCGCGCCCTCGCGGCGGAGCTCGATCTGATCGGGGAGCGGGCGGCCGGAAGGGCGGGAGGCCCGGACGCCGGGCTGGCGGCCGAACTGGCCGCGGAGGCGCGCGGCCCGCTCAAAGACAAAATGCTGGATTACCTTTTTCTCGAGAACGCGCCCGTGCCGCCCGGGTGCGAGGCCCTCTACCGGGAGACGGTCGCGGCCCGGATCAACGCGGCGCGCGACCGGCTGGTGGCCGAGCTCGAGAGCACGGCCGCGGCGGCCGGGCGGAACCGGGACCGGATCGTCCTCGCGCGGATGGAAAACGTCATGAGGTACCTGTCGGAATGACCGCCCCCGCCGGGGGACGGCCGGGGGTCAGACGGGCTCGGAGAGGCTGAAGGTCTTGCGGGCGTCCTCGAACGCCTCCGTCAGCATTTCGAACGCGGAAGGATGATAGAAGCTGCAGGCGGCCAGATCGCCGAGCGTCTGCCGGCCGCGCAGGGCGCTGTAGAGGAACTGCGACATCTGCTGGGCGTAGGGCGCGCAGATCTCGGCCCCGAGCAGGAGCTCGGTCTCGCGGTCGAAGTACACGTGCACCAGACCGTGGCGGTAGCCTTTGATCATCGCGGTGATGTTGTTGTCCGTGGAGCTTTCCCCGACGACGAAGCGGCGCCCGTTCCGCGCCCGCTGCTTCACCTGCTCGAACGACAGCCCGGTCACGGTCATTTCCGGATCGGTGAAGGTGATGTCCTGGTGGGGCATGTCGCACACGGCCGTGACGTCGGGGTAGGTGGCCGCGTTCTTGCCCGCGATTCTGCCCTGGTACAGGGCCTTCTGCAGGTTGCTGCGGGATCCCGAAGCGTCGCCCGCGAGGAAGATGTGGGGCGCGCTGGTCTGGAGCGTTTCTCCGCTGCAGTAAAGGCTGTTCATCTCGTAGAGGGCGATCCCCGCGGTCTCGAGCTGCAGATCGTCGACGTTCGGCACGCGCCCCGTGGCGCTGATTATATAATCGGCCTTGAGGTAGCACTCGTGGTCGGACTCGTCCAGGTAATAGATGACGACGCCGTCGTCCCGCTGCTCCACGGTGGTGTACCGGCCGTTCGATATGATGTTGACCCTTTCCCGGATGGCGTTCAGCGCGGCGGCCGCGACCTTGGGATCGGTGAGGTGCCCGATTTCCCCCCGCCCGAAAATCATCGTCTTCACGTTCAGCATGGTCAGGTACTCGCCGAGCTCGAGCCCCACGCAGCCGGTTCCGAAGAAGGCCGCGCTCTGGGGGAGTTTCGGCAGATCGAACAGCTGGTCGCTGGTGATGACCCGGTCGCCGACGCGGGCGAGCTCCGGGGGAACGTAAGGCTTGGAGCCGGTGGCGATGACGAAGGTCCGGGCGGAGATCGTGACGTCCGTCCCTTCCACGGCCACGGTGTTGGGATCGACGAAAAAGGCCCGGCCCATGATGCGGCTGTCTTCGGGGATCGTGTAGAAATCCTTGATGTACTGCTCGAGGAAGGCGAGCTTCTCGCGTCTGACCGTGTTCAGGATCTCGTCCGGGCTGTAGCGGTTGTCGGACGATCGGCCGTACATGGTCAGGGAGCGCGCCGGGGCGCTGTTGGCCGCGTAGCGCCGGCTTATCTCGTGGAGCAGCTGGGCGGGGACGCAGCCGCACCGCACCGACGCGGGCCCGAGGGGGCCGCGGTCGACGATCACGGCGTCCGCCCCGTTTTCGGCGGCGGCTTTGTAAGCCTGCATGCCCGCGGTTCCGGCGCCTATTATCACGGTGTCAACCGAAATGTGTTTCATGATCTGATCCTCGCGGGACGCTTCCCGGGAAAATTGCCGGCGGCCCGGTCACCGGGCGCGCCCCGTCCCGCGCCGGCGGACGGATCCGGCGGAAAAGGCGCGGGGCCTCTCCTTTTTTTATGCAATTTTTATGCAATATGGGCGCCCGTTTTCCCGGGGTTCGCCGCGGCCCGGCGGCGGGGAAGGGCGCGGCGGGCGGCGTCAGGCTCCGCCCGGGCGGCTGTCGTTCGGCTCGGCCGTCTTCCGGGGCTTGCGGGCGCCCTGGCGGTTGTAGCCGCTGCGCTGCTGGTTCTTGTCGCGGGCGCCGGCCACGGTGATGGTGGAAATTTTGGCCTTGTAGATCAGCTGCTGGTTGCCGTTGGCGTCGGTCAGAGCCATGCTGTACTGGTCGTGGGCGCTGATCACGCCTTCCAGTTTGATGCCGCTGATAAGGAACACGGACACCGTCTGCTTGGTGTCCCGCAGCAGGTTGAGGGCCGAGTTCTGCCCGTTGCCCAGGGAAAAGGCCTGCTCCAGAGTCTTGAAAGTGCGGGGCTCGGGGTTTTCGGGGGCCGGGGAAGCTTCCGGGGTCGCGGGATTTTCTTTTTTGTCCTGTTTCTCCTGAATTTCCGGATTTTGATTTTCGGTCATGGGGATTCTCCTTTTGTTTGTTCTTATTTCCGGTTTCGTGAGCGCTGTTCTGAATCCGGAAATATGATAACACAGCGCGGGCGTTTTTAAACGGCGCGGGCCCCGGCGGGCGGTCAAAATAAGACGGGGATTTGATATTTGCGCGGCGGGGGAGGGGAAACCCGGGGCCGTCCCGTCCCGGGAATGGTGCCCAGAGGCGGAATCGAACCACCGACACGGGGATTTTCAGTCCCCTGCTCTACCGACTGAGCTATCTGGGCGCGAAAAGGAAAAAAACGGGCAGTGGTGCCGGCTAACGGAATCGAACTGTTGACCTACTGATTACAAGTCAGTTGCTCTACCTGCTGAGCTAAGCCGGCATTCTCGCCAGGTCATGAAGTGGTGCCCAGAGGCGGAATCGAACCACCGACACGGGGATTTTCAGTCCCCTGCTCTACCGACTGAGCTATCTGGGCAACGCTCAATATTTTACAGAATGATTCGGTCTAGTCAAATATTTTTTGAAAAAACCGTTAAAAACGGCCCGGGCGGGCCCCGGCGGACGAAGAACCCGCGCGCGGGGACGCGCGCGGGTTGCTTGCGGTGCCGGCCGGCGCCGCGCTCCGTCCCGGAGACCGGCTCCGGGCCGCGCCGGACTCAGGCGAAGGCGTTCTCGAAGATCGAGGCGATCTCCTCGTCCGTCGTCGGCGCCGGGTCGTTGGCGAAGAGAACGCCCATCGCCGCCCGCGCGTTGACGGCGAGGGTCATGCAGTCTTCCTTCTTCATGCCGTAGTCGGACATTTTGAGGCCGTACACGCCGCAGGCCTTCTGCAGGCCGGCGAGCGCCTCGAGGAAATCTTCGGGCCTGTTCGCGTCCGTCATGCCGAGGAAGCGGGCCATGTCGATGAACCGCTCGTCGCAGACGTGCCGGTCGATCCAGAATTTGTAGTAGGCGAGCGAGAGCATGACGAGCCCGGCCCCGTGCGGGAGCTCGGGGTGGTACGCGCTCATCGCGTGCTCCATGGAGTGCTCGCTGGTGCAGGACGTGCAGAGCATCGAGTAGCCGGACATGGTGTTCGCGAAGGCCAGGGCCTCGCGGGCCTCGAGATCGCTCCCGTCCTTCACGGCGCGCGGCAGGTACCGGCCGATTTTCTCGATGGCGGCGCGCTGGACCATGTCGCTCATGAGGCTGTGCCGGCAGGAGATGTAGCCCTCGAGGGAGTGGAACAGGGCGTCGAAGCCTTGGTAGGCCGTGAAGGCCGGCGGCACCGTCAGCATGAGTTCGGGGTCGACGATCGCGAGGCGGGCGAACATGGAGTCGTACCCGCCCACGCCGATCTTCTCGCGGGTCTCGAGTTTGGTGATGACGCCCGCCTGATCCACTTCCGAGCCGGTTCCCGCCGAGGTGGTTATGGCCACCCAGGGCAGGGGCTCGTTCTCGATGGGTTTGCCCTTGCCCGTGGTGCCGAAGGCGTAGTCCCACAGGTCGAGGCTCGGCTGGGCGGCCAGCATGGCGATGTTCTTGGCGGCGTCCATGACCGAGCCGCCGCCGAGGGCGACCACGAAATCGCAGCCGTTTTCCCGGGCGGCCGCGGCGCCGTCCTCGACCATTTTCTTGAGCGGGTTGGGGCCGATCCCGTTGAACACGGCGAACTCGCGCCCGGCTTTGCGCAGCTCCTCCTGCGTCTTGTCCAGGGCGCCGCTGGCTTTGGCCGACTTGCCGTTGGAGATGACCAGCAGGGCCTTCTTACCGGGTAGCGCGTACTCGTGCAATTTACCGAGGGCCCCCGGGCCGAACACGACCCTGGTGGGACAGAAAAAGTGATAATCGGACATCTTTTGACCTCTCACTGTGCGGTTGAACATGATCGCCGGCGAACGGTTGAATTGCCGCGCGGCGGCGGGTAAACTGAATCTTATATAAGAACTTTTGTCAAATATAAGAGTTTTCGTTAAAGAGATTGTATCATTTTTTCCCGCCGGAAAACCGCGGCCGGCGCGCTCCCGGGGAAACCCGCGGGCGCGGCGGGGCGGCTTCCGGCGGCGCGGGAAACGCGGGGGTGCTTTATGGCCGGCGACACGGACGAGTTTTACGACATTGACGATCTTCTCTCCCTTTACATGGGGGACGAGCCCGGGAAACACGAGCGGGAGCGCGGCTCCGGGAAAAAGGGCAAAAAGGCCGGCGGCGCGGGGAACGCCCCGGCCCCGGCCCCGGGCGCCGGCTCGGCCCTGGACGGGTACCTGCTCGAGGCCATGGAAAGAACCGTGCTGAAGCGCGACATCCGGGGGGCCGGCGCCGAGGAGGCCGCCCGCGCCGCGGCCGCCGACCGGGAGTACGGGCACGCGCTCGCCGCGATCGTCCGGGAGCGCGGCGGCGAGGCCGCCGCTCCCGACGCGCGCGAAGCGGCGCGGCTCGCGGGCGATCTGCTCCTCGCGAAGAAGGCTGTCGCCGTCCCGCTCGGGAAAAACGCCGTTCTCCTGCCCGCGGACGCGGTGACCGAGATCACCGGCAGGGTCGCGTACGAGTACGAGCGCTTCGAGGAGACGGGAACCGCCTGCTACTCGAAGCGGCTCGAGCCCGACGGCGGAACCGGGGAGAGCCGCGTCCTTTACCTGAGCGACCTGTCCGCGTTCCACGGCGACCGGATCCGCTGCCTCCTCAACCGTCGGACCGGCGTGGCCTACATGACCGGCACGATCGAGGAGCACGACCGGGTGCTCGGGCGCCTGCGGGTAAAGAAGGACCGGCTTTTCCTGGCCCCGGACGATCCCCGCTTCGGCCAGCTGAGCTTCGTCTTCCGGTCGGCGGAGGACGTCAAAGGGGCGCAGATGGGCAGCGTGCTGATCTGCCGGATCGCCTCCCGGAGCCCGGACGGGGTCTACGGCGTGGTCGCCCTGCACGACCTTCAGGACGGCTCCGCCCTCGACAGCCGCATCGAGATGGCGATCGTGAGCCGGGGCATTCCCCGCGAGTGGGGCGCGGCCGTCAAAAAGCAGCTCGCCGGCATCCCGGACGAGGTTCCCGAAAAAGACAAGGATCTGCGCAAGGGCGGGCGCGCCGACCTGCGGGGCCTGCCGCTGGTGACGATCGACGGCGCCGACGCGCGGGACTTCGACGACGCCGTGTACTGCCGGCGGGAGGGCTCGGGGTTCCGCCTGTTCGTGGCGATCGCGGACGTGTCGTTCTACGTGCGGAACGGCTCCCCCCTGGACGCCGAGGCGAAGCAGCGCGGCACCTCGGTGTATTTCCCGAACTACGTCGTGCCGATGCTGCCCGAAAAGCTGTCGAACGGCCTGTGCTCGCTCAACCCGCACGCCGACCGCCTCTGCATGGTGTGCGAGGTCGAGGTGAAAAAGGGCGGGGCGCTCGGGGACTACCGGTTCTACCCGGCCGTGATGAACTCGCACGCGCGGCTCACCTACGACGAGGTCGCGGACGTCCTGGCCGGCGCCGAGGTAACCGATCCGGAGATTCTGCCGCTTAAGGAGGACCTGCTCAATCTTTACGAGCTCTACAAGGCTCTCAAGCTCGCCCGCGAGACCCGGGGCGGCATCACCTTCGAGGACGGCGGCGAGGTCAGTTTCGTGTTCGACGAGAACCGGCGCATCACGGATGTCATTCCCGTCGTCCGCAACGACGCGCACATGCTGATCGAGGAGTGCATGATCGCGGCCAACGTCTGCGCCGCGACGTTCGTGGAGCGGTGCCGGGGCTTCACCCTGTACCGCGTCCACCCCAAGCCCTCCGCCCAGAAAGTAGACGCCTTCAGGAAGTTCATCGCCCCCTACGGCCTCGGGCTCGGCGGGGGCGCCGCCCCGGCGAGCGCCGACTACGCGAAGTTCGCGGAAAGCATCGCGGACAGCCCGTACCGGGAGGCCCTGCAGATCATGATGCTCCGCTCCCTCGAGCTCGCCTCGTACACGCCGCGGAACGAGGGGCATTTCGGGCTGGCGCTCGCCCGCTACGCCCATTTCACCTCGCCGATCAGGCGCTACCCGGATCTCCAGCTCCACCGCGAGATCAAGTTCCTCCTCGGGGCGGAGCGCCTGTGCGCGCCGCGCTTCGCCGAGGAGATCGGCGCGAAGGAGTACGCGCTCCCCGAACTCGAGGCGCTCGGCGAGAGCTGCAGCGCCGCCGAGCGCCGGGCCGACGCGGCGAGCGGGGAGGTGGAGCGGTCCATGAAGACGGCTTTCATGGAAAAATTCATCGGGAAGAACCTGCCCGGGGTCGTCACCAACGTGACCCGCTTCGGTCTGTTCGTGAAGATCGAGCGGTTCGGCGCCGACGGCCTGATCCACATTTCGGAGATCGCGAGCAACCAGTACTTCGAGTTCGACGAGCGGAGGATGCGCCTCACCGCCCCGGACTCGGGATTTTCCGTGGGGCTCGGCGACCGGCTCACCGTGACGGTGAAGGACGTGAACGTGGAGGAGGGCAAGATCGATCTGGTCCCGGCCCCGGGAACGTTCGGCGCGAAGAAGGACAAGCTGGCCGGGGAGGCGCGCGAGTTCGTCGGCGCTTACCGCGGCGGGGCGGGGATCCCGAACGAGGCCGTGAGCGCGGCGGTGCGCCGCTCCCTGGCCCTGTGGAACGGCCCGGACGCCCCCGGCGGGGACGTTCCCGCCTCTTTCGTCGAGGTCAGAAAGGTCCCGAAGGCCCCGCACGCCGCGATAAAGCGCAAGAAGAAACAGTAGCCCGCATCCCCGCCCGCCCCCGGGGCTTTCCGGCCCGCGCCGCCCGGAGGGCGGGATCGTGACATATCTCCCATATCCCTTCCGCGTGTGCTATAATGCGCGTTGCGCCCGGAACCGTCCCCGGCAGGCCCGGCGCCTGCCCGCCCGTTTGTCAGGCCGTAACGCGGCGCGTTCAGCATCGGGACGGTTCCGCCGAAAGAATTCGGGCGCCGGCGCGGACATTTCCTAACTTGAGGGTTCAAGCATGTTTTTCGACAAAATCGCCGCGGCTCCCGCGGATCCCATTCTCGGCCTCACCGAAGAATTCAGAAAAGATCCGCGTCCCGGCAAAATCAATCTCGGCGTGGGCATTTACAAAACGAACGAAGGGGTGACTCCGGTCCTGGCGTGCGTCAAGAAGGCCGAGGAAATCATCCTGAGGGACGAGAGCACCAAGAGCTATCTGCCCATTCCCGGCTCGCCGGAATACGGCCGGCTGGTGCGCGGGCTTATTTTCGGGGAAGAAAGCGAAATCGCCTCCTCCGGCCGGGCCGTCACGGCCCAGTCCGCGGGCGGCACCGGCGCGCTGCGCCTCGGCGCCGATTTCCTCAGGCAGCAGAGCGTCGCGCCCCGGGTCTGGATCTCCGACCCGAGCTGGGCTAACCATTTCCAGATCTTCGCCCTGGCCGGGCTCGAAACGCCCAAGTACCGCTACTATGACAAGGAAGCCCGCGAGCTCGACTTCGAGGGCATGAAGGCCGACCTCCGCAAAGCCGCCCCCGGCGACGCGGTGCTCCTCCACGCCTGCTGCCACAACCCCTCGGGCATGGACCCGCTTCCCGAGCAGTGGGACGAGCTCGCCCGGCTCACCGCCGAGCTCGGGCTCCTGCCGTTCTTCGATTTCGCCTACCAGGGCTTCGGCCGGGGGCTCGAAGAGGACGCCGCGGCGATCCGCGCGTTCGAGAAATACCACCCGGAATTCCTGGTGGCGAGCTCCTTCTCGAAGAACTTCGGGCTCTACAACGAGCGCATCGGCGCCCTCACCGTGGTTTCCGCCGACGCCGAAACCGCGGAGCGCGTGTTCTCGCGGGTCAAGATCGCCGTGCGCGCGAACATTTCCAACCCGCCGGCCCACGGCGCCAAGATCGTGACGACCGTCCTGTCGGATCCGGAGCTGCGCGCCGACTGGGAGCGGGAGGTCGCCGGGATGCGCGGCCGCATCAGGGAGATGCGCGGCCTGTTCGTCGAAAAGCTCAGGGAACTGGGCTGCCCGGTCGACTTCGGCTTCATCGGCAGGCAGTACGGCATGTTCTCGTTCTCGGGCCTGACCCCGGATCAGGTCGCCGCCCTCAAGCGCGACTACGCCATCTACATGGTGGCCAACGGCCGCATCAGCGTGGCCGGCATCACCGCGGGCAACATCGACGCCCTGTGCCGGGCCGTGAGCGCGGTCGTGAAGTGACGGGCTTTTTTCCGGGCCCGGGGCGGGCATGACCGTCCCCGGGCGCGCGCCGGCCGCTCGACCGAACGAACGGCCGGCGTCTTTGTTTCTCGGGGAGGATTTTATGAGCGGCGGAGACGAATACGTATACGGGATCCACGCGGTGGCGGCTCTGCTCGAAAGCGAGCCCGAAAGAATTCTGGAGGTTTACCTCGCCAAGGGGCGGGACGACGCCAGGCTGCGCGCCCTCGAAGAGGCGGCGCGCGCGGCGGGGATAGCCGTGACCCGGGTGAACCGCGCCACGCTCGACGCGAAAACGGCGGGAGGGATCCACCAGGGCGCCGCGGCGCGGGCGCGCGCCGCGAAGCTCCTCGGTGACGCGGAGCTCGCGGAGTTCCTCGGCGGGGCGAAGGAGCCTCTCCTGCTGATTCTCGACGGCGTGACCGACGTGCGCAACCTCGGGGCCTGCCTGCGCTGCTGCGACGGGGCCGGGGCCGACGCGCTCGTCGTCCCGCGCGACCGGAGCGCCGGGCTGACCTCAGCCGCCGTGAAAGCCGCCTGCGGGGCGGCGGAAAGCGTGCCGGTGTTCCGCGTCGCGAACCTCGCGCGCACGCTTAAAGAGCTGCGGGAGCGCTTCGTCCGGGTCGTCGGCGCGGCCGGCGAGGCGGAAAAGGTCGTTTACCGCGCCGATCTCACGGGGCCCCTCGCCCTGGTGATGGGCGCGGAGGACGCCGGCCTGCGCCGGCTCACCCGCGAAAACTGCGACGAGCTGGTGAAACTGCCCATGCTCGGCAGGGTAACGAGCCTCAACGTGTCCGTCGCCGCCGGGATCTGCCTCTACGAGGCGCGGCGGCAGCGCTCGTACCCGGGCTGACGCGGGCGCAAAAAAAACGGCGGGAGATTCCCGCCGTCTTGGCGGCGGACCGCGGGGTCCGCCGTTTTCGTTTCCGTCAGCCCTGGAACTTGGTCAGGAGCCAGAGGGCGCCGAAGCACACGGCGAGGGTCATGACGCTGATCACGCCGCCGACCTCGATGAAGTCCTTGTTCCTCACGCGTCCGGTGGAGTAGGCGAGGGCGTTGGGCGGAGTGCTGATGGGCAGGGACATCGCGCAGGACAGGGCCAGGGCGACGAACATGATCGACTGCGACAGGTTGACGTGCCCGCTCACCCCTTCCTCGGTGAGGATGGCCATGGCCACCGGAATGACCAGGTTGGCCGTGGCGGTGTTGGAGATGAAGTTCGACAGCAGCCAGCCGAACAGGCCGATCGCGCCGGCGATGGCGATTCCCGAGAACATGGAGTAGTTAACCAGGTTGGCGAGCTGGCTGGCGAGGCCGGTCTGCTCGAGCGCCGTGCCGATGGCTATGCCTCCGGCGATGAGCCAGATGACGTCCCAGTTGAGGGATCTGATGTCGGAGGCCCTGAGGATGCCGGTGCAGGTGAAGGCGATGAGCGGCAGGAGAGCCACGATGTAGCTGTTGATGCCGTGCAGCTTTTCCGTCATCCACAGGAGGATGGTCGCCCCGAAGATGACGTAAACGAATATGGAACGCCAGTCCTTGCCGAAGTGCGGGGTCATCTTCAGCCTGATTTCCTTGGTCGTGAACGGGTAGAACAGCCTGAGCACGATCCAGATCAGGAACAGGCAGACCACCGCGACGGGCAGGGCCATGGCCATCCAGCTCATGAAGCTGATCGAGTTGGCGCCGTGCAGGAAGCTCAGGGCGATCGCGTTGGGCGGGGTTCCGACGGGAGTCGCGATGCCGCCGATGTTGGCCGCGAAGGGAACCGCGAGCACCATCGCCTTGACGCCCTTGTCCGAGTCGGGAATCGACGCGAACACCGGGGCGACCATGGCGAGCATCATCACCGTGGTGGCCGTGTTGCTCACGAACATGGCGAACATGCCCGTGATCAGCATGATGCCGAGCATGACCAGCGGGGGCTTCGTGCCGAAGGGCTTGAGCATGACCGCGGCGAGATTCTCGTCGAGGCGGTACTTCGTGGCGGCGGCCGCCAGGCCGAAGCCGCCGAGGAAGAGGATGATGACCGGCGAGCTGAAGCTGTTGAGGATGGTCTCGTAGTTGAGCATGTGATCCGGGTCGGCCGCCTTGAGGTATTCCCTTATGGGGGTCACGGCGCCGTCGGACGCGAAAATGCACAGGGCACCGATGATCGCGACGGACGTGGCGTAAACCGGCATCGGCTCGAGGATCCACAGCAGGGCCGCGGCGACGAAAATCGCCATGGTGATGTTCTGGTTCGGGGAGAAGGGGAACTCGCCGGGGATAATCGAGGGCAGCATGTAGGTGAACGCCGTGATCGCGGCGATTACGATAAGTTTCGCGACGTGGAAACGATGGGGCTTTTTGGCCGGCTGAGCCGGCTCGCCCGCGCCCGGGGCGTTGTTCTGATTTTGCGTAATGGTGTCGTTCATGGGGCCGAATCCTCGCCTTGAGAAGGACTGTGTGAAATAATAAACGTTAAAAAGTTCGCCGGGGCGCGGGGCGCCCGGCGACCGTCAACGGGATATTTTATCCAAAAGCGTCATTTATTCAATACAAGGAAGAGCGATAATGAGAGCGGGGTATAAATTTCGTGACGCGCGTCGGCGGCGACTCCCCCGTTTCGGAAAAATCAGCTTGAAATTCACATCCGAAGAATATATAATCCGTGACCGTTTACCGGTCTGACTTTTTTTTCGTTCCTTGCCTTCGCGGGCGCGACCGGGTCCGTGAGGCTTATTATCCGTAAGGGGCATTTAAATGCGTCATTATGAAATTGTGTTCATGGTCCATCCGGACCAGTCCGAACAGGTTGCCAGCATGACCGACCGCTGCGCCGCCATTATCGAGAATTCCGGAGGCAAGATCCACCGTCGCGAAGACTGGGGACGCCGTCCGCTCGCCTATCACATCAACAAGCTGTCCAAGGCCCACTACGTTCTGCTGAACGTCGAGGCCGATCAGGCCGCCGTCGACGAAATCGAAAACCGCTTCCGTTACAACGACGCCGTCATCCGTTACCTCATCACCCGCGTGAAGAAGGCCGTGACCGAGCCGTCTCCGATCGCGAAGTCGATGGAAGCTCACCGCAGCGCGCGCGAGAACCGCGAGGAGCGCGCCGAGAACAAGGCCGCCGCGCCCGCGGACGCCGAATAAAGGGAGGATATCAACATGGCTTATTTCCGTCGCCGCAAATTCTGCCGCTTCACCGCCGAGAAGGTGGAGGAGATCGATTACAAGGACACCGCGACCTTAAAGAACTACATCACCGAGTCCTGCAAGATCGTGCCGAGCCGCATCACCGGCACCAGCGCGAAGTACCAGCGTCAGCTCGCCGTAGCGATTAAGCGCGCCCGTTTCCTGGCTCTGCTGCCCTACACCGATTTACACAGCGCCGCCAGCAAGATCAAGTAAGGCCCGGCCCACGATTTTTGATATTTGAGAGGATAGGTAATGGAAGTTATTCTTCTTGACAAGATTGCCCATCTGGGCAGTCTCGGCGATAAGGTGAAGGTAAAGAGCGGATTCGCGCGCAACTACCTTATCCCGCAGAAAAAGGCCGTCATGGCCACCAAGGACAACATCGCGAAGTTCGAGGCCCAGCGCGCCGAGCTCGAGAGCAGGCTCGCCGCCGAACTCGAGGCCGCCAGGGAGCGCGCCGCCAAACTCGACGCCCTGCAGTCCGTCACCATCGCCGCCAAGGCCGGCGACGAGGGCAAGCTGTTCGGCTCCGTCGGCACCCGCGACATCTCCGACGCCGTCATAGCCGCCGGCGTGGAGGTTAAAAAGAGCGAGATCCGTCTGTCCGAGGGCGTGCTGAGGTCCGTGGGCGAGTACGAGATCACCGTTTCCCTGCACCCGGACGTCAAGTCGGTGCTCAAGGTGGTCATCGTTCCGGAGAAGTAACCCGGTTTTTGCCGGAAGATCCGTTAAGATCGGAAAGGAGGCGCGAGCCTCCTTTTTTTTGTCTCGCCCGCCCCCTTTCCCCGGGGGCTCCGTCCCTTTTTCGTCCCGGCTCGCCCGCCGTTTGACTGGCGTCACGTTTGGGCGCCCGGCGGGCGGGGAATAATTGCGTTTCTTTCCAATACGCATATAATAAATATATTTATCGGACGCTTTCCGGGCGCGCCCCGTTCTCCGGGGCCGCAGGGCCGCGTGCGCTTTCATGTCGGTACGGGCGGGAAACGGTTCCGTCCGGGCGGAGGCCGCTTATGTTTACGGTGTACCATTCCAACGATCTCGAGGTTCTGGTCAGCCTCGGCTGCGTCCTCATGCGGGGCGGGGACGGGACGGAGCGGGCGAACCCCTTCGAGCCCGCGCGCGTGATTGTCCAGAACAAGGGCATGGAGAGCTACGTCAGGCAGAGGATCGCCGCCGAAAGGGGAATCTGCGCGGGCATTGCCTTCCAGCTGCCGTGGGAGTTTCTCCGCGATCTCGACGACACTATCGAACGCGGGGAGAACCGGCGGGAAAACGCGCCCGGCCCCGGGGAGACCCGGCGCGAAACCGCGCTCGACCGCGCCGGCATCTCCTGGATCCTCCTGCGCGCCTTTCTGGAGGAGCCCGCCTTCCGGCCCGAAAACGCCGCCGCCTCGGGCTTCGGATACGTCTCGCGCTACATATGGAAGCGGGACGAATCCGGGGAATACGCCGCCGATCCGGTGAAAAGCCTGCAGCTCGCCGACAGGCTCGGGGAGATTTACGAGAACTACCTGATCTACCGGCAGGACTGGATCAAGAGCTGGAACGAGGCGGCGGGCGACGACGGGGCGGCGGCCTGGATCCGCGAGCTCAACCGGACCCGCGGCGCGGGGCTGCGGGAGGAGGATTATCTCTGGATCGCCCGGCTGTGGCGCGATTTCGTGCGCGGCGGCGTCCGCGGCGATTACGCCGGCGCGGACAACCTGAGTTTCACCGAGCGCCTCCGCGGGCGGCTCGACCGCGATCCCGCCGCGCTCCGGGCGGAGCTCGCGAGCCGCGGGGTCCGCCTCCCGCGCAGCGTTTATGTCTACGGCCTGAGCTCGATAGCCCCCGCGGCGCTCGATCTCCTGGTAAAGCTCGGCCGGCACGCGGACGTGCATTTCATGTTCACCAATCCCTGCGCCGCATACTGGGGCGACCTGCGCCGGATCTCCCCGGAGGAGAGCGCGGAGGAGGCGCTGCGGCGGCTCGGGGCGCGCCGCGCCCGGAGCCTGGACGGGGAGGCCGTCAAAAACGCCGCGCAGGACCGGGGCGAAGCCCCGGCCGATCTGGCGGCGTTCGCTTCCCCGGACGAAGTTCCCGCCGGGGAACTGCGGCCCGAATGGTACGACGACGCGGGCGACCCCGCCGAGGCCAACGCTCTGCTGCTCACCTGCGGCCGGTCGGGCCGGGACACGCTGTCCCGCCTCGCGGAACTGAACGGCGAGGACTTCGTGAACGAGGTCTGCGCCTTCGTGCGGAACGACGGCGGCACTCTCCTCGGCATGCTGAAGAACGACATTCTGGATCAGACCTTCACCCCGCTCGACGGCCGCGCCTCCGTTCCGGGGGGGACGCGCCGGGACGCCCGGACGATAAACTCCAACCGGTACTCCTCGCGCTCCGTCCAGGATCATTCCCTGGAAATACACTCGTGCGCCACGCCGATGCGCGAGGTGCAGGTTCTCTACGATCACATCCTCGAGCGCTTCAGACGCGACGCGACCCTGCGGCCGCGGGACATCGCCGTTTTCATGCCGGACGTCTCGGATTACGCCCCGTACATCGACGCCGTGTTCGGCGCCAACGCCGGGCTGCTCAAAAAGCATGGGGAAAACGGCGGCCGGATCGACCTGCCCTACACGATCTGCGACCGCCCCGCGGCGGAGGAATTTCCCGAGGCGGAGGTATTCGTGCGGCTCATGGGCCTCGCCTCCGAGGTCATCGACAACGAGGCGATCTTCGCCCTGCTGACCGCGGAAAGCGTCAGAAGGCGCTTCGGCTTCGCGCCTTCCGACATTCCCCGCGTGCGGAAATGGCTGAACGAGAACAACATCGTGAAGGGACTCGACCGGGAGGACACGGCGGCCTACGGCGCCGGGAAAGACGGCTACCGCAACTCCTTCGAAGCGGGGCTCGGCCGGATGCTCACGGGCGCGCTGATGCCGGTCGTCCCCGGGTTTTCTGAACGGGACTACAACACCGATCCGGAGGGCGCCGAGGCGCTCGAACTGCTCGGCAGGCTCCGCGCTTTCTACGAAGCGCTGACCGAACTGCGCCGCGCCTTCCGGGAAGACGCGCCGGCGCCCGGCGGGGACGAAAACGGGGAAACCGCCGCGGCAGCGGCGGACGCCTGGCACGACTTCGTCGCGCGCCGCGTGCTCGAGGCCTTTTTCTCGTTCGAGGGGGACGGCCTCAATCTGAACCACGTCGTCGCCCGCCATTTCGAGAGCATGAAGGCGGAGTTCGCCAAACTCAGGCGCCCGCCCCGGCTTAACCTCGGGATCGTCAGGGAGTACCTCGCCTCCCGGATCCGCGGGCAGGCCGGCTTTTCGGTGTTTCTGCGCGACAAGATTAACTTCTGCGGCTTCGTGCCCATGCGCGCCATTCCGTTCCGGCACATTTTCCTCCTGGGCATGAACGACGGGCGGTTCCCGAGGGACGACGACGGCGATCATTTCGATCTCATGAAGCGGTTTTACCGCAAGGGGGACCGGAGCCGCCGGAGCGAGGACTGCTACATGTTCCTCGAGGCGATCGTCTCGGCGCGGGAGAGCCTTTACATCTCGTACGTCGGCCGGGACGTCTCCAAGAACTCGGACCGCAACCCCGCGATGCCGGTGAACGAACTGATAAATTACCTGGCGTCGAGCTGCCGGATCTCGGACGATTTTTACGAGGAACTGAAGAAACAGGCGGACCTGCCGACGAACGACGCGAGTCACGCCGCGGAGGTCGTCCGCCGGGCCCTGGTGATCCGCGAAAGCCTTAACGCCTACGACGCCCGCAATTTCGACGGCTCCAATCTCAATTCTTACCAGTCGCAGTGGATCCGGGGAGCCGCCCGCCGGGAAACCGCGGAAAAAGAAGGTCTGTGGCGGAGCCTCCTCCCGCCGAAATACGCGGGACTGGATTATAAGGAGGACGGCGGCGGAGGCTTCGTCCTCGACGTCGCCCTCAAAGATTTCGAGCGCTTTTTTGCCCGGGGCGAGAAATTCTTCGTGCGGGACGTCCTGAAAATCAGAACCGGGATCCTCGAAGAGGAAGATCTGCTGGCGCACGAACGCTGGCCCGAATATCCCCGGAGCGATTTTGTGAAAGCGGCTCCGGACATGATCCGGGGCGCCGATCCCGGGCGGTTCGGGAACCCGGATTTCGCACGGGAGCTGGCGGCGCGGTTCGTCGGGGCCGGTCAGGCCCGCGGCGCCATCGCCGCCGGGAGCGTGGGCAGGTACTGCGGGGAGAGCATTCTCGCCGAAAAGGACGGGGAAAAGTTCGCCGCGCTGCTCAAGGTGACGGACCTGCTCGAACGGCGGGAACGCCTCCTGCCGCCGGCGCGGGTTGATCTGACCTTCGGGATCGAACTCCCGGAAAAGTTCGTCTGCCGCGAAGGCTCGGACGCCCCGGTCCGGGTGACGGTCAACCTGAGGGGAGACATAAGCGGCGCCCTGGAAACCCCGGACGGGGCCGCCGTCGCCGAATCGATCACCTGCGGCGGCAAGATCGGTTTCCGGCACTGCCTGCGGAGCTCCGCGCGGGCGGCGCTCCTCTGGCTCGCGCGGCGCGACGGAAAAGAAGTCTCGTGGCACGTCGAAAACGCGGACTTCCAGGGAATGCGGGGCGCTTTCCCCGGGAACCTGCCGCGGGACCGGATGGAAGAGCACGTCAAAAACCTCGTGAAACTCTATATCGCGGGGCATTTTATGTACATGCCGTACGAGATTTTCACCGTCGATTCGAAGAAGAAGAAACTGAATGCGGACGAAGCGAAAATCCTGAACCCGCGCGATTCGTTCGGGGGAGCCGGGGAGCGGAAGATCACCGACGCCGGGGTGTATTTCGGCGGCGACGCCGTGACGTTCCGGGAGTACGACTCCCTGACCGGCGCGAAGAAACTCATCGCCGACGCGTTCGGAGCGATGTTGTTCGGGGACGCGAAACCCTTGGAAAAATTTTTAACGGGCAAAAGTTCGGCATTCGGCAAACTGGCGGAGAAACTCGGGCTTTAGCGGGAGCGGGGCGGCATTATGTCTGGAATTCTTGATTTTAACCTGAACGGGCCCGGGATCGTCGAGGCCTCGGCCGGCACGGGCAAGACCTACACCATCACGGCCGTTCTCTGCCGGCTCCTTTTGGGGATCGGCACGGGCGGGGCGGGCCGGATCGATCCGGAAAAAATCCTGGTCATGACCTTCACGGAGGCGGCGGCCGACGATCTGAAGCGCAAGGTCGGGGAACGCTTCAGAACCCTGCGGGACTTTTTTGAGGACGAACTGCGGGAGCTGCTTGCCGCGGGGAGTCTTCCCGGCGCGGGCGAAAAAGAGCTCGAGCTCAATCTTATGCGGGCGTACCTCGGGATCCCCGCCGGGCCGGACTTTAAGCCGGACGGGGACGGCCGGACGGACGAAATCGTCCGCAAACTGATCCTCGGCTCGCGGACGCTGCGAAACGCCGAGCTTAACCTGGACAGGATGCAGATCGGCACCATTCACGGTTTCTGCGGCCGGGTCATCAGGAATTACGCGATGGACACGGGCATGTCCTGGGGCGGCAAGCCGGGCGCCGACAGCCCGGAACTGCGCCGGAAGGCCCTGTACGAGGTGATCCGCCGCCGCTTCCCGAACGGCGAGGCCGAAAACGACGCTCTTTACCGCAGGTTCTACAACGACTACCTGTCCAAGGGAACCTGTTTCAAAAATTTGTGCGAGAAGATTTTCGCCAAATACCGGGACGAATCCGAGCTGGATTCGTTCGAGTTCGGCGGCGGGGAGGACGGCGGTTATTTCGAGTTCATCCACGGCATGATGAGGGAGGCGCTCGCCCGCTACGACGAACTGAAGAAAGAGGAGGGGCTGATTACCTTCGACGACATGCTCCTCAAACTCCGGACCGCCCTCGTCCCGGCGGTCGGCGACGCCGCGGAGGCGAAGCGCCGCAAAAGAGCCTTTGCCCGCCGGCTCGCGAACCTCTTCCCCGTGGCCGTGGTGGACGAGTTCCAGGATACCGACCCGGTGCAGTTCGACATCATGCGGGAGATCTACCTTGCCGAGCCGCCCGGGGACGGCGCCTTCCGGGGTTTCTACATCGTGGGCGATCCCAAGCAGTCGATATACAGGTTCAGAGGCTCGGATCTGAACTGCTACACCGAGGCGCGGGAACTGATCCGCGCCATGTACCCGGCCGCGGAGCTGCCGGGGCACGTCATAAGCCTCGACAAGAACTTCCGCTCCGACAACGACGTCGTGAAGGCCGTCAATCTCATGTTCTCGGGAGGGACCGACATCACCGAGGATCCCGCCGAGGCCGGTTACGACACCGCCGCCGCGACCGATTTTTACCTTAACAGCCCCAAGGGAGGGAACGCGGGAACCGCCGGGCCCGCGGAACTCGAGTTCACCCGCGTGCGCTCGCTCGGGAGCAAGCGGCGGTCGAGGGTGATTGTCCGATCCCCGGACGGATCCGAGACCGAGGACGCGCCGTGCAACTTCATTTCCCTCGATCCTGAGCGGATCCAAAAGATCGGTAGTGGAACCTGCCGCGAGGAAGCGGCCCGGGAGTGCGCCGCTAAAATCACCGAACTGCTCAACCGCGGCCGCCTGAAGACGGCCGCGGAGGAACGCCGCCTCAAACCCGGCGACTTCGCCGTGCTCGTTTTCTCCAAGACCGAGGCCGGCAGCGTTCGGGACGCCCTGCGCGAAAGGGGCGTGGCCGCGGTATTTCTTTCCGACAGAAAGAGCGTTTACGCCACGGACGAGTTCCGTTTCGTCTCCCTGTTCCTGAAAGCCGTGAACGAAAGCGCCGATCAGGATTATCTCAGGCTCGTCCTGTCGAGTTTCGTCTTCTCTCCCGACTGCGCCCGGTTCGCGCGGGGGAGCGCCGGCGAGCCCGAGAGCGGGGACGACGTCACCGTCGACTCTCTGAACGAGGTCCTGAACGAGTGCCGGGACAAATGGTCTTCGGGCTTCATGGCCGCGTTTACGCATTTTATCGAAAAATTCGGGGTGCTCGAGCGGATAAGAAGGAGAAAATACTCCGCCTCCGTGCTGACCAACCTGATGCACGCCGCCGAAATCGCCCAGTCGCTTTACCACGGAACCGGGGATCTGAGCGAACTCATCGAGCGCTTCGACAACCTCGACGCCGCCGGCCCGGAGGACGCCGACGACGCGTCGCGCATCCGGCTCGCCGACGACGGCGGCGAAACGGTCAGGATCGTCACGTACCATGCCTCCAAGGGGCTGGAGTACAATATCGTCATGATGCCCTTCGCGTATGACTTCGACACGGGCATGGGCGGCGGTTCGGAGGACGAGATCGGCATAATCAGGGCGGGAAGCGGCCGGCGGAGCGGGGACGATCCGGCAAGCGGCCGGAACCGCAATGTCTACGTCCGGAAGAAGAAGGACCGGGATAATCCCGCCGTCGCGGCCGACGCGGAGGAAGATCGGAAGGAGCGGCACCGGCTGCTGTACGTGGCCCTCACCAGGGCGCGGCACGCGCTCTACGTCTGGAACCTGCCGCGCGACTGCTTAAAACCGGGATGGAAGAATAAATTCGGCATCGACGAAATCGTCGCTCAGGTGAAGTCCATAAAAGGCAATCCGGCGCTTAACCCGTTTAAAATCGACGTGGGCGTCCGCGCCGCCGACGGCGAAAAATACCAGGGGCCGGAATCGCGCGCCGCCGAACCCCGCGCGAGCGAACTGCCCGCCGGCGCCATAGACAGGACGTGGCGGGTGTTCTCGTATTCGTCTCTGGTCAAAGGCATGGGAACGGAAGCCGCGGCGAGCCCGTACCCCGGTGAAGGAGCGGGCGCCGACGACGAGGGGCCGGATCCGGAAGCGCCGGCCGCGGACGCCGGCGCGCGGAGCGACGATATCCGCTTCACTTTCGAGAAAGGCAGCGCCGCGGGCACATTCCTGCACGAGGTCTTGGAAAAGGTGCCGTTCCGGGAGGCCGCGGCGGAGTTCGCCGAGTTCGCGGCCGATCCGGAGCCGCGCCTGGCCGACCGGGATCCCGGCGCCGCCGCCCGCGTCAGGGCGACCGGACTCTTCGCGCAGACGGAAGCGAGCCTGCGCCGGGCGGGGTTCCGGGCGGACGACGAACGGGTCTTCCGGCTGGCGCTCTGGCTCGCCGACGTCCTCGGCGCGCGCCTGGGGGACGGAAACGGAACGATTCCCGATCTCGATTCCGCCTCCCTTAAGGATCTCGACGGGGAGTTCTGCGCGAAGGAGCTGGAATTCTGGCTCCGGGTCGGGGACTCGTTCAGCGTCGCCCGGTTCAACGATCTCCTCGGGGAAATCAACGAAAAATCCCTCAACCCGCTGGAAGGGCCGCTGCCGCAGATCGCCCGGGAGGAGATCCGCGGCCTGCTGAACGGCTTCATGGACCTGGTTTTCCGGCACGGGGGCAAATACTACGTGGCCGACTACAAATCGAACTGCCTGGGGGAAGATCCGGAAGACTACGGGCCCGCCCTCGTCCGGGAAAACGTGAAGAGCCACCGCTACTTCGTCCAGTACGTGCTCTACACGCTGGCCCTGCACCGCTTCCTGCGCGAGCGGATCGGCGGCTACGACTACGACCGCCACGTCGGCGGGATCGCCTACCTGTACCTGCGCGGGATGAGCGCGTCGGGCGGGCGCCCGGGTTACGGGGTGTTCTGCACCAGGATAAGCCGCGAGTGCATCGAGAAACTCGACGCGCTTTTTTCGGACAAGGATCCGGCCGGGGAACTTCCCCGGGCGCGGGATTGATTTTTGCGGAAAAACGGGGACTCCGATATGAGCGAAACGACGGAATTTTTAAAGAGCATGCCGATCTGGTCGGAGGCGGACAAGGCCGTGGCCGGTTTTCTGGCCGGCAGGTGCCGCGCCGGAGACGACGTCGGGTACCTCCTGGGGCTGCTTCTTCAGCACGCGTGGGGTGAGGGCAGCGTCTGCCTGCGGCGCGGCGCCTTCGAGAGCTTTTTTTCCGCGATCTTCCGCGAGGAGATGAGCGCGCGGAAGAAAACCGATTTTTTCCGGAAACTGCGCGACGAGGGACGGATCCGCGGCGTGCCCGCGAACCCGCGCCCCGAGGACCTGCCCTTTTACGGGGAGTTCGTCCGGCCCGCCCTGCGCAAGCTCGACGATCGCGCGTTCTGCGCCGACCCGGGCAATCTGGGGAAGGATTTCGTCACCGCGGCGGACGATTCCGCCGGCGCGGAGGCGGCCGCGGAAGCCGCCGCCGCGCTGACGACGCCCGTGGTCTACAGCATGGACCGGCTCTATATCTCGCGGTATTACGCCTACGAAACCGGCATAGCCGCCATGATCCGCGCCCGCTTCGCGGCCGGCGCCGGGAACCGGGAGCCGGGGCGGCCCGGGCTGTCGGAGCGTTTCACCCCGGAAAACATCCGCCGGGCGTGGCGGGAAGTTTACGGCGGGCCGGAAGCGGATCCGGCCGCGGCAACGGAGATCGACTGGCAGAAGGTCGCGGTCGCGACGGCGCTGTACCGCGATCTCGCGATCATCACCGGCGGGCCGGGCACGGGCAAGACCTACTCGGTGGCCCGGCTCATCCGCCTGCTCAAAAAAATCGATCCCGACCTGAGGATCCTCATCGCCGCGCCCACGGGCAAAGCCGCCGCGCGGGTGACGGAGTCCCTCGCCGGCTCGCTCCGGGCCGCCGCGGACGCCGGCGTTTCGGACGGGGAACCGGCCGGCGGGATCGAGCGGGCGAAGACGGTGCACAGCCTGATCGGGACGTACCCGGACAGCAGCCGGACCCGGCACGGCGAGCGCGAACCGCTCGAGTGCGACGCGCTGATCGTCGACGAAGTGTCGATGATGGACATCGCCCTGATGCACAAAACCCTCAAGGCCGTCCGCCCGGGCGGGAAGATCATCCTGCTCGGGGACAAAGATCAGCTTTCGAGCGTGGAAGCGGGGTCGATCCTCGGCGACATCTGCGCGGTCCTCCGCGAAGGCGGAAGAACCGGGCCGGACGGCGGCGAGCTGCGCTTTATCTCCGAGCTGACCGGCTACGCGCCGGAGCGGCTCGCCCTCTCCGAGGGACTGGCCCCGGGCATCGTCGCGCTGCGCAAATCCCGGCGCTACGAGTCGAGCCCGCTCATCGGGATCCTCGCTGAGCGCCTGAACGGCGGGGAAAACTTTTCGGGAACGGAAGAGGCCTTCGCGGGCCGCGCCGGCGCCGCGCCCGGGCCGGCTGCGGATTTCGCCGCGAAAACGATCCGCTTCGCGACCGGTTCCGGGGAGGGCGGGACGAACGGCGCGGTCATCCTCGCGGGCATCGGGGAGGAACGCGTGAAACGGCTCTGCCGCGAGATCGCGACGGGCTGGGGGCAAAGCGGCGTCGACCCGGGCGCCGGCTGCCTGCGGGACTACTTCGCGTTCATGAGCGCGCACCGGACGCTGGACGGCGCGGCGGCGCGGGAGGCTTTCGGGAGACTCGGGCGGTTCAGGGCGCTGTGCCCGGAGCGCGAGGGCAGGTTCGGGACAAAGGAAGTCAACGAGCTTATCGCGAAAGAGGGGCTCGGGATCGTCCTCGGCGGCCCGCGGGAAGCGGCGGAGGAGGAAACCGGCTGGGATTCGGACTGGTTTCCGGGTCTCGCGCTGCTGATTACCAAAAACGACCGTCAGCTCAACCTGAACAACGGCGACGTGGTGATATGCGGCTACGACGCGAAGCACGGGAACCGCAGGAGGGTCTGGGCGTGCGACGAAAACGGCGCGTACCGGTCGGTGTCGTTCGGGCTCATCCCGGAGCACATCAAGGGCTTCGCCATGACCATCCACAAATCCCAGGGCTCCGAATTCGATCACGTCATGATCGTCATGAGCGGCGAGGAGAGAATGATTACCCGGGAACTGATCTACACCGGGGTCACCCGGGCGAAGCATTACGTCAGCATGGCGATCGGGAACGGCGGCTCGGGCGATCTCGGGCGGCTCGACGGGGCGTTCCGCAAAAAGGTGGAGCGGGCGAGCGGTCTCGCCGAGAGACTTTACGGCGAGCCGGCGGAGGATCCCGCATCCCGGTGAACGCGCCCCCGGGCGGCGCTGAAACGATAACGGGGAGAACCCCGCGGCGGGCCCGCGCCGCGGGGTTTTTCGCGCCGGCCGGGATCCCCCGGAGCTCAGTTTTTTGCCAAGAAGATCAAAAAACCGTTGACGAAAAAAAATAAAGCATTAAAATGCACATCTGCCGTCAAGCCGCGAGGCGGGGCGGGAAGTTCTTTAACAACGAATCCAGACAATCT
>CAZFNS010000016.1:0-9597 GCA_964520475.1 uncultured Enterobacterales bacterium
CGGGGGTTTTATTTGCCGTCGCCGACTCTCAGGGGCGGACGGATATCCGTGAACGTGTACCGGACGACGCCGTTCCCGACGGCTTCGGGCGCGCCCGCTTTGCCGGCGTACAGGTACGGCGTGGCCGTAAATTTCTTCGCGTCCGGATCCTTCGGCGCGAAATACAGCTTCACGGCGTACCCGTCCAGGCACTCGGCGTCGGACGCGGCGCACTTCTCGCGCGCGTTAAGGGCGTTCGAGAGGATATAGCCGACCAGCGCGTGCTCGGTGGAATGGTACGCGGAGCGCCACATGCCCTGCTTGCGGCCCATTTTGATCTCGCCGTAATCCCGGTCCTCGAAGGTGAAGAAGGTTCTCAGGGTGTTGGGCATCTCCCTGCCGGCGACCAGGGCCATGGTCATGGCCGCCTGGTCGAGCTCGGCCCAGATCCACCACGACGCCATGTTGCCGCGGACGCTGTCGTGCCAGAACTCGTAAGGTTTACCGTAAGGGTCGCGCAGATCCGGCGAGTCCGGCAGATCGCCGGTTTCCCCGGTTTTGGGGTTGTAGCGGGCGGCGCTCAGGGCTTTGCCGAGCACCGCGGTCATTCCGTCCCGCGCGAAATCGGTCATCGCTTTGAGGCCCAGGCCGCACCCGGCCAGGTATTCCATCCAGAGCGACTTGATCGAGTGCCCGTAGTCGGAATTGCGCGCCACGCCGTCGACCAGGCATTCCTTGTTCTCGATGCAGCCGTAAAACCGCTGTTCCTCTTCGTTGTAATAATGCCGGTTCAGCGACTTCACCACGGTTTCGACGTCGGCGGCCCAGCCTTTGCGGAGCTCCGGGGGCAGGAGGCGCCAGGTCAGGAGCATGTAGGCGTTCAGCTGATCCAGCCCGGCGACCAGGTCGAGCCGGTCGGGGGTGTCCTCCTCGAAAGCTTCCGTGTTCCACCGGAAGATCTCCCGCTCCGGGTCGTAATAGGTTTTGAAGATGTACTTCTCCGCCTCGGCGATCACCCCGATGATTTCGGGATCGCCGGTCAGGTAGGCGTTCATCGCGAGCCCGGCGAGCGCGTAGGCCAGATCCTGGGGCGTTCGCGCGTTCCGGGCGGGCAGGCCTTTGTCGCCCTCGAAGAAGGTGTAGAAGCCGCCCTCGGGGTCGCGCGCGTATTTGACCAGGAAGTCGACCCCGGCCTTGTGCAGCGCCAGATCCTCGGGGTTGCCGGTGAGGTTGAAGAGGGCGCCGTACCCGTAGGTCTGCCGCGACATCATCCGCACGTAATCCCGCGCGGTGAGCTTCCCGAAATCCTTGTGTTTCCCGGCGCCGGCGGGTTTGCCCTTTTCCTCGCAGGCGCTCCCCGCCGGGGGAAGCGTGCCGTCGTCGCACCGCCAGGTCGGGAAACGCCCGACGGGGTTGCCCCGGGCGTCCGGCATGAGCCAGAATTTCTCCAGCGTCTTCGCGTGGGCGAGCCATTCGTCCGGCGAGGGGAAGACGCCGGCGGCCGGCTCCTCCGCCCCGGCGGGGGCCCCCCAAGACAGGCAGACGGCCGCGACCGCCGCGACCAGCAGGCTTTTTCCGGCCCGGCCGGCCCGCGCCGGCGATGTTTTGCGTTCCATACCCGAAGATCCTCCGTTAAATGTATTTATCGTGTCCGGCTTGCCGCCGGTTTGTCGTTATTGCCGCGGGCGGCGCCCGGCCCGGATCGCTCCCCCCGGCGGGCCCGCCCTTATTCCATGATAGCAGATCGGGGCGGGGGCCGGACCGCGGGGCGCGTTTTTTCCGGCTTAAATTTCCCGCCGGCGCGGGGGCGCGGACGCCCCGCCAAACTTGACAACGGGCCGGAAATGTAATAAAACATAGTCCGCACAACGAAGGTATGCAATCGGTTTTCGCATAACCTCCGCGTAAAAAACCGATAACAGCATGCAGACCGCGGAACTAAGGGGTTCGCCGCTTCCGCGCCGGGCGCGGGCCGGCGCCGGGCCGGACCGGTCCCGCCGCGGCCGGGGGAAGGCGCCTTATGGCCATCGCGCGTAATCTGACATTTTTATTCCTGGCCGCCGTGGCGGCCGTTCTCATCAACCTGATGGGGATCGCTTTTCTGGAGCCCGTGCGCCTTTCCTTCGAGGTCAGGACGGACTCCGCCTTCGATACGGTCATTTCCTACCGCGCCGCCCGCGAATCCTTTACCGAAAAACTCAGCCGCCTTTACACCGCCGTGCCCGGGGAGGGCTTCGGCAGGGCTTCCCTGTCCCTGGGCGGGACCGATTCGGTCGACGCGATCAGATTCGAACTCGACGGCGCCTCCGGCAAGCGCGGCTGCTTCCGCAATTTCCGCCTCACCGGCCGCTCGGGCGAGCGGGAAATTCCCCTCGGCGCGCTGACGCTCGAGAACATCCCCGAGGGCGCCCGCGACGCCGGGAGCGGGGAACTCTGCGTCGCGATGACCGGCGGGGCCGGAGCCGTTCCCGCGTTCACCGCGGGCTCACTCGCGGAGCAGTCGTTCGTCGACAAAGCCAGCCGCTGGCAGTTCCTGTACCTCGCGTCCGTCTTCTGCCTCCTTTCCCTGCTCTGGACCGCCGCCGCGGTCGTCGGCGCGCGGAAGTACCGGGAGGCCTCCCCGGCCGACGTCGTCATGTTCCTGATCTTCGCGGGCATAGCCGGCTTCGCGGCCCTGTTCGCCGTCGACGATTTTCTGCTCGGGCGGACGGTGGACACGCTGCGGATCGGACTCGCCATGAGCGGGTGCATCGTCGCTTACCTGCTCGTCCCGCTGTACGGTTTCTTCGCGAAGCACAAGACCCTCTGCTTCGCGCTCCTCCTGCTGCCGCTCATGGCGCTGACGCGCTGGTGCGTGTTCAGAAGCGTCGCCGTCATCGCGTATCCCGACGCGCTGTCCGGGTTCCTGCACGTGGCGAAGCAGGATTTTCCGTTTTACGCGCTGATCGCCCTCCTGGCCGCGAACGGGGCGGCCGCGCGCTCGTTCCTCGTCAAGATCCCGCTGCTCCTCGCGGCCGCCCTCTGCGCGCTGCCGCTGCTGACCGACTACGTCCTGATCACCGAGCGGTCGGAGCGGCTGATCCTGGCGGCGATCGACTTTTCGGCGCCGGATCCGGCGGCTCTCGGGGCGGCCCCGCACGCGCTGATTCATTATTTCCACACCGGGCAGGGGCTCATGACCGCCCTGGCGGTGCTGTGCTTCCTGGTCCTGGCGGCGCCCGGATTCTTCGTCCGCCGCAAAACCGGGCTCACCCCGGCCGGCCTGGTGGCGAGCGCGGCGCTCCTCGCGGCGGCGGGCGGCGTCTACTACGCGGACCGGGGCACGGGCAGCGTTTACGACAGCCGCTTCTGCAACGTCATCGAGGCGAGCCGGGGCATGGAGAACCTCGATTTCAGCCGCGTCAGCGTTTCCTCGACCTCGGAGGTGATCCGCCGGAAGGCGGGGCTCGGCCGCCGCTGCAACGTCGTGCTGCTCGTGGCCGACTCGCTCTCGAGCTTCGCGAGCAAGCTTTACGAGGGACACCTGGATCTGACCCCGCGTCTCGACCGCATCGCCTCGGAGAATATCTGGTTCAAAAACTCCTTCGCGGCGGGATACGACTCCGCCGCGGCGAATTACGCGCTGCTGACCGGGCGCCCGTACCTCCACGACGGCTCCGACCTGGCGGACCCGGCGCTTTACGAGCGCACGGTGGTCAAGGATTTCGTGAAGGCCGGCTACGACGCCGTCCTGGTCTATTCCTCGGCGCCGTCTCCGGCCGAAAGGGTGCAGTACGACAACGCCGGGTTCACCGCCCAGTTCGACTACATGAACTCGGTTTACCCGTCCACCGTCCACCGCTACGACTACGGCGCCCTCGACGACAAGACGCTCCTTAAGACCGCGGCCCGCAACATCGGCTTCTGGACGGAGGAAAAGAACGGCGCGGCGGGGCATTTCGTGGCGATCCTGACTTCCTCGGGCCGCTCGCCCTACGTCGTCCCGGTCGAAATGAGAAAGAACCCGAAGCGGCCCGAGTACGATTTCGAGACGGTGACCAGGTTCACCGACGAGGCCATCGGGGAGTTCGTGGCCGATCTCGAGGCCATGAACTACTTCGCGAACGGGATCCTCGTCATCACCGGCAACCACCGCGCCCCGCACGCCCTGTCGAAGTCGGAGCGGGACGTCTACGGCGACATCGGGATCGCCCGGGTGCCGCTTATCATCGTCGACCGGCAGCAGATGCCGCGCGCGTTCGAAAACGACGTCTCGGCCGTTTCGGTGGGGGAAATCATGGAGTATCTGGCGCTCGGCGAGTACGACTCGAGCTCGTTCAAGGTGAACCCGTTCGTCGAGGACCGCAACCAGGTGATCGTGTACCAGCGGCAGTTCCCGCGCAACACCGTGCTGCTCAAGAACGGCGACACCTCCGGGGAGTTCCTGATCGACGGCAACAGCTCCGGGATAACGGGATCGCTCCGCGACGGCGAGACCATCTCGGGCGACCTGCTGGCGGCTCTGAGCCGGGGCGGCGCCTCCGGGGGCGCGGCCGCCAAAGAATAGGGCCGCGCTTTTCCGCCCGGGATCCCCGGGCGCTTTCCCCGTTTGTTTCCCTAAGTCACGCCGCGGCTCCGCCGTCCCCGTCCGCCGCCTGGGCCGCGATGAGCTCGCGGGCGTTCGCCACCGCCGTTTCCGACACGACGGCGCCCCCGAGCAGCCTCGCCACCTCCAGGACGCGCCCCTCCTCGCCGAGCTCCCTTATCAGGGTGTTCGTCTCCCCGCCCGACTCTTCCTTGACGACCTCGCAGTGGTTATGGGCCGACGCGGCCACCTGGGGCAGGTGGGTCACCGTTATGACCTGCGAGGAGCGGCCCAGCCGGCGCAGCAGCCGGCCCGCCGTGGCGGCCGCGAAGCCGCTGATCCCGGTGTCGATCTCGTCGAACACCAGGGTCGGCGCGGAGATCCGGTTGGCCGTGAGCACCAGGATCGCGAGCGCGATGCGGCTGATCTCGCCGCCCGAGGCCGCGTTCCGGATGAGATCGGGCGCCATGCCCGCGTTGGCGCTGAATTTGAAGGCGACCTCGTCGACGCCGCTCGCGCGCGGGGCGGTTTCGGAGAATTCCGCCTCGAAGCGGGCGCGCGGCATCGAGAGCCCGCGGAGCATTTCCTCGATCTTCCGGCAGAATTCCGGGGCGGCGGCGCGCCGCAGGGCGCCGAGCTCCCGGGCCTTTTCCGCGAACAGGTTCTTCGCGGCGAGGGCCTCGGCGGTCTTCGCCTCGATCTCGTCCTTCAGCGAGGAAAATTCCCCGGTTTTCTCCTGGAGCTCCCGCAGGGTCAGGTGCAGCTCGTCCGGCTTCACCGCGTACTTGCGCCCCAGATCGGCGTAGAGGGCCATGCGGGCGCTCACGAAGGCGAGCCGCTCGGGGTCGGCCTCGATGGAGGCGCCGCGGCGGTTTATCTCCTCGGCCGCGTCCTCGAGGGTGATGCGGGCGTTTTCGATGCCGTCGGCGAATTCCCCGAGCTTTTTGTCGAGCTTCGCGAGGGCCCGGACGCGGGAGATCACCGCGCCGATCCGGGCGGCCAGGCCGTCCTCGTCGCCCGTTATCTCGCGGTGAACGGCCGCGCAGCCCGCGATCAGGGTCTCCGCGTTGCTGAGCCGGTCGTACTCGTCCGAAAGCTCGGAGAACTCGTTTTCCCGGGGGCCGAGCCGCCCGAGCTCGGCGATCTGGTAAAGGGTCAGCTTGTACTCGGAGACCATGTTCTTCTGCTTCTCGCCGAGCCGCGCGACCTCGTCCCGGGCCTTGGCGTAAACCGCGTAGAGGGCGGCGACGGCCGCGGTCCGGTCCTCGAGCCCGGCGAAGGCGTCCAGGTACCGGAGCTGGCGCGCGCCGTTCAGGATCTGCTGGCCGTCGCGCTGGCCGTGGATGTTGACGAGTTTCGGGGCGAGCTCCTTGAGGAAGGACGTGTTCACGTTCCGGTCGTTGACGTAGGCGCGGGAGCGCCCGTCCCGCGAGACGGCGCGCCTGATGACGCAGAGCCCGGGGTCCTCGCCGAGCAGATCGCGCCCGCGCAGGAGCTCCGCCGCCTCCGGGGAGTCGGACAGGTCGAAGGCGGCGCAGACGTCGGCGCGCTCCGCGCCGGGGCGCACCGCCTTCGGGTCGGCCCGGGCCCCCATGACGAGCCCCAGGGCGTCCACGGAGATCGATTTGCCGGCGCCGGTCTCGCCGGTGACGGCGGTCATCCCCGGGCGCAGGGCGAGGGCCGCCTTCCTGACGACCGCGTAGTTTTCGATAACGAGTGATTCAAGCATTTTTGTCGGGATCCGGTTGTGTCAAAAGCCCGGGCGCGGGCCGGGGACATTATAGCCTGTTTCCGGGCGGTCCGCCCGGTCCCCGGGGGCCTTCCGGGCGGTTCAAATCCTTAATTTAAGCGGCGGAAACGCCCCGCGGGGCGCCGCCGGGCGCTCAGCCGACGAGCTTCGTGCCGAACCCCAGCTTCGCGCGCAGCACCTTGAAGTAGTCGTAGGAGTGCGGGTGGCAGACGCGGATCGGCGTCTCGTGCTTGCGGATGGTGATCTCGCAGTGGTCGTTCGCCCGCATGATGATCTGCCCGTCGCAGCTCACGGTGATCTCCTCGGCGTTCAGCTTGTTGCTGAAGAACACCTTGATGACGCTGTCGCCGTTCAGGATGATGGGGCGCAGGTTCATGGACTGCGGGAACATCGGCACGAGGGAGAGGGCGTTGAGCGAGGGCTCGATGATGGGGCCGCCGGCGGACAGGTTGTAGGCGGTCGAGCCGGTGGGGGTGGAGATGATGAGCCCGTCGGCCTTCTGGGAGTACATGAAGCGGTTGTCGACGAGGATGGAGAAGTCGATCATGTGGGCGGTCTTCACGCCGTGGATGACGACTTCGTTGAGGGCGAGGGCCTTGTCGCCGATCGGGCTGTTGATCTGCGCCGAAAGCAGGAACCTCTCCTCGACCACGTACTCGCCCTTGAGGATGTTGTAGAGCTCGCGGCGGATGTCCTTCGGGGCGAGGTCGGTGAGGAAGCCGAGATGGCCCCGGTTGATGCCGAGCACGGGGACGCCCGCGCTGGCGATCTCCCGGCCGGCGCTGATCATGGTGCCGTCGCCGCCGACCACGATGATGAGCTCCGCCTTCCCGCCCATTTCCGCGAAGGAGAGGGCGGGCAGATCGAATCTGAGCCGGTTCGCGGTGGCCGCCTCGATGGCCACGCCGATGCCGTTGCCCTCCAGGAAGCGGACGAGGTTCATGATGGTGAACGCGACCGACTCGTCCCTGATGAGACTGTAAATTGCCACCGTTCTGATTTCGCTGTTCATGCCCGGACCCGCCCGTTTCCGGACCCCGTCCGGAAAATTTTCCCGATATTCTACTATAGCACAGACGGCCGGAAAAGATAAGGGCGCGCCCGGGGCCCCGGGCGGTCCCGGCGGGGGCGCCCCGCGGCCCGGGGACCCCGAAACGCGGGCGATTTCCGGACGCGCTTCCCCGTCCCGCCGCCGCGGCGGAAAAAAAACATAAAAATGTTGCAATTTGAGTTATTTTTTGTGAGAATGTGCGGATATAAAAATCCGCGGCGGTATTAATGATGCGCGAGCGCGTCCCCGATGCCCCGAACGCGGGTTTGAGTCTCCGGGGACTCCGACGGCCCGCCGGACTCCGAACAAAACTTAAAAGCTCCGCGGACCGGCCCCGCCGGCCGGTTTGGCGGGGGGATAACCCGTATGGCCCGCGCGACCCGCGGGCGCTGTTCACGAACAGATAAAAATTGAACGATTCAGGATCGCAGAAATGAAAATCAAAACTCTCGCATCTGTAATATTGCTGTCTTCCGTAATGCTTACCGGATGTTTCGACAAATCGTACGACGACGGTCTCACCGCGCTGAAGGAAGGCAGGGCGGCCGAAGCCAAGGAAATCTGGGTCAACCTCGCCCAGAACAAAGGAAGCGACGACGCGATGTACGCCCTTTACAAACTGGCCGAGACCAACCCCGACGTGATGTCCGTCGACGACTCCCTCGAGTACCTGCGCATGGCCGCGGACGCGGGGCGCATGGACGCCGAGTACGAGTGGGGCCTGTTCCTCATCAACCAGGGCAAGTTCAACGAGGGCTACAGCTACTTCGACAAAGCGGCGGTATGGAAGGAAGAGAGGGCTCTGCGCTATCTTGACAAGTACCACGAGGTCAGGGAGTTCCAGATCGGCTCCGAGAAGGGCGATCCCGCCAGCATGTACGGCTACGCCAAGTGGCTGCTCAACCAGAAGGATCCCGCCCAGCGCGAGGAAGGCTACAACCTCGCCCGCAAGGTGGCGTTCGCCGACTACGCCCCGGGCCAGGCCCTTTACGGCACCCTCCTTTACGAGAAGGAAGACTACCAGAACGCCCTCTCCTGGTTCGAGAAGGGCATGCTGCAGGGCAATCCCGAGTGCGAGTACTACATCGGCCTGATGCGCATCGAGGGCAAGGGCATCCTGCGCAACGTCGCCCAGGGTCTCGACAACCTCAGGAAGGCCGCCTCCAACGGCAACAGCCTGGCGCAGTTCGAGCTCGGCAAGTACTACCTCTACGGCGAGCCGAACGTGGGCATCGAAAAGAACTTCCAGACGGCGTTCGACTACATCAGCAAGGCCGCCGGCTCCAACATGCTCGAGGCGCAGTACATCCTGGGAACCATGTACGACGAGGGCATCGGCGTGCCCAAGGACGGCGTCAAGGCCATCACCCTCTACAAGCTGGCCGCCGAGCACGATCACGTCCGGGCGCAGTCCAAGCTCGGCGACATCTACGTCAGGACCGGCAAGGACAAGTCCCTGCGCGAGGAAGGCATCGATTGGCTCAAGAAGGCCATCGACGAGCACGACAGCCCCGAGGCCAAGAATTACCTCGCCTACGCCTACGAGAACGGCCTCGGCGTGGAAAAGGACTATAAGAAGGCTTACCAGTGGTACAAGGAAGCCGCCGACGTCGACGTGGCCGCGGCGCAGTTCAACATCGGCGTGATGGTCGCCAACGGGCGCGGCGAGAAGAAGGACCTGAACAAGGCTTTCTACTGGATTGAGCAGGCCGCCTACAACGACTACCCGATGGCCGTGGTCGCCATCTCCGCGATGTACCAGAACGGCACCGGCGTGGCTAAGGACGGCAAGAAGGCCCAGTTCTGGAGAACCAAGGCCGACTCGCTCGGGGTAAGCAACTACAACGAGGTTAAGGAAAAGGTCGCGAGGCTCCTGAGCGTCAGCTTCTAGCCCGAAACCGGCCGTATCGCAAAGGGGCGCGGGTCCGCTGTGCGGATCCGCGCTTTTCTTTGCCCGTTCCGCGGGGCGCGGCGCGAAAATCCGAAAATTTTTCGGATCTGCGGGCCGGTCGGCAGTCGGCCGAAGGTTTAAATTATATAATGGACGCCAATCATATTTATACCTGAACGGGACGACCCATGACCAACCCAGCCGACTTCGCCGCCGGCGGGAACTCCGCGAGCGCGGATCCCGCCAATCCGGTCCTCAACTCCCCCGCGGACATCACCGACGATCTGATCGCCCGGATCGTCGCCAACGATCTGCAATCCCTCACCATAAATTACCAGTTCAGCGGCTTCTGGCCCGTCGAA
>CAZFNS010000016.1:9697-29356 GCA_964520475.1 uncultured Enterobacterales bacterium
CGATCTGCAATCCCTCACCATAAATTACCAGTTCAGCGGCTTCTGGCCCGTCGAACCCCCCGCTCCCGGGGACGCCCCGGCCGCGGGTCCGGCGGCGGGTCCGGCGGGGGACGGCGCGGCCGCGGGAGCAGCGGCCGCGGGAGCAGCGGCCGCGGAGCCCGCGCCGCGGCTCGTGCCCGTCGCGACCGTCGGCCTGAGATCCGGCCACCCGGAGGAAACCTCCGCGTTCCGCCTGGAGACCAACCCCTTCTGGCGGGCCAACCTCGTAAGACCGCTCAGACGCGTCGAATTCGAGGTGATCCTGGGTCCGGCCGTGACCGCCCTGACGGCGGCGTTCGCGTTCATGGAGGAACTGGAATACGTCAATCTGCGCGACGTCTCGGGGGTCTCCGACATGGCGGGCATGTTTTTCGGGGCGGAGTCCTACAACCCGCCCGAGGGGATCGGGGACTGGGACACGTCCCGGGTGACGAACATGAGCGGGATGTTCGCGGGGGCGTCCGCCTTCAACCGGCCGATCGGGGACTGGGACACGTCCGCGGTGACGGACATGCACTCGATGTTCGAGGACGCCTCCTCCTTCGACCAGCCGATCGGGGACTGGGACACCTCCGAAGTGACGCGCATGGACCGGATGTTCTGCGGGGCCGGGGCCTTCAACCGGGATATCGGGAACTGGGACACGTCCGCCGTGACGGACATGACCGGGATGTTCTCGCGGGCCGTCTCCTTCAACCGGCCGATCGGGGGCTGGGACACGTCCGCCGTGACGGACATGACCGGGATGTTCGCGGGGGCCGAATCGTTCGACCAGCCGATCGGGGACTGGGACACCTCCCGGGTGACGAGCATGCGCGCGATGTTCGAGCAGGCCGGCTCCTTCGACCGCCCGATCGGGGCGTGGGACACTTCCGCCGTGACGGACATGTGCGGCATGTTCCAGAAGGCGGTCTCGTTCGACCGGCCGATCGGGGACTGGGACACCGCGAAGGTGACGGACATGTCCAAGATGTTCTGCGGGGCCTCGTCCTTCAACCGGCCGATCGGCTCGTGGAACACGTCCGCCGTCGCCGACATGAACATGATGTTCTGCGAAGCCTGCCTGTTCGATCAGGAGATCGGGTCGTGGGACACTTCCCGCGTGAAGGACATGAGCGGGATGTTCCGGAACGCGTACTCCTTCAACCGGCCGCTCGGGGACTGGGACACCTCCGAAGTGACGAACATGTGCGCGATGTTCTTCGGGGCCCGGTCCTTCAACCAACCCGTCGGGGGCTGGGACACGTCGAACGTGACGGACATGTGCGCGATGTTCTGCGGGGCCCGCTCCTTCGACGGGCCGGTCGGGGACTGGAACACCTCGAAGGTGACGGACATGTGCGGGATGTTCGCGGGAGCCGAGTCTTTCGATCAGCCGGTCGGGGGCTGGGACACGTCGAACGTGACGGACATGAACGGGATGTTCGACGGCGCCGTCTCGTTCGACCGCCCGGTCGGGGACTGGGACACCGCGAAGGTCGCGGGCATGGGCTGGATGTTCAGGGGGGCCCTGTCCTTTAATCGGCCGACGGCCTCCTGGGACACGGAGAACGTCGAGAACATGACGGAAATGTTCGAGGGCGCCGCGTCGTACTCGTATCCGAAGCCGCGCGACCCGCGGAACCCGGTCCTCAACTCACCTGACGATATCACGGACGCCCTGCTCGGCCGGATTTGCGCGGGCCGCCTGGACTCCCTGACCCTGAACTACGAGTTCGCGGGCCCCGGGGACGAGGGCGGGCGCTCCTCCCCGAACCCGTTCCGGCGGGCCGACCGGAAGTCTCCCCTCAGAAAGATCGCCTTCAGGGTAATCCTCACGCCCGCCGTCACGACCCTCGAGCGCGCCTTCGCGGGCATGGCGGAGCTCGAGTCCGTCAATCTGGCGGACGTCTCCGGCATCGTCTCCATGAAGGAAACGTTCCGCGGGGCCCGGGCCTTCAACCCGCCGGACGGGATCGGGGCGTGGGACACCTCCGCGGTGACCGACATGAGCGGGATGTTCGAGGGGGCTTCCTCCTTCGACGCGCCGATCGGGGAGTGGAACACCGCCGCGGTGACGGACATGAGCCGGATGTTCGCGGGCGCCGCCGCCTTCAACCGGCCGCTCTGGAAGTGGGACACTTCCAACGTTACCGACATGAGCGGGATGTTCGCCGGCGCGGCGTCCTTCGCCCGGCCCGTCGGCCGCTGGCGCACCCGGAACCCCGCGAATATGGCGGGGATGTTCGACGGGGCCGTCTCGTACCGCTACCCGAAGCCCCTCGACCGCCTGAACCCGGTCCTCGATTCCCCGGACGAGATCACGGACGAGCTGCTCGGCGACGTCGCCGCCAACCGGCTGCGGACCCTGACCCTGAACTACGATTTCTCGGGTCCCCCGGCGGAGGACGCCGGCGGGCCGCGGGATCCCAACCCCTTCCGGCGGGCGAACCGCCTGAGCCCGCTCAGGCGGATCGAGTTCGCGGTGATCCTCGGGCCCGGGGCGACTTCCCTCGCGTTCGCCTTCGCGGGCCTCGGGGAACTCGAGTACGTCAATCTGCGGGACGTTTCCCGGGTGACCAGCATGCGGGGGACGTTCAGCGGGGCCCGCTCGTTCGACCAGCCGATCGGGGACTGGGACACCTCCCGCGTCACGGACATGAGCATGATGTTCGAGGACGCCCGGAGCTTCGACCGGCCGCTCGAAAAATGGAACGTCTCCCGGGTGACGGACATGAGCGGGATGTTCGCGGGCGCCGAATCGTTCAACCGGCCGCTCGGGAAATGGGACACGTCCGGCGCGCGGAACATGAGCGGGATGTTCGCGGGCGCCGTTTCCTTCGACGGGGCGGTCGGGGACTGGAACACCTCCAACGTCGAGGACATGAGCGGGATGTTCGCGGGAGCCCGGTCTTTCAACCGGGAGATCGGGAACTGGGTCACCTCCTCGGTGCGGAGCATGAGGAACATGTTCCTGGAAGCCTTGTCCTTCAACCGCCCCGTGGGCGGCTGGGACACGGCCGAGGTGACGGACATGAGCGGGATGTTCGCGGGAGCCCTGTCCTTCGATCAGCCCCTGTGGGACTGGGACACCGCCATAGTGACGGACATGAGCCGGATGTTCGCGGCCGCCGTCTCCTTCAACCAACCGGTGGACTCCTGGCGCACGGAATGCGTCACGGACATGAGCGGGATGTTCGCGGGCGCCGTCTCGTTCAACCGCCCGGTCGGGGACTGGGACACCTCCGCCGTCGCGAACATGAGCCTGATGTTCGCGTTCGCCGTCTCCTTCAACCGGGACGTGGCGAGATGGAACACCTCCGCCGTGACGGACATGAGCGGGATGTTCGCGGGGGCCCGGTCCTTCGACCGGCCGGTCGGGAACTGGGACACGTCCCGCGTCGCGAACATGAGCGGCATGTTCCGCGCCGCCGTTTCCTTCGACCGGCCGCTCGGGAGCTGGGACGTCTCCCGGGTGGAGGACATGAGCGGGATGTTCGCGGGCGCGGTCTCCTTCGACCGCCCGATCGGGCAGTGGGACACGTCCGCCGTGAGGAACATGCGCGCCATGTTCCGGAACGCCCGGTTCTTCGACCAGCCGATCGGGGACTGGGACACGTCCCGGGTCGCGGACATGAGATCCATGTTCCTGAACGCCCGGTGCTTCAACCGCCCGATCGGGAACTGGAAGCTGCCGGACGCGGCCGCCCGCGCCCTGATGTTCGCGGGCGCCTCCTCGTACGGCCTGCCTGGACTGAAGCCCCCCGCGGACGCGGATCCGGTCCTGAACTCGCCCGAGGACATAACGGACGAGCTGATCGGGGCGATCATAACCAACACCCTGCGCTCCCTGACGCTGAATTACCCGTTCACCCGCGCCGAAGACGCGATGGAGGACGACGGGACCCGCCGGTACCGGAACCCCTTCTGGCGGGCGAACCTGCGGTGCCCGCTCAAGCGGATCGAGTTCGCGGTAAAACTGACGCCCGCCGTCACTTCCCTGGGCGGGGCCTTCGCGGACATGTCCGAACTGGAATACGTCAACCTGAAGGACACCTCCGGGGTCACGGACATGAGCGGAACGTTCGCGAGCGCCTCCTCCTTCAACCAGCCGCTCGGGGACTGGGACACCTCGGCCGTGACGGACATGAGCTGGATGTTCGCGGGCGCCTCCTCCTTCAACCGCCCGCTCGGGAGCTGGGACACCTCCAAAGTGGAGGACATGAGGGGAATGTTCACGTGCGCCGCGTGCTTCGACGGCGACGTCGGGGACTGGGACACCTCGGCCGTGACGAACATGCGGGAAATGTTCGCGGGCGCGCTTTCCTTCAACCGGCCGGTCGGGAACTGGGACACCTCGGCCGTGACGGACATGAGCGACATGTTCCGGGACGCCAAAGCCTTCAATCAGCCGGTCGGGGACTGGGACGTCTCCAAAGTCGAGGACATGAGCGGGATGTTCCGGGGAGCGGTGATGTTCGACCGGGAGATCGACAAGTGGGACACCTCCTCGGTCGCGTACGCGGACGACATGTTCGCGGGCACGCGTTTCGACGCAAGGCCGGAAGGGGAACTCCGGCCGGAGGAAAATCCGGTCCTGAGCTCGCCCGACGACATTACGGAGGAACTGATCGGCAGGATCATAGCCAACGATCTCCGGTCCCTGACGATCGATTACCAGTTCGCCCTGCCCGGCGACGAGGATGCGAAGAACGACGGGGAACGGCTCCGCCGGAATCCCTTCTGGCGGGCGAACCGCGAGACTCCGCTCAGAAATATCGCGTTCGAGGTCTGGCTGACCCCCGCCGTCACGTCCCTGCGCGCCGCCTTCGCCGGGATGGCCGCGCTGGAGCGCGTCAATCTGAGGGACACCTCGGGGGTGACGGACATGAGCTTCATGTTCATGAACGCGGCGTCCTTCAACCAGCCGATCGGGAACTGGGACGTCTCCCGGGTGGAGACCATGCGCGCCATGTTCCGCGGCGCCGCGTCGTTCAACCGCCTGATCGGGGACTGGGACGTCTCCCGCGTCGCCGACATGTCGCTCATGTTCGCGGGGGCCCGGTCCTTCAACCAGCCGATCGGGGACTGGGACGTCTCCCGCGTCGCCAGCATGTCTCACATGTTCGCGGAAGCCCGGTCTTTCAACAAGCCGATCGGGAACTGGGACACGTCCGCCGTGACGGACATGAGCGGGATGTTCTTTAAGGCCCGCTCCTTCAACCGGCCGATCGGCGCCTGGGACGTCTCCGCCGTGACCGACGCCAGGTGGATGTTCGCGGGAGCCTCGTCCTTCGCCCAGCCGCTCGACCGCTGGAACCTGTCCCCCGCGGCGCTCACGGAGGACATGTTCGGGTGAGCCGCCGCGCGCCCGCGTCCCGGCGGGGCGGCAGGCGTCCCGGCGGGGCGGTTCCCGGCGCGCCCGGCCCGCGCCCCGGGATCGCAAATGTGGGATCGGTATGAAAACCAATCCTTAAAACGGGCCGCGGCTTGACACCGCCCGGGTTTTTTTCCATAGTTAGGGGAGCCCGGCGCGTCCGCCCGAAGACGCGCCGCGAAGTTTATCGGGCGCCCGGACGGCCGGGCGCTTCGCCCGGGCGGCGTCCGGACCCGCCGCGCGCGGCCGGTTCCGGGTTTGGCACAGCGTGGGAGCGCGCGATCCGCAGTGGTCAATTACTACGACACCATCGAATTCCTCTTGATAGCCACTATTACGTGCTCCCTGTTCATTCCGGTCGTCAGGAACGTCGTCTTCGAACTGATCGCCTCGATTGTGGGCACGATTGTCGGGTTCGTCCTCATTTTTCTGCGCGATTACGTGTTCCCGCTGTTCGGCGCCGTTTTACGGGGCATCCTGAGATTCGCCGGAGGATACGTAAAATTTTTGAGCGGGACGGCCGTCTCATCCGGCGAGTATACGGGCAAGTTCCTGAGAATTGTCCTCGGTTTTCTGGGCAACCGCCGTTCGGACGGGGACGGCTCTTCGGGCGGGGGGAGAACCGACCGGAGGTCCGCCCCGGGGGAGGAAGCCGTCTTCACGGCGGTCATGGGGCTGGCCGGCTATGCCGCCGCGGCCGCCGCGTACGATCTGGATTCCCGCATCGGAGCGGAAGCCGCCGCCCGGGAAATCGTCCTCGCGCTTAACGGCAAAAACCCGGCCGAGTATATAAACGCGTTCGGCGCGAGCTTCAATCCGGGCTATAATCCGGACGCCGACTTTAACGTCGTCGCCGGCGCGGTCCGGGGCGAGGAAGCCCGGGCGGCCGTGATTTTCTGTCTCGCGTACACGGTCGCGGCGGTCACGGGCGCCACCCCCGCGCAGCGGCGGCGCGTCGCGGAGATCGCCCGGCGGCTGGGCCTCGGCGAGGCCCGGATAAACGCCGTTTTCGCCGAGTTCGGCTCCGGGCGGGACGAACGCTACGAAAGAAGAGGCCGCTACGAGAGAGGCGGCCGGGACGAGCGCTACGAGCGGAACGGCCGGGATGAAAGAGGCGGTTGGGACGAACGCTACGAGCGTAACGGCCGCGACGAGCGGGGCGGCGGACGCTACGAAAGAAACGGCGGCGGATCCGGAGACGGGTTCGATGAATACGCCGAGGCTTTGAAGTTTTTCGGCCTGAGCGAAGGCGCCGGCGAGGCGGAGATCAGGAGAGTTTACCTGGATATGATCAAACGGTACCATCCCGATCGCGCCGGCCGGCCGGGCGCTCCCGACATGTCCAGAGAAGAGATGGAAGAGATGACCCGGAAAATCAACGCCGCCTACGACGTGCTCTCCGGGAAACGGAGCGGTTAAACGGAAGCGCCGGGGTTCCCGGCCCCGGAAGCCCGGGCGCGCGCGGGGAAGACGCCCCGGAAATTTACGAAGACAGCATAAGCGAGGAAAACAATCATGAGCTCCGCCCTGATAACGGTCGTAAAACACGACGGCTCCGCCGTGACGCTCGCCGCGGAAAACGGCGGGCCGGAAGAACTCGGCGCGGCTCTGGCCGGCGCCCCGTTCTGGGAGAACTCCGGCGGGCGCCTCGAGGCCCCGGACGAGGACGGGGCCCTCGCGTACCTGACCGGGAAACTCGGGGCCCGCCCGGAGGGCGGGGACGCCGATCCCGAATACCGCTACCTCCTGGATCTCGCCTCCTACGCCGCCTGCGGCTACGGGCGCCGCGGCGAGGATCCCGGCTCGCGGCGGCCCTTTTACCTGCTCTGCGCCCTGAACCCCGGAGCCGCCCTCGCGAACCCCGCCGTGGCGGCCTTCGTCCGGGCCGCCGCGGGATTCGGGCCGGAGCCCGCCGCGGATCCCGGGAACCCCGCGCCGCTCAAGTGGGTGGCGCGCTATTTCGCCATCGCCGAGCTGGTCGCCACCTGGTCCAAGGATCCCTCCACCAAGGTCGGCGCCATCATCGTGGGCGACAAGGGGCAGATTATCTCCCAGGGGTACAACGGCTTCCCGCGCGGGGTCAGCGACAGCGCGGAGCGGTACGCCGACCGGGAGATCAAGTACAGGTTCGTGGTCCACGCGGAAATGAACGCCATCCTGAATGCGCTCTACAACGGTTCCTCCGTGGTCGGGGCCTCGATATACATCCACAACCTCCCGGTGTGCCAGGAGTGCGCCAAAGCCATCATCCAGTCGGGCATCGCGCGCGTCTTCATCGACCGGGAGATTGAGGGGAAGTGGCTCGACGCCTGGCAGTTCTCCAAGACCATGTTCCGGGAGGCGGGCGTGCGGATCTACAAGTACGACCGCGAGCGGGGCGTCCTCAAGCCCGCGGGCTGACGGGCGCCGGCCGCGCGGCCGGTTCGCGCAACGCGCCGCGCGACATTCCGCCGCGCGGCCTTCGGGAGAGTTTTTTATGAAAATCGTCGCCCTCGACATCCAGACCCTGTTCCCCGACGCGGAGGATCCCCGCTGCGTCGAAAACAACGCCGCCTTCCTCGCGCCCCTCAGCCGGGAGGGGGACGAGACGGTCTGGTGCCGCGATCTCAATCTCAAACATTACGGATCCGAGGAGGCGATCGCCGCCGCCGTGAAAACGGCGATCCGGGACGCCGACGCCGTGATCACCAACAAGGTGAAGCTCAACAAGAGCAACCTGAACCCCGGAATAAAGATGATCCTCGTGTCCGGGACCGGCACCAACAACATCTGCTTCGCGGACACGGACGCCCTGGGCATCCCGGTCCGCAACTGCACCGCCTACGGGGTCAGGTCGGTGGTGCAGCACACCGTCGGGCTGATCCTGTCGCTCGTGAACAACATAACCGCCTCCGACCGCGCCGTGCGGGCGGGCGAGTGGAACGGGGCCGCCAACTTCTGCCTGTGCCGGTACTTCTTCCCGCTCGAGCTCGAGGGGGCGACCTTGGGGATCGTCGGCCCCGGGGCCATCGGCCGGGGCGTCGCCGCGGCGGCGCGGGCCCTGGGCATGCGCGTCCTCATCGCCGAAAGGAAGAACGCGAAAGAGGTCCGCGAGGGGCGGACGGCGTTCGACGAGACCCTCGCCGCGAGCGACGTGATCACCCTGCACTGCCCGCTCAGCGAGGAGACCCGGAACCTGATCGGGGCGCGGGAGTTCGCCCTCATGAAGCCGGGGGCCTACCTCGTGAACGTGGCGCGCGGCGGTGTCGTCGACGAGGAGGAGCTCTGCCGGGCCCTGATCTCGGGGCGGCTCGCGGGCGCCGCCACCGACGTGCTCGCCGAGGAGCCGCCCGGTGACAACGTCCTGCTCCGGAACGCCGCGCGGGCGGGCAACCTGATCGTGACCCCGCACATCGCCTGGGGGTCGCTCAACGCCCGGCTCGAGATTATCCGCCAGCTCGCGGCGAACCTGGACGGGCTGCGGTCCGCCCTCGCCGCCCGCGGGGCGTGACCCCGCCCGGGGCCGCGTTGCCAAAAAAACGCCCGTATGCTAGAGTGAGGAGAGGCCGGGGTTCCCGGCGGAGCGGAAAGGAGACGCCGTGGAAGATCTGCTGATCGCGTTTGTCTGCCCGAAGTGCGGCAAAAAATTCCGGAAGCTGCGGCCGTTCGGCTCCGGCTTCGGCAGCCCGGTCGGGCGCTGCCCGGAGTGCGGCGCCGATTTTCTCGACACGAGGCTCCGGGAGCCCGCTCTCGAGGATCCCCCCGATTACGTCGCGAAGCCGGGGCGCCACCTGCTTTCCGCCGCCGCCGTCGGCGCCGCGGGCGGGTTCTGCGCGTGGCGGGGCGCCGTCCTGCTCGGCTCGCGTCCCCCGGGGGTTTCCGCGCATTACGTTCACTTCACCCCGTACCTCCTCATGCTGCTCGGCGCCGCCTTCCTGGCCGCCGGCGTCTGGGAGATCGCCGACACGGCCTCGGGCTTCCGGGCCAGAAGATACGCAAGGGCGCGCGCGGAGTCGGCCGCGCGCCTCAAAAGCCGGGGCTACGCGCGCCGGCTAGCGGCGCTCGGCGCCGCCGTGCCCGCGGAGTACCTCGCCCGGGAAGCCCCGGCGGGGGAGGTCCCGGCCGGGAAAGCCGGAACCGGGCGCGGGGCGGCGGCGCCCGGCGCGGCGCCGGCCGCGGCGGAGCCCGGTCCGCCCCCCGGCGCGGGCCCCGCGTCCCCCCGGTGGTTCCGCTCGTGGGCGGCGTTCCTGCTGCTCGCGGGCGTTCTCGCGGCCGCGGCGGGCCTTTACCGGCTCTACGGCCGGAACGGCCCGGTCACCGTGGAGATCGGCGGGGCGGCGCCGCTCCTTAAGATCGAGCATTCGCTCAGGAACGGCCTGATCCCGGCGGGAACCGATTATTATTACGCGGGACTCGGCGCCGCGGACGGAGCCGTTTACCCGATCCTCGCCGACCCGGACTGGCTCGCCGCGACCTTTCCCGCCGGATCGGGCGGGAGCGCCGCCGTGACCGGCTTGCCCGCCGACCCGGGGCGCGCCGTGTCCCGGGAGATCGGGGCGCGGCTCGCGGCGCTCGGGAACGCGCCCCGGCCGCTCGGGGACAAGTGCCTCGACGTCCTTTACAAAGAGAAGGCGCGCAAGATCGCGGGCGGGGGCGGGGTCCTGACCCTGCTCGGGATCGCCGCGTTCGCCGCGGGGAGGCGCGGGCACACCCGCGCCGGGGCGCGGGCCTTCGTTTGGATCCTGATCGCGGGCCTCGCGCTGATCCTGTACCTCGCGCGCGCCGCGGGGATCGCGTAGCGTTTCCGGCCGCGCCGCGGCGGGCGCGGAAAAAATTTTTCCGGGCGGGGCGCCGGCCCCGGAACCGGAAGACGTCTGTCACGGGCGGGCGGAGGCCCGCGGAACTTAAGGGGAGGATGATGACCGTGTTTGAATTTTTGCTTAAAACCTTCCGGGCGCCGCTCGCGCTCCTCATGCTTTCCGCCTGCGGCCCCGCGGCGGGCGGATCCGACGCGGTTCCGCCGCCCGGGGCCCCCGGGCGCCTCGAGGCCGCGGCCCCGGGCGGGTCGTTCGCCGTCCTGCTCGAAAAGAACGAAGCCGCGGCCGCGCTCGCGCGCCTGGCGCTTAAAGGCCCGCTTACCCTGCGGGCCCGGGATTACGGCGGTTTCGAGAAGGTCGCGGAGCTGCCGGAGCCGCTGCCCGCGGACGACCGGAAGCAGAAGGCGGAACCGGGCGACGTGATGCTGTACCAGGGGAACAAGATCGTCTTTTTCTACGGCTCGAACGAGTGGGCGTACACCCGGCTCGGGCGGATCGAGGGCGCCGCTCCGGATAAGCTGAAGGACATCCTGAAGGGCGACGAAGCCGTCGTCACCCTGAGCGCCCCGGCGCCCGCGCCGGATCCGGGGGCCAAGTCGCCCGTCGTGACCCTCAACAGCGGCTACGGGATCCCGGCGCTCGGGCTCGGCACCTACCTCGTGCGCGGCAAAACCTGCGAGGAGTCCGTCTACGACGCCATCCGGCAGGGCTACCGGCTCTTCGACACCGCCCATATCTACGGGAACGAGAAGGAGGTCGGCCGGGCGGCGCGGCGCGCCATCGCCGAGGGCCTGGTGAAGAGGGAGGATCTGTTCGTCATGACCAAACTCTTCCCGAGCCAGTTCTCCAAGCCCGCCGAGGCGATCGACGAGGCCCTCGCGAACCTGGACCTCGGTTACATCGACCTCATGCTGCTGCACCACCCGGGCCGTAACGACGCGGCCGCCTACGCCGAGATCGAGAAGTACATCGCGGCCGGCAAGATCAGGTCGGCGGGGCTCTCCAACTGGTTCGTCAGGGACCTCAAAGAGTTCCTGCCCAAGGTCAAGACCCTCCCGGCGCTGGTCCAGAACGAGATCCATCCCTATTACCAGCAGCGGGAGACGGTCGAGTACCTGCGCACGCTCGGGATAACCCCGCAGGGCTGGTACCCGTTCGGCGGGCGCGGCAACCGCAACGGGGTCCTCGAGGACCCGGTTCTCGCCGAGATCGCCGCGGCGCACGGCAAAACGGTCGCCCAGGTGATCCTCCGCTGGAACGTCCAGCGCGGGGTGGTCGCCATCCCGAGCTCGGTCAACCCGGAGCACCGGGCCGAAAACATCGCCGTCTTCGATTTCGCCCTGACGGACGAAGAAATGGCGCGGATCGCGGGACTGGAACGCAACCTGAACCACAACTGGTAAAGACGCGCCCCGGCGCGGGGCGGGGAGGACCGGCGTGACCGGATTGATCCCGAAGATCGGGAAAGCCGCGCGGGCGGCGCTCGCGCTCGCCGCGCTTGCCGCCTGCGGCCCCGCCGCCCCGGAAGCGGCGGCGGCCCGGGCGGCGGGGCCCGTTCCCGCGCGCCTCGCCGCGGCGGGGCCGGGCGGGAGCTTCACGATCGAGCTCGCGCGGAACGAAGCCGCGGCGGCGCTCGGGCGGCTGACCCTCAAGGGCCGGCTCGCGCTGCGCGTCCGGGACGGCGGCGGTCCCGCCCTCGCGGCGGTTCCGCCCGCGCCGCTCGCGGCCGATCTCCGGAAACGGCGGGCGGAGCCGGGCGACGTCATGCTCGGCGCGGGCGGGGAGATCCTGCTGTTCCGGGAACCGGGCGAGGGCGAGTACGCCCGCCTCGGCCGGATCGGCGGCGCCGATCCCGCCGCGCTTAAAGATATTCTGCAAGGAGACGAAACCGAAATGACCGTCGCGGCGGAAGGGGCCGCCGGAAAGGCCCCCGCGCTCATACTAAACAGCGGCTACGCCATGCCCGTCCTCGGGCTCGGCACGTACGCGCTGACCGGCAAAACCTGCGAGGAGGCCGTGTACGGCGCCATCCGGCGGGGCTACCGCCTGATCGACACCGCGCACATGTACCGCAACGAAAGGGAGGTCGGCCGGGCGGCGCGCCGCGCCGTCGCGGAGGGGCTCGCGACCCGGGAGGAGCTGTTCGTGATCACCAAGCTTTACCCGAACCAGTACGACGATCCCGGCGCGGCGATCGAGGAAGCGCTCGCGAAGCTCGATCTCGGCTATATCGACCTCATGCTGCTGCACCACCCGGGCCGGAACGACGTCAAAGCCTACCGGGAAATCGAGAAGTACGTGAAGGCCGGGAAGATCAGGTCGGCGGGGCTTTCCAACTGGTACGCGAGGGAGCTCGAGGCGTTCCTGCCGCGGGTGAAGGTTTACCCGGCCCTCGTGCAGAACGAGGTGCATCCGTACTACCAGGAGCGGGAGACCGCCGAATACATCGCCCGGCTCGGCATAACCCTCCAGAGCTGGTACCCGCTCGGCGGGCGCGGCCGCCAGGCCGGGCTCCTCGCGGATCCCGTCCTCGCGGCGATCGCGGAGAAACACGGCAAAACGATCGCCCAGGTCATCCTCCGCTGGAACGCGCAGCGCGGGATCGTGCCCGTCCCGGGCTCGGGGGATCCCCGGCACCAGGAGGAGAACATCGATATATTCGATTTCGTCCTGAGCGACGCGGAAATGGCGGAGATCGCCGCCCTCGACCGCGGCGAGAAGCACGACTGGTACTGAATAAGGGCGGAGCCATGGGCAGGAGAGACCCGATGCGGGACAGAATCGGTCCTTTTTTGAAATGGGCGGGCGGCAAGACGCAGCTGCTCCCGGTGCTCGCGGAGATGATGCCCGCGTCCTACGGCAGGTACTTCGAGCCGTTCATCGGCGGCGGGGCCCTGCTTTTTCACGAGCGGCCGCGCGCCGCGGTCATAAGCGACGTGAACCCCCAGCTCATCAACGTCTACCGGCAGATCCGCGACGACGCGGAGCGCGTGATCGCCATCCTGCGGGAGCTCGACGCCCCCGCCTGCGGCCGCGCCCGCTACCTGGCCATGCGGGACCGCTACAACCGGCTGATCCTCGCCGGGGCGGACGGCCCCGAGTGCGCGGCCCTCGCCGTCTGGATCAACAAGCGCTGCTACAACGGCCTCTACCGGGTGAACTCCAAAGGCCTTTTCAACGTCCCGTACAACAACCGGACCGCCGGGCCCTCCGTGAACGAGGACAACCTGCGCGCCGCGGGCCGGTACCTCAGGGAGAACGACGTGACCATCCTCCGGGCGGATTTCGCGGAGGCGTGCGCGGCGGCGCGGGCGGGGGATTTCGTCTACTTCGACTCCCCGTACGTGCCCGCCGGGGTCACGGCGCGGTTCACGGACTACACGCGGGACGGCTTCGCCGCGGCCGACCACGAGCGCCTCGCGCGCCTCTTCCGGGAGCTGGACGCGAAGGGCGTGAAACTCATGCTGAGCAACAACGACGTCCCCGCGGTCCGGGAGCTCTACCGGGGCTACGCGGTGCGGGCCGTGAGCGCGCGCCGGGCGATCAACAGCGACGCCGCCGGGCGGGAGGGGAGCGAGGTCATCGTCACCAACTACTGAGCCGCCCGGGCGCGGGCCGGCCGGCTCCGCGCGCGGGGAAAAAAAACCGCCCCGGGGCGTTGCCCGCGCGGGCGGGAGATGCTACTTTTTTAAGAGGGCCGCCGCGGGGGCGGCCGGACAGGGAGGATTACCTATGAACAAGACCATCGAAGACCTGACGGCGCGGCGGAGCGTCCGGAAGTACCGGCCGGATCCGGTGCCGGAGGAACTCATCGACGCGATCGTCCGGGCGGGGCTCTACGCGCCGAGCGCCATGGGCAGACAGAGCGCGATCATCCTGGCGGTGACCGACAAAAAGACCCGCGACCGCCTCGCGGAGCTCAACCGGAGCATCGGGGGCTGGGAACCCGGGTTCGACCCGTTCTACGGCGCCCCGGCGGTGCTGGTCGTGCTCGCCGACAAGTCCAGTCCCGCCCGCGTTTACGACGGCAGCCTGGTCATGGGCAACATGCTGAACGCGGCGCACGCGCTGGGCCTGGGCTCCTGCTGGATCCACCGGGCCAGAGAAGAGTTCGAGACGGAGGAGTGGCGGAGCCTGCTCAAAGAGCTCGGGGCCGCGGGCGAGTACGAGGGCATAGGCCACTGCATCCTGGGCTGGCCGGACGGGGACCTGCCCGCGCCGGCGCCGCGGCGGGAAGGCCGGTTCTTCCGGATCTGACGGCCGGGCCGCCGTTTTCCGGCCCGCGCCGGGCTTTCCCGCGCGCGGGCCTTTGCCGCGGCCGCCCGGATCGCGGCCGTAACCCGTTTTGCGGCGCGTAATAACTGCGTAAAAACGAAAAAATGTGTATAATTACCGAGCGGCCCGGGAAGAGGCGCGGGAGCGCCGCCCCGCCGGGAAACAAAAGCGCCGCCGCTTTACTATTAAACGCAAACTTTTTGGGATAAAACGAATATGAGGTCTTTTTCCAGGATTCTGCTTGCCGTACTAACCGCGTGCGCCTTCGGCTGCGGCGATGAAGCCGACCGGGACGCCGCGCCCGCGCAAAAGGCCCCCGTCGCCGCCGTGCGGGTGGAGGGCGGCGCGACGCCGCAGTCCACCGTGGGCGACGTTCTTAAAATCAAGGGTTTCGAGAATTTCGGGCGGATGCTGTTTCCCGCCGACCGCCCGATCGACGACAAGATGACGCTTACGGAGCTCACGCGCACCTACACCTGGTACGACTCCATGGACGTCAACCAGACCGTCGACATCATCAACTCGATCAAGCTCCGGACCGACGCGGGGGAGCAGGTGTACTACCCGCTGTGCTCCGAAGACGACGCCGCCATCGATCCGACGTGCAAAAACACCGGACTCTTTTTCTTCAAGGGCAAGAAGGACGGCAAGTTCGCCGTGATGAACGCGGGCGGCGGCTTCATGTACGTCGCGGCCCTCGCCGACAGCTTCCCCCAGGCCCTCGAGGTCAGCCGGATGGGCTACAACACCTTCGTGCTCATCTACCGGCCCAACTTCGCCTACAACGACCTGGCCCGGGCGCTGTCCTACATCTACGACCACGCCGACGAGATGGAGGTGGATCCGTACGACTACTCGCTCTGGGGCGGGTCGTCGGGCGGCCGCATGGCCGCCACCCTCGGCCGCGAGGACAACATCAGCACCCTGAGCGGGCGCGCCGACATCGACCCGCCGGCCGCCGTGATCATCCAGTACGCGGACTACGCGATCGCCTCGGACGACGACGCCCCGACCTTCGCCTGCGTCGGCAAGGACGACCGCATCATCGCCTGGCAGACCATGGAGAAGCGCGTCAAGGCCCTGCAGATGATGGGGATCCCCGCGGAGTTCCGCAGCTACCCGGGCGTGGGGCACGGCTTCGCCCTGGGCTGGGGCACCCCGGCCGAAGGCTGGCTCGGGGAGGCGGTGGCCTTCTGGGAAAAGCAGATCGCCGCCAAAAAAGCCAAAAAATAGCTCCCGGCGGCGCGGCGGGACAGGAACGCGCGCGTAACACGTGAAAGCATGAAAGCATGAAAGCATAAAAAAAAAGGAGCCGCGGGGACTACCCCGCGGCTCTTTTTTTTTCGGTTCCGCGCGTCTTCCTCTCGTCTTCCTCTCGTTTTCTTCACGCGTTCCGGGGCCGTCAGCCCCGCGCTCAGGCGGGCGTCCCGCCCGGGGCCGCGGCGCCGCCGGATCCCTCCGGCTCCTTTTTGTAGCGGTTCTCGTAGCGGGTCTTCGCCGCGGTCACGCGGGCCAGATCGTCCCCGCGCGGGGGCCAGCCGCCCAGGGCGGAGAAGCGGTTCAGCATGGCGCAGAACAGCTCGGCCTCCCGGTCCGTGTCGTAGGCGGCGTTGTGGGCCCGCTCCGCGCTGAACGCCACGCCGGCGCACTCGCAGGCCACCGAGAGCACGGAGTGCCCGAAGAACAGCAGGCCCAGGGCGGCCGTGTCGATCGTCGTGAACGGGTGGAAGGGGTTGCGCTTGCATTTGATCCGTTCCGCCGCCGCCATGAGGAAGGCGTGGTCGAAATGGGCGTTGTGCCCGACCAGCACCGCCCGGACGCAGCCCGCCTCGCGGGTCTTTTTGGCGATGGCCTTGAGGATGGGGGCGAGGGCCGTTTTCTCGTCGGAGGCCCGGCGCGCCGGATCGGCCGGGTCGATCCCCAGGAAGGCGACGTTGGCCGGGTCGACGACGGATCCCGGGAAGGGGACGATGTCCGCCGCGAACAGCTCGTCCTTGGCGAAGGAGCCGTCCGGGGCGGTTTTGAGGGTGCAGAAGGCTATCTCGAGCAGGGCGGAGGTCCGGGGGTCGAAACCCGCGGTCTCGACGTCCACCACCACGGGGTAGTACCCGCGGAAGCGGCCGGCGATGCCGCCGGGGGCGTCCCCGGCTTGTTCCGGAACGGCGTTTTCGGTCATGGCTGCCTCGGCATGGGCCCGGCCGGCCCGGCGGGGCCGCCCGGGCGGAACGTGGAAAGGGTGAGCGCGCCCGCGCGCGTCAGGGGCATTTTAGCAGAATCGGCCCGCGATGGAAAGCGGAACGGGCGGCGGGGCGGGCGCGCCTCAGCCGGTCAGGCAGGCGGGATCGAACGCGTATGCCCCGGCGAGGAAGTCCGCGATCTCGCGGAGCTCGGCGGCGCACGCCGCCGCGCCCGGGGCCGCGGCGACCGCGCGGAGCTCGGCGCGGATCTCCTCAGTCGTTTCCGGGGGGATCGCCCCGAGCGGGGTCTCCGCGAACAGATCCGCGCGCCTCGCGGCGAAGGCGGCGAATTCGGGCGGGTAGATCCGGGCGAGGATCCCCGCGGCCGCGCGGCGGACGGCGGCGGGCCCGCCCGGGCCGAGGGCGGCGCGGAGCGAGGCCAGGGGAACGCGGTTCAGGAGGGTCTGGCGCATCGGGTTCGCGGCGAGGCCGCGCGCCCCGGCGGGGACCGCCTCCCGGCCCGCGAAGGGGCGCAGATAAAGGTGCCCGCACGCGGCCTTCCCGTCGTTAACCGGGTAGTTGTCCCAGATAAAGGGCGGCCGGCCGAGGAGGCGCTCCGCCTCCGCGAGATCCGCGGGCGCGTAGTCCGGGCTTATCACCCGCCGGCCCGTCCAGAAAAAGTCGACCTCGTCCGGCACCCCCGCGGTGAGGTCGCGGAAGTAGTTTTCCGGCATCTTCCCGAACACCTTCTCGAGGATCGGGTCGGTGCTGTAGAAACTCCCGCAGACGGCGAGGCGGGCGCCCGAGGGCGCGAGCAGATCCGCGCATTCCTTCACGAACATGTTCTGGAGCTCGCCCTCGCGGTCATGCGAGATCTTCATGTCGTCGAAAAGCAGGGCGAAGCGGTCGGGCTCGAGCAGGCGGAGGAGGAGCTTCGTCTTCTCCCGGAAGGCGGGCAGGGCCGCGCGGCCGCGGGCGGCCGCCCCGAGCGGGGACAGGCCGACGCCGAACGCGACGCCCGCGGCCGCGGCCTTCTCGCGCAGATCCGCGAGGGCGGCCGCGTGCTCCGCCGGCGGGGGCTCCTCCCAGCGCCGCCGCAGGAAGGGGTCGTTCTTGGGCGCGTATATGTAAAAATCCAGCCCGAGGGCGGGCAGGCCGCCGACGAAGGCGAGCCGTTTTTCCGGCGGCCAGGGCGCGCCGAAATAGCCCTCGATCACGCCCGCGGGAAAGTCGCTGTTCATGATGTGCTCCCGGGCCGGCCGCGCCGGCCCCGCGTGTCCGCCGCCCCCGAACGGGGGCGACGGGACGATCTTAACCGATCCCGGCGGCGCGGGCCCGCTCCGGTCCCCCGGAATGAGGCTTGGGTCCGGTTTTACGGAGGGCCGCCCGGGCGCGCCTTCCGCGCCCGGGCGGCAAATTGAGAGTTTACAGCGCGGCCCCGCGGCATTATAATGCCTTGATTTACGGCGAAGCCGCCCGGGGGCCCCCGGCCGGCGCCGGATTTGTTAAACCTAAGACGCGGCATACGCGAGAAAAACTAATGACGAGGTAGATGAGATGCAGGTTACCGTAGAGGCATCAGAAGGTCTGAAGCGCAGGATCAGGGTCGTTATCCCGGCCGAGGAATACAAAAAGACATATTACGCCGCCATCCGCAAGATCGGCAGGACGAACCGCATCCCGGGGTTCCGCAAGGGCAGGGTACCCGACGACATAATTCTTAGACAGTACGGATACCAGGTCAGGGAAGACTACACCAACGAGCTCATCGGCCGGACGATGTACCGGGCCGCGGCCGAGGCCGGGATCGAATCGGTCACCGAGTCCGCGCCTCTGGTCGAGAATATCGGCGACAACGGCATCTCCCAGGATTTCTCCTATACCTTCTCGGTCGAGGTCTATCCCGAGGTCGATCTCGGCGAGGGTCTCGAGACCGTGAAGTTCAGCAGAGTCAGGGGCGAGATCTCCGAGGCCGACGTCGACCGGATGATCGAGACCCTGCGCCGCCAGCAGGGCGTCTGGGAGGACGCCGCCGGCCCGATCGCCAAGGGGCACCTCGTGACCCTGGACCTGCAGGGGCTCAAGGACGGAGCGGAAGTTAAGAGCGCCACCGCGAAGAACTTCCGCATGATCGTCGGCGCCAACCACATGATCCCGGGCTTCGAGGACAACATCCTCGGCCACGGCGCCGGGGACGAGTTCGAGTTCACCGTCACCTTCCCCGCCGACTACCACAACGCCGAGCTCGCCGGCGCCCCGGTCCTCTTCAAGGTTAAGGTCGGCGCCGTGAGCGAGCGCAAGCCCGCCGAGTTCAACGAAGAGTTCATCCGGAGCTTCGGGGTCTCGGGCGACGCCGCGGCCTTCCGCGCCGACGTGCGCAAGAACATGGAGCGCGAGCTCAGCCAGGTCGTGTTCCGCCGCAACTGCGACGAGGTCATGGATAAGCTGATCGCCCGCTACGGCTCCTTCGACCTGCCCGAGCGGGAGCTCGCGAACATGGTGAGCGCCGCCGGCCGGGACCGGCAGAAGAACGGCGCCCCCGTTTCCGAGGCCGAGGAGAAGATGATTAAGGCGTCCTGCGAGAAGGCGCTCCGGCAGCGGATCATCGTCACCGCCATTTGCAAGAAGTACGGCATCGTGCCGGACGAGAGCCGGGTGAACGCCTACATCGACACGATCGCCGCGGCCTACGACCGGGCCGACGAGTTCAAGAAGGCCGTGGCCAAGGACGCCGGGCAGTACCAGTCCATCCGCAACCGCGCCGTCTCCGAGCAGATCGTCGACGCCGTGCTGGAGAAGGGCGACACGACCGCCGAGACGAAGACCTTCTACGAGCTGGTTCATCCCGAGTTCTGACCCCCGTCCCCGGGAACGGGGCGCGGGACCGGCCGGCCGCCGCGGCGGCGGGCCGGTTTTTTTTGCGCGCGCGGGCCGCGGGGGCGGGGCGCGGGCCGGGCCCGCGGTTTTTCCCCCGCGCCTCTGTAAAAAGTCCCCCGTTTATGGTATAATTACGGAC
>CAZFNS010000016.1:29456-35050 GCA_964520475.1 uncultured Enterobacterales bacterium
GGTTTTTCCCCCGCGCCTCTGTAAAAAGTCCCCCGTTTATGGTATAATTACGGACTGTTTGCGGCGTTCCGGAATTCCGGGGCGCCGGTTCCGGTCAATAAAGCCATGGGGAGGAGTTTCGGGGTATGACGGCCGAGCGTTTCGCGGATTCCATGTCCGCGCTGATTCCGTATGTCATCGAACAGACGGCCAAGGGTGAGAGATCCTACGACATTTATTCGCGCCTGCTCAGGGACCGCATCGTCTTCCTGACCGGCGACGTCGAGGATCACATGGCCAACCTGGTCTGCGCCCAGCTGCTCTTCCTGGAGTCGGAGGATCCCGACAAGGACATCTACCTGTACATCAATTCCCCCGGCGGGGCGGTGACGGCCGGCATGAGCATCTACGACACCATGCAGTTCATCAGGCCGGACGTGGTCACCGTCTGCATGGGTCAGGCCTGCTCGATGGGGGCGTTCCTCCTGGCCGCGGGCGCGCGGGGGCGGCGCTACTCGCTGCCGAGCTCGCGCATCATGATCCACCAGCCCCTCGCCGGCTTCCGGGGGCAGGCGTCCGACATCGAGATCCACGCGCGGGAGACCCTGCGGATCAAGGAAGAGCTGAACAAGAAGCTCGCCCTGCACACGGGGCGCCCGTACGAGGAGGTGGTGGCCGCCACCGACCGGGACAACTTCATGTCGGCCGAGGAAGCCAAGGAATTCGGGCTCATCGACGACGTCATGACCAAGCGAAAGTAAATCTCCGGGGTTGAAACATGTCTACCACCAAAGAAGGAAGAAGGGTCGAGCCGCTGCGCTGCTCTTTCTGCGGCAAGTCCCAGTACGAGGTCAAGAAGCTCATCAAGGGCGTGGAGCTCGGGGTCTATATCTGCAACGAGTGCATCGACCTGTGCAACGACATCATCACCAGGGACCGCCTCAAGGCCCAGGCCGCCGGGCGCAAGGGCGATCTCACCAAGGAGCTGCAGGCCCTGCCCACCCCGCACCAGATCCGGGAGCACCTCGACGAGTACGTGATCGGCCAGGAGCGCGCCAAGAAGATCCTGTCCGTGGCGGTGTACAACCACTACAAGCGCCAGCTGGTCAACGACAACTACGACGGGGTCGAGCTCAACAAGTCCAACATCCTGCTCATCGGGCCCACCGGCTCGGGCAAGACCCTGCTCGCCCAGACCCTGGCCCGCTTCCTGAACGTGCCCTTCGCCATGGCCGACGCCACCACCCTGACCGAGGCCGGCTACGTGGGCGAGGACGTGGAGAACATCATCCAGAAGCTCCTGCAGAACTGCGACTACGACGTGCAGAAGGCCGAGCGGGGGATCGTGTTCGTCGACGAGATCGACAAGATCTCGCGCAAGTCCGACAATCCCTCCATCACCCGCGACGTGAGCGGCGAGGGCGTGCAGCAGGCCCTCCTGAAACTGATCGAGGGCACCATCGCCGCCGTCCCGCCCCAGGGCGGGCGCAAGCACCCGCAGCAGGATTTCGTGCAGGTCGACACCTCCCGGATCCTCTTCATCTGCGGCGGGGCCTTCGCGGGGATCGACAAGATCGTGGAGAAGCGCGTGGAGAAGAACTCGGGCATCGGCTTCAACGCGACCGTCTACGGCAAGAACGACGAGCTCAAGCTCAGCGAGAAGATCGCCCGGGTCGAGCCGGACGATCTGACCAAATTCGGGCTGATCCCGGAGTTCATCGGCCGCCTGCCGGTGATCGCCAGCCTCGACGAGCTCGGCAAGGAGGCGCTCATCAGCGTCCTGACCAAGCCGAAGAACGCGATCACCCGCCAGTTCAAGGCGCTGTTCAAGCTGAACAAGGTCACCCTGGACTTCACCCCCGACGCGCTCACGGCCATCGCCGAGAAGGCCATGGACCGCCACACCGGCGCCCGCGGCCTGCGCTCCATCGTCGAGTCGATGCTGCTCGACACCATGTACGACCTGCCCTCGAACGCCGGGGTGGCGAAAGTCGTCGTCGACGCGGACGTGGTCAAGGGCGCCAAGCCCCCCGTGCTCGTGACCGAGAGAGAACTGTTCAAGAACGCCCCCGATTACGTCGTTTAGCGCCGCGGCCCCGCGCCCGCGCGCCTTTCGGGAGCCCCGGCGGGGCCCCCGGATCCGCCCGCGCGCCCCCAAAGACGTTTTTTTGCATTGAAAGGCGATAAATCCGCCCCCATTTACGCAATGTGTATTATAGTTGTGTTGTACGGAACGACGAGGCCGGGGGGCGCCGGCCGGGATATGACTGATGGTTAGAAGAAAAAAAGTTTATTTGCCGGTGATCGGGGTTTATTACCCGCTCATCCCGCTCACCGTGTATCCGGTCAAGGAGACGGAAAGGATCGCCTCGGCCATCTCCGGCCTCGGCGACAAGACCGACGAGTTCATAATTTCTTTCTGTCCCGACGAGTACCTGCGGGAGGCCTCCACCGACGACCTCGCCGCCATCCCGGCCTGCGCCGTCTGCGTGGGCTCGCGCGAGCGCTTCGGCGACGGGACCTCGGCCGTGATCGTCAACGTCAAGAGGCGCGTCGTCATAACCGGGGTGACCCGGGTCACCGATCTCTCGGGCGGGCCGGACTTCGAGCTGCGCGCCACCTGCGAGGAAAAGATCCTCGAGCCGTACGACAACCCCGAGGCGGACCGTGAGGTGATGCGCCGGCACCTCTACTACGCGTTCAAGGACTACACCGTCAGCCACAACAGCTCCCTGTCTAAGGATCTGGTCGACATCATCCTGAACGCCGACAGCATGACCGTGGTGTGCGACGCCATCGCCGCGGGCATCCTCCGCAAGGAGCCGGACTGCCGCGAGTACCTCGACCTCAAGAGCGAGAACGAGCTCGCCAACTACCTGCTCGCGATCATGAGCCTCGACTCCCAGCAGCAGCGGCTCATGGAGAAGATCCGCAACAACGCGAAGGAGAGCATCGAGCTCAACCAGAAGATCTATTTCCTGAACGAGCACATGAAATCCGTGCAGCAGGAGATGAAGAACCTGAAGAACGCGAAGCGCAGCCTGGACGGCGGCAAGGACTCCGCCGAGGCCGCCGATCCCGACGGCGAGGCGGACACGGACGAGGTGGCGAAGCTCTCCGCCCGGATCAAGGCGTCCGGCATGCCCGAGGACGTCGCCGCGAAGTGCAACGCCGAGCTCAAGAAGATCGCCATGCAGCCCGGCTACAGCCAGGACACCGCGGTGGTGCGCAACTACATCGAGACCATCCTGTCCCTGCCCTGGAACACGTTCTCCCCGCTTAAGAAGGACCTCAGGGAGGCCCGGGCGGTGCTCGACGACGCCCATTACGGCCTCGAGAAGGTCAAGGAAAGGATCCTCGAGTACCTGGCGGTGCAGAACCGGGCGGACCGGCTGCACGCCCCGATCATCTGCCTGGTCGGGCCCCCGGGCGTGGGCAAGACCTCCCTCGGCATGTCCATAGCCAAGGCCACCGGGCGCAAGTACGTGCGCATGGCCCTCGGCGGCATGCGCGACGAGGCGGAGATCCGCGGCCACCGGCGCACCTACGTGGGCGCTCTGCCCGGCCGGATCATCCAGAAGATCTCCAAGTGCGGGGTCAAGAACCCGCTCTTCCTGCTCGACGAGATCGACAAGGTGGCCACGGACAGCTTCCGCGGCGACCCGTCGTCCGCGCTCCTCGAGGTGCTCGACCCCGAGCAGAACCGGGCGTTCACCGACAACTACCTGGAGGTGGACTTCGACCTGTCCCACGTGATGTTCATGGCCACGGCCAACACCTACGACATTCCCCCGGCGCTGCGCGACCGCATGGAGATCATCGATCTCAGCAGCTACAGCGAGGAGGAGAAGATGCACATCGCCCGCGAGCACCTGATCCCCAAGCAGATGGGCGAGAACCACGTGACCGCCGACGAGATCGCCTTCACCGACGACGCGGTCCTGACCCTGATCCGCTCCTACACCCGGGAGGCCGGGGTGCGCAGCCTCGAGCGCGAGATCGGCCGGCTGTGCCGCAAGACCGTCAAGAACATCATGCTGAGCGAGGAAGGGGAGAAGACGGGGCGCCTCACCGTCGACGGCGACGCCGTGCGCCGGATGCTCGGCCCCTGGCTCTACGACGAGGACGACGTCAACCACGAGGATCGGGTGGGCATAGTCAACGGCCTGGCCTACACCTCGGTCGGGGGCGAGATCCTGACCATAGAGGCCACCTGCATGCCCGGCTACGGCCGGCAGGTCTTCACCGGCAAGCTCGGCGACGTGATGAAGGAGTCGATCTCGGCCGCCTTCACCGTGGTCAGGGCGTTCGTTTCCGGCAAGGGCTACACCGCCCGGTACTTCCGCCAGAACGACTTCCACATACACTGCCCGGAAGGGGCCATCCCCAAGGACGGGCCGAGCGCGGGCATCGCCATGTGCACGGCCATCATCAGCGCCATCACCGGCACCCCGGTGCGCGGCGACGTGGCCATGACCGGCGAGATCACCCTGCGCGGCGACGTGCTGCCCATCGGCGGCGTCAAGGAGAAGCTCCTCGGCGCGGTGCGCGGGGGCGTGAAGAGGGTGCTGATCCCCAAGGGCAACGTGAAGGACCTCGAGGACGTGCCCGAGTCGGCCCGCAAGGCGCTCGAGATCATTCCGGTAAGGCACATCGACGAGGTGTTCCGCGAGGCTCTCGCCGGCCGCGTCAAGAAGTACGCGCCGAAGAAGGACGAGCCCGCGGACGAAGAGGCCGAAGAGGCCGCCGCGGACGCGGCGGAAAAGAAGCCGCGCGCCCGCCGGGCCGCGAAGCCCGGCGCCCGGAAGAAGCCCGCCGCGGACGGCGGGGCGCCCGTGCCGCTCATCAATCCCGGCGGCGCGCCGGAGCCGGTTCCCTCCGGGGACATCTCCCCGGCCGGGCCGGGCTGACGGAAGCGGCGTCCCCGCGCAAACGGAAGGCCGGATCCCCCGCGGGGGGGATCCGGCCTTCGCCGTCAAAAGGGAGCGCGGGGAGTCCCGGCGCTACAGGTCGTCGTCGAGGCCCCGGAGGATGCGCCGGCGCTTTTCGATCCGGGCGCCGACCGCGTTCCGGAACTCCCGGGGCGCGGCGACGTAGTCGAGGCCGAACCGGATCCCGCCGGTGCCCGTGATCACGACGGTGCCGTAATTGCCGAGGAGGCCCTGCCTCACCTGCACCGACTCCACTCTTTCGAGAGGAAGGGCGGCCTCGGGGACGAACAGGGCGTACGCGCCCCGGCCGCGGATAATGACGCGGGCGTCCGTGAGGATCAGTTCCGTCAGCCGGTAGGCGAGCGCCGCCCGGACGAACAGGATGATGAAGGGCGAGGCGACGAGGACGGCGGCCAGCCAGATCCCGCGCCCCGAGGGCTCCCCCAGCATCTCCGAATTGGAGTAGAGCACCAGGGCCGCGAGCAGGAGCGTGACCGAGGCGACCGTGGAGGAGTCGAAAATGTTGGCGCTCCTTTTGGCCTTGAGGATCACGCGCTCGCCCGGCATCAGCAGGCCGTCCGAAGTCGTTTCCGTGGTTTCCGTCGTTTCCGTCATGGCAGTTCTCCCGGCGCGCGGCGCGCGCCCCCAGTCGTCGTGTGTCCGCAGGTTCCCGCCCGGGCGGGA
>CAZFNS010000017.1:0-11113 GCA_964520475.1 uncultured Enterobacterales bacterium
CAAAGTCGGGGAGATCCCGCATGCCGCCGGCCACGCCGCGGCCGGGGAGGAAGGGCACCCGCACTCCGTCAAATTCGAGTCCGGGCACAGCTACAAGTTCGGGGTCAAGAAACACGGTCCGAAGGCCTCGGCCGAGGACAAGGCCATCCTCAACTCGATAAAGGGCAGCGCCGAAAAGGCCGAAACGTCCGAGAAGACCAAGAACCTCCTCGTCAACATCAAGCCCAAGAAGCCCGAGGTCCTCAAGGAGGAGTACGCGGCCAAGGGCAAGGACGTTCTCAAGGGCGTGCTGAGCTCTCTGAGCGAGGCCAGCGCGAACGTGACCGCCGGCGAGTCCGACGCGGCCCCGGCCGCCGAGCCGGTGAACCCGGACGTCGTCAAGCCGAGCGTTTCGCGCTTCAACCTGCCGACCGGCGAGCTCGAGAAGATCAAGCAGCAGGAAGAGCAGGAGAAGCAGCGCCGCCTCGAGGAGGAGGCCCGCCAGCGCGAGGAGGACATCAAGCTCGGCAAGATCAAGGTGTCCCGCGTCTCCCAGAACTTCAAGCTGGACAACACCGGCGTCAACTTCGCCCTCGGCGACGAGAAGAAGGCCGAGCTCGAGGAGCGCCACCGCGTCAACAAGATCGGCCTGGTCGAGGCCCTCAAGGCCGAGAAGACCCGGCAGGCCAAGGAAGCCGAGGATTACGCGCGCGAGGTCAGCACGGTCAAGGCCATCGAGGAGTACGAGCTCGAGGGCGAGGAGGCCGATTTCGTCTACAACTCGGCGACCGCCGTCAAGTCCAGGGACAACACCCCGGTCGAAGACTTCGAGATGACCGAGAAGCGCCGCGAGAAGCTCCGCAACTACGAGGCCAGCCGGCGCCAGGAAGTGTCGGTCAAGCGCAAGTACGACAACGCCAGCTTCTACAACAACGCGAGCGAGAAGCGCAAGAACAGCTACGGCAACGCGACCAACACCTCCGGCCAGTCCGCGCGCAAGGTCTCCGAGGTCGGCGGCTTCGACAGCGCCCTCTTCAGCGACAAGCCGAGGGAGAGCGGCCGGACCCGGACCAACCCGGAGCGCAGCTCCCAGGATTACGCCCGCGTCAACCAGATGATCGAGGAGCGCACCCGCGAGCTCGAGGCCAGAAAGGAAGAACGGGTCGCCGGCCGGACCGACACCGTCTCGACCCAGTCGGAGACGGTCGACATCGTGGTGAGCAGCCAGGACGGCGTCAAGCAGGGCGCCGCCGCGGCTCCGGCCCCGGTTCCGGTCAGCGCCGCGCCCGCCGCGGTCGAGGAGACCCCCGTCGTCAAGAGCGTCGAGAGCCGCGACGACGAGGTGAGCGTCGCCTCCACCGGCGAGCCGATCCCCTTCACCCGGACCGGCAACCGCTACCAGAGCGTCGTGGGCCTCGGCATCGTCAACATCCCGCGGCTCAACTCCAAGGTGTACCTGAACAACAAGGAGATCGTGCTCGACAAGCCGATCATCCTCAGCCAGAGCCTCGCGATCTTCGAGAACGACGAAGACCCGAACACGATCATCAAGATCTTCGGCAGAAGGGATCTCAACGCGACCATGATCGCCAAGCTCGACGCCATGATGGAGAACCAGCTCTCCGTCCCGGGGATCGAGTGGCCGCTCTCCCTGGTGCGCGACGACGCCTCCTGCATCGTCGGCTGCGTGATGAGGAACGTCAACACCACCTCGTTCCAGACCATGTGCAACTCGAAGGACTTCTACTTCCACAACTACGACCGCGCCGACATGGTAAGGCTGGCCCTCGACTACATCGACAAGGTGTCGAAGCTCCACGAGCTCAACGTCTTCCTCGGCGTCGAGGACCTCAACTCCATCGCGGTCAGCAAGGAGAAGAAGCTCTCGTTCATCAACATGGAGAAGATGCAGATCGGGGACTTCCCGTACCTGCCGATGCAGAACGCCGTGACCGCGCCCGAGCTGGCGGTCGAAGGCGACGTGTACATGGCCTCGGAGCTCAGCGACCGCTTCGTCATCGCCGACACGCTCTTCAAGATCCTGTTCCTCGGCCGGAGCCCGTACGTGATGAGCCTGGTCCAGGGGGTCCCGGCGGACAAGTTCCTCGCCTTCCGGTTCCCCGAGAACGTGTTCGACCCGATCGTCCCGCCCAAGGACGAGGCGTTCTACATCTGGAGCTACCTGCCGCAGTACATCAAGGAGGCGTTCATCGCGTCCCTGTCGAGCGGCTACCACGATCCGGCCCGCCGCAAGACCACGGCCGAGTGGAAGAAGCTCTTCCGGCAGCTGCTCGCGGATCTGACCTCCCCGGGGGTTCCGCCGATGGCGCTGGAGATCTCCCCGTCCCGCGTGGCGGTGATCGACAAGGACAGCACGGTCGAGTGCAAGCTCTGCCGCTCGCCCATCCTGAAGAGCGACGCCGCCGTGACCGACGGCCTGTGCCACCACTGCTTCAATCAGAAGGGCCGCACCGCGAAGTGCTCGTGCTGCCGCCGGACCTTCCTGGTGAGCTACCGCGACATCAAGGTCTCCCACGACGACAGCCCCAAGTACTGCCCGTCGTGCCGGACCAAGTTCATGCACACCAAGACGATCAGCAAGTGCCACGAGTGCGGCAAGACCTACGCGGTGACCGAGGGCCACGAGATGATGTACGGCACCAGGATCTACTCCGCGTGCCCCGAGTGCATCCTGAAGGGCAACAACGTGACCGCCATCAAGAAGTAGCCCGCCCGGGCCGGTGAAGAACGGAAGGGGGCCGGACCGCAAGTCCGGCCCCTTTGTCGTCCCGGGGCCGGGGGATTTGCGCGCCGTCAAAAATTTAAGCGCGGCGCCCGCAAATATTTGCCGCCCGCGCCAAATTTGACGGGCGGGCCGTCCCGCCGCGCCGATATCGGGATATAATTTACCTTGCCGCGGGGATCGGCGCGGGCGCGGCCGGACGGCCGCGCCCCGGACCGCGGCGGCGGGGAGACGGGAAGTTGATTAACATATTTCTGGTCGACGACCACGATCTGGTGAGGACCGGGATCCGCAGGATCCTGGAGGATTTCAGCGGCATCAAGGTGGTCGGCGAGGCCTCGAGCGGCGAGGCGGCCGTCGCCTGGTGCCGGCAGCACCGGTGCGACATCATCTTCATGGACATGAACCTGCCGGGCATCGACGGCATCGAGACGACCCGGCGCATCCTGCGGGTCGATCCCGCGGCCCGGATCATCATGCTCACGGTGCACACGGACGATCCCGTGCCCGCCATGGTCATGAAGGCCGGGGCCTGGGGCTACCTGACGAAGGGCGCCTCCGCCGAGGAGATGATCAAGGCCATCAGGGAGGTCTTTTCCGGGCACAGGTACCTGGAGTCCGACATCGCCCAGATGATGGCGCTCGTCAACCTCCCGGGCGGCCGGAAGAGCGACGCCGGGGGCAACCCCTTCGCGGCGCTCGCCGAGCGGGAGCTGCAGATCAGCGCCATGATCTCCCAGGGGATGAAGGTCGGCGACATCGCGGAGCGGCTCGCCATAAGCCCCAAAACCGTGAACAGCTACCGCTACCGGGTCTTCCGCAAGCTCGGGATCGGCGGCGACGTCGAGCTCACCCGCCTCGCCCTGCGCTACGGCCTCGACGGCGTCAAGCAGAACTTTTAACCGCGCCCGGCCGGGGACCCGCGTCCGGCCGGGCGTTCCGTATCCGCGGGACCGCCGGGGGGAGCGCGTGACCATGAGTTTCGACGGCGCGGCTTTCCTGGCGACGGTTCCGCACACGAGCGGCGTGTACCGCATGTACGGGCTGGGCGACGCGATCATTTACATCGGCAAGGCCGGCGACCTCAAAAAGCGCCTCTCCCAGTACTTCCAGAAAACCGCCCCCAACCTCAAGACCGCGCTCCTGGTGTCCGAGATCGTCCGGATCGAGTTCACCGTCACCTTTTCCGAAACCGAGGCCCTCATCCTCGAGAGCAACCTGATCAAGAAATTCCAGCCCAAATACAATATCCTGCTCAAGGACGACAAGGGCTACCCGCATATCCTGCTCACCGACGAGCGCCACCCGCGCCTCTGCCTGCACCGCGGCGCCAAAAACGAGAAGGGGACTTACTTCGGGCCTTACCCGAGCTCCGGAGCCGCGCGCGAGGCGCTTCTCATCCTCCAGAAGATCTTCCCGGTGCGCCAGTGCGCCGACACCGTGTACCGCAGCCGGAAGCGCCCGTGCCTGCTCAGCCAGCTCGGCCGGTGCCTCGCGCCCTGCGTCCCCGGGAACTGCAGCGACGAGGCGTACCGGAAGCAGGCGGAGATGTGCGCGCTGTTCCTGCAGGGCCGGGACCGGCAGCTGATCGCCGACCTCGTCGGCCTCATGGACGAGGCCGCCGCGAACCTCGACTACGAAAAGGCCATCAGGTACCGGGACCAGCTCGCGAGCCTGCGCAAGGTCCAGGAGCGGCAGAGCGTGAGCGGGGAGATCGGCGCGGATCTGGACATCCTCGGCTGCGCCGTCGCGGACGGGCTCGCCTGCGTGCACGTGCTCTTCATCAGGACCGGCAAGATCATCGGCACGCGGAGCTACTACCCGAAGCTCCCCGCCGACAACTCCCCCGAGTACCTGCTCGAGGCCTTCATCGGCCAGTTCTACCTGTCCGGGAACGGGGCGCGCGCGCTGCCCGCGCAGATCGTCGCCGCGTACGAGCTAGCGGATCGGGCCGGGATCGAGGAGGCGCTCCGCCGGAAAAAGGGCCGCGCCATCGCCCTGGTCGCGCAGGTCCGGGGCGAGCGGGCCCGCTACCTGCGCCTCGCCGAGGCGAACGCGGCCGCGTCCCTCAAGGCCCGCCTCGCCCACGAGACCCTCTTGAGCGAGCGGATCGAGGCCTTCGAGGAGCTGTTCGGCCTGTCCGGGATCCGGCGCCTGGAGTGCTTTGACGTCTCCCACACCATGGGCGAGCTGACCGTGGCCTCCTGCGTGGTCTTCGGGCGCGGGGGGCCCGAGACCCGCGAGTACCGGCGCTTCAACATCGCGGGGATCGCCCCCGGGGACGATTTCGCGGCCATGCGCCAGGCGCTCTCCCGCCGTTTCCGCGGGATCACCGCGGAGGGGAAGGTCCCCGAGGTGCTGTTCATCGACGGCGGGCTCGGCCAGCTCCGCGAGGCCGAGGAGGTCACCGGCGAGCTCTTCGCCGCGGCGCCCCCCGGGGTCGCGCCGCCGTTCCTCGTCGGCATCGCCAAGGGCGAGGGGCGCAGGCCCGGGCTCGAGACGCTCATCACGGGCTTCACCCACGAGGAGTACCGGCTGACCCTGGACAATCCCGCCCTGCAGCTCGCGCTGCACATCCGGGACGAGTCGCACCGCTTCGCGATCACCGGGCACCGGCGCCGGCGCGAGAAGAGCTTCGCGACCTCGCGGCTCCAGGACATCCCCGGGATCGGCCCGGCGCGCCGCCAGGCCCTCCTCAAGTACATGGGGGGCCTGCGCGCGATCCGGAACGCGAGCGCCGAGGAGATCGCCAAGGTGCCCGGCATCAGCCTCCGCCTGGCGGGGGAGATCTACGACCGGCTGCACGGCTAGCCCGGGCGGCCGCGTTTCGCTTCCTTTTTTTGACCGACCGGGGGGAAGGACCTTGAGAAGAACCAGAAAAAAACCGGCCGCCTTCAGGGACGATCCCGCCGCCGCGCCCGCCCCGGAGGCGGGGACCGGCGCCGCCGGGACCGCGGAGGAAAGGGCGGGGCGCGGGGACCCCGCGGCGGCGCGCCGCGGGCGCGGCTGCGGCCGCTGCGAGACCTGCGGCGGGGCCTGCCCGACCTGAGCGGCCGCGGATTTTCCGGGCGGGCGGTCATTTTTTCGCCGCGGGAGGCGAAAACTGCGGCGGAATACGAGCCGCCCCGCAAAAACTTTCGCGGCGATGTGCTATACATGTTCTTATCATTCAGTCAACGGCAAACCACCGGATTAGCGGACGTACGCGGAGCTTGTCGTTCCGGGCCGCGCCGGACCGAAGGAAATACATCATGCAGGAAAATGAAAACGAAAAAGTAACGGACAAGAACGGCGGCGCGAACCGCGCCCTGTCGCTCAAGCGCCGGATCAGAAGGATCATCGAGCTGTCGTCGGAAGGGCTCGTCGACCGCCAGGACGCCGTGCGGGCCCTGGTGCTCGCCACCCTGTGCGGCATGAACACGTTCCTCTACGGACCGCCGGGCACGGCCAAGAGCCTCCTGTCGCGGCGCATGCGCGACATCTTCGCGGGGAAGACGGTCTACTACGAGCACCTGATGCACCGCTTCTCCACCCCCGACGAGCTGTTCGGGCCGATCAGCATCACCAAGCTCAAGCAGGACGTGTACGAGCGCTCCGTCGCCGGGTACCTGGCCGAGGCCGACGTCGCCTTCCTCGACGAGATCTGGAAGTCCTCGCCGGCGGTGCTCAACACGCTGCTCACCCTGATCAACGAGCACACCTACCACAACGGCAACCGGATCCTGAACGTGCCGCTGCGCAGCCTGGTGGCGGCCTCCAACGAGATCCCCGACGGCGACGACGACCTGGCGCCGCTCTACGACCGCTTCATCGTCAGGCTGACCGTCGGCCAGGTCCGGGGGCAGGACAACTTCAAGACCCTGGTGGTGAACGCCCCGGCCTGCGAGCGCGACGAGCCCGGTCACGCCGAGAGGATGTCCCCGCTCGCCGTGACCGACGCCGAGTACCGGGAGTGGCGCGAGAAGATCGCCGAGATCCCGCTTTCGGACGAGCTCCTCGACGCGCTGGCCTCCCTGCGCGAGAAGTTCATCGCCGCGAACGCCCGCCGGCTCGAGACCGAGAAAAAGCTGCGCGACTACGACGGGTTCTCCGAGACGGAAGCGCCCGGCGCCGGGGTCTCCTACGTGTCCGACCGGCGCTGGGTGCAGTGCGCGAACTACCTGCGCGCCGCCGCCTTCTTCAACGAGGACAAGCGCTCGACCCTCAAGAACCTGATCCACCTCGAGGATCTGCTCTGGCGCCGCCCGGAGGAGAAACCGGCCGTGCGCGAGATGATCCTCGAAGAGATCGCCTCGACCCTGCACCGGCGCCTCGAGGCGGCCGACGAGGGCAAGATCCTCGCGAACGGCGCCGCCATCACCAAGACCGTGGCGCTCCTCGAGAACGGCCGGCTCTTCCTCGACCACAACGTCCGGGTGTGCACGGACGCCGCGGGGAAGACTTACTTCCGGCTGCTCAAGGACTTCGGGTTCACCTACATCAGGTCCGCCGACTACTGGAATCTCGACGGCTGGTACAAGAAGATCGATCCGTCCGAGTTCTACAAGAGCGAGGTGGCCTCCTCCTGCCGCAACGCCGCCCGGGAGGGCAAGACCTCCGTGCTGATCCCGGAGATCGGCTCGGTCATCCGGATCATCCTCCACCGCGACCTGGCCGGCTACTTCACGAAGGGCGACCTGGGCGGCACCGAGGTGTTCACCTACACCATCCCGGGCCTGCGCCAGGCGAACGGGCAGACCAGCGACGACGAGAAGTACACGGCGAAGAGCTCCATGCTGCCCAAGGCCGTCCAGCTGTTCTTAAAGAACCGCCTCGAGGACACCTTCGAGCTCTACGCGCGCGTCGCCGAGATCCACAGCCAGCTCGGCGGCCTCGACAAGGTGCTCAAGTCGACGATCAAGATCGGCTTCGAGAATATCTTCTCCGACAAGTGCCTCGCCCTCGAGAACCACGGCGCCGACACCGCGGCGATCAAGCAGATCGTGCCGCTCAAGGGGCCGGAGCTCGAGGCCGCGCTGCCGGGCGCGTTCATGAAGGTCCCGGAAACGGACAACTACCTCTGCGTCATGGAGAACTTCGACGAGGTGATCCTCATCCTGCCGCACGGCAAGTACCCGCCCGTCAAGGGCGAGCCGCTCGCCTACGAGAAGCGCTTCAACGGCCGCAAATACGTGTGGGTGGAGAAGGAATGCTACCGGAAGTGGTTCGCCCGCCGGGCCGAGGAGCTCAAGCTCAGGAACTCCGCGATCGTGAACTGCCGGCTCGCGAAGAGCGGCGATCTCTTCCTCGGGGAGCTCCACGGGGTGATCAACGACGGCGAGACCGTCAACCCGGAGAAGCCCCGGATGCGCATCCAGACCGTGGACTTCGAGCGGGCGGTGATCGAGGTCTCCTCCGCCGAGAAGCCCGACATCACCGGGTCGTACATTCCCTACGCCGAGTTCACCCGGAACGGGACCTTCGCGGTCCTCGACCGGAACGGGATCGAAAGCGGGGAGGGCGCCGCGCGGGACGCGCCGAACGGCCGGGCCCTGCAGGTTAAGCTCAAGAGCGGCTTCACCCTGAGCAGCTTCGTCTCCAACGACATCTCATCCTTCCTCGACGGGGTCGTCAACTCGTTCGACCGGCTGCGCAACCTCATCGCCGGCAACAGGACCCTGATGCGGGACGTCGGCACCAGGCTCGAGCGGCAGCGCGAGCTGATCAACTCGGATATCTTCCTGTCCGACGACCACAAGCACGACCTGACCCTGATGGCGGAGAAGATCTACGGCCCGATCACGGCGGAGCTGGCCAAAGAGCCCCTGTACGAAAGCAAGGTGAACGCCCTGCTCGACAAGTACCTCCTCAAGCCGAAAACCCCGGCCTGACGGATCCCCGCGCCCCGTCCCCGTTCTTTGAGGACGGGCGGGGCGCGGGCCCCGTTTCCGGATCACGACGCGCGGAGCAGATATGGAACTTAACGATTACGAGCGGACGGAGGGGCGGGCGGACGGCGTCTTCCCGCTGACCGACTTTTACGGCGCGGGGGTGGAAAAGCTCCGCTCCCTGCGCGAGGACATGCTGCGGGGCAATCCCAAGCCCGGGATCATCAACAACCTGGACCAGGCCCTGGCCGGGCTCAACCGCCTCAACGCCTCGCTGTCGGGCGAGCTTGCCGGCCGGCTGGAGAAGTCGTCGCGCTACCGGGACGACCTGCTGCTCATAAACTACCTGAGCGGCAAAACGGCGGACGAGTACCGCCGCAAGCAGAGCTATCTGGGCGACCTCGACGGCCTGGGGGAGAAGTACCTGGGCGTCGCCGGCTTCACCGGGGAGTTCCGGAAGTACCTGATCTCCTCCGCGAAGCTCGCCGCCGAGCTCGAGGACCTGGCGATGCGCTACGCCGGGGCCCGGGAGGGCGGGGACGCCGCCCGGGAGGAGGAGCTCCGGGCCGCCCTCGAGGACGGATCCGACCGCTACAGCCTGGAGGTCAACGTGACCGACGGGCTCCTGCACTCCCTGACCTCCCAGGTCTTCGGGGCGATCCGCGCCCTCGAGCTCGCCGAGGAGGAGAAGATCGCCGAGTACCTGAAGAACGCGCTGGAAACGCAGTTCGGCGAGCTGCGCTCGAGCGTGGTCTTCTGCGGGGAGCACGACATTCCCTACGCCGTCTACGCCCGCTCTTTCGGCGGGGACGGGAGCCCGGACGAGGTCCGCGAGATGACGACCCACTACCTGGCCCAGTACCTGGACGAGCGCCGGGAGGAGGGCCGGCGGCTCAGCGCCTTCGCGAGCCTGCGCCCCGGCTACTCGAACTCGGTCTTCCTCAAGTACATCAACGTCATCAAGCAGAGCGTCCCCCTCATCAGGCTCCTCGACGCCATGGGCCGGACCCTCCGGCTCGACGAGATGGCCGAGCGGCGGGCCGGGAAGATCTACGCGGAGCGCATGAGCGCGGGCCGGCGCCCCCGGCCGGATCAGATAAGCGGGATCACCCTCGGAAACAACCTGAGCTACGTCCTCCCCGAGGAGCTGGCCCGCCTGGCCGATCCCGACCTGACCCTGCTCTTCGACCTCAGACTCATCAACTCCGAGCTCCTGGCCTTCGACTTCTACCGCATGACCGACGTCTTCACCGGGCCGGCGGGCGGGAGCGGCGCCGGAACCCCCGAGCGCAAAAAGGGGCCGGTGATCGTCTGCGTCGACACCAGCGGCTCCATGAAGGGGGAGGCGGAGGATTACGCGAAGGCCGTCGTGATGGTGCTGGCCCTCAAGTGCCTGGAGGCGGACCGGCCCTGTTATATCATCAACTTCGCCATCGAGATCGAGACCCTCAAGATCAGCCTCGCCGCCAAGGAAAAGTCCCTCGACGACCTCAACGCCTTCCTGCGCCGCTCCTTCCGGGGCGGGACCTCGATTGACAACGCCCTGCAGAAGGTGTGCGCGATCATCCGGGAGGATCCCGATTTCGCGGCGGCCGACCTGCTCTGCGTCACCGACGCCAAGTACTCGTACGGCCCCGAGACCGTGGAGGCGGTCCGGGCGACGGCGCGCGAGTACGGGACCAGGTTCTACGAGTTCGTCAAAGGCTTCGCGAGCGAGGAGGAACATGTGATTTTCGATAAGGTTTTTGTGATCGGCAACGGCAAATTCATGGAAATATAAAACTATCGCGGTAGTATTATATAAATAAGGGGGGCGTTTAACGCCCCGCCTCAACCATTCCGGGGCCGGGACCCGGACCGGCGCCGCCGCCGGGCCGCTTCTTTTTTTGCCCGGCCGCACCGGGCGGGCGCACAACCGGGCGTCGGCGACGCCTAAGGAAAACAATATGACAATAGAATCGGGTTTGCTGAACCTCCTGGTCAGCAAGGGCGTCATCAGCGAAGCCAAAAAGAGCGTGGTGGTCAACGAGGTCGAGGAGTACGGCAAGACGGTGATCGACACGGTCATCAACCTCAATTACGCCGAGCCGAAGCAGATCCTCGGGCTCCTCGCGGAGGAATACTTCCTGCCCACCCTGGATCTCGCCAAGTTCGACGTGAAGAAGGCCCCGGAGAAGTATCTGAACGAGGAACTGTGCCTCAAGTACGAGGCCCTGCCGGTCGAGGTGAAGGACAACACCCTGTACCTCGCGATCTCCGATCCCTCCTGCATCAAGGCGATCGAGGCCCTCGACGCCTTCTCCGCCCGGTTCGGGATCATGACCGACATGATCCTCGCCCGGGAGGATCAGCTCCAGCGGACCCTGACGATCATCTTCCGGAAGAACGTGAACCTCGCCGAGAACGAAAAGCAGGAAGGCAGCTGGTACGACTAGCGGCCGCGCCGCGCCCGCCGGATCCGCGCGGAGCGGGGCGGGAGGGCGCCCGCGCCGGCGGGAAAGCCGCGCCGGGAACGAAAAGCCGC
>CAZFNS010000017.1:11213-22939 GCA_964520475.1 uncultured Enterobacterales bacterium
CCGCGCCGGGAACGAAAAGCCGCAGGGCCCCGTTCCGGGCGGGCGGCCGCGCCCGATAAAGAAGGCCCGGGTCTTGCGACCCGGGCCTTTTTTTGTGTGCGCGGGTCCCGGGCAAAGCCCCGGGACTCAGGCCCGCCGCCGCGTCACGGCCGTTTGGCCGCGGGAGCCGCCGGAGCCGCCGGAGCCGCGAGAGCCGGCGCGGCCGGGGGTTCCGCCGGCAGCAGATCCGGCAGGGCGGCCCCGAGCGCCCGGACGCCCAGGGTCCGGCGGAACTCCAGGTACTCGTCCCGCCAGGATTTGTTCTCGGGCTTCATCTCGCACATCTTCCGCCCGTACCAGAGCGCCTCCAGGTTGTCGCCGAAGTGGCGGGCGATCAGGAAGGCGTGCCGGCAGAAGACCCAGTTCTCCCGGACGTTGCCGATCGTGAGTTCGCTCACCCGCCCGAGCCAGTCCCGGGCCTTCTCGAACTCCCGCGTGTGGAAGATATAGAGGGCGGTGAGCTTCAGGTAGAGCTTCGAGAGATCGCCCCCGTACAGGTATTTGACCGCGTCCAGGTAGGCGAGCTCGGCGTTGGCGGGCTTTTTGTCGTCGCGGTAGATGTCCCCGAGCCGCTCGAGGATCTCGGAGCGCAGCGACTCGGTGTGGACGACGCACCAGTCGAGGAAGGTCACCTGCTCGAGCTTCGAGGGCAGGAGCGCCTGGAAGGAGCGGATGAAATGGAAGCTCTCGAAGATATCGAAGCAGTGGTAGTCGCCGGTCTCCCGGTATTCGGCGGCGAGCTCCCGGTAATGCCTGAAGTAGCGGGGGACGCCGAAGCGATCCGCGATGCTGCCGCCGAGCTCCTCCAGGTCCGTGTCCGAGAAGAGCATGTCGGTGAGCAGCAGCTCGGGCCGGGCGGGCGGCGCGGCGAGCTCCGCGCCGTTGTGGACCTTTCGGAACGGGCCGGCCGCGCCCTTGAAGGCGAAGACGACGTCCTTTTCGAAGGTCCGCTTCACGTACGAGAGGGCGATCCGGTCGAGGAATTTCTTCTGCAGGAGCACCGCCCCGTCCCCTTCCCGGCCGTCGGGCCGGCAGTAAAGCGCGCCGGTGCGGGTCGTGTTCCAGTACTTGACCGCCAGGAGGGCGAGTTTGCCGGGGGCGGCGCCGAAGTTCAGATCCTCCGCCCGGACGGCGATCTCGTCGTCCGCGCCGAGGGGCCAGTTGACGGATTTGATGAGGGAGGTCTCCCTTCTTTCGGTGAATTTGTCCTTAAAGCGGGGGATGTCCCGCAGGGCCGCGAAGCGGGGGATCCCGAAGGAGGGCTTCCCGGAAAGCGCGAGCCGCACGTTCGGCAGGTGTTCGCCGTCGCTCAGCACGGTCTTCAGGTGCTTGGCGATCTGGTACTGCATCACCGTGTTGTAGTGGGTCATGTCCTGGTAGTTGGCCTCCGCGTAGTTGAGGAACCGGTGCGACGTGTAGTCCACCAGGGTGACCTGATCCGCGTAGCGGCGCAGGAGCGCGAGGGCCGGGTTGTACTTTTGGCAGTTGGCGTGGTGCTGCGGCGCGTGGAGCAGGAAGACCAGCTTGCAGCGCTTTTCGTCGAACATGGTTATGAGCGCGTACACGGCCCCGATCACGAATTCCTCCGTCAGCTCGTTCCGCTCGAGGAAGATGATGTCGTTGAGGGGCGTGTCGACCACGCACACGTCGTACTCGTCCGGGATATTGTTCTCGAGGCAGGTGAGGACCGGGGCGATCGAGCTCACGTCCCCGACGGAGAACTGCCGGTACTCGCAGGAATCGTCTTTGCTCTCGTCGAGGTAATGCACGAAGCCGCTCCTCAGGATGGCGTTCGAGGAGCAGCAGAGGGCCACCCGCCTGGCCGGGCGCTTCGCGGGCTCCGGGAAGGTCGCGATCCGGCGCGCGTAGGCGCCGCCCGCGAAGTAATCCTCGGCGAGCCTGGTGAGGCCGTAGACCTGGTTGATGTACATGATGGCGGGGTGGGTTCCGTACGGGCAGCGGAAGACCCCGCATTTGAACATTTCGACGGCCTTGTCGGCGTTCTCCCGGTCGATGTAGATCCCGTCGTCGAGGTGGTAGGGATCGTAAAGGCAGAGGGACCGCGACCAGTCGTGATCGAACTCCGCGTCCCGCCACCAGTTCCGGATCTGATCCTGGATGTTCCTGATCTCCCGCAGCTGCTCCGGGGTGTAGGAGTCGCTGAGGAGCGACTTGATGAGCTTGTCCCGCGGGAACTTGGGCAGCTTGTGGAACCTCGTGCCGAAGGCGTAGAAGTCGCACTTGAGGGCGTTCGCGAACAGCATGGCCCCGTGCGAGCCCATCGACTGCCCTATGCAGAGGACCTTCGCCCCCTCGGGCAGGTGCTGCCGCACGCACTCGATCTGCTCCTGCAGGTACGGGGTGTGGAAGTAGTTGAGGCAGGTGCTGGCCACGTCGATCTCGACGCAGCCGGTCTTGCGGTTGTAGACCCCCTTGCCCCAGGCCCCGTCGACCCCGGGCTTGGGGATCACCGGGTCGTAGTCGGCCTCCAGGTAGTTGAAGGTGATGATCACGTTGGCCGACTCGGCCGGGTACATGGTGATCCTGATGCCGCAAAGCTCGGATTTATCGTAGATTGTTATCATTGGTATGCTCCTCGGAGTCTGTGCTCGTTAAAATCTTCCCGGATCCCCGCGCGGGGGTCCGGGGGCGGCCGCGGAACCGTGCGTACGGATCAGCGGCCGCGGTCAAAATCACGCGGGCCCGGGCCCGGGCCGGCGCCCCCGGCGCGGCCGCCCGGCCGCGAGGACCGGCTTAAGCAGATCCTCCCCGGCCTTCCTCAGGAATTCCCGGTACTCGTCCCGCCGCGCCTCCGCCTCCGGCTCCTTCCGGCACATCTCTTTGCCGTAACGGGCCGCCGCGAGATTGTCCCCGGAATGAAGGTAAGTCAGGAACGCGTACCGGCAGAAGCGCGGATCCGCCGGGGCGGCGCCGAAGGGGAGTTCCGCGAGCCGCGCGAGCCATTCCCGGGCCTTGGCGTAATCCTTAAGCTCGAGGAGGCAGAGTCCCGCGATCTTAAGCAAAAGCTCCGGCAGATCCCCGCCGTACCCGGCCGCGAGGGCGGCGATCCAGGCGGCTTCGGCGCTTTCGGGGCGTTTGTCCTCCGCGTACAGATCGCCCAGCATGGCGAGGATCTCGCCGCGCGGGGCGCCGGGGCGCCCGAGGCACCGGTCGAGGAAGGCGATCCGCTCGAGCGGCGCGGGCAGGATCCTGAGGAAGGCGGCGACGAAACCCGCGCTCGCGCCGGGATCGAACCCGCCCAAGTCCCCCGTCTCCCGGCAGGCGGCCGCGGCGGCCCGGAAACGCGCGAAGTACGGAGGGATGTCCCAGTACGCCGCGAGCCGACGCCCCAGCTCCTCGGCGTCCGTGTCGGTGAAGAACAGGTCCGTGAGCATGAGCTCGGCGTCCTCCGGGGCGACGCCCGGGCGGAGGGGGCCGCGGCTCGCCCCGCCGGGCCCGCCGCGCAGGCCGAAGACGATCTTCTCCGTGAAGGCCCAGTTCGCGGGCTTCACGGCGACGATGGGCCGGCCCAGCCATTTCTTGCGCGTCACGAGCTCGCGCTCCGGCTCGCCGGCGGTCCGCGCGAAGAGCGCGCCCGTGTTGTGGGTGTCCCAGTACTTGACCGCGAACAGGTAAAGCGTTCCGCCGCGGAGGCCCAGATCGGCGGGGGCCGCGGCGATCTCGTCCCCGTCTTTGAGAAGCAGGTTCGTCGTCGCGATGAGGGAGGTCTCCATTTTCACGCCGAACCGGTCTTTGAAAGCGGGGAGGCTCTTTAAGGAGACGAAGCGGGGCGCGCGCGGGTCGCGGAGCCGGACGCGCGGCAGGTCGTCCCAGCCCGCGAGGACCGTTTTGAGGTGCTTGGCGATCCGGGCCTGGAGGACGGGCCCGTAATGGACGGGATCCTCATACGCGGCCGCCGCGTAGCCCACGCTCCGGTGCGACGTGTAGTCGATCAGGGTCGCCTGGTCAGCGTAGCGGCACAGGATTCGGATCGCGGGGCTCACCCGGAAGAGATTGTCGTAATCCGCGCGCCCGTGGAGCAGGAAGACGAGCTTGCACCTCTTGCCGGAGAAGAGGGTCAGGAGCGCGTAGACGATCCCCATGACCAGGAAGTCGCTCGCGGGGGCGAGGCCGATGAGCTCGTCCACGTCGTTGAGGGGCGTGTCGATCAGGCACGCGTCGAATTCGTCCGGGATCCGGTTTTCGAGGCAGGTCGTCAGGGCGGCGGCGGAACCCGAGCCGCCGACGGAGAACTGCCGGTACTCCCAGCGCTCGTCCGGGATCCCGAGCAGATGGCGCGCGAAGCCGGTTTTGAGCACCGCGTTCGAGGTGCAGCAGATCGCGGCGCGCCGCCGCGGTCCCGGCGCCGCGGCCGGGCGGGCGGCGAGCCTCCGGGCCAGCTTTCCGCCCGCGAAATAATCCCGCGCGAGCTCGGCGAGGCCGAACGGCGGGCCGGACCGCCCCGGGGCGGGACCGGCGGCGTACGGGAGGCGGACGAGCCCGCAGCCCCATAACGCCGCGGCCCGCGCGGCGCTTTCCGCCGCGCCGGGGCGCGCGGGGTCGCAGACGATTAAGGATCCGGGCCGGGCCGGGGCGCCCGCGGCGGGCGGGGGATCGGGAAGCTCCGGGTCGACTATAATGAAGCCGCCGCCGAGCGCCGCCGCGAGGAGCGCGGCCCCGGGGGCCTCCGCTCCCGTCCCGAGGCACAGGATCCGCGCGCCCGCGGGCAGGGCGGCCCGGATCCGCGCCGCCGCCGCGCCGAAACCGGGGTCGCCCGGCGCCGGGAGAGCCGCGCCGATCGCGGGGCACCCGAGCTCCCGGCGGAAATAATCCGCCGCCGGAGCCCCGTCCGGATCGGCCCCGGGCGGGACGCAGACGACTATCCCCCGGTCCGGCTCCCCCGGACCGGGGGCGGTCCCGGCGCCCCCCGGCGCGGCCCCGTCGCGGATCCTCGCCATGGCGCCCGCTACCCGAAGATCCCGCAGAGCAGCCTCAGGAAAGGATTCCTGATGTCTTTGTAAAACTGCTTGGGGTTGTTGTGGAGCTTGCGCGCCTTGCTGAAGCCGCCGAAGGCGAACACCAGCTTTTCCTTCACGGTGAACGAGGCGATGAGGTCGTAGTCCGTGGCCGCGGCCTGGGTCTTGATGGTCTCGTTCGCGGTCAAGCGCACGTTGGTCGACCAGAGGGAGTAGAACTTGTCCGTGCTTGAGAAGATCGCCTTGTTCTTCCAGCCCGCGAAGTTGTTCTCGAAGTAGACCCCGTCCCAGATCGCGATGTCTTTGAAGGACGGCTCGTTGAAGTGGAAGGTCAGGCTCTTCGAGGCGTCCACCGGGTTGGTCACGAAGAGCCCCGGATCGTCCTTAGCCGCCGCGGCGAAGTCTTTCACGAAATCCGTCACCCCGGCGCGCAGGTCGTCGACGAAGCCGAGGCGGCGCGGATCCTTCGACTGCTCGTCCTCGATGAAGAGCACCTCGCACCGGCCGTTCCGGATCACGGCCCTCTCGGCCTGGTTGTCCTTCGCGGAGAAGCAGGTCTCGAGCATGGGCACGATCCGGCGCAGGTTGTAGTTGTACTCCACGAAGGGGATCTCCCCGAGCACGTAGCCGAGGGTCTGCTGCCCGTACGGGTACGAGTACTTCTCGTGGGCGGCGGCGTCGGCCGCGACGTTGACCGAGACGGCGTTCCCGCCGGTCAGCTTGTTGTAGTACCTGACGATGGAGCCGTTGTAGCCGAGGTCCACCAGGGCGGTCGGCCTGCCGGGATCGAGGGTCTCGGCGAAGTAGCGCAGGATCGCGTCGCGCTCCTTCGCGGCGTTCGCGAGGATGAGGTTCTCGAGGGCCTTCACGACGTCGCGGGCTAGGGACGAGGTGGTGGCGACCGCGTCGGAGAAGCTCACCCCGGGATTTTCCTTAAGGATCTTCTCGGCTTCCTTAAGCTCCTCCGGCTCCGCGAGCCCGAGCCGGGTCTTCACGAAATCGCCGACCCGGCCCTCGAAATAGTTGTTGAAGATGATGTTGAGGTCGGCCGGGGTCCGGAAGGAGGGGATCGAGAACATGCGCCGCGACGAGTACAGGTACACGGACTTCGGGAGGGCGGGATCGTCCCCGGCGATCGCGTCGTACACGTCCTTGATGATCTGCCCGTCCCGGGCGAGGAAGGCGAGCTGCTCCACGCCGTTCTTGAGGCAGTACCTCTTCAGCCAGGCGCAGAAATTGAGCATGAAGATCCCGAGGCCGAAATAGCCGAGGCCGTAGGCGCTGCCGTTGAACAGGGAGTCCGGGTCGTAGAGCTTTTTGGGGTGGACGCCCTCGCAGAGCCGGTTGGCCGCGAGCCCCAGGTACAGGCTGAGCCCCATCCGGAGCTCCGAGCCCTCGGCGTTGACCCTGAAGAGGCGCGCCACCGCGGGCAGCGCCAGGAAGAACTCGTGCGGGTTCTCGCAGTAGTAGGCCCGGATCCCCAGGGCCCGGGCGGGCTTTATGTCCGCGTTGAAATTGTCGCCGATGTGCAGGATCTCGGACGGCTCCGCCGGGGCGGCGCGCGCTATGAGCCTTTTGAAGAGGTTGCCCGTGTGCTTGAGGACCCCCTCCTCCGACGAGACGATCGTGTTCTCCGCCGCGGCGTCGTAGCCGTGCCGGCGCAGGAGCTCCACGATGAAATCGCGGGGCAGGTACATGTCGGAGAGGAAGAAGATCTTTTTGCCTTGCGCGACCGCGTAGTCGTACACCTCCTTCATGGCATCGCGGCGCACGGAGAAGCGCCGCTCCGCGTCGAGCTCGGCGTTCCTGAGGGCCTCCGCCTCCTTCTCCCCGACGAAGAGGCGCTCGCGCAGCACGGCGCAGATCTCGTCCAGGGTGACGTCCTCCCGGTCCGACCGCTCGCGCGCCTCCTTCTCGCAGGCGAGGCGCAGGTTCATGTACTGGAAGGGCTGGAGCTCGATCCCGAGCTTCGGGCAGGCCGTGACCCCGACGTAGAAATGGATGTCCCGGGGCTTGATGAGGCTGCGGGTTATGAGGGTGTCGAACACGTCGAACGACACCGCGGAGGCGTCGTTGACGTCGCTGATGATTGTTACGGCGTTTTTATCTGCCATCGTAGTGATCCTTCAGAATCGGGTACGCGTAGTAGGCGTCGAGGAGGTTGCGCACTTTGTTGCGGGGCAGGAACATGAACCTGCCGGGACGGGGGCGCGCCGCGCCCAGGACGTCGGCTAAGACCCCGGGATCGAAGAGGGAGGCGTCGAGCGCGAAGCCGCCCGGCCTGCGGATATCCACGGACGGCTTGTCCAGGTACAGGACGTTCTTGCCGAAGTAGTAGGCCTCGGCGCCCACGGAGGACGAGATGGTGAGCACCAGATCCACGGCGTCGCTGCTCAGGAGCCGGTAGGCGTTCGCCTCGGTCCGGACGATGTCCCTGAAGTTGCCCTTGAGGATCCGGAACTCGTCGTCGCTTTTGTTGAGGGGGTGGCGGCTGTAGTAGAGGCGGGGGAAGGTCGCCGCCACGCAGCGCAGGTCGCGCGTGTAGTCGCCGGCGTTCAGGAAGCCGCCCGGCTTGCGCAGGGTCTTGTCGTTGGGGGTCTGGCCGAAGAACACGCAGGAGCGCGGCTTGACGTCCGCCCGGTTCCGCCGGTTGATCACCGCCTTCGCGTAGCGGGCGTTCACGAAAAAGGAGTCTTCCGACACCGCGTGCCGCGCGAGCCCCGCCCGGTACCCGGGGTCGTTCGTCGTGACGAAGAAGAGCTCGTCCTCCATGAAGCGCACGGGGTGGAGCCAGATATTCAGGTACCTGATCCCGAAACGGTTCAGCAGGGCGGCGGTGAGATCCGTCAGCTCGTAGCCCACGACCAGCTCGAAATTGGCGAGGAATTTCCGCAGATACGCGAGCGACTCGGCGCTCAGCGCGGCGGCGTCGGCGAGCGGCGGCAGGTCGTTCGCGTACCTGAGGCGCGACAGGCCGTAGAACACGCAGGGATCGAACGCCGGCCCGGCGCGGCCCGGGCCGGGGCGCCCGTAGACGAAAGTCGGGCCGAGGTCCAGGCACCGGACGACCGCTTCCAGCACCGGGAGGATCCCTTCCGTGTGGTACATGAAGGTCCGGTACCTCTCCGCCAGAAAATCCGCCGTAAACAAGATCATAGACGACCATCCCACAGCCCCCGCGAAAACCGCCCGGAGGCGCCGGGCCGGCCGCGGTCCCGGGCCTATTTGCTGACGACTTTCGCGTTGTTGGCCCAGAGCGAGAAGAACTGCTTCGAGGTGGAGAAGATCGCTTTGTTCTTCCAGCCCGCGAAGTTGTTCTCGAAATAAATGCCGTCCCAGATCTCCATGTCCTTGAACGAGGGTTCGTTGAAGTGCAGCGCCAGGACCCGCGCGGCGTCCACCGGGTTGGTGGCGAAGAGCCCCGGGGCGCGCCTGCGCGCCGCGGTGAAGTCTCTTATGAAGTCCATGACCCCGGCCCGCACGTCGGTCACGAACTGCAGCCGGCGCGGATCCTGGGACTGCTCGTCCTCGATGAAGCGCACCTGGGGCTTGCCGCGCTCGATCACGGCTTTCTCGGCCTGGTTGTCCTTGGTGGAGAAGCAGGTCTCCAGCATCGGGACGATCTCCCGGAGGTTGTAGTTGTACTGCACGAAGGGCACGAGCCCGAGCGCGTAGCCGGCGATCTTCTGCCCGTACGGGTACAGGCACCGCTCGAAGGCCAGGGCTTCCACCAGCACGTTGACCGACTCGGCGTCGCAGCCGGTCAGATCGTTGAAGTACCGGACGATGGTGGCGTTGTACCCGAGGTCGACCATGGCGGTGGGGGCCTTGAGATCCAGCGTCGCGGCGAAATAGCGCAGGATGGCTTCCCTTTCCCTCTTGGCGTTCTTGAGGACCATGTCTTTGAGGACCCTGACGATCTCGCGCGCGAGCGGCTGCGACATGTTCACTTCCATGGCGGGGCCGATCCCGAGCTCCCGTTTGAGGATCGCCTCGGCCTTGGCGTATTCGTCCGGTTCCGTGAGACCCAGCCGGGTTTTCACGAAATCTTCCGCCGAGCCCTGGAAATTGTTGTTGAAGATGATGTTGAAGTCTCTTTCCCGGCGGATGCAGGGGATCGTGTACATGCGCCGCGACGAGTACAGGTAGATCGATTTCGGCAGGGACGGGTCGTCGCCGTACACGGCGTCGTACACGTTCTTGATGAGCTGTCCGTCCCGCGACAGGAACACGAGCTGCTTTACGCCGTTTTTGACGATGTGATCCTTCAGCCAGTCGGTGAAATTGAGGAGGAAGATCCCCAGCCCGAAGTAGCCGAGGTTGTAGGCGCTCGCGTTGAAGAGCGTGTCCTCGGCGTAAATTCTGCGCGGGTGCACGGATTCCATGAGCCGGTTGGCGACGATCCCGAGGTACAGGCAGATCCCCATCTGCATCTCGGTCAGCCGGGCGTTGAATTTGAAAAGCTTGGCCATCTCCGGGAAGGACAGGAAGGTCTCGTGGACGTTCTCGCAGTAGTAGGCGCGCAGGCCGACGGCCCGCGCCCCTTTGGTGTCGACGTTGAAATTGTCGCCGATGTGCAGGATATCGAGCGGGTCCCCGGTCCCGGCGAGCTGGATCAGCCTTTTGAAGAGGTTCCCCGTGATCTTGATGACCCCCTCGTCGGAGGAGACGATCGTGTTGCCGGGGAGCGCGTCGTAGCCCTGCCGGCGCAGCAGCTCGATGATGAACTCCTTGGGCAGGTACATGTCGGAAACGAAGAAGATCTTCTTTCCCTGCTCGACCGCGTAGTCGTAGACTTCCTTCATCGCCGGCCGCGCGACGGAAAACTCCCGCTCCGCCTCGAGCTCCATGTTCTTCAGGGTCTCGGCCGTGTCCTCGTCGACGAAGAGGCGCTCCGCCAGAAGCTTATAGATCTCGTCGAGGGTGATGTCCTCTTTGTAAGACTTGGACCGCGCCTCTTTTTCGGAGGCCATGCGCATCTCCATGTACTTGTACGGCTGGAGCGCCAGGCCCAGCTTTTTGCAGGCGAGGCACCCCACGTAGAAATGAATGTCGCGCGGCTGGATGAACCGGCGGGTTATGAGGGTGTCGAACACGTCAAAGGAGATTACCGGGCACTTGTTGATTTCGCTTATCAGCGTGGTGGCGTTATTTCCCATCGTAGTGGTCCTTCAGAATCGGGTATGAGTAATAGTTGTCGAGCAGGTTCCTGATTTTGTTCCGGGGCTGGAACATGAACTCGCCGGGGCAGGGGTTCTCCACGCCGAGCAGGGCGGAGAACACGTCCGGGCCGAAGAGGCGCGCGTCCAGGGTGACCGCGCCGGGCGCCCGGACGTCGACGGCCGGCTTGTTCAGGAACAGCGCGCTTTTGCCGAAATAGTAGGCCTCGATGCCTATGGACGAGGATATGGTCACGACCATGTCGAGGTTGTCGCTGCTGAGCAGCGCGTAGCCGTTGGCGGCGATCTCCCGGACGTTGCCGCAGAAGCTTTTTAGGGCGCGCAGCTCGTCGTCCGTCTTGCGCAGCGGGTGGCGGCAGTAGTAGAAGTTCGGGAACGCCCCGGCGATCCGGGCCAGATCCTCGGCGTAGTCTTCCACCGTGATATAGCCGCCCTGCTCGTTGCGCAGGGTCTTGTCGTTGAAGGTCTGGCCGAAGAACACGCAGGCCCCCGGGTCGAGGTTAACCCGGTGCTTGCGGTTGATCATGGCCTTCGCGTAGCGGGCGTTCACGAAGAAGGTGCTCTCCGAGATCCGGTACGGGCTCAGCTTCTCCGCGACCCCCGGGATGTTGGAGGCGACGACGAACAGCTCGTCGTCCAGGAACCGCACGGGGTGGAGCCAGATATTGACGTACTTCACCTCAAACTTGCGGAGCAGGGCGAGGGTGATGTCGGTCAGCTCGTACCCGATGACCATGGAGAACCTGCCGATGAAATTTTTAAAGTACTCGAGGGAGCGGTCGCTCAGTTCGCCGGGGTTGGCGAGCGGCGGAAACTCCTTGGAGTAATCCTTTTGGGACAGGGCGAAGAACAGGCAGGGATCGAAGTTCAGATCGGCCGACTCCTCGCCGGGCCTGCCGTAGACGAAGGTCGTGTCGGCGTTCAGGCAGCGGACCGACGCCTCGATGACCGGCAGGATGCCCCGCGCGTGATAGGCGAACGCGGCGTACGGCTCGCCCAGAAAATCCGTGGTGATTAAGATCATAAAGAATTCCGTTCTTCCGTGCGTCGAAGCGGGCCGCCGGGTATGCGCCGCGTTTGTCCGAAATTCACCCCGTCCCGGGTGAAATCGGTCCGCGGTACCGGCGCAGGTACGGCCGCCGTTTTTCGATACATGGCATTTATCATTCCCGGGGCCGCCTCCCGGAAAGCCTTGCCCCGCAACGGGATCGGGAACCGGGCCCCGGGCCCTTCCGGGGGCGGCTGGCGGGCCTTAAGCCCAGCGCTTCCCGCCCGCGCCGGACTTTCCCCCGGCGCGCCCCGCCGCGGCGGAAACCGGGCGGCCCGCGCCTCCCGCGCCGCCGTCCGCCCGCGCCCCGATCCTCGCGAACCGCGTATTCCTCGGACGATAAATGCCGCGCGGCGCAAAATATTTTTTACATCCCGTTAATATTGATATAAAATGTGCAATTGTCTGATGATAAATGCCATTTATCGGGAATATTTTTTGCGCTCCCGATCCTTGCAATCCTTAGTTTTCAAGCCTTTTACG
>CAZFNS010000017.1:23039-26541 GCA_964520475.1 uncultured Enterobacterales bacterium
GCCGCTCCGCGCGCGCAAAAAGAAGGGCGGGAAGCGCCGCGCGCTTCCCGCCCCGTCGAACCCGCTCCCGCGGACCGCCGCGGGAGGGATCTTTAGCTTTCCAGGATGATGTCGGCCATCTCCCGGACGTTCTTCTTGCCGAAGTGGATCTTCTCGTCGTTCACCACGATGCAGGGCACGCTCATGACGTTGTACTTCTGCTTGATCTCCGGGAAGTGGGCGAGATCGAACATCTGGGCGGTGACGTTGTCGCTGAGGGTGGCGATCCGCTGCGCCGACATGACGGTCTCCGGGCACTTCGTGCAGGAGAGGGACACCAGCACCTTGACGTCGGTCTTTTTGCCGATGGCGCCGATCTTGGCGAGGGTCTCTTCGTCGACCGCCTGGCCGGGGCCGGCCGCGTTGTAGATCGCGATGACGAAGGAGTTCAGCTCGTGGCCGCCCGGCACCCCGTGGAACTCGATGCCGACGGGCTTGCCGGCGGCGTCGATGAACCGGATCGACGGGGCGATGACCCCGTCGGGTTCGGCGGCGGTTTCCACGCTCAGCCATTCCGAAAGGGCGGCGATGTCGTCGAGGAAGCCCTTCATCTCGGCCGCCACGGCCGAGCCGTCGTCGTAGAGGCGCAGGGTCAGGTTCTTCGTGAGCCGCGCGAACACGCCGGCGAGCTGGGCCTTGATCGCGTCGGTGAGGAACTCGTCGGAAGAATCCTCGGAGGACGCCTCGGCCGGGGCGGGCGAGGTCTGGGGAGCGGGCTTCTTAACTTCCCGGTACTCGGTCAGATCCCCGATGCCGAGTTCCTGGTGGAGCTCGGCCACCGCCTTCTCGAGCGAGGTGGCGGCCACGGCGCCGTCGGAGACGGCGGTCACCACCTGGCGCAGGTTCTTCTCGCACAGGTCGCCCGCGGCGTAGACCCCGTCGACGCTGGTCTTGCGGTCGATGTCGGTGACGATGTAGCCCTGCTCGTTGCGGGCGATCTCGGGCGGCAGCCAGGCGGTGTTCGGCACGTAGCCCGCGAAGACGAACACGCCGAAGTTCTCGCCGTTCGAGGACTCATACATGAACTCCTCGCCGGTCAGGTTGTTCCTGAGTTTGGCGGAATTGAGGATCGAGTCTCCGCTCACCTCGGCGACCTCGGTGTTGTAGAGCACCCTGATCTGCTCCGGGTACTCGGCGAGCTTGTCAACCACGGAGCGGGCGCAGGAGAACTTGTCCCTGCGGACGCAGATGGTAATCTTCGCCGCGTACCTGGTCAGGAAGATCGCCTCCTCTACGGCCGCGAAGCCGCCGCCGATGACCAGCACGTCCTTGCCCGTGAAGAACTCCCCGTCGCAGGTCGCGCAGTAGGCGACGCCCCGGCCCTGGAACTCCCTCTCGCCTTTGAAGCCGATCTTGCGGGGATTGGCGCCGGTGGCGATGATGATCCCGAGGGCCTCGATCTCGCCCGCGGAGGTTCTGACCTTCTTGATTTTGCCGGAGAGGTCGAGGCCGGTGACCTCGGCCGTCTTGAACTCGGCCCCGAAGCTTTCGGCCTGGCGGCGCATTTTCTCGGTGAGATCGGCGCCGCTGATGCTTTCGACGCCCGGATAGTTGACCACTTCGGAAGTGATGGTGATCTGCCCGCCGATCCGGTCTTTTTCGAGCACGAGCACCCGGTACTTGGCCCGGGCGCCGTAGATGGCGGCGGAAAGTCCGGCGGGACCCGCGCCGATTATGACAAAGTCAAAAAGGTTTTTGGTCATGGCAATCCTCAAGATGCGTAAGATATTGTCAGATAAGGCGGAAACCGCCTGGGCGGGAGCGCCCGCTCGGTTTTTCCCGGCGCTTTCCGGACGCGCCGGGACTGAAAAGGGAGCCGCGGGGACGCGGGGAACGCCCCGCTCCGCCCGCCGGCTCCCGGGTCGGATTAAATCAGGCCGACAAGGTCGAGGCTCGGCTTTAAGGTGGCCGCGCCCGGCTGCCACTTGGCGGGGCAGACCTCGTCGCCGTGGGCGGCGACGAACTGCAGCGCCTGCAGGCGGCGGTAAAGCTCGTCGGCGTTGCGGCCGACGTTGCCCGCGAGCACCTCGTAGGCCACGATCTTGCCCTCGGGGTTGACCACGAAAGTGCCGCGCTCGGCCATGCCGTCGCTCTCAATCATGACGTCGAAGCCCCGGGCGAGCTTGCCGGTCGGGTCGGCGAGCATCGGGTACTGAATCTTCTTGATGGTCTTGGAAGCGTCGTGCCAGGCCTTGTGGACGAAGTGCGAGTCGCAGGACACGCTGTAGATCTCGCAGCCGAGCTTCTTGAAGTCCTCGTACTTGCCGGCGAGGTCCTCGAGCTCGGTGGGGCATACGAAAGTAAAGTCCGCGGGGTAGAAGAAGAACACCGACCACTTGCCGAGAACATCCTGCTTGGTCACCTTGCGGAATTCGCCGTTCTGAAAAGCCTGAACTTCAAAATCGATAATCTCTTTATTAATCTGGGACATTAATCATTCCTTATGTATTATCGCTGATACGAATTAATCCGGCGGGGCTCCCCGGGCTTAAGGCCCAAAAAGCCGAAAAAGGGAATCCGCGGCGGACTTCCACGGCGCCGGACCGGGCGTCGCGCCGCGCGCCCCCGGAAGCGGGGGCACATACTCAATTTAACACGGATTTTTTCTTTTGTATAAACAAAAAAACAAAAACGGGAAAGAAATTTCCGGTACGGAAAAAGCGCGCCCCGTCCTCCCCGGAGGGAGGGCGGAACGCGCCCCGGGCGGACAGGCGGAGAAAACGGGCCCGGGCCGTCAGAGCGAGAGGATCAGCTCGGCGAGTTTCTTCGCGTGCTGGCGGGCCAGGCTTTCGACCGCTTCCTTGTCCTCGGGCAGGCTGAAGCCCGGGACGTACATCATGCCGTAGGAGATTACCGGCTCGGCGAGGTCCATGCCGCACATCTCGGCGAGGCGGGCGGCCCAGGACAGGTAGTCGTCGAGGTTCCTGCGCGCGGAGCCCTCGGGGGTGTAGTTGGCGGCCGGCGCGCCGGTGGTCAGGGAAAGAATCAGCTTCTTGCCCGTGAGCGCGCTCGCCTCGGAGCCGTAGGCGAAACCGTGGGTGAAGACCTCGTCGATCCAGAGCTTCATGCCCCCGGGTACCGAGAACCAGTACAGGGGGAACTGGAACACGATGATCCCGGCCTCTGCGAGGAACTCCTGCTCGAAGGCGACGTCGTACACGTTCTTCGGATCGGCGGAGTCGAGCCGGCGCAGCTTGATGTCCGGCAGCAGTTTCATCACGGCCGCGATGATGGTTTTGTTGGCGAGCGACCGGCTGAGGTCCGGATGCCCCGAGACAAGCAGAGTTTTTTTCATATGGCAATCCTCACGGTTATCGGGCCGGCGGGTTAAAGCCCGGTTCCCCGGGCCGCGGGGTCGCCGCGGATGCGGCCGCGCTCCGCCGGCGTAAGCAAACACTTTAATTCTAACGAAACGGGGCGCGGCTGTAAGTTTCAATTATCACAAAAACGGGGCGGGCGCGCG
>CAZFNS010000017.1:26641-28373 GCA_964520475.1 uncultured Enterobacterales bacterium
AAACGGGAGGACGATTCCCCGGCCGGGCCGGTGAATGCTCGCGGGCGGAACCGCGAGGCGGTTTCAGCAGAAGGGGAACTCGGGCGGAACGTCCGGATCGCTTCCCGCCGGGGAGGGATTCGCGGGGGCGTAACCGGGTTCGGGGGGCGCGGGCGGAGGCGGGGGATCTTCCCGCGACTCCCGCTCCGGCGCCGGATACGGCTCGCTGTCCTCGAAGCCGATGAACTGGCTGTCGTCCTTGAATTCCAGGGTTTTCTGGTTGCCGGCCACGTCGGTGATCTTGACGCGGGCCATCTGGAAACGCTCGTCGTCAGGGTTTCTGACTATTTTTATCGAATTGATGGCACGGACCTTCCTGAAGTAGGTTCCGCACGGCAGGCGCTGGAGCAGGTTGCTGCAGGTGAAGTTCGGGTTGCCGGACTTGTCCTCGCAGGCTTCGTCTATGGAGAAAACCCCGACGGGGTAATTCGAGTGAATTTTTCCCAGGGCGTTCTCGAAGATCCGGTGGCAGTAGATCTGTTCGTGCCACGGGTCGTTGTTCCAGCAGTCTATGGCGCCTTCTTCGTCCCCGCCGTAGAAATGCTGCAGGATGGGCCGGCAGAACGTCATAATCCGGTCTTCCATCTCGCGGATCTTGTCCCAGTAAGACTTTATTTCCTCTTCGGTTTTGTACTGGGACAGTTCGCGGTTGTCGTGGCTCTCGTTTATGAACGAAAGCAGACCCAGGCCCTGGGCGTGGGCGTAGTGTATGAAGCCCTCGTGAGTCGGGGGAAGCAGATCCTGCGCCGCGCAGCAGACCATCTGGCGGGCGTAGCAAACGGGGGCGATTATCAGATACAGCATGGCGGGCTCTAACGTTGTAGTGGTGGGAATTGCTATATTATACGAATATTTTTTAAATAAATCAATTCCGAAAAAGCGGCCCGGCCCGGAATATACGCAAAAATCCGCCGGCCGGAGAGCGGGACGAGCGGGGATCCCCGCGGGACGCCCGCGCGGCCTTCCCGTCCTGTGCCTTCCCGTCCGCGGCCCGGGGGATTTTACGCATCCGGAAGGGGAGTCCGGACGGGTGAAAGCCCTCGGACGGGACTTTGCGGAACTGTGAAACGGGGCGCGGGGAATTCCCCGGGCGGCAGTTGACAGAAACCGAAACAGGGATTATAAATATTGAATTACCCGGGTGTCCGGGGCCGGCCGCGAGCGGCTTTTAAGAGCCGCGCCGCGCGGCGGAAGATCCGGTTTATGGAAGTTTTAGCAGGCGCGCGGCTCGTTGGCGCCGTTCCGTGACCGGCCCGGCCGGGGACGCGTTTTGGATCTTATGACTCGGTTTTGCTGTACGGCATAAGGAATAACAATGAATCTTGAACTGAGATTCAACGAAAGCGACGATGCCCGCGATAAGCGGACCGGCGCCGATCCGAACGTTTACGACCTTTCTCTCGAACCCGACGACGATTCCCCCGGCATAGCCGAAGCCCCCGACGCGGGCGGCGCCCAGACTCCGCCGGATCTGTCCCGTTTCACCCCCGACCAGCTCCACGACATTTCGATCTTCGACTCCGCGCTGACGACCCTGTACAACCTGGTGATTCACCAGGACTATATCAAGCAGATCCAGTTCATCAGGCACAACATCGGCCTCCTGCGCGAGATCGCCCACAACAGCACCGGTCTTCTGGCCTACGACGAGCGCCAGGAGGACGATCTGGTCTACGCCACCTCCCTGGTGATG
>CAZFNS010000018.1:0-12813 GCA_964520475.1 uncultured Enterobacterales bacterium
TATTTTTTCAGATCCCTCCGGATAAGTTCCCTGATCTCCCCTCCCGTGAGCAGATCCCGGCGCAGCTCCGCGAGCGTTATGACCTTCCTGCTGATCCCCAGGGGTCTCACCGCCTTAACGGTCATGTACCCGAGACGGGTCGAGTAGATCCCGGCGGCGACCCCCTGCCCGAGCGCCGCGCTGAGCTTTCCCGCCATCCCCGCGCCGATCATGTCGGTCACGGCGTCGGTGGCGAGATCGGTCATGCCGATCAGCACCAGGTTCCGGATGACCCGGCGGTAGATCTGCATCCGGCCCCAGACCCCCGCCTGCAGACCGTATACCTCGGAGATCTCCCGGATCATCCGGAGCGACCGGGCGAGCGTGAGGAACATGTCCAGCCAGGCCACGGGGCTCAGGGCGACGATCACCCCGTTCTCGCCGGATCTCTTCACGATGATCCGCTTCGCCCGCTCGTCCGTGTCCGCCAGCACGTAATACTCGTACAGATCAAAAACCTCCCGCGGCGAGAAGTGCGGCTGGATCCTGCTCACGAAATCGTTCCAGGACTTTCTTTTGACCGCCCCGGAGTCCTCGGCGATCTTCCGGCAGATCCTGAGGGCGTCCGCGCACGTGCCCCCGGCGCAGATCCGCACGACCTCGGCGCGGTGCTCGTCCACGCGCTTGAGGGTCAGCACCGAGCCGAACTCGCGGTAGACGCTGATTACCGCGAGGACGAACACGACGGCGAAGACCGCGCTCCAGAATATCCCTGTGACGGAGCTGGCCGCGAAGGCCGCGGCGATCATGCTCCAGGTCTGGAGCCCCCCGAAGCAGAGCAGCAGGATGAGGATCCAGAACACGGGGCTCGACCAGAAGCGCGCCGGCTCCGGAAGTTCCCCGTCGTCCCCTTCGAGCTCGACCGTGGTGGTGCCCGCCACCTCGGCCGCGGTGCGTTCTATTTCGGTGAGCCCGGCGCCGGGGGAGTCCACCTCGAATCCCGCGCGCATGCCGGGCGGTGTTTTCCCGGAGGGGGTCTCCGGCTCCGGTTCCCCGACGCTCATTTCCCGGATCTTCGCTTTTTCCCTAACGCCGGGCTCCACGTCGAATCCCGCTCTCATTCCGTTTTCAGCTTTTTCCGTCATCTGTCCGACTCCGCGCCGCCGCCGCGGCCGCTCCCGTCCCTTCTTCGCGCTATTCCAGTTTGTCCCCGATGAGCCACTGCAGGAGGACGTCCATGTTCAGGTTCGGGATGACGTCCCCGGGGCTGAGCTTGGGCGGCCGCAGCTCCCGCATCCGGTAGTTCTTCTGGAAGAACTCCATGTTCTCCCGGGTCCAGCGGTCCGGGACGCTGCCCGGGAAGTAGCACCCGTCGTCCTCGTAATCCGTCGCCAGCACCTGATAATCCCGCCCGTCCTTGCGGTAGAGCATGGTGCGGGCCGCGCGGATCGCGGACAGCACCATGAACTCGCAGTTCGAGCCGCCGGCCCGCACCCGCTGGGAGGACTGCCGCACCATCGACGACAGCAGGCTCAGCAGGTTCTTCTGCTCCTCGTTGACGACGGTGTCGGCCTTGGTCGCGGCGAACATGACCCGGTCGATCCTCGGAGAGATCAGCCTGGTCAAAAAATTGCTGCTGCCGTAGCTGAAGTTTTTGAGGAGGGTGTCGAAGGTGTCGTTCACGTCCATGAAGGTCTCGCGTCCCCCCATGAGCGACTTCAGGCAGTCGATCAGGATGATCTGCCGGTCGAGCTTCGCGAAGCAGTCGCGGTAGAATTTCCGGACCACCTGCTCCCGGTAGGACTCGTAGCGCTCCTCGAGAACGCGGTAGAGGGACTCGCGCCCCGCCTTGCGCGGCGCGTCCCAGATCCAGGGGACGAACTCCAGGATCGGCGCCCCCGCGAGGTTCCCGGGCAGCACGAACCGCCCGGGAACCACCATGGCGAAGCCTTTCTCCCGGCACCGCTGGAGCCACGCCGTGTAGGCCGCGACCGCCCCGTGCAGCTCGGCCTCGTTCACCGGCGCGTCCGGGTCGAGCCGCGAGCCCGCCGCCCGCCAGGCCGTCACGTCGGTGACCCCGGCGAGCTCCAGGGTCCGCAGCCTTATCTTCTCGCTGAAGGCCGCGTAATCGAGATCGAGCAGCATGAGGTCCATCAGCCACTCGCCGGGGTAGTCCCAGATGTCCATGTAAAGCTTCGAGGTGTCGGAGAAGGTCAGGAAGTCCCGGTTCCTGAAGGTGAGCTCGAGGCGGATCTCGCTCACCCCGACGGTGGGCTCGGGCCAGCGCGGCGGGTCGGCCGTGAGGGCGTCGTACGCGGCCCGGTACGGGAAGGCGGCGGTGCTCAGGTCGGCGGGCCTGGCGACGCCCCCGTAGGAGATCCCCATCCGGTCGTAGGCGGTGAACCGGGGAACCTTGGAGCCGAAGCCGCTCTCCCCGAAATTCGACATGAGGTTCACGAGGGAGGTGATGAAGGCCGTCTTGCCGCCGCGCGACAGCCCCGTGACCCCCACCCGGATCTCCCGGTCGAACATGAAGTTGAGCCCCTGCCCGACCGCGTCGGTTATTTTCCCGAAAATTTCCATAGCCCGCCGTTCCCCCGCCGAGAATGCCGTCCCCGGGACGGAGCCGGCCGCCGCCGCTTCCGCCCGTCCGATAACCTAATCATAAATTATTTGCGCCGCAAATAAAACAAGCGCGGCCCCGCTCCTCGCCGGCGCACTCAAATAAAGCGTTTCCGCACCGCGTTAAAGCCCCGCGCGCCGGCCCGCGCCCCGTTGTAAGGCGTCCGAGCCTTTTTTCCCGCCGGGGCGCAAAAAAGGCTTAAAAATCCCCCGGAACAAGTGTAAAATCTGCTCTCAGAATGACGTCCCGGGCGGATCCCGCCGTACCGCCCGGCTCCTTAAACCTTTGATTAACGCGCGGAAGAGGTGTTTATGTGCTCTATTTTCGGGATTTTCAACCTGCGTGAGGACGAGATCGGGGAACTGCGCCCGAAGGCCATCGAGCAGTCCAGAAAAATGGTCCACCGGGGCCCGGACTGGGAGGGCGTCTACACCGGCAAGAACGTGATCCTGGTGCACGAGCGCCTCTCGATCGTCGACCCGGCGAACGGCGCGCAGCCGCTTTACGGCACCGACCGCGCCACGATCCTCGCCGTCAACGGCGAGATCTACAACCACGCCGAGATCGAGCGCGGCCTGACCTCCGGCTACCGCTTCAGGACCGCCTCGGACTGCGAGTGCATCCTCGCCCTCTACGAGGAGAAGGGCGAGAAGTTCCTCGAGGACCTCAACGGCATCTTCGCCTTCGTCCTCTACGACGAGAAGAAGGACGCCTTCCTCATCGCGCGCGACCACATCGGGATCGTCCCCCTCTACACGGGGCGCGACAGCCGCGGGCACCTTTACGTGTCTTCCGAGATGAAGGGCCTCATCGGCGTCTGCGACACCGTGAAGGAATTCCCGGCGGGCTCGTATCTCTACAGCGCGCAGGACATGGAGGTCCATAAGTACTACACGCGCGACTGGATGAGCTACGACGCGGTCAAAGACAACGTCACCGACCTCGGAGTCCTGCGCAGGGGACTCGAGGACGCGGTCAGGCGCCAGCTCATGTGCGACGTCCCCTACGGGGTGCTCCTTTCCGGCGGCCTCGACTCGTCGGTGGTGAGCGCGATCACCAAGCATTTCGCGGCCAAGCGCGTCGAGGACGGCGGCCGGAGCGAGGCCTGGTGGCCGCAGCTCCACTCCTTCGCCATCGGCCTCGAGGGCGCGCCCGACCTGCTCAAGGCCAAGGAGGCGGCGGACGCGATCGGTACCGTCCACCACGAGATCCACTTCACCGTGCAGGAGGGCCTCGACGCCCTGCGCGACGTGATCTACCATATCGAGACCTACGACGTGACCACCGTGCGGGCCTCGACCCCCATGTACCTGATGGCCCGCTACATCAAGGCCATGGGCATCAAGATGGTGCTCTCGGGCGAGGGCTCCGACGAGCTCTTCGGCGGCTACCTGTACTTCCACAAGGCCCCCGACGCCAAGGAGTTCCACGAGGAGACGGTCCGCAAGCTCGACCAGCTCCACCTCTACGACTGCCTGCGCGCCAACAAGTCCCTGGCCTCCTGGGGCGTGGAGGGCCGCGTGCCCTTCCTCGACAAGGAGTTCGTCGACATCGCCATGCGCCTGAACCCCAAGGACAAGATGTGCGGCGGCGGCAAGATCGAGAAGTACGCGGTGCGCAAGGCCTTCGAGGACTATCTGCCGAAGAGCATCGCCTGGCGCCAGAAGGAGCAGTTCTCGGACGGCGTGGGCTACTCGTGGATCGACTCCCTGCACGAATACGCGGAGCGGCAGGTCACCGACAAGATGTTCGCCGACGCGGCCGACCGTTTCCCGCTCAACACCCCGCTCACCAAGGAAGCCTACCTGTACCGGTCGATCTTCGAGGAACTCTTCCCGCTCAGCTCGGCGGTGATGACCGTGCCCTACGGCAAGTCCATCGCCTGCTCCACCCCGAAGGCCATCGAGTGGGACGAGCACTTCCGCAACATGGCCGACCCGTCGGGCCGCGCCGTGACCGGCGTGCACGAAAGCTCCTACGCCGAAGGGCGCAAGTTCTGAGCCGGGCGATCCGGCTCGCCCTCCCGTCCCGGACCTGCCCGGGGCGGGATTTTTTTTGCGGGCGCCGGGGACGCAAAAGGCCTCCCGCGCCTTTGCCCGCGCCCCCGCGCGCCGCCGTCCGCGGCTTAACGCCTCCTTAAGCGCCCGGTTCCGGGCGTTCCCGGCGGGGAAGCCCCGCGTTCCGACGCCGCCGCAAAATGTGCTACAATGAAAAGATACCCCTTTTAAGGATCCGATTTGATGGCGCGACACACCTCCGTTTTCTACAACCTGCGGGAGTACCGGGAACAGGTGCCGGAAGAGCTGAGATACCGTCTGCGGGACGCGGCCGACCCCGGTTACCGGCCGCTCGCGTTCCGCGCGCGGCTCGGACTGCTCGCGGAGGACGTCGCCGCGCAGGGCTCCCTGCCGGCCGACCTCGAGTCGCTCTTCATCGTGCTCAACCTGAAGCTCGGCGACCTCGAGAAGCTCCCCCTCCCCGGGATCTTCCGCGAGCTCCGCGACCTCCTAAAGAGCCAGGCCGGCCTCGAGTTCGCCCCGCCCGGCAACCCCGCCGGGATCGCGCGGGACACCAAGTTCCGCCTCTGCCCGGCCTACGACCTCGCCCGAGACCCGGACATCGTCTCGGCGCGGCAGAACCGCGGCGCCGCCAATCTCGGCCGGATCCTCGAGAACCGCGTGCGCACGGCCTTCGCCAAGATCGGCAACTTCGCCGTCTGCCTGCACGTCTTCGAGTCGCTCTTCCTGGTCGCGGAGCGCGGCGCGTGCCTGAACGCCGCCCAGCGCTACTGCCTGCAGCGCTTCATCGAGTCGGAGGTCTTCCCGGCCGGCACCCACCGCTACCTGCAGAGCTGTTTTTCCCAAATCGTCGACCTGCCCCCGATCGTCAACGACCTGTCGCCCGCCGGCGCGTACCTCAAGCCCCTCAAAAACCCCGCCGCCGTCAGAAAATACCTGAACCTCATGAGCGAGACGGCGGCCCTCGCGGAGACCCCGCTCTCCTTCGCGGCCTCGCCGCTCGGGGACGATCTCGCCTCCCTGACCCGGGCCGCCCGGCTCCGGCGCGCCCCGGAGTCCCGCGCCGGAGCCGCCCGAGAGAAGATCATCGCCGAGCTCACGCGCCAGGAGGAGGACGCCCTGTTCGCGGACTTCAAAAGCCCCGCGGGCGGCGCCTCCGTGTACGGGAAGGATCCGGAGCTCCGGGAGGCCCACCGCGCGTACGCGCGCCGCTACTTCCGGGAAAACGGCTTCGTCGATCCCGCGGGCCTGACCTTCGTGACCGGGAACCGGACCATCGCCATCGGCAAGATCGCCGTGAGCGGCCCGGACGTGTACGTGGCGGCGAGCCGGGCGGCCGCCGCGCGGAACGGCTGGGACTTCGCCGTCAACGCCGACCCGCTCGACGTCCGCGGCTGCCCGCCCGGCCTGACCCCGCGGCTCCGGACCGGGGCCGCCGAGCGGCGGGAGAGCGATCTCACCATGCTCGCCGGGATCCTCGGCAAAACCGTGCAGCGGCCCCTCGGCAACGCCGTCATGTGCGCGATCGGCGCCAACCTCGAGTACCGGCTGCTCGCCGAGGGTCTGTGCGGGGATCTGCCCCCCGCCGAGATCGTCCGGGCCTTCTCCCTGCTCGCCGACCGCTTCATGAGCGCGGCCGAGGAGAACAACGGGGTCACCCGCGACCTGCGCTGGTCGCTCGCGTACTTAGGCGACATCATCTCCTGCTGCGCCTTCCTCTACCGGGACCTGCTCTACCCGGCTCACATCGCCATGATGAGCCGCTTCCCGGAGTTCGGCCGCTTCGCGGTCTGCGCGCTCGGCGCCCTGAAGGCGGAGGGGGCCCTGACCCCGGAGAAGGCGGAGCCGCTCGTTTTCGAGGCCTTCATCCTGCCCCACCCGGTCTTCAACCTCAACATCCGCGCCCCGGGCATGGCCCGCGGGATCCTGTACGGCTACGCGCGAAGGATCTACGCCGAGATCCTCCGCGACGACCCGGCCGTCGGGCGGCGGCTTTACGAGGGTCTCGTCTTCACCGGCGCCCCGCAGGAGTTCACGGGCCGCTACCCGGGGCTCGCCGCCTTCCGCCGCCTCGCCGTCGCGCCGCTCCTCCCGGGCGAGGTCCGGCTCTCGCCCGGAGGGCAGGAGGCGGCCGCGGCCGTCGTCGCCCGGATCAAGCGGGAGGAGGCCAATCTGCTCGCCTACCTCAACGGCGCGGGGAGCGGGGTGCGCAACGAGACGGTCTACCGGATCCTCGAGCGCGGACTCGGGGAGGACGGGCCCCTGCCGGCCGGCCTCGCGGCCGTCCGCGCCGGGCTCCTCGCGGCCGGGTCGGCGCCCTTCGCGGAGCTGCGCCGGCGCCTCGGGCTCGCGTCCCTCTCCTCTCATGCCTGCTGCGTCGATCTCTTCGCGCGCTGCGCGGCCGTGCTCGGGATTACCATGTTCCCGGATCCCGAGTTCGAGGACGGAACCCTCGCGGTCTCGGCCTTCGACTTCATCGCCTTCGGCTCCGCCCCCCTCTTAAGCCACCCCCGCAACCGGGAGCTGCTCCTGCCCTACCGCCTCGCCCTCTGCGCCTGCGCGGGCTTTAAGGCCGTAAAGCTTCTCGAGCGGTACTTCCTGGATTTCGCCGAAGGCGGGGAATTGGAGAAGCTCGGCTACGATCCGGCGCGGATCGCGGCCCTCAAAGTTTACGCGGCGAAGATCGCGGACATCAAAGCCAACACGAACCTGCGCCTCCGCCTGCGCGGCGCGGGCGCCGGGGCGGGGAAGCAGACCCTGAGCGCGCTCCAGATCCGGCTCTTCCGGGATCTGCTCGGGGTCATGGGCGCGGCCGGCGAGGCCGAGGCGGCCGCGCGGACGGTAAGGCTCGTCAACCGGCACCTGAGCGAGCCGGTCGCGGGCGAGGAGGAGCTCCGCGCCGCGGCGGGGATCCCGGCGCGGAGCGGCATCTTCGGGGGCGGGGCCGCGCCGCGGCCCGGCGCCGCGCGCGCCGCGGACAGTCTCGACATGGATCTGATCTCCCGGAAAACGGAGGAGACCCGCAAGGTGCAGGAGATCCTGGCGCCCATCTTCGACGACGGCGCCGGCGACGCGGAGCCGCCCGGGGCGCCCGCCCCGGAGGAGCGGAGCCCGGGCGCGGATCCCCTCGAGCTCCTCGCGCCCGAGTACCGGAACCTCCTGAAGAGGCTCCTCCAGCTGCGCGAGTTCACCGCGGGCGACTTCGCGAGCATCTGCGCCGAGCGGCGCCTCATGCCCTCGGGGGCGCTCGAGGTGCTGAACAGCTGGGCGCTCGAGCAGTTCGAGTGCACCATCCTGGAGGAGGACGATCCGATGTTCTTCGACCGGGACCTGCTCGCGGGGCTGACCGGCTGAGGCCGCCCGGCGCTCAGATCTTCTTTACGGCGGCTTCCGTCACAACCGAGGTCAGCTCGCCGTCCGCGAGCACGGTCCTGATGACGTCCCCTTTCCTGACCGTTGCCAGATCTATGCCCGTGCCGTCGGCGTTCAGGGTTATCGAGTAGCCCTGCGCCAGGATCTTGAGCGGGTTGTTGGCGTCGAGGAGGGCCGCCCGGGCCGCCACGTCGGCCCGCAGGCCCGCGAGGCGCCCCTCCATCGAGCTCGTCATCTTCTGCCGGGCGAGGGCGCAGGCCGCGAGCCCCGCGGCGACCGCGGGCCCGGGGCCCGCGCGGAGGAGCCGCCCCTTGAGGGCGCCTAAGGCGGCCGCCTTCGCGGCCGTCCCCGCGAGCCCGGCCTTCTCGAGGCGGGCGCGGAGGCCGTCGGCGCGGGCGCGGAGCGCGGCGATCCGGTTCTCGGGCGCCAGGCGCGCGAAACGCGCCTTCACGGCGCCGAAGCGCTCGGCCTCGAACCTCACCCGGCCCGTCCCGGCGGCGAACAGGTTCCTTTTCAGGACGTTCAGGGTCTCGATGCTGTGATCGAGGCTCCGGCTCACGATCTCGGCGGCCGCCGTGGGGGTCGAGGCGCGCAGATCCGCGGCGTAGTCCAGGATCGTGTAGTCGCCCTCGTGCCCCACGCCGCTTATCACCGGGATAAGCGACTGCCGCGCGTAGCGGGCGAGCTCCTCGCTGTTGAAGCAGCTGAGATCCTCGGCGCTGCCGCCCCCGCGCACCACGAGGAGCACGTCGCAGGCGTTGTGCAGGTTGGCGTGCCAGAGCGCCGTCATCAGGCTCGCCGGGGCGTCGGCGCCCTGCACCGCGGCCGGATACACGACGATGTCGATGAAGCGGTTGCGCCTTCTGACGGTGCGGATGACGTCCCGCACCGCCATGCCGTCGGGAGAGGTGATGATCCCCACGCTCCGGATGACCTCCGGGATCGGCTTTTTGATCTCCGTGGCGAAGAGGCCCTCGGCGCGGAGCTTTTCCATCGAGCGGAGGAAGCGCGCGTAGAGCTCCCCCATGCGGTCCCGCAGGGTCAGGGCGCTGCCCCACAGCGTGACCCGGCCCTTCTGCCGGTAATAGGTGACCCGGCCGCGGATCTCCGCCGTGACCCCGTCCTTAATCCGGTCGAGCTGCTTTTGGATCGAGGCGATCCGGAAGGCCACGGGGATCTCGGCGGCGCTGTCCTTAATGACGCAGTAGAAGTACGATCCCCGGGTGCGCGAGCCGCAGTTGCTGAGCTCGCCCCGGACCGTCACGTAAAAGTCGTTCCCGAACAGACGGGCGATCTCCTCGCCGAGCTCGCCCACGGTGTAAACGCGCCCGGCGGGGCTTTCCCGGGGGATCATCCCGGCGGGGATCCCGCCCGGGAGCCCCGTCCCGGCCGGGGCCGGGCTCCGCTCGCCGTACAGCTCGTCAAACAAATCGTATCCGCTCATGACCGGCCCCCCGCATCCCGAATCCCGCCGCGCCGGCCCCGGCGGCCGAATGTGGCCGGAGCGCGCAACTATCGCAAAAAAAACGCCGCTTAAATTGCATTTTACGTAAAAAAAGATTAATATAAAACAAAATACATTTCATGTATTTTTATCTCCTTATTGTTTAGTTGTTTTGTGCCTGGGGCATCCCCCCAGGCTTTTTTTTGCGGCGCGCGGCCCCGCGCGAAAAAGAAAGGCGCCGGGGCGCCGCCCCGGGCGGAAAGACGGCCCCGGCCGGAGACGGGCCGGGGCCGGGCGGAAGACGGGAGGCGGGCCCCGCGGGAAACGGGCGTCCCCCGAAACGAAAAAGCCCGGGCGAACCCGGGCCGCGCGCGAAAGCCGGCGCCTTGGCGCCGGCTTCGTCTTCGGTCTTTAAGGCTCCTTCCCGCCGCCCGCCGCGATCCCTTTCTCGAGGTCGGCGAGATCCAGGGCGATCCGGGCGCTCTCGTCGAGGTAGACGTCGAACGGCTCGTACTGGGCCGGCAGGTCCTTGAGGTCCGTTATCGGCGGCTTGCCGGTGGCCTTGAGGTTGCGGTTCACCATCTCCAGGGTCTCGGCGTCGTCCCTGTCCTGCTCGGCCTTGCGCTTCTTGAAATTGAGCGAGACCGTCTTGGTGTTGTAGCTCTCCCAGAGCCTGGCCTCGGACTTCTCCATGTCCCTGAAGAACTCGTTGTCCTTCACCCTTTCCTCGTGCCGGCGCTCGAGCTCCGGAATGAAGGCCGCGACGTTCATGGGCTTGTACTTCACCCGGTCGATGCTGTCCCAGTTCAGGGCGTTGAACTCGTTCTTCTCCCCGACGATGTCGTAGCTTATGATCTTCGGGAACGCGATGTCCGGCTGCACGCCGTTAATCTGGGTGCTGCCGCCGTTCACGCGGTAGAACTTGGCGATGGTGTAGTGGATGCTGCCGAGCGGGCCCTTCAGGTAGTCGAAGATGCGGTCGAGCGGCCGGCTCTGCTGCACGGTGCCCTTGCCGAAGGTGGTGTCGCCCACGACGACGGCCCGGCCGAGGTCCTGCAGGGCCGCGGCCATGATCTCGGAAGCCGAGGCGCTCATGCGGTTGGTGAGCACCACCAGCGGCCCGCTCCAGCTCACGCCGGGGACGGGGTCCCCGCGCACGGCCACGTTGCCCACGCCGTCGCGCACCTGCACGAAGGCGTCGCCGTCGACGAAGAGGCCGGTCGAGAGCAGGGCCTCGTTGAGGGCGCCCCCGCCGTTGTACCGGAGGTCGACGACCACCGCCTCGACGCCGGCGGATTTAAGCTTGGCGAGCTCCTTGTCCATGTCGTCGGTCAGGTTCATGTAGAAGCTCTTGACGGTGAGCACGCCCGCCTTGCGGCCGTCGATCTCCCGGACCTCGCCCTTGGCGGCGCTGTCCTCGAGGCGGATCTTGCTGCGGACCAGGTCGACGGTGAAGGTGGTCGTCTTCCCTCCCGCCTCGCGCTGGATCTCCAGGGTGACCTTGGTGCCCTTCTTGCCCTTGACGAGCGGCACGACGTCCTCGAGGCGCATCCCGACGACGTCGAGCATCACGTTCTTCTTGCCCGGCTCGTGCTGGCGGATCCCCACGATATAATCGTTGGGCCGGAGCTGCCGGCTGAGCTCGGCCGGGGACCCCGGCACCAGGGACACGATCTTCACGTAGTCGTCGTCCTTGGTCAGGATCGCGCCGATCCCCTCCATGGCCAGGCTCATCTCGTCGACGAACTTCTCGCTGTCCTCGGGGGACAGGTACGAGGTGTGCGGGTCGATGGCGTGGGCGAAGGCGTTCTCGAAATCGCTGAACGCGTCCTCGCTCCGGGAGTTGACCAGGAGGTTGAGCTGGTTCACGTAGCGCTTGCGGAGGAGCTCCCGGGCCTTGTCCTCGGTCTTGCCGCTGAGCATGAGCTTAATGAGTTCGTTGACGACGATCTTGTGCCAGAGGGCGTCGAGATCCTCCCGGGTCTTGGCGCGCTCGGTCTCGGTCGGGTCGTTGGGGATCGTCTCGTCGGTGTCCAGATCGATCTTCCCGTCCAGGGCCTTGAGGTAGTAGCTCAGCCGCTCGAATTTCCGGCGGTTGAACTTCTCGAAGAGCGCGTACGGGTAGTCAAAGCGGCAGGAGATCATGGCGGACAGAACCTCGTTGTAGTGCCCGGCGATCTCGTCCGCCTCCCCGGCGGTGAACAGGCTGTTGCCGCGGTCGTTCTCGCGCAGGTAGACCCCGAGGACCTTCTTGGCGAACTCCGGATCGAGCGAGACCTCTTTGTAGTGCGATCTGGTGAAAAAGCCCGCGATCCGCTTGCAGGCGACGAGATGCTGCTGCTCCGCGGCGAGCGCCGGCAGCTCCCCGATGTCCGGGACCCGCTGCTTCACCCGCTCGGACGCGTGCGCCGCGCCGAAGGCGGCGAGAGCCAGCGCGCAAACGGCGATCCCGCTCCGCAGCGGGCCCATAAAACCGTGTCTGACTTTTTCCATATAAATCCTCTCCGGACCCCGGGACGGCCGCGGCCGCTCCGGCCCGGCTACCTGCCTATGCGGTCCGGGCTCACCCTGACCACCATGCCGGTGACCAGCTCCACGCCGATCGTGTCCCGGTTCATCTCGATGACGGTCGCCTCGACGGCGGTGGTGCCGCCGCAGAGCACGTGCACTTTCGAGCCGACGCCGATCTCGCTCACGTCGATCTTCACGAATTCCTCGGCCCCGATGCCGTGAACCCGGCTCTGGGTCTCGCGGGGCGGCCGCTGCTGCTCGCGGCGGGGCGCGGGCCTGCCCTGGCGCGGGGCGTTCTTCGCCCCCGGCTTGAAGGGCCGGCGCTTAAACGGCGGCCTGCCCTCGCCCGGGGCGGCTTTCTTTTCGGGGGCGGCGGCTGGTTTCTCCGCGCCGGCCGCGTTATCCGCCGCGGGAGCGGCTTCGGCGCCGCCCTCCGCCGCCGGGGCCTTGGCGGCCCCGGCCGCGGGGTTCTTTTCGGACCGGAGCTTCTTGAAGGCCGCCTTGGACTCGGCGAGGGTCTTGGCCGCGTACTCGACCTCGGAGGCGGTCACCTCGTCGCCCTCGGCGCCGTCGAGGCCCACCCGCTTCGCGCCGGGCCGGAACGACTGCAGGTACTTCCAGCGGGTGGTGTAGAATCTCAGGGCGTGGCGCAGGCGCGTCTTGGACAGTTCGGGAACCTCCGCGGGCAGCAGCTCGGCCAGCTCGTTGAGGAGGCCGATCTTCAGGGGTTTGCACGGCCCGGTCAGGACGAAGCACCCGGGGTATTTTTCCGCCAGGAACTCGATGACGCTTCGCGCCGTCGGAAATTTTTTGCCGTTTTCGCCGTCGTTCCCGTTTTCGGCGTTGTTCGCCTCTCCGGCGTTGCT
>CAZFNS010000018.1:12913-25006 GCA_964520475.1 uncultured Enterobacterales bacterium
TGCCGTTTTCGCCGTCGTTCCCGTTTTCGGCGTTGTTCGCCTCTCCGGCGTTGCTTCCGTCTCCGACGTCGTTCCCGTTCTCGACGTTATTCACGTTTTCGCCGGTCTTCACGTTCTCGACGCCGTTCACGTTTTCGCCGGTCTTCCCGTTCTCGACGTCGTTCACGGTTTCGACGTTCTTCTCGTTCTCGTCGTTCTTCTCGTTTTCCATATCCGAATCCATCCGCGGGGAAATCCCCGCGCGCCTTTCCGGTCAGATCCCCGTCCGCGGGCCGCGCGGAAACGCGTAAAGCAAAAAAACAAAATCACGAAAAACGCCGCCGCGGAGCGGGCCCGTTCCCGCGGGCGCGCCGCGCGACGCTAACGGATTATACCACAAAAACGCCCCCGTCATTAACTTTGCCCGCATTTCTGCCGGGGCCCGGGATTTCGGCGCCGCGGCGCCCGCCCGGCCCTGTTCAGGCGCCCCCGGCCGTGCTAGAATTCACGGAACGGAAACGGACACGCGGAGACAAAACCATGACCGGACATCACGGCTGCCGGGACGGCGTCGGCGGCGCCTACAAGCCGAGCCGCAAAATCGAATTCCTGAAGGCGCGCCTCGCCATGATCGCGGACGAACGGACCGCGGCGGACACGCCTCTGCCGGACATTATCCGGCTCGCGGCGCTCCTGAACCCGGAGGCCCCCGTCCTCCTGAGCGTAAGCCCGGCCTTCGCCGCGTCCTTCGCGCTCGCGGCCCCCGCCCTGCCGGGCGCGGTCACCCTCTACGTCCCCGCGGACGCCGCCGGGACAAAGTTCCGCCCGATCTGCAGCCCCGCCGCCGCGGCCCTTCCCGAAAACCGGGAGCTCTTAAAAGGCCGGGACGTCCTCCCGACCTGGGAGGACGAAACCCTGCTCGACGGCCTCTGCGCCCTGCAGGAGAAAAACGAGCTGAGCCTCATTCCCCTGCCGCCCGCCGACATGCTGATCTTAAAAAGCGTCACCACCGTGCAGCCCTACGACCTGTACCTCGCCCGGCACTACCTGCGCCAGTACGCGGAGGCCCGGCAAAGGCTGACCCCGGACGACCGGGAACTCCTCCGGCTCGTCAAAGTCCGCGGCCTCCCCGCATTGAATGAAACCTATAACGAGGCGGTCCGGCTCTTCCTCAAAATCGAGAGGAAACTGTACCTCCAGTACGGCGCCGAAGAACATTGACAGATCTGTCCCCCGCCCCCGTAATCCTATATAATCGGATTTGAGAACCGGACGCCGGCGGAGCCGCGCGGGAGAACGCGCGGTCCCGGGCGCGGCGGCGGACCCGAAAATCGGATCGGAAAAATCGTTTGAAGACAAATTAAGGAAACCCGCGTCATGTTCATGGGACAGGAAGACAACCGCAAGGAAGCCACGGCCGAGGAGATCCTCGCCCTGGCCAACAAGATGATCAGAGAGGATTACGAGTACATGGACGGCATGCGCGCCGACTCCGTCGCGCAGAACGGCGAGGTGCTGGTGTTCCGGGGGGAGTTTTTCCTCGACGCCGACGGCCTGCCGACAGCCAAGACCAACGCCGTGTTCAATATGTTCAAAAAGATCACCACAGTGCTCTCCAAACAGTACAAGCTCAAGTGAGAGACGACCCGCCCGGGAGAACCGGGCGCGGCGCCCGCGCCGCGCGTAAAAACTCGCGCCGCCCTTAAAAACGGCCGGCCGGGGGAACTCCCCCGGCCGGCTTTTTTTATCCGCGTAAGCGGGCGGCTCAGGCCCCGCCCATCGTCAGTTCCAGGATCCTTTCGTAAACGGCCGCGAGCTTTTCCAGATCGGCGGCGGAGACGCACTCGTTCGCCTTGTGGATCGTCTCGCTGACCGGGCCGAGCTCGACGATCTGGCAGCCCGGGAAGCGGGCCATGAAGCGGCCGTCCGAGGTGCCCCCGCCGGTCGACTCGCCGGGATCGAAGCCGAGGATCCCGCTCACGGCCCGGTGGGCCGCGTCGACCAGGGCCCCGCGCCGGGTGACGAAGGGCTCGCCGGTCAGGGACCAGTCGGCCCGGTAATTGAGGCGGTGCCGGGACAGGATCCCCTCGGTGGTCTTTTTGATCTCCTCGGCGGTGGTCGCGGGGGAGAAGCGCCAGTTGATGAGCAGCGAGGCGCGCCCCGGGATCACGTTGGCGGCCCCGGATCCCGCGCTTATGTACGGGATCTGCATGGAGGTGGGCGGAAAATGCTCGTCCCCGCGGTCCCACTCCCGGGCGATGAGCTCGTTCAGGGCCGGGATCCCCGCGTGCAGCGGGTTGAGCGCGAGGCGCGGGTAGGCCACGTGCCCCTGGATCCCGTAGATCTCCACGGCGGCGGTGAGCGAGCCCCGGCGCCCGATCTTGACGGTGTCGCCGCCGGTTTTGGCCGAGGTCGCCCCGGGGATCAGGCAGAAGTCGACCGCGTCGCCCCGCTCGATCAGCCGGCCGACGGCGTGGGCCGTCCCGTGGGGGGAGTCCCCCTCCTCGTTGCTGGTGAACAGGCAGGCCACGGTGCCCGGGTGGCGCGGATTCTTCTCCGCGAAGCGGGCGGCCGCGAGGACCGCGGCCGCGAGGCCGCCCTTCATGTCGGCGGCGCCCCGGCCGTAGATCATGCCGTCGTGGAGCGAGGGCTCGAAGGGCGGGTACGCCCAGGCGGAGGGATCGCCGGGCGGCACCGTGTCGGTGTGCCCGAGGAAGCAGAACACGGGCCGGCCGGAGCCGTGCGTCGCGTAGGAATTGACGGCGTCCATGTGCGAGAGGTTCTCCACGTGGAAGCCCCGGTCGCGGAGGACGGAGCAGAGGAGCCGCTGGCAGCCCCCGTCTTCGGGGGTGAGGGAAGGCCGCGCGATCAGCTCCATGCAGAGCCCGGCGGCGTCCCGGCTTTCGGTGTGGTCCGGCATACGAAACTCCTTATCCGCGCGCGGACGGCGGCGGGCGGACGGTGACGCGGGCGGCCCGGGCGGGCCGCCTCTCCCTTAGGAAAATTATAGCAAATCCCCGGCGCGGGCGGGGTTCCGCCGAGCCCGTTTCCTCACATTTCCTGCCCGGCTCCGTCCCCCGCCCCGCGCCCGGCCGTCTCCTTCCGCTTCCCCGCGCCGGTTCCCCTTCTCCGCGCTCCCCGTCGCCGCGCGCGTAAAAAATCCCGCCCCGGCGGGAACCGGGGCGGGACGGACGCATTTTTTAGAAACGCGCTTTTACAGCACGTGCACCGAGGAGGTGTTGGTGGTGCCCTCCGGCACGAGCGAGCCGGACACCATCACCACGGTGTCGCCCTCGTGGCCGAGGCCCGACTTGAGGGCCATCTCCTTGCCGGCGAGGAAGAACTCGTCGGTGGAGTCGAACGTGCCCACCAGCTGCGCGGTGACCCCGCGGAGCAGGCAGAGCTGGCGCGCGGTCTTCGGGTTGTCGGTCAGGGCGAGGATGTCCGAGGTCGGGAAGTACTTGCGCAGATCCCGGGCCGAGTGGCCGGTCCGGGTGGCGACGACGATGAGCGGCGACCGCAGGTGCTCGGCGATCTCCACGGCGCCCTTGCACACGGCCTCGGTGACATGCAGGGTCGAGGGCGGCACGTCCAGGAAGCGCGGCCGGACCATGGTGTCGGTCAGCTCGCAGATCGAAGCCATGGTGCGCACGGCCTCGCGCGGGTACTTGCCCTTGGCCGACTCGCCCGACAGCATCACCGCGTCGGTGCCGTCGAAAATGGCGTTGGCGACGTCGCCCGCCTCGGCGCGGGTCGGACGGGGATTCTTCTGCATCGAGTCCAGCATCTGGGTGGCGGTGATGACGATCTTGCCCGCCTCGTTGCAGCGGTGGATGATGTGCTTCTGGGCGATGATGACCTCCTGGGGCGGGATCTCCACGCCCAGGTCGCCGCGGGCCACCATGATGCCGTCGGAGACGGCGAGGATGTCCTCAAAGTTGTCCAGGCCCTCCTGGTTCTCGATCTTGGAGATGATCATGATGTCCTGGCCGCCGTTGAGGTCGAGCCAGGCGCGCACGTCCTCGACGTCCTTCTTCTTGCGCACGAAGGAAACGGCGATATAGTCGACGCCCCGCTCGATGCCGAACACGAGATCGGCCCGGTCCTTCTCGCTCAGGGCCGGGAGGTTGGTGATGACGCCCGGGAGGTTGACGCCCTTCTTGCTGCCGAGCATGCCGTTGTTGAGGACCTCGCAGACCGCCTCGGTCTCGGCGCGGTTCTTCGACAGGACCTTGAGCCCGATCAGGCCGTCGTCGATGAGCACGGTGTTGCCCGGGGCGATATCCCGGACCATGCCGTCGTAGCTCACGGAGCAGCCCTCGGCGGTGGTGTACGCCGGGTAATCGGTCGAAACGGTGAACTTCTGCCCCTTCTTCAGCTCCACCTCGCCGTCGTCCTTAACCTCGCCGGTGCGGATCTCGGGACCCTTGGTGTCCAGCACGATCGCGAAAACTTTGCCGGTTTCCTTCATGATGGCGTTGATGGTGGCGATCCGGGCGCCCTGCTCGTTGTGGTCGCCGTGGGAAAAGTTCAAACGCATGGCGTTCATGCCCGAGTCGAGGAGATCCCGCATGACTTCCGGCGACTCGGACTTCGGTCCGATGGTGCATACCATCTTTGTCTTTTTCATAAGATACGATCCCTATGTTTTCAGAGTTACAGCAATTGGGTTTTCCCGGGGAAAACGGAAAAGATTTTCCGTGATTTTACCCGAAATCGCGCCTTGTTCATAGCAAAATCGGCGCCCCGGCGGGCGCCCGCCCCGGGCGGCGCCGCGCGGCCGTCACCGGGCGTCCTCCCGCCGTTTCGCGTCGTCTTCCCACCACTTTTCGCAGCGCTCGGCCGGGTTCTCGAAGCGGACCGGGGCGCCGATGAGCGGGGTGAGCAGGCGGTAGCTCCGGCCCTCCGAGGCGCGGTACAGCTCCTCGAGCGGCTCGCTCCACCGGTGGGGCGAGAGCGGGTAGGCGCTGTTGTGCACGGGCAGGATCGCCGCCGCGCGCAGCTTCTCCGCCGCGTCCGCGACCTCGTCCGGCAGCATGTGGATGGCGTGCCAGTTCAGGTTGTACTGCCCGTCCTCGATTATGACGAGGTCGAAGCCCCCGTATTTTTCCCCGATCTCGGCGAAGACCCGGCCGCTGCCGTACCCGGTGTCCCCGGTGTAGTAGACGCGGCGGTTCGGGGTGACGAAGGCGAACGAGGCCCAGAGGGTGCGGTTGCGCTCGAAGAGCCGTCCCGAGAAATGCCGGGCCGGCAGCACGCCGACGGCGAGGCCCGGCGCGGGGGCGCACTCCCCGTACCAGTCCGGGTCGCAGATCATGTCCTCGGGGTAGCCCCAGTAGGCGAGATGGGCCCCCACGCCGAGGGCCGTCACGACTTTTTTGATCTTGGGGCGGAGCGCCTTCACGGCGTCGTAGTCGAGGTGGTCCCAGTGGTCGTGGGATATGATCATGACGTCGATACCGTCCGGGATGTCGTCCGGACCGTAAACGTCCGTGCCCGCGAAGCGCCCGACGACGAAGGGTATCGGCGACGCGTACCGGGTGAACACGGGATCGATCAGGATCTTAAAGCCGTCGAGCTGCAGGTAGACGCTGCTGTGCCCGAGCCACACCAGGACGTCCTCCCGGGGATCGAGCGCCTTAAGGTCGGTCTTTTCTGAGGGGAGCGGCCCTGCCGGGATCATGAAGCCCTTTTTCGGGAAGAAAAACTCCCACCAGCTGAATTTCGCGGAGCCCGCGCCCGTGCCCCGGTCCTCGCCACCGTTTTTCGCCACGCTCGTAATCTTCGGCAGGGAATCGCCCGGCTCGAGGTTCACGAACATGCCCGCCTCGGGCGAGAAGTTGGGGGACGCGAGGATCCGCGCGAGCCGCTCCCCCTCCGGGGCGCGGCCGAACTTCGGGTGCAGGGTGTAGAGCCACCCGGCGAGCGCGAGGAGCGCCGCCAGGGCGGCGAGCGCGCACAGGACAATCAGCGCCATTCTCATAAAACCCCCTCGCGCGGTCACCGGTAGTGGAGCATGTCTCCCTTGTCATCCTCTTTTTTGAGGACTTCCTTCTTGAGGTGCCGCATGTAGATCACCGTCTCCTCGACGATCTCCTTGCGCAGCACGAACAGGGCGATCAGGTTCGGCAGCGCCATGAGGCCGTTCATCACGTCGGAAAGCACCCACACCACGTTCAGGGTCATCACCGCCGAGGAGGCGACGATGAACAGGTAGAAGATCCGGTAGATATACAGGGTGCGGGAAGAGAACAGGTACGCGTAGCAGCTCTCGGCGTAGTAGTTCCAGCCGATGACCGTGGTGAAGGCGAAGAAAAGGAGCCCGAGGTTCACCACGTAGGTGCCGTAGGAGGCGCCGAGCCCGGACGAGAACGCGTAGGTGGTCAGCGCGACGCCGTTGAGATCGGGGTTGGTCCAGCCGCCCGAGATCACGATCACCAGGCCCGTGAGCATGCAGATCACGATGGTGTCGAGGAAGGTGCCGGTCATGCTGATGAGCCCCTGCTCCGCCGCGTATTTGGTCCGGGCCGTCGCGGCCGCGATGGGCGCCGAGCCGAGGCCGGCCTCGTTGGAGAACATGCCCCGGGCGATGCCGAAGCGCATGGCGATGAGGATCCCGGTTCCCGCGGCCCCGCCGAGCCCGGCCTCGAGGTTGAAGGCCGACTTGACGATGGTGGCGAAGACCCCCGGGAGCGCGTCGAGGTTGGTGAAGACCACGGCGAGGCACCCGGACATGTAGAACAGCGCCATGAGGGGCACGATCTTGGTGCTGAACCGCGAGATGGACTTGAGGCCGCCGAAGGTGACCGCGCCCGCGAGCACCGTGATGATCACCACCGAGGCGATGGGGGTGAGGTCGAACATGATGGCGTTGGCCTCGACCATGGAGTTGACCTGGCAGTAGGTGCCGATGCCGAAGCAGCCGGCGCCGATGGTCAGGATCGCGAAGATTTTCGCGAGGAGCGGCGACTTGACGCCGTCCCGGATATAGTACATGGGTCCGCCGTAGAGCACGCCCTTCTCGTCGCGCTTGCGGTAGCGGACGCCCAGGAGGCACTCCGCGTACTTGGTGGCCATGCCGAAGAAGGCGGCGACGAACATCCAGAAGAGGGCCCCGGGGCCGCCCATGTGCACCGCGGTCGCGACGCCCACGATATTGCCCGTGCCGATGGTGCTCGCGAGGGCCGTGCAGAGCGCGGCGAAGCCCGTGATCTCCCCTTCCTCGCCCTTCTTGTGCTTAACGGAGGAAAACACCAGGGCGATGGCCCGGAACAGGCTGGTCACCTGGATGCATTTGAGGGACAGGGTCAGGTAGACGCCCGTCAGCACCAGGAGGGCGATAAGCGGCACGCCCCAGATAATCTCGTCGGCACGGTTCGCCCATGCCTCCAGAACTTGCAGAAAATTCTCCATTTTACTCTCGCTCTATCCCGCGCCCGGCCGGGCGGCCGGCGCGTAAAAAAACGGCGTCTCCCCGCCGGCGGCGGCGCTCCCGCGCCCCGTCCGGCCGTTCCGGGAACGCCTTCCGGAAAAAAAGACCCCGCCCGGAATCGGAGGCGGGATCCGGTAAAACTCGTTGCGTCACTGCCCGTTCGCGGCGGGCGGCGGGCCCACGGGCCGCGGCGGTTCGAGGGGCGACGGGCCGGGCGCCGCTTCCCGCGCCCCTTCGGGCGGAAGGGTCACGCCGGGACGCTCTTCCCCGGGAGCCGGGGCTTCGGAAACGGGGGTTTCCGCCGCGGGGGCTTCGCCCGCGGGGCCCTCCGGGAGGACGCCGTTCTCCTCGGGAACTTCCTCGCCGAGATCCTCGTCCCGGCCGCCCGCGTAGCGGAACAGCCCTTCCATGACCTCGGTGTAGTCGGTGCGAACGAAGCGCATGAAGGCCTGGTCCTGGTTGGGGATCCCCTCGGTGCTGCCCTCCCGCTCGGCTTCCCTGAAGCGGTTCAGCGTGGGCTCGCTCACCACGATGAACTTGGGCAGGAAGAAAGTGAGGCTGCTCAGCACCTTGGTCTTGAAGTCGTACGGGGCGGCCAGCTCCGGGGTCATCAGGTACGGGGAGGCCGTGTTGCGGTCGGTCCACACGTAGTACTGGTACATGGCGCCCTCGACCCAGATCTTGTCGCCCGGCCCGGTGTTCTCCCGGATGATCCGGACCCGCTCGGCCGTGTCCGCGTCGGGCGGGGTTCCCTTGGCGAAGCCGGTGATCAGGGCGTAGAACGACACGATGAAGGCGATGAAGACGCTCAGGAACAGGAAGATCGTGTGGCTGTGCCGGTAGAAGCCGGTGAACATGCGCAGGAGGTAAATGATGAGGCAGAAGCCGAAGGCGACGGCGGAGTCGATCGCGGCGTGCCGGTAGACCCGGGCGAGCGGCCACTCGCTGTGGTCCCACGGCCAGATCATGTGCTCGGCGACCAGGAAGGCCAGGAGGAACATGACGGTCAGGAAGCTGATCCTGATGTCCTGGCTCACGTGCAGGTAGCGGTGCATCAGGAACGCGAGCGGGATGAACATGAAGGGCATGTACTGCGAGTCGCAGTGGTCGTAGGCGTGGCCAGTCAGGCTGCAGGCCGCCGCGGTCACGGCGACGCCCGTGAGCAGGTACATGATGAACCACTTCCGGTCGCTGCCCCCGGTGTGCAGGAAATGCCGGTTGTTGCTCCGGAAGATCAGGCACAGGAAGCCGGCGAGGACGATCCAGAGGCCGGTCCGCACGAAGCCGGTTATGCCCTTCGCGAAATCGAGCGTGGCCTGGTTGTAGATCAGGTTCGAAAAGTGGATGGAGAAGCTGTAGAACGCCGCGTCCGAGACCAGGCTCATGTCGCCGATGCTGTAGAAATACAGGAAAAACGCCCCGAACACCGCGAGGAACGAAACCGCGGCGCAGAGCGCGAGCCGGAGCGCGTCCAGGGCCCGGCCGCTCGCGAGGTAGTACAGGAACAGCATGAGGAACCAGGCGACGAAGTACGGGCCGTTCGTGAAATGGATGGAGGTGGTGAAGGCGAAGCAGAGCCCCGGCACGATCCCCGCGGCCCAGGAGAACCTGCGCATGAAAAAGAGCAACGCGAGCGGATAGCTCGCGATCATGGCGAGGTACACGCCGTACTCCTCGACCATGTTGCCCTGGTAGTACCTGAGCCCGAGCAGCGAGATGACCGTGACGATGGAGCAGAAGCGCGACAGCGGGCTGAAGCGGAACAGGCGCAGGGCGAGATCGACGCTGATCACCCCGAGCACCATGAAGAGGGCCTCGACCAGGGCGATGCCGGGGAAGCCGCCGATGCGGTAGCCCGCCATGTTGATGAAGTAGATCCCGGGGCCCTTGACGTCGATCATGTCCCGGTACAGGACCTCGCCGTGGGCCCACATCCGGCCGAACAGCGCGTACGCGGAGCCGCCCGCCTCGGGGGCGTGCCCGTACCAGAGGGGATTTAAGAAGGAGAAGACGACCGCCACCAGACACAGGGCCGCGAGAATCAGCTCGTGCTCTCTCAGCCTGAATATTCTGCCCGCGAGGGACGTCCGGGGGGCTTCCGGACCGTGTCTGCTGTTCTCGGACGGCATAGGTCATCTCCGCTTACCGGGCGGCGCCGCGGTAAAAAATTTCTAAAAAAATATCATCACCGCCCGCGCATTTCAATATTAAATTGCGAAAGTCGTGTGCTGTATAAATTTTTATTTGCGGATCCCGGCCCGGCGGCCGGACCCCGGACGCCCGCCCGGGTCTCCCCGGGCGGGAGCCCGTTCCTTATTTGTCCTTCCGGTCCTTTTTGTCTTTGTCCGTTTCGGCGGTCCGGCTGATATTAACCGTCTCGACGGAATGCTCGCGCACCGCGGCGACCCGGATCAGCCAGTCCCCGGCCTCCAGGGTCGTCCCCTCCCGCGGCAGGTTCTGCAGGGTCTCCACGACGTACCCGGCCACGGTGTGGTAGTGCTGCCCCGCCGGGACGACCACGCCGGTCCGGCGCTCGAGCTCGGCGAGGGACACGTCGCCCCGGACGGTCCAGGAGCCGTCGGGGTTCCGCTGGCAGTCCGCGGCCTCGGTCTTCTCGGGCAGATCGCCCGCGATCTCCTCCATGATGTCGCGCAGGGCCACGATCCCCTCGAAGTTGCCGAACTCGTCGACGACGAAGGATGTGTAGGTCTTCGAGCGCTTCATCTCGTCGATGCAGGTCAGCACGCTCACGGTCTCGGGGATATAAAGGGGCTTGCGGACGAGCTTCGCGAGGACGGCCTCGCCCGCGCCGCTCACGATCCGCTCGAGGAGTTCGCTCTTGCTGATGATGCCGAGGGGGTTGTCCCGGTTGTCGTTCGCGTACGCCACGATATGGGAGAAGGAGTTCCCGGCGATGGCGGCGAGGGCCTCCCGGTACGGCTCCCCGATGTCCACCATGGCCACGTCCTTCCGGGACGTCATGATGGCCCGCACGGGCTGCAGGTCGAGGCCGAGCACCCGGGCCACCAGATCCTTCTCCTCCCGGGCGAAGACGTTGTCGACCGGGGGCGCGACGATGGACTCCTTGATGTTCTGGATCTGGTTGTCGGTCCGCGCCCCGAGGATGCGGAGCACGAGGCCCGCCGCGAACTCGCGGCTGTTGCTGCGGATGTTCTTGTCGAGGCGCAGGTTGTTCTTGCGCGCGATCTGGTTGAAGATCTCGATGAGGATCGAGAAGGCGATCGCGGTGTACAGGTACCCCTTCGGCACGTGGATGTGCAGGCCGTCGGCCAGCAGGCTGAAACCGATCATGAGCAGGAAGCTCAGGCACAGGATCACCAGGGTCGGGTGGCCGCTCACGAACACGGTGAGGAACTTGCTCAGGGATACCATCACGCCCATGGCGATGATCACCGCGAACATCATGATGAAGACGTGCTCGCACATGCCCACGGCGGTGATCACCGAGTCGAGGGAGAAGATGGCGTCGAGGACGACGATCTGCAGGACCACCGCCCAGAAGGCCTTGGCCACCGCCCGGTCGGAGGGGTTCGGGCCGGGGCCGTCCTCGCCCTCGAGCTTGGCGTGCAGCTCGCTGGTGGATTTGAAGAGCAGGAAGAGACCGCCCGCCATCAGGATGATGTCGCGCACGGAGAAGCCGACCCCCCGGATCGTGACCACCGGCTCGACGAGGGTGACCACCCAGGAGATGCCCACGATCAGGCAGAGCCGGGTCAGGAGCGCGAGCCCGAGACCCAGGTACCGGGCCTTGTCCTGGAGTTTCGCGGGAAGTTTGGACGCGAGGATCGCGATGAAGAGAAGATTGTCGATGCCCAGTACGATTTCGAGGACGATCAGCGTGAGCAGCCCGACCCACGCCGACGGCTCACTAATCCACGCCATGTCAAACATAAAAGCCTATAACCCCCGTGCAACATCCCCCGACCGCGGCGCGGATCACTCCTCCCGCCCGCCGCCTTCGCCGCGCTCGGGCGCGGCGGTCTTCCTGAAGCCGCCCCGGCGGCTGAAGGCGGGTTTCGGGCGGTCGAAGCGCCCGCCCCGGCGATCCGGGGCGAAGGCTTTCCGGCCGGATCCGAACCCCGGTCCGGACGGCCCGCCGTAAAAGGAGCGGCCCTCCGCCGGGCGCCCGCCGCGCGGCGCGGATCCCTCCGCCCCGTCCCGGGCGAAGCGCGGCCGCGCGTACTCCCAGGATCCGCGAGATCCGAAAGGTCTCTCCCGGGACGCGGAATCGCGCTCGAAGCGTCTTTCCCCGCCGCGGGACCCGTATGGTCTCTCCCGGGGCGCGGAATCGCGCCCGAAGCGTTTTTCCCCGCCGCGGGATCCGTAAGGCCTCTCCCGGGACGCGCCGTCCCGGTCGAAGCGTCTCTCGCCGCCGCGGGACTCAAAAGATCTCTCCCGGGGCGCCCCGTCCCGGTCGAAGCGTCTCTCGCCGCCTTCCTCCCGGCGGGCGTAAGGTCTCTCGCCGGGCGCGCCGTCCCGGTCGAAGCGTCTTTCCCCGCCGCGGGACTCAAAAGATCTCTCCCGGGGGGCGGAATCGCGCTCGAAGCGTCTCTCGCCGCCCTCGTCCCGGCGGCCGTAAGGTCTCTCGCCGGGGGCGCCGTCCCGACCGAAGCGTCTTTCCCCGCCGGCGCGGGGTCCGAAGGAGCGGCCGCGCGGCGCGC
>CAZFNS010000019.1:0-2029 GCA_964520475.1 uncultured Enterobacterales bacterium
CCGGCGGCGAACAAGCCCGCGGTAAGCACGGCGACGGCGAACAAACCCGTGGCGAGAACGCCCGCGGCGGCGAACAAGCCCGCGGTGAACAGGGCGGTCGCGAACAGGCCCGTCGCGAAAGCCCCGGCCGCGGCGAATAAGCCCGCGGTGAACAAGCCGGTCGCGGCAAGACCCGTCGCGAAAGCCCCGGCCGCGAATAAGCCCGCGGTAAGCAAACCCGCCGCCGCGGTCAACAAGAAAACGGTGAACAAGCCGGCCCCGGCCAAGAAAAACTGACGGCTTCCGTTTTGTCCCCCGCGCGCGCCGTTCCGCCGGTCCGGAACGGCGGCGCGCCCTTCGCGCCCGTCCTCGCGACGGGCGTTTTTTTTTGCCCGGAGGGCTTCAATTTAAGGATCTCCCGCCGGCCGCGGCCCGCGGGGCGGGGCTATAGTGGCCGCCCGGACGTCCCCGTTCCCGCCCGAAGAGGTTTTTCCCGTGCCGACCCGCTTTCCCGATCCGAGCCGCCCCGCGGCGGCGCTGTCCGCACTCATCCGCTTCTGCCGGGAGATCCTCGGCGGCGATCCCGCGGGCGGGTATTTTTTCACGGAAAGGGCCCGCGGGCGGTCCCGGAGCGCCTTTCCGGGGCCGGGCGCGGCGGAGCCGCCCGCGCCGGCGGGGGATCCCCGCGGGCGGGGGGAAAGCCCCGCCCCGGCCGGGCCGGCCCCGGGCGGCGCCGGGCCCGTTTCCCCCGCGGCCCTCCTGGACGCGGACGGCCTGTTCGGCCGGATCCGCCCGCTCCTGCCCGTGACCGACGCGGAATTCGCCTCTTTCGTCAGGCCGCTCGCCGAGGCCGCCGCGGCTTTTATGTACACCCTCCCCGCGTCCGAGTACTACCACCACAACGACCCGGGCGGGCTCCTGCGCCACAGCCTGGAAACCGCCTTTTTCGCGTGCCGGAGCCTCGGCGGCGAGTGCCTCGACTCCGGTCTGCCCGGGAACGAGCGGACGGCCCGCGAGGGCAGGACGGCCGCGGCCGTGTTCGCCGCCGCGCTGCTCCACGACGTCGGCAAGCCCCTCGCGGACGTGAGGGTGTTCGCGGCGGCGGGGGAAGGCGGCGATCCCGGCCGGGAAGACGGGCGGATCTTCTGGGAGCCCCTGCGCGAGGGGCTTTACGAGTTCCTTAAGCGCCTCGGGGCCCGGCGCTATTACTACGAGTACGTCCCGTACCGGGGCCGGCGCCACGAGCAGCTCGCGATCGTCGCCGCGGGCCGGGTCATCCCCGGCGCCTTCGCGGCGTGGCTGATGGAGACCCCCGACGTGCTGGAGAACCTCCTCGGGGCGGTGTGCGGCGGGAAGCAGTCGCCCTTCACGCGGATCGTGAAGAGCGCCGACATGGCGAGCGTCCGGTACGACCTGCGGCACGCCCGGCTCGGCGGCCTCCGCGCCGGGGTCTGCGCCTCCGTCCCGGCGGGACCCGCCGCGATCTTCCGGGAAAACGTCTCCCGCTCCGACCGGGTCATGACCGTGGCCCTCGAACTCCTCCAGAAATACGTCGCGGAGGAGGCGCGCGGCCGGGAGGACGGCCCCGTCGCCTTCGTGGGCGATTCCTGCTATCTGACCCTCACGACGAACGACCTGCTCGCGATCCTCCGGCCGCTCCGGAACGCGGACGTGGGGACGGGGATCGCCGGCGTCGCGGATTTTTACGAAAAGCTCATCCTCGCGGGCGTCGGCGAATACGCGGATCCCGCGGCGGGGCGGATCGTCGCGAGGGCGCTCACGACCTTCGACGGGGAGCGCGTGACCGAGATCCGCGGGCTTAAGATCCGCCTGCCCCGATATGTCTGCGGCGGTTTCCGCCCCGCGCCGCTCGAGGATCTCACCGCCCGACTCGGCGCCGCCTACGACCGGATCCGGGCGGGCCTGCCGGAGGGCGCCGCGCCGAACATCACGGTGGCCGAGTGCCTCGGGGCGGCCGCCGCCGGCGCGGCGCCGGGAGAGGGGGAGCGGCCCGCCCCGGCGGGCGCGCCTTTGCCGGGGGAGATCCCCG
>CAZFNS010000019.1:2129-11027 GCA_964520475.1 uncultured Enterobacterales bacterium
GGAGAGGGGGAGCGGCCCGCCCCGGCGGGCGCGCCTTTGCCGGGGGAGATCCCCGCCCCGGCGGGCGCGCCTTTGCCGGGGGAGATCCCCGGGGCCGCGGCGGATCCGCTTCCCGCCGGGGACGGGAACGCCGCCGGCGCCCGGGCGGAGGGAACCGGCGGGGCCGCCCCGGGGGAGCCGGCCGGGGCGGAGGGGTTTCTCCGGTTCGCGGAACGTTCCGGGAACGGAACCCGGGAGAGCCGCGCGGCGCCGCGGGCGGAGCGCTCCGAGGACGGCGGCGTCCTCGATCTCGGCGCCTTCCTCGCGGGCGGGGAACTCGCGCCGGCGGGGGACGGGAGCGCCGCCGCCGACTGCCTCGATTGGCTCGAGAACCCCTTGCGGCTCAAACGCTCCCCGCCGCGCCCGCGGGACGCGAAAGGGCGGTTCGTTAAGGCCGCGCCCGCCCCGGGACAGACTCCCGGGGCCGCGCGGCCCGGCGGGAAAGCGCCCCCGCGCGGGGCGGAACTCCCCCCGGCCGGGGCGGCGGCGGACGGCGGGGACGGTTCCGCCGCCCTCTGGACGGAGCTCGCCGCCCGGACCGCCGGAACCCTCGCCGGGGCGTTCGGGAGCCTGCCGTGCCGCCGCCTGAAAAGCCTCGCCGCCGCGGTCGTGAAAAACGCCGCGGCCCCGGGCCGCAAGACCCGGCGGGGCGCCGCCGGAACCGCCGCCCGGGACGGGGACGCCGTCCCGGATCCGCGCGAGCGGGCGCTCCGGAAGATCGCCCCGGCGCTCCGGTTGGCCGCCCGCGAGCTCTCCGGGGAGGGAGCCCCGGCGGGGGCGGACGAGGAGCTGCTCTTCGATCTGGAGCGGATCGCCCGCATGGGGCCCGGGAAGATCGCGCTCGCCCTAAAGCGCCTGCCGTCCGGGCGCCTTACCGGCGCGGCGGCGCGGCTCGCCGCCGGGGCCCGGAACTGTAAGCCGCCGCGGGCGGCGGGCCCGGGACGGCAAATTAAGGCTTAGGGACGAAGCGCCGCCCGCGTCCGCCGCGATAATGCCGTCCGGCCGGGCGGGTTCCGGCGGGAGGAGAAGACATGGCGGAGACGGCGGGCGGTTCTTACGGCGAGTTCATGCTGGCGTTCCTCGCGCTCGCGGGGATCCTCGGGACCTGCGTGGCGGGCGTCCCGGACGGGGAGCTGATCCGGGCGGCCTTCGCGGCCGCCCTCACCGCCGAGTCCCCCTGCGCCGCGGCGCCGGAAGGGCGGACGATCTGCTTTTTCCGGGACGGGACGGGCCTGTACGGGCCCGCGGCCGCGGAACCGGCCGAGCGTTGCGCCGGCGTCGACGCGGCGCTCCTCGCCCCGGCGGAAAGGCGCTTCGTCCGGGATCTGCGCGGGGCCGTCCCGGCCGGGGCGGATCCGGACGAACCTTTTTTGCTGGAGCGGCGCCTCGCCGCGGCGGAGAAGTTCCGCCTCTACGGGCTTTTCCTCGCGCGGCGCGCCGCGGCGTCGGTCTTCGTCCTGCGCGCGGGGGCCGCCGCCGCGCTCTGCTTCCTCTTCCAGGCGCTCGCGCGGCGGCGGCGGAACGCCCGCGCGGGGATCTCGCCCGGCCCGGCGGCGAACCGCTTCGCCCGCCTCGCGCTCCTCGCGGCGACGGGACTCGCGGCCGGGGTTTTTCTTTATATCTGTCCGGACGCTCCCGCCCACGAGCTCGCGCTCGCGGGGACCGCGCTCCTCTGGGGGCTCGCTTTCCGGAATTTCGTGGTGAAGCTGCCGGACGCGGGCCGCCGGCTCGCGGACGATTTCGGGGGCTGAGGGCGCCCGCGTCCGGACCTTATCGGGAGAATTTAGCGCATGAAACAAATCGCCATACCGCGGTGCGTGGACGAGCCGCCGACCGTTCTGCTCTGGTCGCCGGACGAGATCGCGCCCCTCGCGGTCGGCCTGGTGCTCGGCATGCTGGCCGGGCAGGCCTTTCTCTGCACGGCGGCGGGGATCCTCGCCTCGCGGGCCTACAAGAAGTACGTGAACCGGCGCCAGGACGGGTTCCTCTGCCACTGGCTCTACTGGCACGGGTTCTTTTTCCGGGAGACGCGGACCGCGCCGAACCCCTTCGTGCGGGTCTGGTACTGAGCGGGACGAACCGGGGAGGCAAACGTGGATTTCAAAAACTTTCTGGAATCGTACCGGGGCATGCGCCGGGGGCTCAAGTTCATGGAGGTCACGGTCCTCGGGCTCGCGGCCGCCGACGTCATCCTCGCGGCGGCGCTCGCCTTAAGGCGCGACGCCGTGGTGCTGGTCCCGCCGCATCTCGCCGGGGAGGCGCGGATCGTCTCGGGGCGGGTCACCTCCGGCTACGCGCGGGCCTGGGGGCTCTTCCTCGCGGAGCTCATAGGCAACATCAGCCCGGACAACCTCGAGTTCGTGAGCAAGTCGCTCGGGCCCATCATCTCGCCCGCCGTGTACCGGCGGATCACCGATCTGATGAACGTCCAGGCCCAGGAGATCATGGCCGATCACATCAGCATCGGCTTCGAGCCCCGCGTGGTGACCTTCGAGGAGAGCGGGAGCATGGTGTACGTGACGGGACAGACCCGGATCTCGGGCCCCTCGGGCCCGGCGCGGAGTTTCCTGCGCACCTACGAGTTCTCGATCGCCATGGACGGCTTCCGGCCGATGCTCGAGTGGATCGACATGTACGAGGGAAACCCGCGGAACGGCCGGGACGGGGACGGTTCCCGGGCCCGCGGCAAAAAGGAGCCCCGCGCGGACGGGGCGTTTTGAACCGGGAGCCGCCCGGCGGAACCGGCGCGGCTCCCTTTCGGGAGAACACACATGAATTGGAAAACGGGAGCGGCGGCGCTTTTGCTCGCGGCCGCGCGGGCGTCCGCGGAGGGGCTTTCCCCCGCGGGGGACGGGGCTTTCGAGTACACGGTGGCGGCGGACGAGCTCAACTGCGTCAGCCTGCCCTTCGAAAGCGTGGAGGTCAACACCGCGAGCGGGGCCGAGGTGACGGTGAACGGCGGCAATATCTTCGTGATGCCGTATTCGCGCGAGGTCGTAACCGTGTTCGCGACCCCCGCGGAGGACAAGCGCAAGAGCGTCATGCTGCGGCTCATCCCGAGGAAGACCTCGGCGCGGCATATCCGCGTCCCGCCGGAAATGTTCGCGCGGGACGAAGGCGCCGGCGGCCCGGAAGCGGCTCCCGCCGCCGAGGCCCCCGCGGCGCCGCGCCCGCGGGCCGCCGGGAGCTTCCCGGCGCGGGCGGCGGGGGACTCCGACCCGGCGGGGCGGCTCGCGCGGGAGTTCGCCGCCGTGTGGGTGAGCTTCGGGGAGAACGGCCCCTCGGCGCTCCCCGGTTTCGAAAGGACGGTGGATCCGGACGATCTCAGGGGCGCCGGGCCGTTCTGCCGCGCCGACGCGGAGACGATCGAGGACGCGTTCCTCATGAACGGCAAACTGTTCGCGCTCGTCCTCCTCACAAGCGCCGCGCCCGCGGACCGGGTCGTCTGCGCGGGGACCGCGTACGGGTACAGCGCGCTCAACTCGGCGAAGATCCGCCCGGGGGCCGCGAAGCCGGTGCTCGTCGCCCTGCCCGCGGCCTTCGCCGCGGGCGCCGGGCGCCGCTAGGGGGATCGCGCCATGCTCGAGAACATTTCGCCGCGGCTCAAGAGGTACGGAGTCTGGGCGGCCGTGATCGGCGGGGTGCTCGCCGCCGTTACGGCCGCGGGCCCGTCCGAGAAACCCGCCCGGGACGGCAAAAAGGGCGAGGTGAGGCACGTGCTCACCGACTTCGACACCAGGAAGGTCGGCGTGGACAGCCTCGCCGCCAACATCCGCCTGCTCCGGACCGAAAACGGCAACATGAACCGGGAGATCGCCGCGCTCCGGCACCGCCTGGAGCTCCTCCAGAAAAACGCGGGGCTCCTGAGGCCCCGGGACGGGGGAACGGGGGATCCGGCGGGGAGCGAAGAGGTGCGGGAACTGCGCGAGGAGCTCCGGGTCATGCGGAGCCTCCTCCCGAAAGATCTTTCCGGGAGGAACAAGACCCCGCCGGGCGTCCGGGCGGGGAACCCGCCCGTTCCGGCGGCCGCGCCGCTTCCGCCCCCGCCCGCGGCGGCGGGGCTTCCCGTCTTCCCCGCGGCCCCGCCGGCGCCCGTTCCGGCCGCGCCCTCGCCCCGCGCGGCGAAAGCCCCGCCGGTCCGGCCGGCGCCCGCGCCGCGGAAGCGCATCCGCACGGTGAGCGACGCGAAGTTCGCCGAGGTCGCCGCGCGGGAGCCGCGCCCGGGCGCCGCCCGGGACGGGGCGCGCCGGGGGAACGGCGGGCGCGGCTACTACCTCGCGCCGGGCACGATCATAAGCGGGATGCTGCTCACCGGCCTCGACGCGCCGACCAAAGAGGACGCGAAGGGCGATCCGTTCCCCGCGCTCATCAGCGTCGACCGGGAGGCGATCCTCCCGAACGAGGCGACCTTCGATCTGCGGGAATGCTTCGTGATCGCGGCGGGCTACGGGGACATGAGTTCGGAAAGGGTCTACCTGCGCGCCGAGACCCTGAGCTGCGTGGCGGGGTCGGGCCGGGTGATCGAGGCGCCGCTCGCGGGCTACGCGGCCGGCGAGGACGGCAAGGCCGGGCTCAGGGGCCGGCTGGTGTCCAAGCAGGGCAAGCTCATCGCGCGCTCCCTCGCGGCCGGGTTCCTCGAGGGCCTGTCCGGGGCCTTCGACGTGTCGCCGGTTCCCGTGATCAGCACGACCTCGGACTCGGACTCGCTCGAGTACAAGAACGTCTACAGCGGCCGGGCCCTGCGCGGGGCGGCGGCGAGCGGCTCCTCGAAGGCCCTCGAGCGGGTGGCGTCGTTCTACCTCAAGCTCGCCCAGGAGATGTTCCCGGTGCTCGAGGTGGACGCGGCCCGGCGCGCCGACATCATCCTGACGCGGGGCCTCTCGCTCGACCTCGGGCTCGGGGACTGACGGGGGCGCGGCGATGAGAAAGGCGCGGACTTCCCGCGGGATCCGCCGGGGCGCGGCGCTCGTCCCGGCCCTCGCCCTCGCGGCGGCGCTCGTTTCCGGGCCCGCGGGCGCGCTCACCGGGACCTTCCTGCGCGAAAGCGGGCGGGGCTGGTTCTGGTACGAGGATCCGGCGGACGTTTACGAAGAACAACCCGGGGAGGAAGCGGGACCGCTCCCGGCTCCGCCTTCCGCGGCGGCCCCCGCGCGGGAAGAGGTCCCGCCGCCCGGGCGCGCCGCGGCGCTCCCGCCCCTCGGCGAGGACAATATCGACGCGGTCATCGCCGGGCTCCCGCGCGCGCCGGGCGGGACCCTCCGGGCGGCGGATCTGCGGGCCGTCCTGCCCGCGGCCCTCGGGATCGCCGTGGACAACCCGACCGGTGACAATATCGGCAGGTATTTCCGGCTCCAGCGCCAGGTGATGGACAAGAGCGGCCGCTTCGCGGAAAACGCCCGGAACCTCGTCGCCTTCACCCCGGAGCTCGACGAGTTCGGGCGCTCCGTCCGCTCGGGGGAGCTCCGCGCCGAGGAGAGCCGGGCGGCCCGGGAGGATCTCGTCCGGGAGCTTGGGGAGGCGGCCGCCGGGTACGGGCTCCTCTATATCTACAAGGGGGAGTGCCGCTTCTGCCGTATGGGGGTGCGGGCGATCAACGCCCTGGCGGACGAGGGCTTCGACGTGATCGGGATAAGCCTCGACGGCGTGATCCTGCCCGATCTCCGGGCGGCGCCGGGCCCCGGCGGGGCGGAGGCGGCCGCGTATTACGGGATCGCGTCCGTGCCCGCCGTGGTCGCGGTCGGCCGGGAGCCGGGCGCGGGCTGGACCGTCGTCGGCGAGGGGCTGATCCCGGAAAGCGAGCTCCGGCGCCGGCTCGCGCGCCTCCCGGACCTCGCGGGGCGGCCCCGCCGCCCGGCCTCAGAACAGATCCCGGGAGTCCAGGATCACGGTGAACGGGCCCTCGTTGACGAGCTCCACCGACATTAAGGCGCCGTAGACGCCGGTTTGAACTTCGGGAACCTCCGCGCGGCAGAGATCCGCGATCTTCTCGAAGACGGCCTCCGCCTCGGCGTAAGGCATCGCCCCCGAGAAGCTCGGGCGGTTGCCGCGCCGGCAGTCGGCGCAGAGGGTGAACTGCGAGATCAGGAGGAGCCCGCCGCCCGCGTCTCTGAGCGACAGGTTGGTTTTGCCGTCCGCGTCGGGGAAGAGCCGGAGCCCGAGCATTTTTCTGACCATGCGCGCCGCGAGCTCCGGGGAGTCGTCCCTCTCGACGCCGGCGAGAACCGCGAAGCCCCGGCCGATGGCGCCCGCGACGGCGCCGTTCGCGGTCACGGCGGCCCGCGACACCACCTGTATGACGAATTTCATGAGATCTCCTTCGGGCCTTTCCTTTCCGGCCGGCCCCGGGACATTGTAACGGATCCGCGCCGCGCCCGCCGCCGCGGTTCCCCCGGGGTATGAGGCCCGCCGCAAAAAAAAACGCCCGGCGGCCCCGCGCGGGCCGGGGTTTTCCGGCAAGATCCCGCCCGCGTCACACACCGGAGGGCCGGCGGCGTTTACAATCGGGTATATAAAGGGCGGATCTCCGCCTTCGCGGCGCGCGGAAAACCCCGCGAAAGATCTTCGCGGCGTCCCGCCCGCCGGCGGGCGGATCGCCCCGCGCCCTTAAGACCCGAACAGGAGCCGACCATGCAAAAATTCCTTCCCCTGTGCCTCGCTTCCGCCCTCCTCGCCGTCCTGGCCGCCTGCGGCGGCGGGTACAGCAGCACGACCGACGAAGAGGGCGACACCGATTCCGATTTCTGGTTCCACGTGGGTCCGTTCGACGTCGACTCGGATCTGAACCCGGAGGCGAAGGCGACCCTGCGCGGCCCCGCCGGCGCCGCGGAGCCGGTCGTCGCCGAGCAAACCCGCTACGGCTCGATCTACCGGACCGGCCCTTTCGAGTACCGGTACCGGTTCGACCTCGCCCGGCTCGCCGGCGCCGCGCCGGATCCGGACGGCCTTTACGACGAGATCTCCTATACCGCGAACGGCGTGCCCGGGACCGCGCGGATCGGGCTCCTCGCCGATCCCCTGGCCTTCCGCCAGACCCACCTGCGCCCGTCCTCCCCGGGCGGGGATCTGAACGTGACCGGGGCGTGGCGGGAGGGCCTCACCGGCAAAGGCGAGCGGATCGCGCTCATCGGCGGGTCCCCCGACGTCGCGCACGAGGATCTCAGGGAGAACGCGCGGCTTTGGGACGGCGGCGGCGCGGCCGGTCCGGCCGGGCCCGCGGACGGGAGCGCCACCTCCCTCGCCGGAATCATCGCGGCGGCTTCGGGCAACGGCCTCGGGGGCCGGGGCGTGGCCGGCGGGGCCGAGCTGATCGCGTTCGGGGCCTGCGGCGCGGACGGGACGGAGGCGGACGGGTGCGCGCTCCGGACTTATCGCGAGGATCTGCCCGCGAGCGGCGCCGGCCTGGCGCTCGAGGCCGGCGGGCCGGCTTATCCGGTCAACGGCCGGAGCCTCCCGGAGCCCGTTTACGGGCCCGCGGCCGGGAACGGCGCGGCGGTCGTGAGACCCGCGGGCGACTTCTTCGCGGCTTGGGAGACCGCGGGCGGGGACGCGTGCGTCCGGCTCGGGGTCAGCTGCGCGAACGCCGCGGCTGACGGGGCGCTCTCGCCTTACGCCGTCACCGTCGCGGCCCTCGGGAGCGGGGGCGGGCACGCGTCCTACTCGGCCGCGGGCGCCCACGTGTGGATCGCCGCGCCGGGCGGCGACGCTGCGGCGGGGATCGTCGCCCCCGCGGCGGGCGGCTGCGGCGTCCGGACGGCCACGGCCTTCGACCGGGGCGAGGACCCGCTCAATCCGGACTGCGCCTACACCGATTCCTTCTACGGCACCGCCGCGGCCGCGGCGTCCGTTGCCGGGGTCGCCGCGCTCGTCCGGGAAGCCGCCCGCACCGCGCGGGAAGGGGTCGCGCTCACCCCGGCGCAGCTTAAGTATATCCTCGCCAGAACCGCGGTAAACGATCTTGAGGATCCGGCGCTCCGCGACGAAGACGCCGCGGATCCGGAGCTCGGCGGCCTGACGATCCACCGGGGCTGGCGGACCGGCGCGGCCGGGATGAGGCACAGTTCGCTGTACGGCTTCGGCCGGGCCGACGCCGCGGCCGCGGCGGAGCTCGCCCGGAACTGCGCCGCCGACCCGGACTGCCGGGCGCGGGGGGAGGCCGTGACCGCGTACAGGGCCGCGGCGGCCTGCGCCGAGACCGGCGCGGGCGAAGGGGCGCCTTACCGCGCTTACGAGTGCTCGGCGGGGAATTTCGCGAACGCTGACGGCTCCCCCGCGGACGGGGCGGCGCGGATCGAGGCGATCGCGCTCGATCTCGCGAAGTTTTCCTACGCGGACGGCGGCCGCTGGTTCGATCGCGCGGAGCCCGGCGCGGCCGATCCCGCGACCATGAAGATCCTCCGGCGGAACGCGCTCTCCCAGGTCGAGGTCGCCGTGAACGGCGATCCGGCCCGGACCGGTCTGGTCAAGCAGTGGCACGAGGGCTCGTACGGATCGGCGTCCGGCCGGGCGGAGTTCGCGACCGCCGCGAACTACCTGGAGATCTTCCGCCCCGCGGAGGACGCGGTGAAGATTACGATCCGGACCGCGGAGCCGGCCGATCCCGCCACCCTGGGCGCGGCCGTCACGGTGTACGCGTTCCCGCTCGAGGGGGAGCCGGGCCGGTAAGCGCCGGCGGGATCCGCGGGGCGCGTTTGCCGGCGCGGCGAAGGGGGAACCTCAGTAGGTTCCCTTTCTTTTTTCGGAGCCGCCCGGCAATGACGCGGCCGCGGGGGGAAGCGGGGAGACGGGAGCCGGTTCAGGAAGACCGTTCCGCCGGGAGGATAAAAAAGAAGCGGGGACTCGGAAGGAGGAACGGGGAGAACC
>CAZFNS010000019.1:11127-19932 GCA_964520475.1 uncultured Enterobacterales bacterium
GAACGGGGAGAACCGGGGGCAGGGAAGGGGAAGGCCGCCGGCCGGCACGGTAAACGGACATAAAAAGGCCGGGCGCGGATTTTATCCGCGCCCGGCTCGATTATGATCGGACAATTGCCCCGTTACCCCTCCCCGAAAGGCGGGGGAAACGCTCCGGGAACCGGCGGAGCCTCAGTCGAAGAGCTTCTCCACCGCGCCGGAAGCGGCGTCGGCGGCTTTCTGCTTGGCCCGGTTCTTTCTCTCTTCACGGGCGGCCGCGCGGGCCTCTTTGGCCTTCTCGCGGGCTTCGGCGGCTTCTTCCTTCAGGTTGGAGACCCGGTCTTTGGCGTCGCTCAGCTTCTGCTTGCCGGCCTCGGATCTTTCCTTGGCGTCGAGCAGTTTCTGCTTGCCCGCGTCGGATCTCTCCTTGGCGGCGCGCAGTTTCTCTTTGGCGGCTTCGGCTTTTTCGCTCTTGGCGCCCACGGCGTCCTCAAACTTGTCGCGGGCCTTCTGGCGGGCGGCTTCCCTTCGGTCGGCCGCTGCTTCCTTGGCGGCTTCCTTTGCAGCCTCTCTGCGATCGGCCGCGGCCTCTTTGGCGGCGTCGATCTTGTCGCGGGCGCTCTGCCGCGCGGCTTCCCTGCGGTCGGCGGCCGCGTCGCGAAGCTTTTGTCTCGCGGCGGCTCTTTCGGCCCGGTACTCTTTCAGGGTGTCTGCCTTGGCGACGAGCAGCGCGTCGCCGGCGCCGTTCGCTTTATCGCTTCTGAATTCCTTCACGGAATCCGCGAACGGGGACGACTCGAGCTTGGAGGCCGCGTCCAAGAGAGACGCGTGGGCGGCGCCCAGGCTCGCGAAAATCGCCAGGCAGGTCAGAATGTTGAACTTTTTCATGCGGTTAAGGTGTGACCTCATAGTAATACTGTTATTATAGGCGGAGCCGTAATTTTATTTTTGTTACCTCCGCGAATCGCGCGCAATTATACACAGTCGGTTAAATAATATCAACTAAAATTTAGCCGCCGGCGCCCGCGGAGTGCTCATATAAACATCATATAATATTATATGTTTCGCCTTATATTAAATTTTATCATTTAATTGAAAACCTAAACACATCTGTTTGAAAAAATGAGATGACAGGCAGTTTTCCGTGGTTAAAGTGTAAACAAACGGTTAAACAAAACGGTTAGAGAAGTAAAATTAATCATTTAAAGACCCCCGGATATATAAATTTCATGAGCGCGAAACCCCGCGCGGCAACACCCGCGGGCCCCTGAAGTAAATTTCCTACGGGAAAAACCGCCGCGCGGAATCCTGATCAGCCCGGGAAGGCCCGGGGGACGGATCTTAAAATATGATAATTTTCAAGGGGCGCGCGGGGCGGCGCGGGCTCCGGGCGGGGCCCGCGGCGGGGTTTTTCCGGCGCGAAAGCGGACCCGATTAATCTTTCAATTTGCGAACCGGGCGGATCCGCCCGGGCCTTGTATGGTGTATATTGTAAAGACGACGGCCGCGGCGCGGCCGGTGCTTGCGGACGGGGAGGAAGGCGTATGCGCGCGGCATTTAAGTTTCTGGCGTTCGCGGGAGCGGCGGCCCTCGCCGCGGCGGCGGCCTTCGGCGCGTACAAAGCGGGGCTCCTGGCGGGGGACGGCGGCTTCCCGCCCGAGGGGATAACCGCCGTGAACGGCCGGCTCGAGATGAAGCGGATCGACGTGGCGGCCCTGTACGGCGGCCGGATCGAGCAAATGAACGTCGACAGGGGCGACGCGGTCGCCAAAGGGCAGATCCTCGCCGTCCTGAACGCCGACGACGCGGAGGCCGACCTGCGGGCGGCCGAGGCGGCCCTCGCGCGCGCCGCCGAGGGCGCCGCGGGAACGAAGACCCGGATCCGCGGTCTCGAAGAGGAGATCCGCCTCGCCCGGATCGAGCTCGCCGACGCCGAGAAGCTCCGCGCGGACCGCCTGGTCTCGGCGACCGAGCTCGAGCGCGCCAGGACGGCGCTCGCGACCCGGCTCGCATCCCTCGAAGGACTGGGGCGCGAGCTCGCGGGGGCGGAGACGGAGGTGAAACGCGCCGGGGCGCTCCGGGACAAGGCCGCCGCGCGCCTTAACGACATGACCGTCAGATCGCCGATCGACGCCGTGGTCGAGTACCGGCTCGCCGATCCCGGCAACGTCGTGGGGGCGGGCGGCCGGGTCGTCTCGATCCTCGATCCCTCCGACGTCACCATGGACGTGTTCCTGAACGCCGGGACCGCCGCGGGGGTGCGGCTCGGCGACGAGGCCCGGATCGTGCTCGACGGCAGCGCGGCGGTCGTGCCCGCGCGGGTCGATTATATCGCCAGGGACGCCCAGTTCACCCCCAAGTACGTGGAAACGAAGGAGGAGCGCGCCAAGCTGCTCTTCCGGGTGACCCTGCGGATCGACCCGGAGCTCGCCCTGGCCTATCCCCTTTATTTCCGGGGCGGCATGCCCGGCGTCGGGTACGTGAACCATGGCGCCGCCGCCTGGCCCGCGCGCCTCGCCCCCGACCTGAGCCCCCTTGAGAAGTCCGGAACCGGCGCGCCGCCCGCCCGGCCCGGGAGCGCCCCGGACGGATCCCGGCCGGCCGGCGGGGCCGGGCCGGAATGAGCGGCCGCGGCGGCGGGGCGGGCTTTAAGCCCGCCCGGGACTCCGGGACCGGACCCGCGGTCGCGGTATCGGGTCTTTCGCACCGCTACGGGGCCGTCCGGGCGGTCCGGGACGTCTCCCTGACGATCCCCCGCGGGGTCACCGCGGGGCTCGTGGGCGCCGACGGGGTCGGCAAATCGACGCTGCTTTCCCTCATCGCCGGGTGCCGGGTCATCCAGGAGGGGCGGATCGAGGTATTCGGCCGCGACATGAGCCGCGCCGCGGAGCGCGCCGCGCTCTCCCGGCGGGTCGCCTTCATGCCCCAGGGGCTCGGCCGCAACCTTTATCCCACGCTCTCGGTGCGCGAGAATATCTCGTTCCACGCCGATCTCTTCGGCCTGCGCGGCGCGGCCGGGGCCGCCCGGATCGCCCGGCTGCTCGCCGCCACCGCGCTCGCCCCCTTCGAGGACCGGGCCGCCGGCAAGCTCTCGGGCGGCATGAAGCAGAAGCTCTCGCTCTGCTGCGCCCTCGTGCACAGCCCCGACCTCCTGATCCTCGACGAGCCCACCACCGGGGTGGACCCGCTCTCGCGCCGGCAGTTCTGGATCCTGGTCGGCGCGCTCATGCGCGAGACCCCCGGGATGACGGTCGTCGTTTCCACCGCCTATATAGAGGAAGCGGAGCGCTTCGACCGGGTGATCGTCATGGACGAGGGCCGGATCATCGCCGCGGGGGAGACCCGGGCGCTCACGCGGGAGCGCGGGGCCGCGACCCTCGAGGAGGCGTACATGAAGATCCTCCCCCCGGCGAAGCGCGGCCGGGCGGGGGGCTTTAAGATCCCCCCGTACGAGCGTAAACCCGGCGAGGCCCCGGCCATCTCCGCCTCCGGGCTGACGCGTGATTTCGGGTCGTTCCGGGCGGTGGACGGGGTGAGCTTCGAGATCGGCCGCGGGGAGATCTTCGGCTTCATCGGCTCGAACGGCTGCGGCAAATCCACCACCATGAAGATGCTCACCGGCCTCCTCGAGCCGACGGCCGGGGAGGCCCGGGTGCTCGGGACGCCGTTCCGGGCGGGGGACGCGGCGATGAAGCGCAAGGTCGGCTACATGTCCCAGTCCTTCTCCCTCTACGAGGAGCTCACCGTCCTCGAGAACCTCTACCTGCACGGCAAGCTCTATCATATCCCCATCGCCGAACGGGCCGCGGCCATCCGCCGGGTCCTCGAGCGGTTCGGCCTCGCGGGGCTCGGGAACGCCACCCCCAAGTCCCTGCCGCTCGGCCTCCGCCAGCGCCTCCAGCTCGCGGCGGCGTGCCTCCACGATCCCGAGATCCTGATCCTCGACGAGCCGACCTCGGGGGTGGACCCGGCGGCCCGGGACATGTTCTGGGAGAGCCTCATCAAACTCTCCCGGGAGGAGAAGGTCACGATCTTCGTCTCCACCCACTTCATGAACGAGGCCGAGCGCTGCGACCGGGTGTCCCTCATGCACCGCGGCCGGGTGCTCGCGACCGGCTCCCCGGAGGAGCTCAAAAAAAGCCGCGGGGAGGCGTCGCTCGAGGAGGTCTTCGTCCGCTGCCTCGAGGAGGAGGGCGGCGCCGGGACGGTGGAGCCGGCCGCGCCCGGGGAGGACGAACGCGGGACGGACGGGAATTCCCTCCTCGGCGCCCTGACCGTCATTGCGGCCTTCGCGGTCCGCGAGGGCCGGGAGCTCCTGCGCGACCGGGTGCGCCTCTTCTTCGCCCTGTTCGGGGCCCTCATCTTCATCGTCACCGCTTCCTACGGCATCTCCTTCGACATGAGCCGGATGCCCTTCGCGGTGCTCGATCACGACGGATCGCCCGAGAGCCGGGCCCTCGTCCGGGAATTCGAGGGATCCGCGTACCTGCGCCGGGTCGACGCGGATCTCTCCGCCGATCCGGTGGCGCTGTTCCGGACGAGTCATATCAAGCTCCTCATCGACGTCCCGCCCCGGTACGGGGAGTCCCTGCTCCGGGGCGAGCGCCCCGAGGTCGGCTTCCTGGTGGACGGGGCCTTCAACTCGGTGACCAACAACGTGCGCGGCTACGTGAGCGGGATCATGGGCAGGTACAACGCGGGCCTCGCCGGCGGCGCGGCCCGGGCCGCCCCGGATCCCGTGGAGGTCCGGTTCATGTACAACGAGATCTTCAAGAGCGTCTACGTGATGACCCCGGGCCTCGTCATGATGGTGCTGACCCTGTTCCCGGCCGTGATGACCGCGCTCGGGGTCGTAAGGGAAAAGGATCTCGGCACCATAAGCAACCTGTACACGTCGCCCGCCGCCGTCTGGCAGTTCCTCATCGGCAAGCAGATCCCCTACGTGATCCTCGCCCTGGCGAGCTTCCTGCTCATGACCGCCTGCGCCGTGTTCGTCCTCGGGGTGCCGGTGCGGGGATCGTTCGCGGCCCTGGCGCTCGGGGCGCTCCTCATGGCGCTCGCGTCCTCGTCCTTCGGGCTCCTGGTCTCGTGCTTCGTGCGGACCCAGGTGGCGGCGATCTTCGCGGCGGCGATCTTCTCGATGCTGCCGGCCATCAACTTCTCCGGGTTCCTGTTCCCGGCCTCGACCCTGCAGGGACCGGGCTATTATATAGCCAAGATCTTCCCGTGCTCGCGGTTCCAGCTGATCTCGCTCGGGACCTTCACCAAGGGCCTCGGCGCGGAGAGCCTGATCCCCATGTACGCGGTCATCGCGGGGATCGCGCTGGTTTACCTGGCGCTCGCCTGCCTCGCGCTTAAGAAACAGGAAAGGTAGGGGGACGCGGACATGAGCTTTTACACCTGGGTTTCCAACGTTTTCATCCTGACCCTCAAGGAGATCAAGAGTCTCTGCACCGACCTGATCCTCGTGGCCCTCATCGCCTACCTGTTCACGGTGGCCGTGGTCGTGGCCGCGCGCGGGGGCAGCCAGGACGTGCGCAACGCCCCGGTGGCCTTCGCCGACCACGACGGCTCCGAACTGTCCCGGAACCTGCGCCGGGCGGTGCTCGCCCCTTACTTCAAGCCGCCCGAGACGATCGCCGACGCCGAGGTGCAGCGCCGCCTCGACGTCGGGGACTACTACTTCGTCGCGGACGTGCCGCCCGGGTACGAGGAGGATCTCCTCGCCGGCAAGGAGCCCAAACTCCAGCTGATGGTGGACGCCACGTCCATGACCCTGGCCGCGACCGGCACGGGCTACCTGGTCTCGATGCTCGGGGACGAGCTCGAGGAATTCGCGAACCGGGCCGGGCGGGGGGCCGCGCCCCCGGCGGAGGCGCCCCCGCGGGCCGAGCCGGTCGTGAACGTGCTGTTCAACCCGAACTCGGAGGGCCTCTGGCAGATGGGGCTCGCCCAGATCATCGGCAACACCACGCTGCTCACCCTGATGCTGACCGGCGCCGCCGTGATCCGGGAAAAGGAGCGGGGGACGATCGAGCACCTCCTGGTCATGCCGGTGTCCTCGTCGCAGATCGCCGCCGCCAAGATCGCCGCCAACAGCGCGGTGACGGTGGCCGTGGCGCTGGTCTCGCTCTGGCTGGTCGTGCACCGCGGCCTCGGGGTGCCGGTGAACGGCAGCGTCTGGCTGGTGGGCCTCGGGATGCTGGTCTACGCGCTGAGCTTCTCGTCGCTCGGGATCCTGCTCGCGATCAACGCCCCGTCCCTGCCGCAGTTCGGGCTGCTCTGCATTCCCGTGTACATGCTCGTCTACCTGCTTTCGGGGGCGACGAGCCCCGTGGAAAGCATGCCCGATTTCATGCGGAGCGCGATCCAGATCTCGCCGACGACCCAGATGGTGGCGTTCACTCAGGACGTCGTGTACCGGGGCGCGGCGTTCGCCGAAGTGTACCCGAAGCTGATCATCATGCTCGTCCAGGGCGTGATCTTCCTGATCCCGGCGCTCGCGGGCTTCAGGTCGATGCTGGCGCGGCAGTAGGAACGGAGGAAATGAATATGAGCGGGATACGGGTACGGAAAACCCCGGGCGGGGCCCTCGGGGCCGCCGCGCGGAGGATCGCGGCCGCGGTCCTCCTGCCGGCCGCGATCGCGGCGGCCGCGGCCTGCGCGCCGCTCACCGCGGACACGCGCGGCGGCGTGACCCCGCCCGCGCGCTTCGCCGAGGCCCCGGAAGCCGCGGGCGCGCCCGATCTCCGGGAATGGTGGGGATATTTCGGGGACGAGACCCTGAACCGGCTCGTGGGGCTCGGGATCGACCGGAACCTCGACATCGCGGCCGCCCGGATCGCCTTCGCGCGGGCCGCCGCCGAGGCCGGGGTCGCGAAGGGGGATCTCGCGCCGCAAATCGCCCTCGGCGGGCGCGCCGGGGCGGGGCGCGGGCGCGCCGACACCCCGTCCGGGATGCCGGACGGCTCCGGGCACGGTTATTTCCTGCTCGGGAACGTCTCGGCGAGCTGGGAGCTCGATTTCTTCGGGGCGAAAGAAAGCGAGTACGACGCCGCGCGGTACCGGGCGCTCGCGGCGAAGGACAACGTCGGGATCGCCCGGACCGAGACGGCCGCGCTCATCGCTTCCGCGTATTTCGAGATCCTCGCCCTTAAGGAGAACCGCCGGATCACCGAGGAAACCGCGGCCAACCTCCGCGACCTCCGGCGCTACGCGCTCGGGCGGTTCGAGAGCGGCCGGGTCACCGCGTACGACGTTGACGACGTCGGGAACCGGATCACCGAGCTCGAGGCGTCGCTCCCGGGGATCGACGCGGGGATCGCCGCGCGCGCGCGGGCGCTCGCCGTGCTGACCGGGAACACGCCGCAGGGCTTTACGATCGGGGATCTCCCGGCCGGGCTGCCCGCCAAGGTTCCGGAGGCCCCGGCGGGGATCTACCCGGGGGAGCTCCTCCTGCGCCGGCCCGACCTCCTCGCGAAGCGCGCCGAGATCGACGCGAAAGCCGCCCGGGTGGCAAGCGCCAAGGCGGATCTCTACCCGCGCTTCGCCCTCGAGTTCGCGGGCGCGCCCGGCCGGATAGAAAAGAGCGGCGACCCGGACCGCGTTTCGCTTCTGGGCGGCATGCTCGGGGGCTCGGTCGTCTGGCCCGTCTTCACCGGCGGGAAGATCCGGGCGAATATCGAGGCGAAGAGCCAAGACCTGAAACTCTCCCTCGCCGAGTTCGACGAGATGCTGCTCGGAGCCCTCAAAGAGGTGGACGACGGCTACGGGAACGTCAGATCCGCCGCGGCCGAGTGCCGAAAGCTCGAACGGGGGAGCGCGGAGGCGGCAAGGCTGACCCGCGAGGCCGCCGCGCTGTTCGAGCGGGGCCGCGCCGACTTCGACCGGATCGTCGACGCGCGGGCGCGGCGGCTCTCGTTCGACAAGGCCCTCGCCGAGGGGCGCCTTAACCGGATCAAGGCCCTGATCTCCCTCTACAAGGCCCTGGGGGGCGGCTGGGATCCCGAGGGCGGCGCGGCGGACGCGGACGCCGCGGCGGCGGGGGACCGGGCCGCGGAGAGCGCCGGGCCGGGCGAAGGAGTCCCGGCGGAGGAACCGCCCGCGGGACGGGCGGAGCGGGGCGCCGGGGCCGGCGCGTGACCGGCCGTTCCAGGGGCCGGACCCGCCCGGGCGCCGGCCCGGCCCTGCCGGGAAAAATTGCCCGCCGGCCCCGCGGGGCGCCCGGCGCCCTTGCGGCCCGGCGCGGGCGGGACTATCATGGTTCTGTGCCGTAAGTTTATTTCTTTTTTCACGGCGTCCGCGGGAAGCGGCCGGGACGATTCCCGGCGGCGGAACGCGGCGCGGAGGATCAGCCCATGCTTTTTATCGAATATCCCAAATGCACGACCTGCAAGAAGGCCAGGAAATGGCTCGACGAGCGTCACGCCGCCTACGAGGACCGGCATATCGCCGAACAAAACCCCACCCGCGAGGAGCTTAAGGCGTGGCATGAGGCGAGCGGCCTGCCCCTCAAGAAGTTCTTCAACACCTGCGGCCAGCTCTACCGGAAGCTCGACCTCAAGGACCGGCTCCCGGCCATGAGCGAGGACGAGCAGCTCGACCTGCTCGCCTCGGACGGCCTGATGGTCAAGCGCCCGCTGCTCATCGACGGCGACAAAGTGCTGGTGGGCTTTAAGGAAGCCGAGTGGGAGGGCCTGCTCGCCGGTAAGGACGACTGACGGCCCGAGGCGGCAAAGGCACGCCGGGCGGCCGCGGCCGGCTCCCGCCGTTCCCCGGGGCGGCGGGTCCGCCCGCGCGCCCGGTAAGCGCGTTTTACGGCGCCGG
>CAZFNS010000019.1:20032-22797 GCA_964520475.1 uncultured Enterobacterales bacterium
ACGGCCGGAGCCGGGACCCGGCTCCCCGGCGCGATCCGGGAAAATTTATCGCCTGGGGCGCGTCCGCGGACGCCGGTGTGAATTAATTCACGGTTAAGGAAACGCGAGCCGCGAATTTGTGGCGGGCGCGGGGGTAAATCGTTTAAAATCTATGCGTTACAACCCGCCGAAGCCTTTTTAAGGCGGTTTTACGGCGCTATATTCAACTTGCGATAAGGAACCGATATGAATTTACATGAAAAGAACAAATGGCTCGCTTTCGGCGCGGCGCTCGCGCTGGCGGCGGCGCTGACCGCCTGCGGGAGCGACGACGACGAAGACGCCCCTTACGAAGAACCCCCTTATCAGGATCCCGAGGCCGCGGAATGGATGTCCGCGACGTACAGGCTCGACGACCTCAGGACGGAGCACATCGAGAACACCACCGACGGCAGCTACAGCCTTTATCTCATGACCTATAACCAAAACGCGGCGGACGACCGGATTATCTACAACGAGGACGACGGCCTTCCCGATATCGTCATCGAAGAGTACGCCGATCAGCCGGAATCCGGCTACGCCGACGTGGTGATCCTCATCGGCGGCCCCGCGGGCGAGGTAGACGCGAACTCTTACGGCTGGTACTGGTTCGGCGACGACGAGGCGAACTACGACACGTTTTACAACGGCGAAGTGTTCAGAATCGGCGAGGGCGTGCTTGTCGACGACGGCGGGGAAAAGAACCAGATTCTGCACCTTCAGTACGACGCGCAGGACGGCTACAGCTATATCGCGGATTATCAGATCCGGAAAACCTACTCGACCGAACCCATGCCGATCGGGGTTGACGCCGCAGGCGCGGACGCGGCGGCCGCGGCCGGGGCGCGCAGGATCGTGACGGAGACGGTAACCGCGCCCGTGAAACTGCCGAACGCGAACGGCGCCGCCGAGCCCGAGGCGCGGCGGATCGTGAACGCCCCCGCGGAACCCGCGGAATAAGAACGGTCCGGCGGCCGGCTTCCTCCGGGAACGGGGGAAGGCCGGCGGTCATACGGGATTTGCCCCGGGGAAGCGGGTTCCGCCCCCGGGGTTTTTCGCGCGCGCGATCCGCGAGGGCGGCCGTTCCCTGCGGCTGCTCCCGGTCCGCGGAGCCGCGGCGTCCGCGGATCCTCCCGGGCGCCCCGTGTGAAATAATTCACGCGCGCGGATCCGCGCGCCTTAAATTTATGGCCGGCCGGACCCAAATCGTTTAAAATCTGTCTGTCACGCCGCGCCCGGGCGCCGTTTACGGGGCTTTTAAGGCCGGTTTACCCAACTTGCGATAAGGAACCGATATGAATTTACATAAAAAGAACAAATGGCTCGCTTTCGGCGCGGCGCTCGCGCTGGGGGCGGCGCTGACCGCCTGCGGGGACGAGGAGTCTACCACCCCGTCCGAATGGATGGACAGCTGGTCCTGGGTCGACAGCAGGACGGAGCACATCGAGACCTCCTACTTCCCCGAAGTTTATCTCATGACTTACGACCCGTATTCGTCCGCCAACGACACCCGGATTGACGTCAGTGACGAAATCCTCATCGACTCGAAGGGCTGGGAGCCGGAATCCGACTACGTCGAGGTCATTATGCTCATCAGCGGATCCTATGTGAACGAAAATTCGGTCGGTTACTTCTGGTTCGGCGACGACTCCGATAACGTCGTCCAGTTTACCAACGGCGACGTGATCAGGATCGGCGAGGGCGTGCAGGTCAGCGACGGCAAGGAAACCAACCAGGTTCTGCACCTCGAGTACGACGAGTGCACGTACGAGTACGACTCATACTATGAGGATTACATGGAGGTATGCACGCCTTACTTCGCGGATTACGACATCCGGAAAACTTACACGGCCGAGCAGCCGGGCGCTTCGGGCGAGTGGGCGGACACGGCGTACTTATTATCCGAAACCGCGGCCGACCATGCCTTCCCGGGGGGACTCGCGGCGTCGGGCACCGTGCTCGTGAAGATGCCGGAATCCAACCTGACCGAATACCCGCAAGCTTTTGTCAGCGTCGACTGCGGCGCCGCCAAAGATTTTCAGGCCGAGGTGCCGCTCGGCGACGCCGTTAAGCTGGGGAGCTACGACGGGGAGTCCGTCTACGGGATTACCCTCGAGGCGGCGGGCGCGAACGCCACCGGGGGAACCGCCGCCATCGACGATTTCACCGGCTGCTCCTTCGGTTTGCGGAACCGCGCGCCTTACGAGATATTGACGTATCAAGTGACTCTCGACGCCCCGGACAATCCGTGTCTCCCCGTGGACATGAACTGGATCACCAACGGCTGGGTTTCCGCCGGGGAATGCGGCGCTTACCTCGGCGACGTCGGCACGGTTCCCTATGACGCCTACCTGGCCTATCTCATGACCTACAACGGGACGGATCCGAGCGCCGATCAAGTGATAACGAATGAAGACGACGGCGTTCCCGACGTCGTCATCGCCCAGCGGGACGGTCAGCCGGAATCCGCCTACGCGGACGTCGTCATGCTCATCCGGGGCCCGGGAGTGGATCCGCGGCAGGCGAAGGGACTGTACTGGTTCGGCGACGACGAGGCCGGCGCGAAGGAATTCACGAGCGGCGACGTTCTGAGGATAGGCGACGGCCTGCAGGTCGACGACGGCGGCGAGAAGACGGCCGTTCTCCACCTGGGCTTCGACGTAACCGACGCGGCCTCCGGTGAGACCGTGCGGTACACGGCCGCTTACCAGGTGCAGAAAACCTACTCCACGGCCGCGCAGTAGCCG
>CAZFNS010000020.1:0-21806 GCA_964520475.1 uncultured Enterobacterales bacterium
TCCCGGACGCGGGCCGCCCGGAATCCGGGATCCCGCCGTGGCTGAGAACGAAGACACGTTTACCCGAGAAGAACGGTTCGCGGCGGCGTTGTGCCGCGCCGACGGGAATCCGACGCGAGCGGCGCCGTGAAAACAGGGGAGAGCATGAAGATCGCGCGGCGGCGAACCCGCGCCGGGCCCGCCGCCGCGGAGAGTGCGGGGCCCGCGGCCCGCGTTCGCCGGGGGAGCCGCGGTTACCGAGCCGCCCGTCCTACGGCGCCTTGGACGCGTCCGGGGTTTCGTCGTCTGAGGCCTTGCCGGGGTCGGGGGTTTTGTCGTCCAAGATCTTGTCGGCGACGGCGGCGGCTCCGGATCGTCCCACGTATTTTTCGATCTGTTCCTCGAGTTTGGCCCGGAACTCCGGGTCGTTGAAATAGTTGTTCAACTCGATATTTTTCTCGATCCGGCGTTGTTCCCGGCGTTGTTCCTGGCGTTGTTCCCGGATTTGGTCCATGTATTTTTCGATCTCCTCTTCGAGCCGGGCCTTGAAGTTCCTTGGATCGAGGACATAACGGAACCTGAGTTCGTCGTCTCCGCTTTTTACCGTCACGGTGCCGTAATATCGGAACAGGCTCCGGCGGACGGAGACCGAATCGATCTCGTCCAGGGACAGGAAGACCTCCCGGACGCTTTCGGGGTCCAGTTTCCGTTTAGACACGATATCGTTGATGGGGCGGCCAAACAAGAGCCATAAAAGCCATAAAACGGAAATAAACACCACAATCGGAAACAAAACAAATACCAAAATCGGCATCAATAGGAGGCAACCTACCGCGGAGCCGCCCACATCAGGGCTCGCGGTGTATCCCCCAAAGAGGCCGCGCCTGACGACGTAGGGTGTAGGGATTTCCGTATCCGCAATTGCCCACGCAATTTGAGGGAGTGGCCCGAAGAGATCGCGCCTGACGACGTCAGGCCGGCCTTTGTAGCCGATGAAGCGTTTGTCGGTGACGTAAAGTTCCCCTTTGAATTCCGATCTCGCGAGCCAGACCCCCCAGGCGGCGCGCAGCAGAAAGCACCCAACCAACGACCAATAAATTGCGTCGGCCCATCCTATGTGGCCGGGCATGTAACTGGGCATAGATGGCGGGCGTAAAACCAAAAAGCCACAATACTTACTAACAATCTCCCCAAACCACCCCCAAAGCGACCAATAAATTGCGTCGGCCCCGTTTTGGATAAAATCGTACGCCAGGAAGATGCCCGCAGACGCCCAGACCACGGGACCGAAACGAAAGCAAGCGCGCATGCTCCTGCGCGCCCGGCACACGATTTGTTCGCCGGGCATCAATGTGAAAGGCACAGCCGCCGTTTCACCCCCCCCTCTCCGGTTTCTCTGCGTGCTCCTTTGATGAAGATGACATTGTTTTTATTCCTCCTAATTTCTTTCGTTATGTTTGCCCCTTGGCGGAAACTTTTTCATTATACTAAAAATTCGCCAGACCGCTAAAATTTTTGTTCCCACTTGGGAGTTCACCCGGGAGCCCGAGCGCGGGGCGCGGCGGTTCCGGGAGCGGGTGAGGGCGTTCCGGGGCGCGTCCCGGGGCCGCGGTGAGGGCGGTCAAAACCCGTCCGTTTTCCCGCGGATCACCGTAAATTTAGTGATCCTACATGAAGTTTTTCCCATATGAGATTGATACGCCGGGCTCATGCGCCGATGGAACCCGGGATCCCGCGGCGGCGAGCGAAGACGCGTTTATCTGAGAAGAACGGCGCGCGGTATTGCGCCGCGCTTACGTGAATCAGACGCGAGAGGGCGTCTCGAAGATAAGGGAAAACTTAAAGACTGCGGTGTGATCGGTTCGCTCCCGGCCGCCGGCGGGCGGCGCGGGAGCGGACGGCGCGCCCCCGCGCTCGTCCTACGATGCCTTGCCGGCGTCCGGAGCGTCGCCGGGCCGGGACAATTTCTTGTATTTTTGGATCTCTTCTTCGAGCCGGGTCTGGAATGTTCCGGGATCGTGGATATAGTCCGATACGATGTCCTGGCCGCCGGTGGTTATTTTCACTGTGCCGTAATTTCCCAGCCAAGCCCGGCCGGCCGTTATCATATCAACTCTGTCCAGGAACTGGCGGAACGTCCCGGTGCTTTTGTTGAAACCGCAGACTCGTTTATTGGTGATGTAAAGTTCACCGGGATATTCGGTGAACCAGGTCCACAGAGCCATGCAGACACCCGGCAGTATGACAAATACTGCGAATAACGCGAGTCCGTTATTGGCACTGAATACGTAGAGGTAGAATTTTGTCGCAAACCCGGGTTCAGCCCAAATCCCCTTAAAATCATGATAATCACGAATTAATTCTGCTAGCAATATGAGGAGGCATAATACCCCCCCCCCACCGCCGCACATAATATGGCGCGGTCGAAAATGTGCAGGCTTTTTCGCGCTCTGTACACGATCTTTTCATCGGACTCAAGTTCAGATGACATTGTTTTTATTCCTCCTGTATGAGTTTTTTTCGCTTGGGGCGCCTTTTCATTATACTAAAAATTCGCCAGACCGCTAAAATTTTTGTTCCCACTTGGGAGTTCGCCCGGGAGCCCGAGCGCGGGCCGCGGCGGATCCGGGGGCGGGTGAGGGCGTTCCGGGGCGCGTCCCGGGGCCGCGGGGCGCCCGGTCAAAATCCGTGCGTCTTCCCGCGGATCCCCGTAAATTTAGTGATCCTACACGAAGTTTTTCCCATATGAGATTGATACGCCGGGCTCATGCGCCGATAATGAGAGTGACGCGGGCGGGCAGCGTGTTACGTGCGACGCGTATGTTTTGCCTGCCGCGAAGTATTAGAACGATAACACGAAACTATAAATGAGGGCAGAGATGAACAAGACCCAGCTGGTTGAGAAGATCGCCGAAAAGGCCAACATTACCAAAAAGAAAGCCGACGAAGCCTTGAGGGCTTTCGAAAGCGTCGTTACAGAAACTCTCAGCAACAACGAAGCCATCACGCTCGTGGGCTTCGGCACTTTCGAGGTGAAGGACCGCAAGAGCCGCATGGGTCGCAACCCGAGAACCAAGGACGTGGTCCAGATCGAGGCCCGCCGGGTTCCGAAGTTCCGCGCCGGCAAGGCGCTCAAGGACGCCATCAAGTAAACGCCCGCCCGGGGCCGTACCTTTCCGGGCCGAAGGCTGTTTTTTTGCCCGATTTGTATTAAAGCACACATTAAGGTGTGCTTTTAATTTATAATAACGGCGGTTTTCGTGCCGCGGCGGCCTTTCCGCCGGCGATTGTTTTTTTGTGCAGTGCATTTTTGGAGTCAATGATTCATGTTTACCGATAAACTCCGCGAGGGCGCGACGGGCCCGGTGGCCAAGATCCTGTTCGCCGTCATCATCGTTTCCTTCGCGGTCGCGGGGGTGGGTTCCTACCTGATCCCCGAGCGCAACCTGGATCCCGTGAAAGTCAACGACGTGAAGATCCCCGAGTACGAGCTCGAGAACCAGGTGCGCCTCGAGAAGAACCGCCTGGAACGGCAGTTCGGCCGCCAGTACTTCGAGAAGCAGATGGCTTCCGACCCCGGCTTCAACAGCAAGTTCAAGGCCAGCATCCTCGAGAGGATGATTAACGAGGAGGCCCTGGCCCAGCATATCGCCGACGCCGGCATCGAGATCCCCGCGGAGCTCGTCCGGGCCCGGATCAAGGCGATGCCGGAGTTCCGCGTCGACGGCAAGTTCAGCCAGGAGCAGTACGAGAAGGTGCTGCGCATGGCCGGCTACCAGAGCCCCGAGATCTTCGGCGAGGCGCTGCGCGGCGACATCTCCAAGGAGACCTTCCTCAAGCCCGTCATCGAGGATCAGTTCGCGCTGCCCGGGGAGATCGCCCGCGTCGCCGGCCTCCTCACCGAGAAGCGGACCTACACGCGCATTGACATCGATCCCGCCAAATTCGCGGGCGGGGAGGCGGTGAGCGACGCCGAGATCGCCGCCTTCTACGAGCAGAACCGCGACCGCTACCTGCAGGCCGACCGGGTGAAGTTCTCCTACATCTACCTGACCGTGCCCGACGTTAAGGGCGACGTGCACTACACCGACGAGGATCTCACCGCCTTCTACAACCTGCACTCGGATCTCTACACCATCCCCGAGAAGCGGGAGATTTCCCATATCCTGTTCACCGGCGACGACGCCATGGAGAAAGCGGCCGCGGCCAAGGCCGAGCTCGACGCGGGCGCCGACTTCGCGGAGCTCGCCAAAAAGTACTCGCAGGACAAAACCTCCGCGGACAAGGGCGGCAAGCTCCCGGCCTTCGCCTCGGGCAACCAGGACCTGAGCATCGACCGGGCGACCTTCTCGCTCCGGAACGTCGGCGAGATCTCCGCGCCGTTCAAGTCCGACTTCGGCGTGCACATCGTGAAGCTCGACGCCATCATCCCGGCGGCGGCCAAGCCCTACGAGGAATCGAAGGCCGACGTGGTCGAGCGCTACGTGAAGGAGCAGAGCAACGAGGTGTTCCTCGACAAGCGGCAGATCGTCGCGGACATCTCCTACGAGAACCCCGACTCCCTCGACCCGGCCGCCAAGGCCGCCAACGAGTCGGACAAGGATCACCCCTCGGACACCGTCAAAATAAAGACCTACGAGTCCCTGGCGTCCGACGCCAAGGATCTCGCGTACCCGTTCTCCGAGCAGACCGTGCTGGACAAGATCTTCGATCCCGAGCTCCGTCAGAGCGGCATGAACTCCGACGTGATCGAGCTCGGCCAGACCGCCTTCCTGGTCGTGCACATCGAGGACTACACCCCGAAGGCTCCCAAGAAGCTCGAGGAGGTCCGCGATCTGATCCGGGCCGACATCGCCGACGCGCGGGCCAGGGGCCGCGCCGAGGAGTACGTGGCCGGGATCCTCGCGAAGCTTGAGAAGGGCGAGTCCGTCTCCGGCGAGCAGGCCTCGGGCAAACTTAAGATCGCAAAGCCCCGCTCGATCACCCGCCTCGACAACAAGACCGACGAGGCCGTGGCCAAGAACGTGTTCGAGATGCCGCGCGCGGCGGACGGCGGCGCGACCTTCGCCAAATTCGACACTGCGGAGGGCGCCCCCTATATCCTGGCGCTGACCGCCGTCGAGGAGAAGACCGGCCCGGACGCGTCCCGCGACGACTTCCTGAGCCGCCAGATCGCGACCGGCAAGGCCAAGGAGGACAACTACCTGATGGTCGACGCCATCAGAGGCGCCTCCAAGATCGACTACAACATGTCCAAGGAGTATCTGAAGAGATCCCGGGCCGGGGAAGAGGAGTAAGATCCCGCCCGGCCGGGGGCCGTCCCGCGGGACGGCCCCTTTTTTTGTCCGCGCGGGCAAAAAAAAAGCAAAAAAAGAGGAGGCGGAAAAACAAAAAAAGGGGGGAAACGCGCGTTTCCCCCCGGACGGATCCGCCGGCCCCCGCTACAGGGAGTCGGTCCGCTGCCACACGGTCGCGCCCGACTTGATGTCGGTGATCTTGAGCACGAGGTTGATCCGGCCGTTCTTGGCCGCCGCCACGCCGGACACCAGGTAGTCGATGTTCTGGGACTTGGCGACGCGCACCAGGTACGCGTACGAGGTGCCCGAGGCCGACTGCAGGATCCGGCGGCTCACGTCGGCGCCCGCCGGGGTGAGCCGGCCCGAGTCGCCGATGTGATCGCGCACGGCGGCGCTGTACGAGACCCCGGTCCGGCAGACCCCGGCGCCCGCGGAGACGCCGCTCACCATGACCAGGTTGGGCTGGCGCGGCTCGAAGGAGTAGCCGGCGTCGGAGGCGAGGCGGCCGAAGGCCGCTTCGATTTCCTCGGGATCGCCCGCGCAGGCCGCGGCCTCGCGCCGGGATCCCAGGGTGGGCGCCTCCGTCACGGTCTCGGGCAGGCCGTTCTCGTCGATGACCGGGCCGGTGGCGGCCGGGCGGCGCGCGGCCTGGCGCCGGGGCTTCTTCTTGGGCGCGGCTTTCGGGGCCTGTCTGACGATCGGCTTGACCTCGACCGACTCGGGCGGCGCCTTTTTCCCGGTCCCGAACAGATCCTCGACGGCGGAGCAGCCGCCCAGGGCGGCCACGGCGGCGGCGAGCAGGGCGATCTTCGCGTATTTCTTCAGCGACATGGTTCAGCGCGGCTCCCTCAGAAACCCAGCCCGATCGTTCTCAGCTTTTCCCCGCCGAGGAGGTGCAGGTGCAGGTGCGGCACTTCCTGGCCGCCGTCCGCGCCGCAGTTGAAGATCAGCCGGTAGCCGTTCGCGGCGATGCCCTCGGCAGCGGCGACCTTCTTCGCGGTCAGGATCATCTTGGCGATCAGGGCCGCGTCGGACTCCTCGAGTTCGTTGACGGAGGGGATGACCCGGTTCGGGACGATCAGCAGGTGCACCCTGGCCTTCGGGGCGATGTCGGCGAACACGGTGACGTCGTCGTCGCGGTAGCGGACGTCGGCCGGGATCTCGCCCCGGACAATCTTGGAAAATACGGTTTCTTCAGCCATCTGGACAACCTCCGGTAAAATCCGGCGCCCGGGCGGGGAGCCGGTTGGTTAAAACTGTGACTATTATAGCATTTGCCGCGGCGCGCGGGGCTCTCCCGCGGGAGATTTTTTACCCGCGGGGCGGGCCGGCCGCGCTATAATGCCCCACAGGCCCCGGGGAGGCGGGCGCGGCGGCCCGGCCGCCCCGCGGGGCGAGGACAAAAAACATGCACGACATCTGGAACCCCTGGCACGGCTGCGTCAAAAAAAGCGAAGGCTGCGACAACTGCTACATGTTCTTCCTCGATCGGGCGCACGGGCTCGACGGGCGGGAGATCCGCCGCAACCGCGCGGGCTTCGCCTACCCCCTGCGCCGGAACCGCGCGGGCGGCTACGTCGTGCGGAGCGGCGAGACGATCCGGGTCTGCATGACCTCGGACTTTTTCCTCGCGGAGGCCGACCCGTGGCGCCCCGACGCCTGGCGGATCATGGCGGCCCGCCCCGACGTGAAGTTCTTCCTCCTCACCAAGCGCCCCGAGCGCGTCGCGGCCTGCCTGCCCCCGGACTGGGGGGACGGCTGGGAGAATATCTTTTTCAACGTGTCGGCCGAGAACCAGCGCCGGGCCGACGAGCGCGTCCCCGTCCTCCTCGATCTGCCGTTCCGGCACAAGGGGATCATGTGCGCGCCCTTCATCGGGCCGGTGACGCTGCGGGAGTACCTGAAGACCGGCGCGATCGAGCAGGTGCTCTGCGACGGCGAGAACTACGCGGGGGCGCGGGTGTGCGATTTCGCGTGGGTGGAGAGCCTCGCCCGGGAATGCGCCGAGGCCGGGGTCACCTTCGTGTTCTGCGGCACCGGGCGGCGCTTCGCGCGGAACGGCCGCGTCTACCGGATCGAGGGGAACGCCCTGCAGACCGAGCAGGCCTTCAAATCGGGCGTGTCGTTCCGGGGGAAACCCATCGTGTTCGCGCTTAAGGATCCCCTCGGCTTCCCCCTGCGGGAGGAGGAGCTTTACAAGCCGCGCTACCGGCCGATCTGCGACGCCTGCAGCCGCCGGATCTTCTGCAACGGCTGCTCGGACTGCGGCGCCTGCGAGAAGGCGGCCGGGGCGCGCGGGGACTACGCCGCGGACGGGGAGTGATCCCGCCCGCTCAGTCCAGGCTCACCCGGAAGCAGGCGGCGAAGTTCCGCGCGGTCAGGTCGCAGAACTCCTCGTAAGGGACGCCCTTGAGCGCCGCGGCGGCCCGCGCCGTGTAGGCCACGTAGGCGGGCTCGTTCGGCTTGCCCCGCTTCGGGACCGGGGCGAGGTAGGGGGCGTCGGTCTCGACCAGGATCCGCTCGAGGGGCGCGTAGCGGCAGGCGTCCCGGACGTTCTCCGCGTTCTTGAAGGTGACGATCCCCGAGAACGACAGGTAAAAGCCCAGGTCCAGGGCCCGGCGCGCGACCTCGCGGCTCTCGCAGAAGCAGTGCATCACCCCGCCCGCCTCGCGCCCGCCCTCGGAGCGGAGCAGCGCGAGGCAGTCGTCCCCCGCGCCCCGGGAGTGGACGATGAGGGGCTTTTTAAGCTCCGCCGCCAGACGGATCTGGCGGGCGAAGCTTTCGATCTGGAGGTCTTTGGTTTCCGGCGCGTTCACGTAGTCGAGCCCGGTCTCGCCGAGCGCGGCCACCCGGTCGCGGGACAGGTACGCGCGCATCAGGTTCTCGTCCCATTCGCCGCCCGTCTCCGCGAGGTTCTCGGGATGCACGGCGCACGCGCACCAGACCCCGGGCAAATCCTTGGTCATTTCGTAAAGGCGCGGGAACGACGCGAGGTCGACCCCCGGCGCCAGGACGTGGGTGACGCCCGCGGCCCGGGCCTTGGCCAGGGCGTCGGCCGGGTCGCGGTGGATCTCCGGATAGGCGAGGGCGTCGAGATGACAGTGCGAATCTACCAAATACATGTGTCTTTTCCCCGAAGGGCGGGCCGCCGGCCCGGGAAGATCCCGGCGCCCGCCCGCGCCGCCTCTATTATGCGATTTTTTCGGGCGGGGCTCAACCTCCGCGGGGCGGCCGGGGCCGGAAGTCCGTCCGCCGGGCCCGCGGGGGAAGGGCGCCCGGGCCTCAGAAGGGCCCGGAAGCGCCCGCGGCCAGCCATTTTTCGAGGAGCGGGGCCGAGTCCGGGCCGAGGGCCGCGCTCAGCACGCTCTCGATGACCGTGGGGGTGTTGTAGAGCCCGATGCCGCCGCCGATGCCCACGGCGAAGGCGCTGATGCTCTGGCGCGCCACCCCGGCGACGATCCCCACGAGGATCATGCTGCCGCAGACCACGCGCCCGAGGGTGCCCTGGATCCAGTTCTTGAGCGTGTCCCAGACCTCGGCGAATTCCTCGCCGCCCGTGCCCGCGCACGCGTCTCCCGCCGCGGACGCGGCGGCGAGCGCCGCCGCGACGATGATGAGGGGCCGGCCGGCCCGGATGAGCGCCGCGGCGCGCCGGAGGGCGCCCGCGAGGCGTTGCTGTGTCGTTTCCATGTGTTTTTTCCTTATAAAGTGCGTTATCGCGCCGCGGCGGGGCGGTTCCCGCCGGACGCCGTCTCCTCGCGCCAGGGGGCCGCGGGGGCGGCGGGGCCGCCGGCGCCTTCTCCGGCCTCGCGCCGGAAGCCGCCCGCCGGGGCTGCGCCCCAGGCGCCGTTGCCGAGATCCGTCCAGATCGCCGTCTCGCCGCGGAGGTTGCCCGCCGCGTCTTCGTACGGGGTGATCCAGGTGATCATGACGTCGCCGCGGGTGCGGAAGATCTCCCGGGGCTCTTCGTCCCCGGCCGGAACGGGCGCGCCCGCGCCCGTCCGGGCCGGCGCCGCGCCGGCCTTTTCTTCCCCGTCCCGCGCCGCGCCCGGGTCCGCGGCCGCGGCGGCGAGGGCGCGCCGCTGCCGGTACACCTCCGGGGCGCTCAGGCAGCGGACCCCGCGGGGCAGGCCCGCGCAGCCGTACTCGCCGGCGCCGATGCCGAGCGAGCAGCCCGCCGGGGCGGCGAGGACCGCCGCGAGGACGGCGCCGCGCGCCGCCGAAGTGATTGAGATTGTCATTTCGCGTTTCTCCCCGGCGCCCCGGGCTCTCCGCCCGGGCGCCGTTCGGTCGGGCAGTATAGCCGTCCCGCGCGGCGCGGGCGGGGCGTCCGGCATTTGTTTTTTGCCCGGAAGCGCCCGGGCGGGGGGGGATCGCCCGGCGCGGCGGGGTGTTTCTTTTTTCGGGCGGGCGGTGTACAATGATCCCGGTCACATTATGACGGGGGATCCGCGCCGCGGGCGGCGGGTTTCCCGTTCTTTTTCACCCGCGGCGCGCCGCTTCCGGCCGCCCCCGGAGACGGTAACGCGTATGCGCATCATCATCGGCAGAATGAACACCCTCAGAATCGCCCGGCTCGATCCGAAAGGCGCCTTCCTCGACGGCGGCGCCGCGGGCGAGCTCTTCCTGCCGCTCTCCCAGCTTCCCGCGGACCCCGCGCCCGGCGCGGCGGCCGAGGTCTTCTGCTACCTCGACGACGGGAAGATGACGGTCACCGCGCGCCGCCCGCGCCTCCTCGCGGGCGAGGCCGGCCGGCTCGCGGTCAAAGACGTGACCCCCGGCGCCGCCTACCTCGACTGGGGGATCCGCAAGGATCTGATGATCCCGTTCCGGGAGCAGGACGGGCCGCTCCGCCCGGGCGAAACGATCCTGGTTTACGCGGCCGTCGACCGCGAGGGCCGGATCTTCGCGACCCAAAAATTCGACCGGCACATCCCCGAGACCCTGCCGAAGGGCTCGCCCCTCGGGGCGGGGAGTCCCGTCGGTCTCACCCTGATCGCCCGCGCGCCCCTCGGCTGGAAGGCGCTCGTGAGCGGAACCTGCTACGGGCTCCTCCCCGCCGCGGAGGCCGCGGCGATCGCGGATCCCGTCCCCGGCCGCCGGCTCAGGGGCTGGATAAGCTCCGTCCGCCGCGACTTCCGGGTCGGCGTGACCCTCAGGGAGCCCGGCATGGCGGGGGTGAGAAGCGCGGAGGAATTCCTGCTCGGGGAACTCGGGCGGGCGGGGGGCTTCCTCCCGTACGGGGACTTCTCCGATCCCGCCGCGATCGAGCGGCGCTTCGGCATGAGCAAAAGAAAGTTCAAGATGGCGATCGGCGGCCTTTACCGCGCCCGGCGCGCGGAGCCCGCGGAGGGCGGGATCCGGCTCGTCCCGGGCGGGGGCGCCGGCCCGGCCGCGGATCCGGAGTAAAAACCCGGCCGCGCGCGCTTATTATTATTACTACAGACAGCCGCGCCGCGCGGCGCGCCGCCGGGCCCCGGGCCCGGCGGCGGTAAAGCGGAAGGGGCGCTATGCTCAGGCAGTTTACGGACAAAAGATTTTTCGCCTTCCTCGGGCTCACGTTCTGCGCCGGGTCCTCGTTCGCGATGGTCCTGCCGGTGCTCAGCCTTTACCTCGTCAAGACGGTGGGGGCCGGGAGCGGGCAGCTCGGCATGTTCTACACGGTGTCGGCGGTCGCCGGGATCGTCGTCACCCAGATCCTCGCCAAGTTCTCGGACGGGCGGATCCCGAGGCGCCTGCTCATGATCGCCGGCTTCGTCTCCGGGGCGCTGATGGCGCTCGTCTACATGATCTTCCCGGTCTACTCCGTCGTGATCACCGCCGGGGTGCTCCTCTCCTGCCTCTCGGCCGTCGCGGGCCCCCAGGTCTTCGCCCTGGGGCGCGAGTACTCGCTGCGCCGCTACGGGGAGTCGGTCATGTTCACCTCGTACATGCGCGCGATGTTCTCCCTGTCGTGGGTCGTCGCCCCGCCGCTCACCTACGCCCTGTTCGTGAGCGCCGGACCGAACGGCTCGTTTACGGGCGCGGCGGCGATCTTCGCGGCGGGGGCCGTCACGGCGTTCCTGCTGATGCCGAAGGGCGCGGCCCGCCCCGCGGGGGAGGAGAAAGGCCCCGGGTCGCTCCGGCTCATCCTCGGCAACCCCAGCGTCGTCCTCGCCTTCGCGGCCTTCACCCTGCTCTGGGCCAGCAACACCGCCTACCTCGCGGCCATGCCGATCTTCGTCACGGACGAGCTCGCGCTCGATAAGCGCCTGCCCGGCTTCATGATGGGGACCGCGGCCTTCCTCGAGATCCCGGCGCTCCTCCTCGGCAGCGTCGCCGCCAAAAAGACCGGCCTCAAGTTCGCCGTCGTCGTCTCGGCCGCCGCGGGAGTCGCCTTCTACGCGTGCCTGAGCCTCACGCATCCCGGGGTCGTCTCCCTCCTTCTCCTCCAGTTCCTGAACGCGGTGTTCATCGGGATCCTGGCCGGGCTCGGCATGGTCTACATGCAGGAGCTCCTGCCCTCGATCCCGGGGCAGGCCACCACGCTCTACAACAACAGCGTCAACACCGGCAACATCCTCTCCGGGATCGTGGTGGCCGAGACGATGGGCTCGGGCAGCGCGGCCGGGGTCTTCCACTGCGGCGCGGCGCTGACCGCCCTGGCCCTCGTCATGATCTTCTTCGTCCGCAAAGTGCGGATCTGACCCCTCCCGGGCGCCGGCGGGACCGGCGCCCGCCCCCGATTTTTCCGTCATTCCGGCTTTAAGAACGGGATCCGCCCCTTGATCACGGTGGCCCCGCCCACGCGGGCGATGTACTCGAGGTCGGGCAGCTCCGCGAGGGTCTCGGGCGGGAAGACCGCGGCCTCGGTCTCGGCGAAGCCGTCCGAGACGAGGGTCTTCACGGCGGTGAGGGACTCGGAGTCCTGGGAGCGCGCCGCGCTCTCGGAGCGGAAGAGCACCCGGGTCTTCGGGAGCGAGGCGCTCACGTACTCGCGGGTGTCGCGGTCGATGGTGCGCAGCGAGATCAGGTTGTTGACGTTCCCGAGCGCCTGGAGGGCCCGGGCGGGGCTGCCGAGGCCCGCCTCGAAGTCGGCGATCGTCTGGGTGGCCACGGTTATCCGGAACTTCGCGCCGCGCCCCTTGTTGAGGAGCTGGATGAGCTGGTCGTTGATCACCTCGGCGGTCTCGTCGACGAAGAGGTTGACCGCGCCAAGGTCTTTCCCGAAATTGTAGCGGGCCCCCGCCACGGCGGCCAGGTCGGCGAGGAGCAGCGAGCCCAGGGCGGCCCCGGTCTGGCCGTCGGTGAGCGAGTCCAGCCCCGCGTAGAGGATCATGTTCCCGCGGACGATCTCGGCGAGGCTCCGGGTCCTTCTGCCGAGATCGTCGTCCTCCGCGGGGGAGAGCAGGCTCCCGAGCTCGCCCGCCGTCAGCATCTCGAGCACGGGCCGCAGCGACGCGGTCATTTTTTTGTAGTGGTCCGGGTCGTGGCGGGCGAGCTCGGCGAGGGCCTCGAGGGCTTCGCTCGCCCGCTTCCGGTACGGCTTCATGGCTTTGAGGTAGAGCGCCTCGTACTTCGCGAGCAGGCGGCCCGGGTACTTCGAGGTCTCCTTGCGGAGCGCCGCCCACTCCTCCCCGGCCGGGGAGGAGTCCCCGAGGCAGCGGTCGAAGGCGCACCTGAACGCGAGCAGGGCGAGCTCCGTGAGGCGCGAGCCGATGTAGTAGCGGACCAGCTTGAGGGTGGGCCGCCGCCCGGTCTCGACGATCCCGCCGATCACGGCGTTGAGGGCGGCGAAGGCGAAGCCGCGGAACGGGTCGCTTTTGCCGCGGGCGACGGGCACGAGGGAGCTTAAGCGCGCCGCGAGCTCGGTGGCGCGGCTGAAGCTGTGGAGGGGATTTAAGCGTATGCTGCGGTCGGGGAAGGCCGGGTGGAAGAAGAGCACCTCCCGCCCGCAGGCCGCGGCGGCGGCGCGGATATTCTCGTAGAGATCGCGGTCGCCCTTCGGGTCGATCACCACGACCCCCTCGCCGCGGAACACCGCCTGGGCGCAGAGCAGATCGTAGAGGCGGGTCTTGCCCGCGCCCGTGGTGCCGGTTATGAGGGTGTGCCCGTCGAAGAAGCCGAGCGGCAGGTACACGTCGGAGGCCCGCCCGAGCCGCTGGATGAACCCCGAGCCCCGGCGGGACGCGTCCCGGGGGGCCCGGCACAGGGCCGGGTCCTTTTCGAGCACGCGGTACAGCGCGGCCGCCTGCTCCTTTTCCCACGGGAAGCCCTCGCCGAGGTAGAGCCGGTCCGGGAAGGTCCGCGCGCGCAGCTCCGCCCGGGTGAGGACGAGGGGCGGCGGCCCCGCGGCCGCCGCCTCCTCGGCGCGCAGCTTCGCGAGGCGGCGCAGGCCGAGCAGGAAGGCGGCCGCGAAGAAGGGCGCGAACACGAACCGGCCCGCGTGGGCCGTTCCCGCCGACAGCGCCGCCGCGGCCAGCAGCCCGGCGAGGCTCGCCAGGGTCTCGGCCAGTGCCGGGATGAACACGCGCGCCTCCCTAGCGGCCGAGCGAGCGCATGTCCGCCCGGAGCCGGCGCAGGCCCGCGGCGTCGGCGCCGCGGCGGAAGGACGGGGCCCCGAGGCGCGGGGCGCCGCTGAAGGTCCGGTAGCGGAACCCGTCCGGGTCGCGCCGGTTCTCGTAGGTCTCCGCGGTCAGGAAGAGGCGCAGGTCGGCCGCGGCCTGGTCGCCTTTGGCGCAGCCCTCGGTGAGGCAGGCGGCCGGGTCGCGGTCGCGGAGATCGGCGAGCATGGCGCGGATCTCGGGCTCGGCGATGAGCCCCCGCGCGAGCAGGTCCGCCTTTTCGGCCGCGCGGGCCTTGCGGCGCCTGAGGCAGGTCTCGAGGCTCCCGCGCAGGCGCCGGAGGGACTCGGGGGCCTTGAGCCCGTCCCGCCGGCAGGTGTTCCCGATCACGGCGGCCGCCCGGCCGAGATCGTCCGCGAGCAGGCGCTCGGGGACGCTCTCCCCGGTGAACTTCACGGCCTGGCGGGTGAGCAGGGCCGCGGCGGTGAGGGCGTTGTCGCTCATGACGAGCCGGCCGCCCTCCCGCCGGCCCGTGAGGGTCTCGTACACGGAGATGAAAAGGGAGATGCGCCGGAGGCTCCCGAGCGCCGCCTGGCCGGTGATCCCGTCCGGAGTCTTGCGCCGGCCCCGGTACTGGCCCGCGGTGCGGCGCAGCCCGTACTTGGGGGTGTGGTAGCGGCGGTTCCGGATCAGGTAGTGCCGGTAGAGCTCCGGGTAGTCGGAGTTCACGAACTCGGCCGCCTCGTTGACGTTGAGCCCGGCGCGGCAGAGGTTCCGGATCGCGTAGAAGCGCAGGCTCGCGCCGTTCTGGATCCGGGCGGCGCGCTTTTTGAGCTCGCGGCCCTCCTCCCCGAAGAGCTCGTGGTCGCAGCGCAGGTGCGCGAACAGCTCCCGCAGGTAGAGGCCGGCCCCCTCGGGGGTCCCGGCGAGCTCCGCGAGGCTCCGGTGCCCGGCCACGAGCGCGAGGGGGGCGGGCAGGAGCGCGAGCCGCCGGACGAGCTCCGGGCGCGCGCGGCAGGCCCGGGCGAGCGGGGCCGCGGCGGGGGCGCCGTCCCCCTCCAGGATCCGGCGCAGGTAAAGCGCGTTCATGACCTCGAGGGGGTTCTCCGCGGCGGCGAGGGCCGCGCCGAGCTCCGTCCGGAGCGCGCCGCCGCCGTCCGGGAGCGGTTCCGGGGCGGCGCTTTCGTCCCCGCCCGGGGCGGGCTCCGCCGCGGGGGCGGGGCGCTCCGGCAGGGCGCGCATGAGCCCCTCGATGTACACGTCGAAGAAATTGCGCTCCCGGAGGAGGCGCAGGTGCCCGGCGAAGGCCCGCATGAGCGGGGGCGCGGCGCCTTCGTCCGCGCCGGGGGCTTCCTCCCGGAAGAGGGCGGCCCGCCCCGGGGCCGCCGGGGCCGGGCGCTCCGCCCGGGCGAAGGGGCCGGCGGCGACGATCTCGCCGTACTTGCCGTCCAGGATGGCGCAGGCCGCGCGCAGGTATTCCTCCGGGCTTCTGCCCGCGGGGAAGGCGCCGGGGACCGCTTCGTCCCCGGGCGCGCCCGCCTTCGTAATCGAATCGTAATGCGTTTCTTTCATGTTTTCCTCGTTATCCGCCGCGCCGGAACGTTCCGGAGCCGTTTCCCGAGGCCCCGGGGGCGCGGCGGCGCCGTATTAAAGCGCAAAAGGGCCGCCCGCGCAACCCGAAACGGCCCCGCGGGCGCCCGATCGGCCAAGATCTGAGCGAACGCGCCGGACGCGGCGCCGGCCTATTAAATATTTTTACCGGATTAATATTTGTACGCGAGGGGGCCGCGCGGCGGCTCCGGCCGGACAGTAAAAAAAGCCGCGCGGCCCGCGCCGCCAAAGGATCCGCGCCCGTTCCGGGGCGCCTCTCCCGGAAGCCCCCGGCGGGGGAGCGCGGGGCGGCGCCGGACGCGGGAAACGCCTTAAAGGCCGGGCGGGCCCCGCCGAAAAAGGCTTGCATTCCCGCGCCGGGTCGGGTAGATTCACGCGCGCCGTCTCCGGACGGCCGCATGAAAACACATAAAAATTTAAGGGCGGAAGCCCGGCGGACGCCCGCCGGGCCCCGCCGGACGAAGAAAACACATGAAGAACACGTATGACTCAAGCGGCGCCGCCTCCGGGGCGGCGCCGGGGGCGAACGCGCCCCTTCCGCGAACCCCGGAACGGCCGGATCCCCCGGATCCCGCCGGATCGATCGGCCTGCTCCCGGAAGGTCCCGGCACGGCGGGCGAAAGCTTTTACGCCCCCGTGCTCGCCGGAGCCTTCCCGCCCGGGTTCTGCCGGCGGGAGCTCGAGGAGAATTTCGGGGAGGTCTCGGTGCTCGCCGGGACCTTCGCCCGCGAGCCGGGCTTTCTGCTGCTCGCCCTGCGCGAGACCCTGGCCTTCGCGCTCGCGCGCCTGCCGGCGGCGGGGCGCCGCGCCCGGGCGGACGCGCCTTCCGCGGACGCCCCGGACGCGCCCGGCCTCCCGTCCGGGGGCGCCGGGAATCTCCCGGGGGCCGCGGCCCGGTCCGGGCTCCTGCCCGCCCCGGCCGAGGCCCTCCGGGCGGTCTTCGGGGCGGCGGGGGAGTCCGGGGGCCTGTCCCCGGGCCTGTACCGGGGCCTGCGCTGCTTCTCGCGCGTGAGCGGGCGCGCCGCCCCCGACGACCCGCTCTTCCCGCTGCGCCTCGACCGGGCCGCGCGGGAGCGGGGGCTCGTCCGCGAGCCGGCCGCGGCGCGGGCCGGGCGGGACCTCCTCGAGAACCCGGGCTTCGCCCTCGCGCCCCTGCCGGGCGCGCGGGGCGCGGCGGGGGCGCTCGCGGCCGAGGATCTCCTCTTAAAGCCCGCCGCCGCCCGCGTCGCCCTCGCGCTCGCGGGATCCCCCGGGGAGCCGGGCGGGCCCGCCGCGGTCCTCCCGGAGGCGTTCCCGCAGCTTGCTCTCGTGGACGAGCTGCTCGAGCGCGAGATCGCCGCGCGCAAGTACGACGGGGCGCTCTGCGAGATGGTCGGGGCGGCCGTGGCCCGCGGCCTCACCACGCGCCAGGGCCTCCGGACGATCCTGCGCGGCCGGGGCTCCGGCCCGGAAAACGACCGCGTGATCCGCACCTGCTTCATGAACCTCGAGTATTACCTGAACCCGGAGCGGTTCATGGCGGCGGCGGGCGGCCGCGGCGAGACCTGGCGCGACCCGGGGCTCAAGGTCACCAACGCGCGCCGCCTCTCGTCCGCCCGGGCCGCGGAGCTCGCCGCCATGGGCGCGGCGGGGGCCGCCGCCGCGGGGCTCGCCATGGCGCTGTTCGCGGAAACGGAGGTCATCGCGGCCGGTCCGGAGGCCCCGGAGGGCTTCGCGCGGATCTACGCGGGCGCCGGGGCGGAAGGCGGGGCCGCGGCGGGATCCCCGGCCGCGCCGCCCCGCCTGCGGGCGGAGGTGCGGGACGCGCGGGGCCTGACCCCGGGGATCCGGGAGCTCGCGCTCCGGATCCGGGGCCGGGTCTCCGCCGCGGTGCACCATCTCGCCCTCGCCCTGATCGGCGAGACGGTGAACCCCGGGTACTCGGTCGCATCGCTTCTGTTCAAGGAGCTCGACGCGGCCGTCGCGGATCTCCTCGCGGGCCGCAAGGTCGTGCTCCTCGCCTGGGGGGACGAGACCCCGGGGTGACCGGACGGGAGACGGGCCCGCGGCGCGGTCCGCCCGGGCCGCGGGCGTAAAAAAACCGCGCCCCGGGGGGCGCGGTTCCTTTCGTTCCGGAGCCGCCGCGTCAGCCGAGGTCGATCTCGATCATCCCGGCGATCCTCTTGCCGGAGGCCACGGCCTCCTCCGGGGTGGCCGCGGAGGTCAGCACCACGCCGAGGCGGCGCGCGCCGTCGATGTCCGGTTTGCCGAAGAGGCGCAGCTGCGCCGCCGGATCGGTCGCGAGGGCCTTGTCGATTCCCCTGTAGGCGATGTCTTGCGAAACGCCGCGCCCGAGCAGGGCGACCGAGGCGGAAGGCCCGTAAAAGCGGATCCCCCCGCAGGGCAGGCCGAGGATCGCCCGCGCGTGCAGGGCGAACTCGCTCAGATTCTGGGAGATCATGGTCACCATGCCGGTGTCGTGCGGGCGCGGCGACACCTCGCTGAACAGGGCTTTGCCGTCCTTCACGAAGAGCTCCACGCCGAAGATCCCGCGCCCGCCCAAGGCGGTCACGATCTTGCGGGCGATCTCCTCGGCCTCGGCGAGCGTCTCCGGGGCCATGGCCTGGGGCTGCCAGCTCTCGCGGTAGTCCCCGTCCTCCTGGCGGTGCCCGACGGGCGGGCAGAAGAAGACGCCGTCCGCGGCGCTCACGGTCAGGAGGGTGATCTCGTAGTCGAATCTGAGGAACTCCTCGACGATGACCCCGGTCCGGTGCCCGCGCCCCTCGTCGCGCGCCTTCGCCCAGGCGGCGTCCGCGGCGTCCGCGGAGCGCACGACGCTCTGGCCCTTGCCGGACGAGCTCATCACCGGCTTGACCACGCAGGGGAAGCCGATTGCCGCCGCGGCCGCCCGGAACTCTTCCAGGGTGCGGGCGAACGCGTAGCGGGTGGTCGGGAGGCCGAGCTTTGCGGCCGCGAGGGTCCTGATCCCCTCCCTGTCCATGGTGGTGCGGGCCGCGAACGCGCTCGGCACGACGTTGTACCCCCGCGCCTCGAGCTCCTCGAGCTTGTCCGTGGCGATCGCTTCGATCTCGGGTATGATATAATCGGGCTTTTCGAGTTCGGCTATCTTTTCGAGAGCGGCGCCGTCGAGCATGCTGATCACGTGCGAACGGTGGGCGACCTGCATGGCGGGGGCGTTCGGGTAGCGGTCCACCGCGATCACCTCGACGCCCAGGCGCTGCAGCTCTATGCACACTTCCCGGCCGAGCTCGCCGGAGCCGAGCAGCATGGCTCTGGTGGCGCGCGGACGGTATGGGGTTCCTATCATCATAAGACTTTTACCTTGTTTGCGAAGTCATCGGGGGCGGCCGGCCCCGGGCCCGGCCCGGGGCGCCCGCCGTCCCGGGGAATATAGCATAAAAGAGGGCGTCCTTCAATCCGGGCGGGCGGCCTCGGCGGGAGCGGGAGCCTCCCGGGACGCGGGCGGGCCGCGGGGCGGCGGAAGGGGCCTTTTCGGAAACTTTTTTTTGCGCGGGGTGTCATTATTATATGGCGCGCGCTCCCGAACCTTTCCGGGCGGGGCCGTTTTGCTTATAATTTGCGCGTTCCGCCCCTCCCCGGGCGCACGCGGGAAAAATAACCGCGCCCGCGGGACCCCGGGACGCGGCGGAACCGCCATAATATAACGACGAAGATTAAATGAAAAATTACAAATAACGCGCCCGGGAGCCGGGCCCCGCCGCCGGGCGGGAAGGCTCCGGGACACATACGGGATACTACGGAGACGTGAGAGAATGAAGCTGAATAAATTATTTGCGCCCGCGCGGCTGTTCCTGTGCTGCGCGCTGGCGGCCGCCGGGGTTTCCGCGTCCGCCGACTGCCTGACGGACGTGGACAAGTACCGCATCGACAAAGATCTGTACAACGAGTGCATCCGCGAGGCCAACACCACCGACAACGCCGAACTGCAGTACCTGGTCGCGCTCTGGCACCTCGCCGGGATCCGGGAGGTCGACTTCGAGACGCAGCCGAACAAGAACGGCTACCGGCACTTCATCTACCTCGCCAGCCAGAACGGCAGCCTGGACGCGATGAGCATGTACGTCGTCACCGAGTACGACCGGGAGAACCACGAGAACAACGCCAAGGATCTGAACATGGTCAAGTACCTGAACGCCCTGAGCGAGGACAAGTCGCCGGAGGGCGTCCTGCGGATGCTGACCACCAAGATCGCCATCAACATGTTCCGCGAGGGGGTCGAGCTGCCGGAGCTCGAGAAGCTGGCCGCCGATCCGAAGAACCTCAAGGCCAAGTTCGAGCTGGCCAAGTACTACCAGAGCGTGGCGAGCCCCTCCACCAACAACCCCAAGGCCATCGACAAGGCCTGGGCCTTCTATAAGCCCGTGATCGAGGCCAAGACGGACGACAAGGACATCCTGCGCCTGCAGGGCATCAGTCTCTGGAACATGTACAACTACTACCGCGGCTCCGACCGGGCCGACGTAGTGATGAAGTCCGAGCCGTTCATCAGGCAGCTCGCCTACCGGGGCGACGTCATCGCCATGGTGGCCTACGCGATGTCCTTCGACTCCTCCGTGTACGGAGTCGTCGACGACGCCAAGGCCTACGCCTGGATCTCGCTCGAGCGCGAGTGCGTGAAGGGGACGATCCTGGAGAGCGAATACTCCGCGCCGGCGCTTTACCGGAAGATCAGCGACGAGATCAGCGACAAGGACCGGGAAAGCGGCGAGAAGCAGCTGGCCGCCCTGAAAAAGGAAGTGACCTGCCTGATCAAGCCGCGGCCGAAGAGACCGCCCGAACTGGTGAAGAAAGCCCCGGAGCGGCCGGCCAAGCGCCCGGATCCGCTCATTCCCGAAGGGCAGAACGAGATCATCATCCCGCTGGGCACCCCGGGTCCCGCCGAAAAATAACCGCCCGGATCCCCCGCGAAAACGCTCCGGCTTCGCAAAATGCCGGGGCGCTCTAACAATTGCGGCGCGGGTCATGCTAACATAAACCGCCGGACGCGTGCGAAACTTCCGCCCGGAAGCGCCGCGCGCCCCGATAACGTCCCGCTCGAGAGGACGACTCGGCCGCGCCCGGGAACACCGGGAAAAGTATGAGGATCTTGCCCATGAACAACTGCATCAGGATATCCGCGCTCGCCCTGGCCCTCGCGCTGGGCGCGGAGGCGCACGCCGCTCCGGCCGCCGCCCCGGCGGATCCCGGCGCCGCCCCGGCCGCCCCCGCGGAAAAGGCGGACGCCGCCGCCCCGGACGGGAAGGAAGGGGAGCAGCCCGCCGAAGCCGCCGCGGAGGAAAGCTCGCTCTCGGCCGACCTTTCGGATCTCTGGGAAAAGATGGATCAGTTTTCGGTCGAGTTCAGCAGAGACTCCGAGCATCCCGTCATAATCGAAGACACGGAAGACACCATCAATCTCGGCACCACCAGGTACCGGACCGACCCGGACAGCGAGACCATCGTGGTCGAGAGCGTGCCGGGCGAAGGAGAGGAGACCGCCCCGGAAACCGCAGAGCCGCCCGCGGAGGGAACTCCGGCCGAAACCCCGGCGGAACAGAAAGCCGAACCCGTTACCGGGGAATCCGCTCCGGCTGAAGAACAGGCTCCCGCCGAACCCGTAACCGAGGAACCGGCTCCGGCCGAAGAACAGACTGCGGCCGAAACCCCGGCGGAACAGCCCGCCGAACCGGTTGCCGAAGAACCGGCTCCGGCCGAAGAACAGACCGCGGCCGAAACCCCGGCGGAGCAGACCGCCGAACCGGCTGTCGAAGAACCGGCTCCGGCCGAAGAACAAGTTCCGGCGGCTGAAGAACAGGCTCCCGCCGAACCCGTAAGCGAAGAACCGGCCAAGGCCGAAGAAAAGGCTCCCGAGGCTGAGGAAAAGGCTCAGGCCGAAACTCCTGCGGAACAGCCCGCCGAGCCCGTTGCCGAAGAACAGGCTCCGGCGGCTGAAGAACAGGCTCCCGCCGAACCCGTAAGCGAAGAACCGGCCAAGGCCGAAGAAAAGGCTCCCGAGGCTGAGGAAAAGGCTCAGGCCGAAACTCCTGCGGAACAGCCCGCCGAACCCGCCGGCAAAGAATCCGCCAAGACGGAGGAACAGGCTCCGGCCGAAACCCCGGCGGAGCAGCCCGCCGAACCGGCTGCCGAAGAACCGGCTCCGGTTGAAGAACAGGCTCCCGCCGAATCCGCCGGCGAAGAACCGGCCAAGGCTGAGGAACAGGCTCCGGCGGCCGAAGAACGGGCTCCCGCCGCGCCCGCGGAGCTTCCGGCCATTCCGTTTGTGACCCTGGTTCCCGTCGTGCCCTGCGAAGAACCCGCCCGGGCGCTTCCCGCCCCGAAGATCCTGCCCTGCGGCGCCCCGGCCGCGGCTCCGGAA
>CAZFNS010000021.1:0-6793 GCA_964520475.1 uncultured Enterobacterales bacterium
TGGTGCTCCGCAACCGCGACAACGAGGACAAGTTCAAGGGCATCCGCATCGAGTCCTGCCTGGACGTGCTCGCGTAGGAGCCGCCCGGAGCCAGCACGAAAAAACGCCGCTTTCCCGGCCGGGGAAACGGCGTTTCTCATGATAAACGGTACTTATCTTTAAAAAAAATCTTCTGATATCTCCGGCGGCTTGCCCCGGCGTCTCCGTCCTCCCGGACCGGGCGCCGCGGGGACCCGTACGAACGGCTCTTCCCGCGCCCCGCCGGGGAGTAGGACGCGGGAAGTCTGATCCGCGGCTATTCCGAAAAGCTCCCGAACGGGGAAATCCCGCCGCTTACCCCGGCGCGGCGGTGCGTGCGGGACGCCGTGCGGGAGCTGCGCCGCCTCAAAAGGCGCTCAGGGTCTGACCCGGCCCCGGGGGCCCGCCCGCGTCCGGGTTTGCAGCGCCGGCTTTTTGTGTGATAATGACTGGGGCGTTTGTCATGGCGAAAGGGCGGCGGGATGATTAATCTGATTTGGGGCGGCATGATCCTTCTCGGGGTGAGCTGCGCTTTGGTCCGGTGCCTGATCCCGGGCGGTCTGGAGATCCACGCCGTGATGGCGGAGATCTTCAAGTCGGCCGATCTCTCGGTGCAGGTCATCATCGGCCTGCTCGGCATGACCTGCCTGTGGATGGGGATCGCCTCGATCCTGGAGGCCTCGGGGGTCACGGGCCGCCTCGCGCTCCTCCTCGAGCCGCTCTTCCGGGTGATCATGCCCGGGATCCCGAAGGGGCACCCGGCGATCGGCAGCGTCACCATGAACATCGCGGCGAACATGCTGGGCCTCGACAACGCCGCCACGCCGTTCGGCATCAAGGCGATGAAGGACATGCAGACCCTCAACCCGAAGCCCGACACCGCCACCGACAGCCAGATCATGTTCCTCGTCATCAACACCTCCGCGGTCACCGTGTTCCCGGTCAGCATCATCATGTACCGGAGCCGCTTCGGCGCGGCCAGCCCGACCGACGTGTTCCTGCCGCTCCTGCTCTGCACGGCGTTTTCCACGCTGGTGGGCTTCCTGGTGACCGCCCGGGTGCAGCGGCTCGCCGTCTTTAAAAAACCGGTGCTGATCCTGTTCGCGGCCGCGGCCGGCCTGATCGCCGGGACGGGGGTCTGGGCGGCCCTCGCGGGCGCCTCCTTCGCCGCGGAGACGGCGGCCCTGAGCGACGCCGCCGTCGTCGCCCTCGCGGGCGCGGCGGTGGGCTGGGGCATGATCCGGCGCGTGAAGGTGTTCGAGGCGTTCGTGAACGGGGCGAAGCAGGGCTTCGCCATCTGCGTGGACATCCTCCCGTACCTGGTCGGCATGATGTTCGCGATTGCGGTGTTCCGGAGCAGCGGGCTCCTCGACGGCCTGCTCGCGGCCGTCCGGGCGGCCGCGGGCCTTTTCACGGCGCGCACCGAATTCGCCGACGCCCTGCCGGTCGGGATCATGGGGCCGCTCTCGGGCAGCGGGGCGCGGGCGCTGCTGCTCGACATTTTCTCGCGGCTCGGCCCCGACTCGCTCGCGGGGCGCATGGCCTCCCTGATGCAGGGCTCGACCGAGACGACCTTCTACGTGCTCACGGTTTACTTCGGGTCGGTCGGCATCACCAAAATCAGGCACGCGCTGTTCTGCGGGCTCGCGGCCGATCTCGCCTCGATCGCGGCGGCGATCGCCGCCGGCTACTTCTTTTTCGGGTAGAAGGGCGGCGGAGTCGCGGTTTTGCGCGGGGCGCGGCGTTTCCCGGGCGCGGGACGGTGTATACTGTGACGAGGGCCGGGCCGCGGCGGCGCGCGCGGCGGCATAAAATTACAACGCGAAGCGTGACCGAACATACTGAACATAAAACATAAGGAGATAAACGGGTGATTTACAGGTTTCATCTGAGGCGGGCGTATTTCCTGTCGGGCTACGCGTCCTCGTACGAGGAGCTCAAGAAAATCGGCGAGGGGGACGTCGGCCCCGGCCGGGAGAAGGCGGCGGGCGCGCTGCCGCTCGTCAAAGCCGTGCCGATGATGCTCCGCCGGCGGCTCAATCCCGCGGGGCGCATGGCCGTGGGCATCGCCATGGCCTGCGCGGCCGAGTACCGTCCCGACAAAGTGATCTTCGCGAGCCGCACCGGCCAGACCTTAAGGTGCATAAGACTGCTGAAGGACGTGGCGGCGGGCCGGGCGGTTTCCCCCATGGAATTCTCCTCGTCCGTGCACAACGCCGACATCGGGGTCTTCTCGATCATCGCCGGCTTCCACGGCGAGACCACCGCGGTCAGCGCGGGGGAGCGCACCCTGGGCGAGGCCATGGCCGAGGCGTGCGCCTCCCTGTACGGGCAGAACCTCGGAAGGGCGCTCGCGCTCGTCTGCGAGGAGAACCTCGCCAACGAAATCATGCCCATTCCCGAGAGCGTCTACGGCAGCGGGGCCTTCGCGGGGGGCCTGGTGCTCGAAAAGTGCCGGGGCGCGGACGGGGATCCGGGGCTCCCGGAGTGCAACTTCGCGTTCGACGACGCCCGGGACGGCGGCGCGAACCCGGTCGCGTTCCTCCGCGCCCTCTCCTTCCGGAACGGGGACGAAGACCCCGCCCCGGAAGCCTAGGCGGCGTTCCCCGGGCGGCGGGCGAGGGGGTAACGGTGCGTTTGGCCGAGACCTTGAAAAACTTTTACCGGCGGCTCTGCATCCTGGCGGTGTTCGGGCTGTTCGGCGGGGGCGCGCTTTTTTACGGGCTCCCGTGCTTCCTGTTCATAGCCCTGCGCGTCCGGGACGGGCGGGAGCGCGTCCTGAGGCTCCGGGCCGCGGTGCGCTCGGGGCTGCGCTTCCTCGTCAGGGTCTGCGTGTTTCTCGACGTGATCCGCTGCGCGTTCCTCGATCCCGGTTACGGCCGGATCGCGGAAGAGGAGCTCGGGCGCGCCGCGGCCGCGGAGGACGCCGCCCCGGGCGGGCGCGTGATCGTGGCCAACCATCCCTCGCTCATCGACTACATCCTGCTGATCTCGTACCTCGGCACGGGCACCTGCGTCCTGGTGAAGCACAATCTGACCCGGACCTTCATGCGTTTCGTCATCAGGCGCCTCGGCTACCGCAGCAACGAGTCTTCCCTGGAGGAGATCGAGGAGGTGCTCGCGAACGGCGACGACCTGCTGATCTTCCCGGAGGGCAGCCGCACCCGCGGCGGGGCGATCGCCTTCAAAAGGGGAGCGGCCAACGTCGCCTGCCGGATGAACCTTCCCGTCGTCCCGGTTTTCATCTACTGCTCGGTGCCGGGCTACCTGTCCCGGGGCTTCCTCGACGCCGCGCCGCCCGCGCGCGTCCCGCGCTTCTACGTAATGGCCGGGGAGCCCGTTCCGCCGGACGCGGGGCCGGACGACGCCGGAAGGCCCGCGGCGGTCCGGGCGCGGCGCCTCAACGCCCGTCTCGAGGAACTCTACGCGGGGAAGATCGCCGCGCTGCGGGATTTCGCGGCGGAGGAGGACCGCGGCGAAGACTGATCCGCCTCCGCCGGGCCGCGGCGGGAAACTCCCGGCAAACGTTCGTTTCCTGACCGGAAAATCACGCCGATCCCGATTTTTATTGACATTTATCAATTTATCAAATCATAAATTAGAATTTTACGCGGTTATTGTTTATGCTAGCATTCGGTAAGCCGTAATTCCGCGCGCGTGCGCGCGGGCGGCGCGCGATAAAAAATCCGGAGCCGCGCTTTTTCCGCGAAAGGCGGGAAAGACGGGCGGCGGCCGGCGATAAAATAAAAAAAACGGAGGTTTTTATGAGCGAGGATCTGGCTCTGGAAGTCAAGAAGATGATTGTCAAGTCCCTGAACCTGGAGGATATTACTCCCGAGGACATCGAAACGGACGCCCCGCTTTTCGGGGACGGGCTCGGCCTCGATTCCATCGACGCCCTCGAGCTCGGCCTGGCTCTCAAAAACACCTTCGGCGTGACCATCAGCCCCGACAGCGACAACGTCAAGAGCCACTTTTATTCCGTGGCCACGCTGGTCGATTTCATAAACTCCCGGAAAAATCCGTAGCCGAGGCGCGGCCGGAGCGCCGCGGAAGCGGCGCGCGGGGGAGGGACGGCGGCCCGGGCGGGGCGTCCCCGGCCCGGACAGATTGTCAAAAGCCGCCCCGGCCGGAGCCGGGGCGGCGCCAAAGCATAAGCCCGGCGGCGCCGGGCAATAAACGAAACAGTGAGGAGGGTTAAAGTGACCGAAACGGAATTGTTTGAAGAACTGAAAAAAATCATGGCCGAGAATTTCGAGCTCGATCCGGAGAAAATCACCATGGACGCCAATATCGTCACGGATCTCGACCTCGACAGCATCGACGCGATCGACATGATCGCCGAACTCCAGAAAAGAGCGGGGTGCCGGCTCACGGCCGATAATTTCAAGTCCGTCAAGACCGTCGGCGACGTGGTTAAGGTAATTATGGAGCGGGTGAACGGCGCGTGAAATCTTTTTTTGAGCTGTTCGGCGACGCCGTGGCGCCGGACAGGGTGATGTATCTGGCGGAAGACGGGGAGTACGCGGGACGGGACGTCATAGTTCTCTCGTGCCTCTATTACCGCATTCTCGCGGCCGCGGGGAAAAATTTTAAGAACGCGGTCATCGCCACGGACAATCCTTTGCATATCTGCGCCCTGCTGCCGGCCGCGTGGCTCCTCGGCATGCGGGTGTTCCAGCCCAACACCCTGCGGCCGGACGGCTTCGAGCCGTTCCGGGCGGAGGACACGCTGTGCCTGGTCTGCGAGGACGAGGTCTGCGAGGAAGCCGCCGCGCGCTTCCCGGATTCGCTGCGCCTGCTGAATCTCGCGGGCGTCGCCGCGGTTTACGGCCGTTTCCGGAAAAAGCCCGGCTTCTTCGGGCGCAGGAAGGACGGCTCCGCGGACGCCGCGGAGCGGCTCGCGGCGCTGCTCGCGGCCGCGGCCGGCAACCCGGATCTGCGGCGCGGGATCAGGGCCCTGCCCGAGCTCGAGGCGTGCCGCGCGGCGGATCCGGACTTCCTCGGGGGAGACGACTTCCGGGACTTCGCCGAAAAGGCGCTAGCCGCGCTCGCGGATCCCGCGATCGAGGAGAATTTCACGATCACGGCCCTGACCTCGGGCTCCACCGGGGTCCCGAAAAAGGTGCCCCGGACGCTCGGGGATTTCCTCCGGGAGGTCGAGCTCGTCCGCGGGATTTACCCCACGGGCATTCTCGACGGGACCGTCTGCGCCGCCACGGTGTCTAATTTCCACGCCTACGGGATCATGTTCCGCTTCTTCGTGCCGCTCATGTTCGGGATCCCGAGCTGCGCCTTCACGATCGCGTATCAGGAGCAGCTCGAAAAGCTCGGGCGCTTCGGCCGGCCGCTCTTCTTCGTCACCAGCCCGGGCTTCTTAAAGAGGCTCGACGTCAAAAAATCGCCGGTGAAAGTCCGTCTGATGATGTCGGCGGGCGGGATCCTGCGGCCCGGCGTGCTGGCCAGGGCCAAAGCCGTGCTCGGCGCTCCCGTGCTCGAGATCTACGGCAGCACCGAAACCGGGGTGATGGCCTGCCGCTTCCCGGAAGACGGAACCGAGCCGTGGACCGTGCCCGCGGGGACGCGGGTGTTCGCGCTCCGCGAGACGGAGGAAGGCGCGTTCGAAGCCGCCGAAAAAGGTCATGCCGCGGGGCCCGGGTTCCCGCCGGGCATCGAGGCCGACACGTCCGGCACCGGGAGGATCGGCGTCGTCGCCCCGCACGTCAACGCGGGGACGCCCTACATCGGCAGCGACGTCATCTCGTTCGAGGAGCCCGAGGAGGGCCGGCAGGCGTTCCGGCTGTTCGGCCGCGACGACCGGGTCATCAAGCTCGAGGACAACCGCGTCAGCCTCGACGAGATCGAGGGGATCGTCCTCGCCCACCCGTACATAAAGGAATGCGCCATCATCAAATACACGGTGAAGAACCGGGAGTACACCGGGGCGCTCGCGGTTCTGTCCGAGGAGGGCGTTAAGGAGTACTTCGCGGCGGGCCCGGGGAAGTTCGTCATCGGCCTGAGAGGGGCTTTCGGGGATAAAATGCTGCGGGTCGCGGTTCCCCGGAAGTTTGTCTTCGTCCGGGCGATCCCCGTGACGGAAAACGGCAAGACCGCCTACGGGCGGATCAGGGAAACGTATTTCGGCCGTGAAAATTCCTGAGTTTTACGACGTCGAAACGTCCGGCGGCGCCGTCAGCGCCGTCGCCGAGATAAGCCCGGAGCTCGACTGGTTCAAGGGCCATTTCGACGCGATCAAGATCTTTCCGGGCGTGGGGCAGATCCGGCTCGTCGCCGAGCTGTGCCGCCGCCACCTCGGCGTCGATCTCAACGCGGCGGGGGTCTGCTTCGAGGCGGTCAAGTACATGAGGCCGATCGTGCCCGGCCTCGTCCTCAGATTCTCGGTGACGGCCGCGCGGTCCGGCGTCGTGGAATTCGTCATCGCGGACGCCGCCGATCCCGGCAAAGCCTACACCCGGGGCAAGTGCACCGGCGCCGGCCTCTGACGCCCGTCCCGGAGCCTTCTTCCCGCGCGGGCCCGTCCCGCGCCTCACCGCATCTCATAACGCCGCCCGCGCGCCGGGTCCGTCTTTTTTTTTTGCCCCGCCCGGAAGAACCGCCGGGGGCGGGAGGCCGGCCCGCCGCGCGGGCCGTATCCCGAGGGGCTCCGCGCGGCGTCCGGGCGTCAAACCGCCGGAAAAGGCGCCGCGGCGTGTCATAATAAAAAACAGAGAAAAGAACGCCGGCCCGCCGCGGCGCCCGCCCGCGGCGCGGGACA
>CAZFNS010000021.1:6893-9897 GCA_964520475.1 uncultured Enterobacterales bacterium
AAAAACAGAGAAAAGAACGCCGGCCCGCCGCGGCGCCCGCCCGCGGCGCGGGACAGGGCCGAACGAAAAGGAGAAAACGCTTATGGACAAGGATCGCGACGCTTACGACCCGGAGAACGCCGGGGACGGGCAGCCTCGCCGCGCCGCGGCGCGGACGGACGGCGGGGAAGGCGGGGGAGCCCCGTCCGGCGCCGGGGGAGCCTTCGCCGGGGCGGTCATGCTCGCCGAGCCGGAGTGGGACCGGGATCGGTTCGTCCGGGATCTGCGCGAGAAGTGGGGCGTCGCCGGCGCGGAGGCGCCCGCGCCGGGCGGGGACGACGGCCGCCCCGTCGTCCTGAGCTTCCGCGGCATGGCCCTGGCGGCGGAGTTCATCCCGGGCCGCGTCCCGGACGCCCTGGCCGAAGGCTGCGCCGAAAACGACTTCATGTGGCCGGAAGCCCCGGCCGCGGCCGCGGCGCATAAGGCCCACGTCTTCGCGGTCGTCCCGGGCGGCGGGGAGAACCCGATCGAGCGGGCCAAACTGCTCGTCGCGGCCCTGGCCGCGCTCTGCGGGCAGCGGGGAGCCCTGGGCGTCTTATACGCGGGCTCGGCGTTCGAGCCCCGGTTCTACGAGGCCGGCGCCGCCATGATAAAAGAGGGCAGGCTGCCCGTTTACAACCTGATCCGCTTCGACGTTTACCGCGGCGGGGACGGCCTGAACGCCTGCACCCGCGGCATGGACGCGTTCGGCGCGGAAGAGCTCGAGGTGGTCGGTTCCGAAGCCGATCCGGCGGAGCTGCGGGAATTTCTGGCCCGCGCCGCCGCCTGGGCGCTGGAGAACGGCGCGGAGTTCCGCGACGGCGGGAGCGTCTCGTTCGGCGGGGAGGAACGGTACGCGATCGCCCGGGGCCCGGGCGTGTCCCTGCCGGAGGAGGTGACGACCGTCAAAATCTCTTACGAGGGGCAAGGATCCCGCGCTCGGGAACGCTATACCCCCGAGGAAAGGGAAGCGATCGAAAAACACATCGAACGGTACTTCGGCCCGCCCGAAAACGCGATCCGCGATTTGCTTTCCCCGGATATCCGCACGGACGTCCTCACGGTGCCGCCGCGGGAGGGACGGAACTGCCTGACCCTGGTCACCGCGGGCATGGGCGCCCGCCGGATGAACGTGCCGGCGGAACTCGCGGACCGCGGGCTCGAGCGGGCGGAACTCGTCGTCGCCCTGCCCGCGGACTGGAAGCTCGACCGGGAGTCCCTGAAGGACGAGCGCCGGTGCTGGCCGGTCCGCCTGCTGCAAAGCCTGGCCCGCCTGCCGCTCGAGGGCGACGCCTGGCTGGGCCTCGGCCATACCGTGGAGAACGGCGGGCCTTTCGCGGAAAACACGAAGTTCTGCGCCGTCCTGCTGATCGGCCCGCAGGGCGCGGCGGAAGGCGCCGGGGTCTGCGTCCTGCCGGGCGGGGAGAAGGTGAACTTCTATCAGGTCATCCCGCTCTACTGGGACGAAACGGAGTATAAACTGGCGCACGACGCGGCCGCCCTGCTGGAAAAGATGGAGGGCATGACCTTCGTCGCCGACCCCGGCCGCCCGTCCGCCCTGGCGCGGAGCGCGGCCGAAAACGGCGATTTCGACGGCCCGATGGACGACGCTTCCTGGCACCTCGAAGACATCGAAAAGAAGAAACTGCCCGTCGATCCCCTGAGCGCATACAGCCATATGGCGATCTGGCTGCGCTGGTGCCTGGAGCGCGACCTGATGAGCCCCGGCTTCCTCACGGAGCACGGCGAGGCGATCCGCCGGATCAGAGCCGATCCCGCCCGCTCCGGCCTGCGGGAATTTATCCGGGACGAACTCGGCGGACTGCTTGAAGGCCCGATGTTCGGCGGGCGGGGCCGGGCCTTCGCCGGGTACTACTACAACAGCCCGGTCGCCCCGTACTTTCCCTCCGATATCGACGACTACGCCCTGAAATATTTCGGGCCGGCCCGCTACCATTCCGGCGAGTTCCGGGACGAGGCGTACCTGTTCGTCCCCTTCGACGAAAACTACTACCGGGACATGGCGAAGGTGATCGACGAACGCTTCGCGAACTGGCTGGGTCAGGAAATCGACGGGGACACCCTGGAGCCCTCCGCCGTCGCGCTGGCCCTCAGGGCGTATCTGGGCTGCGAGTGCGAATATTTTCCCTCCATGGCGGACGACGACCCCGTCGCGTCGGCGTACGGCTACGCGCGGCGCGAGGCGCCCCGCGAGGGCTTCGTCCCCGTGCTCGTCAGGGCGGACGACGAGACGCTCCTCGAGAGTCTGGTGATCAACGCCGATCCGGATCATGAAAACGACCCGCGGAAATTCGATCCGGAAGCCGTGGCGGCGTACCGGAGGGAAACGCTGGCCGCCCCCGTCGCCGGCGGGGAGGACGCGCTCGCGGAACTGCGGGAGCTGCGCGCCGCGGAAGCCGGCGACGACGGCGCGGACCGGGAGGAAGAATTCCCCGGGGAAATGACGGGCGGTTCCGCCGCGGACCGCCTGGCGAGCTACTGGAACGAGGAAACGGACATGACGCATCCCCTCATTCTGGCCAAAATACCGGTAAAGAACCCCTGGGAGATCTTCGCCTACCTGCCCTTCGGAAATTGGAACGACTGCCCCGACACGCCGGAACTGACCGCGGTCGCTAAATACTGGTTCAAAAAGTACGGCGCCGTGCCCGCCGTCGTGAGCGGCGACGGGCTGGAGTTCGTGCTCCCGGCGCCCGTTCCGGAAGAGGAGGCCGCTGAGCTCGCGGAGGAGCAGCGCGCCTTCTGCCCGGACGTGCTCGACGATTATCCGAAGGACGCGGGCGCCGGCGCGCTGGCCGACTCCCTGCGGCAGTCGGTCGTCTGGCGCTTCCGGTGGAGATGACGGGGGAACGGGCCCGTTCCGGCGCAGGACGGGCCGCGGCGGGGCAAAAGACAAAAAAAGACAAGCCGCGCGGGGCGCGGCCTGTCCGTTCTGCGCGGCTTTACGCGGCGTCGCGGCGCGGCC
>CAZFNS010000021.1:9997-20193 GCA_964520475.1 uncultured Enterobacterales bacterium
CTCCGCGGAAAGCGGGCCGCCCGCGCCGGCTCTGCCTACAGGGGACGGTATTTATCGTAGTCGCGGGTCCGGATGCACTCGGACATCGTCGAGATCCACTGCTGCGCCTCGTCCCGGTAATACTGCACGTCCTGTTGCGGTATCGTGTTGCCGAAAACGACTTCGGTTTTCATCGGCAGCCTCTCGCCGGTATAAGGATCTTCGTCGACGATGAGGGGCTCCGCCACGTTAATCTGGATTTCACTCAGCGAAATCGTGGCCTTCTTCCTGTCCTCGCTTAAGGCAAAGTCCAGCATCGCCACGGGATGTTCCTGATCCACGTAAGAAACGCCGGGGCAGGATATCCTGTGATGTAAAGAGACGCTCTGGAAGATACGCTTGGTCTTGCCGAAACCTGGCGTTACCAGACTTCCCGTGAGTTTGGTCATGCATTCATAGGCGGCCTTGGCCGTGCCGTCCGGATCGGTTACGTCGAACGTTTCCGAAAAAGTTTCGTCGAAGGCCGTCAGATCCGCTTCCGTGCACGCCGGGCCGGACAGCTGCGCGAAATCGCCGAGCGCGACGCATCCCCCCGCGAACAGCGCGCCGCACGCGACTGCGGCGGTCAATACTTTCATATATTTACCTCGCTTATGCAGTTGTGAAATTCGGGCGCGTAAATAAATTGTCTTTTTAAAAGCGCCTTGGGACATTTTACTTTGCCGGCGGGACAAAAGCCAAAACCCCCGCTTCGCGAAGGTGATCGTTGTCCGAAAGTTTTTTCCGCTCAGGGGGGTCAAATCCCACGGGTGCCGCGCTCCCGCCCGCGTCCGGGCGTCCCGGCCGCGCGGGGAGCGCCGCGGCGGAACCGGGCGTTCACGCCGGATTTTCCCGCCCGTTTGCGCGCGGTGTGATCGTTCTGACATGACGTCAAAACAAATATTGACGGCGCGCCGGCGCGGATTGTATAACTGTCTGTATCGTTACGGCCCGCGGCGGCTGCCGCCGGGCCGGGGAGAGCGGGAACGGGAAAGGGGGCATAATGCCGAAAGGATCGCCGGAGCTGCGGGACGCCCGCATGGAAGAGATAGTCAACGCGTGCGAAAAACTCTACCGGACCATGAGTTTCAAAGAGATCACGATCAAGGAGATCGGGAACGCCACCAGCTTCACCCGCACCTCCATCTACAATTATTTCCGGACCAAAGAGGAGATTTTCCTGGCGCTGCTGAAGCGGGAGTACGACCTCTGGAACGCTTCCCTCAGAGAGGTCATGGCGGCGCGCGCGGCGATGACGAAGGACGAATTCGCCGACGCGCTCGCGCGGTCCCTCGCGGAGCGCGCCCAGCTGCTCAAGATCCTGTCCATGAACCACTACGACATGGAGACCGGCAGCCGCCCGGAGCACCTGGTCCGCTTCAAGGTGACGTACGGGGAGTCGCTCCGGACGGTGCGGGCGGGCCTCGACAAATATTTTCCCGCCATGACCGCCGCGGACAAGGAGAATTTCATCTACACGTTTTTTCCGTTCATGTTCGGCATCTATCCGTACACCTTCGTCACGGAGAAGCAGAAGATCGCGATGGAAAAGGCGGGCGTAAATTACGCGTTCATGAGCATTTACGAGATTACTTACAACTGCGTCGGCAAATTGCTGAACGCCCGGGAGGATAAAGAGACATGAGGATTGTCATCGTAAAAGGGAGCCCGCACAGGAACGGCTCGTCGAACATGCTGGCGGGGCGGTTCGCGGACGGAGCCCGGGAAGCGGGGCACGAGATCGTCGAGATCGACGCGGCGCACCTGAACATCCGCCCGTGCCTCGGGTGCGATCACTGCGGCATGGACGGGCCCTGCGCCCAGCGGGACGACCTCCCGGCAATCCGGGATGCGTTGCTTTCGGCCGATCTGGCGGCGTTCGTCACCCCGGTCTACTATTTCGGGATGTCGGCGCAGCTCAAAACGGTCATCGACCGCTTCTACAGCTACACCCTGAAGCTTTCGGCGAAGCGCCTGCAGACCGTGCTCATCGCGGCCGCGTGGGACACGGACCCGGACGTGATGCCGTACCTGCTCGGCCACTACCGGAAGCTGTGCCGCTACATGCATTTCACCGACAGGGGCCAGGTACTGGGCACGGGCTGCGGCACCCCGGCCATGACGCGGAACAGCCCGCACCTGCGGGAAGCCTACGAGCTCGGCAAATCGTTGTGACGGCGGCACGGCGGCGGGGGAGCCCCGTCCGCCGGCCGCGGAGGACAGGAACATGAAATACGTAAAACTCGGCAAATCGGATTTAAACGTCTCCCGGATCTGCATGGGCTGCATGGGCTTCGGCGACGCCGCCACCGGGCAGCACAGCTGGACGCTGGACGAGGAGCGGACCAGGGAGATCGTTAAGCACGGCCTGGATCTGGGGATCAACTTCTACGACACCGCGATCGTCTACCAGAACGGCTCGAGCGAGCGGTACGTGGGGAAGGCGCTCAGGGATTTCGCGAAACGCGACGACTTCGTGATCGCGACCAAGTTCACCCCGCGGACCCAGGACGAGATCGACGCGGGGATCGACGGGCGGAAGCACGTGGAGAACTACCTCGACCGGAGCCTGCAAAACCTCGGCCTCGATTACGTGGACCTCTACATTTACCACATGTGGGACTACCACACCCCGATGGAAGAGGTCATGGAAGGCCTCGACCGGGCCGTGAAGGCGGGCAAGACCCGGTATATCGGCATCTCCAACTGCTTCGCGTGGCAGCTCGCCAAGGCGAACTTTTTCGCGCGGGAAAACGGCCTTACCGAATTTATCTCCGTGCAGGGGCACTACAACCTCATCGCCCGCGAGGAAGAGCGGGAGATGGCTCCCTTCTGCCGGGACCAGAACATCGCCATGACCCCGTACAGCGCGCTGGCGGCGGGGCGGCTCTCCCGCCGGCCCGGCGAGACCTCGAAGCGGCTCGCCGAGGACGCGTACGCCAGATTCAAGTACGACGCCACCGCGGAGGCCGACGGGAAGATCATCGCCCGCGTGGCCGAGCTGGCGGACAAGAGGGGCGTTTCCATGACGGAGATCGCGCTCGCCTGGCTCCTCACGAAAGTCGCCTCCCCCGTGGTCGGCGCCACCAAATTCTCCCACGTCGACGGCGCCGCCAGGTCCGTCGATCTGGAGCTGGGCGCGGACGAGATCGCCTACCTGGAGGAGCTCTACGTGCCGCACGCCCTCGCCGGCGTGATGGCGCAGAACGGCAAGCAGAAAGCCGGGAACGTGGTTTAAAGGGGTCCGCGCCGGCAGGCGCGGCCCGCCGCGGCTCCGCGGCGGGGCGGCCCGGAGGTTTTTCCGGGCGCCCGGAAGCGGCGCGGGGCGGACGGCAAACGTCGGTTTACATATAAGTACATAAGCGAGGAAGACAAAAAAATGAACATTAAAAAACTTATGACGATTTTTCTGGCGGCCGTTATGACGGTGTCGCTTTCCGCCTGCGGCGAGGCGAACGGGGAGGGGGAGGCCGCGGGGGCGGCTCCCGCCGCGCCCGCGGAGACGGCCGCGGCCGAAACTTCCGGGGCGGGCGCCGCCGAAGCCGGAACGGCGGGCGAGGCGGCTCCGGCCGCCGCGGACGCCGCCGCGCCGGGCGGCAAGATCCTGGTCGCCTACTTCTCGGCGACCGGCAACACCGCGGCCGTGGCCAAGACGGCGGCGGAGCGGCTCGGGGCGGATCTTTTCGAGATCGTCCCCACCGTTCCCTACAGCGCGGCCGACCTGGACTACCGCGACGCCAAGAGCCGCTCCTCGGTCGAGAACGCCGACCCGAAGGCGCGTCCCGCCGTGGCGGGAACGGTGGCCGACATGAACGCCTACGGCGCCGTGCTGATCGGCTACCCGATCTGGTGGGGCAAGGCGCCGCGGGTCGTGAGCACCTTCGTCGAAAGCTACGATTTCACCGGTAAGAAGCTGGTTGCCTTCGCCACCTCCGCGAGCAGCCCCTTCGGCTCGAGCGACGCGGACCTCCGGGCCGCCGCGGCCGGCGCGACCTGGCTCGACGGGCGCCGCTTCCCGGAAAAGCCGACGGACGCCGAGGTGACGGCGTGGGCCGACGGCCTGGGCCTCAAGTGAGGCGCGCGGTGAGAAACCCGGCCGGCGGCGCCGTCCCGGCCTGCGTTCTGGCCTGCGCGCTCGCCGCGGCGGGCTTCGCCCCGGCGGCTTACGGGGCGGATCCGGACAAAGCCGCGGGCCCGCGGGACGGGTTCGTGCTCATCAAGGGCGGCGGCTTTAAAATGGGGAGCCACGAGAACGAGCCGTGGCGCTCGCCGGACGAGACCCCGCACATCGTCACGGTGAGCGACTTCTACATCAGCCCCTACGAGGTCAGCCAGAGGGAGTACCGGGAGGTCACGGGGGCAAATCCGTCGACCTTCTCCGGGGACAATCTCCCGGTCGAGAACGTGACGTGGCTCGAGGCCGCGGCCTACTGCAACGCCCTCAGCAAGCGGGAGGGCCTGACTCCGGCTTATACCGTCGCCGGCGGGACGGTGACCTGGAACCGGAGCGCGGACGGCTACCGCCTGCCCACGGAGGCGGAATGGGAGTACGCGGCCCGCGCCGGGACGCAGACGCCCTTCAGCACCGAAACCTACATAAGCCCGGACGAGGCCGACTATTACGGGCATTACCCGCTCGAGATCGAGAACAACTATTTCGCGCAGGAGAAACTCCCGACCAAACCCGGCGTCTACCGTCAGACCACGGTTCACGTGTACAGTTTCGCGCCCAACGCCTGGGGCCTTTTTAACGTTCACGGCAACGTCGCCGAGTGGGTCTGGGACTACTACGGCCCGTACGGCCCCTCGGGCGCGGCCGATCCCGCCGGGCCCGAGACCGGAACGCTGCGCGTTTACCGGGGCGGCGGCTGGAACGATTTCGCGAAGCACATCCGCTCGGCCTACCGGGCCGTCCTGCCGCAGGACAAGGCCTCCTACAACCTGGGCATCCGCCTCGCGCGCAACGCCGTGCCCGGCAAGGGCTCCGTAACAACCGCGGAAAAAGCCCCGCCGCCGGCCGGGGGAGACAAGGCCCTGATCGCCTACTTCTCGTGGAGCGGCAACACCAGGGGGATCGCGGAGGAGATCCGCGCGAGGACCGGGGCGGATCTCTTCGCGATTGAGCCGGAGGATCCCTATCCGGCCGACTACTCCGCCGTGCTCGACCGGGCGCAGCGCGATCAGCACGACCGCGCGCGGCCGAAGCTCAAAAACCGGGTGAAGGATTTCGACAGGTACGGCACAATCTTCCTGGGCTATCCCAACTGGTGGGCCTCGATCCCCATGCCCGTGGCCTCGTTCCTCGAGGAGTACGATTTCGCCGGGAAGACGATCGTTCCGTTCTGCTCCCACGGGGGCGGGCGCCTGGGGCAGACCGTGACGGCGATCGCCAAGCTCGCGCCCGGCGCCGCGCTGGGCGAGCCGCTGTCCGTGCACTATTCCGGCGGGAGCGGCCTCGGCGACGACATAGCGGCCTGGCTCAAGAAGAACGCGGACGCCCAGGCCGCGGACAAAGCCGCGGCTGCGCCGGCGACCGGATCCGCGACGGCTTCCGGGGAAAGCGCGGCGATCACCGTGAACCTCTACTACACCGGGAAAAACGGCGGCGCCCGCAAGTTCGCCGAGGAAATGGTCGCAAGCGGCACGGCGGCCGCGATCCGCGCCGAGCCGGGCAACCTGCGCTACGAGTACTTCTTCCCCATGGACGATCCGGAAACCGTCCTGCTGATCGACGGCTGGCGGGATCAGCGGGCCCTGGACGCCCACCACGCCTCCCCGATGATGAAAAAGATCGCGGAGCTGCGGGACAAGTACGATCTGCACATGAGGGCGGAACGGTACGCGCCCGGCCCGGAGGAGCCCGCCGGCGACGCGGAATTCATCCGGAAATAGCCCCGGAAACGGCCGCGGCCGGCGCGGCGTCCCCGCGCGCCCGCGGGGGCGGGCCGGGACCGGGTTTTTACGTTGTTTTTACGAATTACTAACGATATCGGGAGAGACGCCCAATGAAGATACGGGTAACCGACGGGGTCAGAACGGTGACCTTCGCCCTCAACGGGAGTCCGGCGGCCAAATCGCTTTACGATCAGCTGCCGCTCAGCGTGAAGGTGGAGGACTACTCGGACGACGAGAAGATCTTTTACCCCAAAAAACTGGACACGTCCAAAGCGGTGAACGCGAACGCGCGAAGGGGCACGCTCGCCTACTTCGCGCCGTGGGGCGACGTCGTGATGTTCTACCGGAACTTCGGCTCCTACCGCGGGCTGTACGAGCTCGGGCGGGCCGTGTCCGGGGTCGAGGTGATCGAGCTGCTTTCCGGCACGATTGAGATCACCGCCGCCGGCGAAGACGGGGAGGCCTCCGCGTAGCGATCCGGCCCGGCGGCCCCGGGCGCCCCGGCGCGCCGCCGGACGCGGTTCTCTTTAAGCGGGGGCGGACAGCCTCCGCTTAAATTTTTTCTCTTCCCGTCCGCCGCTACTCCAGGCTGGTGAGCACGGGATTCCTCAGGTAATTGTACAGCCGGTCTATCTCGGAGGCCTTGGAGCAGTCGAGCATGGAAGGGCAGCCCTTGTCCAGCCCGGCGATTTTGCTCATGTCCTCCTCGTCCAGGGCGAAATCCCAGATCGCGATGTTCTCCGCCATGCGCTCGCGGTGCACGGACTTGGGGATGACGACAACGCCCTGCTGGATCTCCCAGCGCAGGATGACCTGCGCCGGGGTCTTGCCGTGCTTCGCGGCGATCTCCTTGAGGATCGGCTCCGCGAACATGCCCTTGAGGCCCTCGGCGAAAGGGGCCCAGCCTTCCGGCTGCACGCCGAGCCGGCGCATGACGGCGAGCTCGTCGCGCCGCTGGAAGTGGGGATGGCGCTCGATCTGGTTCACGGCCGGGACGATTTCGACGTTGTAGCAGAGATCCATGAGCCGCGCGGAATCGAAATTGCACACCCCTATGGCGCGGACCTTCCCTGCGGCGTAAAGCTCCTCCATCGCCCGCCACGCCCCGTAGTAATCCCCGAGCGGCATGTGGACGAGGTAGAGGTCGATCGTTTCGAGACCGAGTTTCTCACGAGAGCGCTCGAAGGCTTCCCTGAGCTTCGCGTAGCCCATTTCCTGGATGAAGGCCTTGGTGGTGACGAACAGCTCGTCCCGCCCGACGAGGCCCTCGTCAATGGCCGCGCGGAGGCCCGCCCCGACCGCCTCCTCGTTTTGATAGGAGCTCGCGGTGTCGATGAGCCGGTACCCGGCGCGGACGGCGTTAAGGACGACCTCCGCGCAGATGTCCGCCGGCACCTGGAAGACCCCGAAGCCTTCCATGGGCATCTCGACGCCGTTATTGAGCTTTACCGTCAGCATATCCGTTCCTCCCCGGTTCTCCCGCGTCGCCGGGCGCCCCGCGCGCCGGCGTCTTTTTCAGTTTCGCACCGCGCGGCTTCTTTTGCAAGGCCGAGCCCGCGCGGGCGGGAAAACCGCGCGCCCGGGCGTTCACCCGAAAATATTTTTCATTAAACCGCGGGGCGATTTGCGGGGAGATCCGTTAATGCGAAAATAGCCCGTGGGACGGGCGGCGTTCCGGGCCGCCCGTCCCGTCCGCGGGGGCGCGCGCCGGAACGCCGGCGGCGCCGGGCGCGAAGGCCCGGCGGCGGGCCCCCGCGCTTCGGATACGAACCGGGGGCGCCGGCCGAAACGGCAGCGGCGGGGGAGGAAGAGACGCATGGCGAAAAAAGAAAACAAATTCGGGGATTACGGCCTGGCGACCCAGGCGGTCCACACGGGCACGGACTACGACGAGGGCACGGGCGCGGTCAGAAGGCCCCTCCACATGGCGAACAGCTTTAAGCTCCCGGACGATCTCTCCAAGGTGAATTACTCCTCGACCGATCTGCTGATGTACTGCCGGAACGGCAACCCGAATCAGCACTGGCTCGAGGAGAAGATAGCCGCGCTGCACGGGGCGGACGACGCCATAGTGCTCGCGAGCGGGGTGGCCGCGCTCCACGCCCTGTTCTGGACGCTCCTCAAAACCGGCGACCGGGTGGTCTACCCCAAGGTCAGCTACATGGCGGTCTACCGGATGTTCCACGAGCTCTTCAACCGCAAATTCGGGGTGGAGACGGTCATGGTCGACATGACCGACCCCGAGGAGGTCCGCAGGGCGGTCACGCCCGGGACGCGGCTCGTCCACATCGAGACCCCGGACAACCCTGTGAACGGGGTGACCGACATCGCCGCGGTCGTGAAGATCGCCCACGAGAACGGCGCGCTGGTGTCGGTGGACAACACCTTCGCCTCGCCCCTCAATCAGAAGCCGCTCCGGCTCGGGGCCGATTTCGCGGTGGAGGCGCTGACCAAATTCATCAACGGGCACGGGGACGCCCAGGGCGGGGCGATCGTCTCGAACGATCTCGAGACCATGGATCGGATCCGCTACGAGGCCCAGGTCAACGTGGGCTCCGTAATCAGCCCCTTCAACGCCTGGCAGATTTTCCGGGGATCGGTCACCTTCCCGCTCCGGATGCGGCAGATCAACGAGTCGTCCCAGCGGATCGCGGAGTGGCTCGAGGGTCGGGAAAACGTAACCTTCGTTTCCTACCCCGGCCTTAAGAGCAACCCCGGGCACGCGGTCGCCCTGCGCCAGATGGAAAACGGCTTCGGCGGGGTGATCTCCTTCGGGGTCGCGGCGGACGACAAGACCGTGGAGCGCTTCTGCGCGGCCCTCAAAGTCGTGACCTTCGCCGTGTCGCTCGGGCACGACGAGAGCCTGATCTTCCCGCAGCCGAGCTACGACGAGCGCATTCACCTCTATCCCGAAAAGTTCCGCAAAGGCTTCATCCGCTTCAGCGTGGGGCTCGAGGATCCCGCGGACATCATAACGGATCTCGACCGGGCGCTCAAAAGCGTCGGCCTCTAGCGGGCCGGCGGCTCCGGCGGCGTGATTCCCGTCCGGCCGGGCGGACCCGTTTCCGGGCAGGCGGCCCGGGGCGCTCAGGCGTCCGCCGGGTGAGCGTTTCCCGGCCGGGAAAGCCGGTTTGCGCGGGAGAACGTCGATCGCGGACCGCGTGACGTACGGCTCCGCGGCGGCTTTCGAGACGCGACGGGCCGCACGCAGGCGGGTAACCGCTCCGAACCGGCAATTTCAATCATACGGGAGATACTTTCGTGCCGGTACGCCCGGTTATACCCGTTTCTCTGTTCACGGCGAGAATGGCGGCTTGCGAAATCGGCATTGTACTTTTACGGCCGGTCTTCTTACAATGAAGATACCGGGCATATCGGACAATCAAGCGGGAAGGAGCGGAAGTATCATGGAATACGCGGTATTGAACAACGGGGTGAAGATGCCTTTGGAGGGCTTCGGGGTCTTTCAGGTTCCCGATCACGACGTCTGCAAGCGGGCGGTGCTGGACGCCATAGCGGCGGGCTACCGGCTCATCGACACGGCGGCCGTGTACCTGAACGAGGAGGCGGTGGGCGAGGCCGTGGCGGAGTGCGGCGTGCCCCGGGAGGAACTCTTCATAACCACCAAACTGTGGGTGCAGGACGCGGGCTATGAGAGCGCGAAGGAAGCCGTCCGGAGATCCTTGGGCAAACTGGGCCTCGATTATATCGACCTGTACCTTCTCCACCAGCCTTTGGGCGATTACATCGGCGGTTACCGCGCCATGGAGGAGGAGTACGGGAAGGGAAAGCTGAAGGCCATCGGCGTCTGCAACTGCTATCCCCACGTGCTCGCCGACGTCTGCGAGACGGTGGAGGTCACCCCCGCGGTCAACCAGGTGGAACTGCACCCGTTCTTCCAGCAGGCCGGGGCTCTTGAGGTGATGAAGGAGTACGGGGTTCTGCCCGAAGCCTGGGGGCCCTTGGCCGAAGGCGGGCACGGCATCTTCACCCATCCCGTCCTCGCCGAAATCGGCCGAAAGCACGGCAAGACCCCGGCTCAGGTCGCGCTGCGCTGGAACGTGCAGCGCGGCGTGGCGGTGATTCCGAAGTCCGTGCGCAGGGAGCGCATGGAAGAGAACTTCGCCATCTGGGACTTCGCGCTCTCGGAGGATGACATGGAGCGGATCGCGGCTCTAGACGCCGGCCGCAGCCGGATCGTCGACCACTTCGATCCCGCGTTCGTGCGGATGCTCCACCGGGTGAGGGCCCACGACTGACGGCGGGCTCCGCGGGGCGGACGA
>CAZFNS010000022.1:0-6766 GCA_964520475.1 uncultured Enterobacterales bacterium
CGAGGAGGTACAGGACGCCCTCGAGGATGTGCTGGACAGTTACGACGATGAGGACAGGTTCCGCGTCATGAGTTATCTGGGCAAGAGCAATAATTTTCGCGACTCGCTGGGACTGACCGCGTCCCAGATCCTCGCCAGGGCAAACGACGAGTATTACGAATCCGTCAAAAAAGACGCCGGCCGGTTTCTTTCCAATGCGATGTACGAGTTTAAGCATTTCACCGATACAAGCTGCGGATCGAGCATCGGCAGCAGATCCCAAGAGCCGGAAGACAAAGAACCAAGTTTCCCTATTAACAAGCCCGAGCACCGGAGACTGGAAGAGCTTTTCAGAAAGATCTCCTATTCATACGAATTTAATCCCGCCAAAAAAGGTTATGTATTCCTGACCCTGAAGAACGATTCCGACCTACCCGTAACCCAAGTAGGGCTCAAGGGGTTTAGGGGACTGTCCTATCACTGGATAACCGAAATCAAGGGCGGCGTACAGCCGGGCGAGGAAGCTACCGTCGAGGTCCATGTCAGCGGCGATCTGAGGGAGGGAGAGCAGCTGTTCCTAAGTTATATTCGTTTCAAAGACGAAGCGGTGGACGAAACCCTTCAGATGGCGCCCTATGGCGACATCTGGTCCAACAATCCGTTTATTTCCGTCGGAGGTTCGAACGACCTGAGATATGAAAAGATCCGCAAGGAAAACCGCGAGAAATTCTTTAAGAGCGACCGGATCAAGGATTTTACCGGCGCGGACGCCTGCGCCGGTTACGATGAGTACACGAAGAAGGTCGAAAATAAACTCGCGGAACTGTCGGCGGACATGCGGCCGGCAGAGTCAGGCGGCGGAACTTTCGGCCGGTGATCGCGGACGCGGCGGAGGAATAAAAAAACAAATGAAAGCAAAACTCAAAAAAATCATCGTAAAACCCGCGGTCCTGGCGCTGTGCCTGGCCGCGGCGTCCCTCGCGGGGGCGGCCGGATCGCAGACGAATCCGGTAAGAGAAGAACTCGCAGAGAATCATGAGGGAATCTCCGAAGAGACTTACCGGGAGATTTTAAACGCTTCCGAAGCGCCCGACATAATCGCAAGCGGCGCGACCGCTCTTTTAGGCACCTACGGGACGGCGCTCGTCGGCGCCATGGCGAAAGAATACGGCAATTTCAGCGCCGAAGACTTCAGGGACCTGGCCCGCAGGGTCGACGCGAGAAACGCGGAAATCGCCGGCGACCTCGTCGAAATCAAGAAAAAGGACGTGCGGGCGCGAGCCCTGTACGACGCCTTCAATGAACTCGGCGTTCAGTACCGGACAAAATACGAAGCCGTCCGAGCTCTGATCTGGGCGTACGACGAGTTGGATTTAGAAAAGCTCGACCGCTTTAATTACAAAAACGACCAGCTGGAAAAATTTAAAATCGAAGCCCTCCCGGCGGAAGGTGAATCCGGCGCGATGAAGCTTAAATTCACGAACGGTTTCAAAGATTACCACGTCCACAGGATATGGTTCGACATGGGATTCTTCGCCGAGGGCAAAGCCAAACCTTTGTTCCTTAGAAAAGACATTAAGTATCCCTTCATGAGCCCCGTGGCTCCGGGAGAGGTCAGGGAAGAAATAGTCGCCTGCGGCAAAGCCTGTCAAAAAGCCTTAAACGCGGACAAATCCGCGGGCGAATTCGACATCCTCCGGATCGAGGGTCATGTTCCCGACTCGTTTGTCCTGGTAGAACTGCGAAAACCCGATGACAGTGAGCGGAGAACGGTTAAATATATTAACAAGAATGAAGTCGAAAACCGGTTCTGCGAGGTTCAGTCGGCCGACTGGGCTCTGAACGCGGCCAAAAAGAAGATCGACGCGCTGCTGAAGGACGATTAAGGAGTCCCCGCGGGCGTCTGTCTGACCCGAAAATGAGGGCGGGATTTTCCCGCCCTCATTTTTTCGATTCGGCCCCGGCAAACGCCCCGCTATTTCTTCGGCGGAAAATCCTCCGGGTAGCGCTGGTTGTCCGACTGCTCGTCCCGCTGCCGCAGGTAGGCGAGCTTTTTCCCGATATACTGCTCGTAGCCCCGGTCGCTGGGAACGTACCACTGCTCGTGCCTGATCTCGGGCGGCAGGAAACATTCCCCCGCCGCGTAGGCGCCGGGCTCGTCGTGGGCGTACCGGTACCCCTTGTGGAAGCCGAGTTCCTTCATCAGATCGGTCGGGGCGTTGCGCAGGTACATGGGCACGTCGTAATCGGGATTTTCCTTCACGAATCTCTTCACGGCGTGCCAGGACATGTAGAGGGCGTTACTCTTGGGGGCCGCGGCGCAGTACACGGCGGCCTCGGCGATCGCGCGCTCCCCTTCCGCGGGGCCGACGCGCTCGAAGCAGTCCCAGGCCGCAAGGGCCACGCTCATCGCCTGGGGATCGGCCGTGCCGATGTCCTCCGTGGCGATGGCCACCAGGCGCCGCGCCACGTAGAGGGGATCCCCGCCGCCCGCGACGATGCGCGCGAACCAGTAGAGGGCCGCCTGCGGGCTCGAGCCGCGCACGGATTTGTGGAACGCGCTGATGAGGTCGAAAAAGTCGTCCCCCCGCTTGTCGTACTTGGCGATCCGCTCGGTGCCGACGGCGGCGAGATTGGCCATGGTGACGACCTTCCGCCCTTCACCGTCGGTCTCCGCGAGTTCCGCGGCCAGCTCGAGGATGTTGAGAGCGCGGCGGGCGTCGCCCTCGGCGAGCCGCGCGATGGCGTCCTCCACCCCCTCGCCGAAGGCGACGTTCCCGCCGCCGGGCCCGAGGGGGCTCGCCGCGGCGCGCCGGACGATCCTGAGGATGTCGTCCCGGCCGAGGGCCTTCAGCACGTACACCCGCGCCCGCGACAGGAGCGCGCTGTTGAGCTCGAAGGAGGGATTTTCGGTGGTGGCGCCGATGAAGATGATCGTGCCGTCCTCGATATAGGGCAGGAAGGCGTCCTGCTGGGATTTGTTGAAGCGGTGCACCTCGTCCACGAACAGGACGGTCCTGATCCCGGCGGACAGGTTGAGACGGGCCTGTTCGATGGCGGCCCGGATGTCCTTGACCCCCGCGGTGACGGCGCTCAGGCGCTCGACCCGCGCCTTCACGGCCCGCGCGAAGATCCCCGCCAGCGTGGTCTTGCCGGAGCCGGGCGGGCCCCACAGGATCATGGACGAGCAGCGGCCCGCCTCGAGGTCGCGCCGCAGGGAGCTGTCCTTGCCGAGGATGTGCTCCTGCCCCACGAAATCGTCGATGGTCTCGGGTCTCAGCCGCGCCGCGAGGGGCTCGTGGCCGCGCGCGTCCCGGGCCTTTTTACCGCGGCCGCGGGCGGCCGTCTCCTCTTCCTCCCCGGGCAGATCCCCGAACAGGTCATTTTGTCCGCTGATCATCGACGGTCACTCCTTCCGGGATCACGTACTTGAAATCGGAGGGGGTAAGGCCGGGATCCTCCTTCGGGGTGAAGACGTACTCGCTGTACTTGCCGTCGTTCTCCACGTACTTGAGGCCGCTGACGCGCCCGTCCCGGAAAGTCAGGGTCATGGACCGCACGTTGGAGTCCTTCTTCACCGGCAGCACCGAAAACGAGTCGGCGGAGCTGCGCAGGATCGTGTAGCCGTCCCAGAGCCCGTCGTCTTCGGAAATCAGGAGCATGAGCGGCGACCCGGCGATCTGCCGGCTGAAGGAGTACACGGTCACCTGCCCGAGCATCTCGTCGTAGCTCCAGACGTCGGTCCCGTCGGCGACGATGGTGGACGCGTCGGGCTCCGCGGTGTCGAGCCGGAAATAATTCGGGCGCAGCAGGTAGATCTGCCCGCTCTGCTCCTGCAGCACCCTGCCGTCCTTGGCGTAAACGGTCTGCGCGTAGTCCGCGCACAGGGATTTCCCGCCGAAAATGAGATCGTGCAGCACGTCCCGGTCGGATGCCCCCGCGGTCCCCGCCAGAGCGAGCGCCAGCGCGGCGGCGCACATTTTCAGTGATGTCTTCATGGCTTTGCGTCCTGTCGGCGCGGATCCGCCGCGCCCGGCCCGCCGCGCGGGGCTAGAAGTCGATCAGGATCTCCCTGATGCCGTTCTTCCCTATCGGCGGGGAAATGATCCCGTTCTCCTCCAGGCGGTCGGCGATGCGGCTCGCGCGGTTGTACCCGATCGCGAAATGCCGCTGGATCAGCGACACGCTGAAGGTCTTGTTGGCGCGCTTGAGTTCGCCGCAGAAATCGACCACGCTGTCGTACATGGCGTTGTCCCCGCCCGCCGGGATGCCGGCGGCGGAGACCCCGGCGGCGCCCGCCTGCGGGTCCTCGTCCTCGGCGTCGGAGCCCACGATCTCCACGTACTCGGGCTTGCCGCGGGCGCGCCAGGCGTCGGCGAACTCGTTGACCTCCTCGTCGGAGATGAAGGCGCCGTGCGCCCTTCTCGTCACGTTGGAGCCGTCGTTGAACTTGATGAGCATGTCGCCCCGGCCGAGCAGGGCCTCGGCGCCGCCCTCGTCGATGATGATGCGCGACTCGGTCGACGACTTGACCTTGAAGGAGATCTGGCTCGGGAAGTTGCTCTTGATGATGCCCGTGATCACCTCTTTGCGCGGCGACTGCGTGGCCAGGATCAGATGGATGCCGCAGGCGCGGGCCTTCTGGGCCAGGCGGGCGACCAGGCTCTCGAGCTCGGCCCGCTGCTTCGACCGCTGCATGACCAGATCGGCGAACTCGTCGATCACGATCAGGATATAGGGAAGCGGCGCGAGCGCCGGCGCGGCGTCGTCCATGCCGTCGGACGGCCGCCAGAGCGGATCCTTGAGCGTGACGCCCGCGGCGGCGTTCTGGTTCATGATCTCGTTGTAGTTGTCGATGGTGCGCACGCCCATTCTCTCGAGCAGCAGGTAGCGGCGGTCCATCTCGTCGCAGGCCCACTTGAGCACTCCCATGACCTGCGACATGTCGGTGATGATCGGCGTGAGCAGGTGCGGGATGTCCCGGTAGACGGAGAACTCGAGGATCTTCGGGTCCACCATGATGAGGCGGAGCCGGTCCGGGGTCATCTTCATGAGCAGCGACACCAGCATGGTGTTGATGCCCACGGACTTGCCCGATCCGGTGGTGCCGGCCACCAGCAGGTGCGGCGCCTTGGCCAGATCGTAGATGACGATGTTGCCCTCGACGTCCTTGCCGAGGCAGACGTTGAGCTTGCCCTTGGCGTTCGCGAATTCCGGCGACTCGAGCAGCTCGCGCATGTTGACGTTGTTGCGCACCGAGTTCGGGATCTCGATGCCCACGTAGGCCGTGCCCGGGATGGTCGGGATGACGCGGGCCGAGGACACCATCAGGCTGCGCGCGAGGTCGGTGCTCACGCGCTGGATCTTGTTGAGCGGGGTGGTCCCGAGGTCGATGAAGAATCTGGTCACCACCGGGCCGGTCTTGTAGAGCTTGCGGGTCTGCTCGCGGCCGAAGCGGTCCGTGTACCGTTCCTCGGCGACGTGCGCCTCGATCCGGTACTGCTCGAGGGCGTTGTCGAGCCGCTCGATCATGGCGGCGACGTCGGCCTCGGTGACCATGGTCTGGGGAGCCGGGGCCTTGAAGATCGAGGTGCTCGGGAACACCGGCAGCGCGGACTTGTCGTCGTACTCGTAGTGTCCCCGGCTGTACCTGATCCCGTCCGGGAGATCGTCGTGGGACACGAAGCGGGCGCCGTCCGCGTTCCGCTCGGGCTCGCGGGGCTCCGGGGCGGGCTTTTCCGGGGCGGGGGCGGCGGGTTCCGCGCGCGGCGCGTCCCCGGCGGGGACGCCCGGGCGGGTCCGGTCGCCGACCAGGGTGAAGCCCGAGGGGATCTTGCCGAAAGAATCCGGGGAGACGTTCTGCTGAATGGCGAGGAAATCGATCACGTTGTCCCCGCCGGCCGCGGCTCCCGCGGCGGCGCCCGCGGCCGCCCCGGCCGCGTACTCGTACCCGGGCCGGGCGCCTTCGCCGGGACGGGGGCTCCCGCCGGCCGCGCGCAGGAAGGCCTCGGCCGCGCCGTCGTCGTCCCCGGCGCCGCGGGAGGCGTCGCGGATGACCTGGCTCAGGGTCCGGCTCTCCTCCCCCGCGTAGCTGTCTTCCTCGCCGAAGCCGCTGAAGCGGGGCTCCACCCGTTCGGGGACGGGCTCCGCCCGGGCCGCCTCTTCCTGCCGCCGCGCGGCCTCGGGATGCTCCTCGGCCGCCCGGTCGTTGCGCAGCACGAAGCTGTCCCGCCCGTCGATGTTCAGGTTGGTCATGCCGCGGTCGTCGTCCCTGAGGCCGTTGAGGACGGGATCGCCCGCGGCCGCGCCGCCGTCCGGGTCGAGCCGGGGCCGGTTCTCCTCCCCGTGCGGCGGGAGCACGTAGGCGGACGGGTACTTGGCGCTTTCGCCGAGCACGGTCGGCTCGCCCTGCGCGGTCTTCATGCCGCCCGGCGCGACGGCCTTAGGGGTTTCGATGGGGGAAGGTCCCGGGGGCGCGTAATCGGCGAACTTCCGCCCGGCGGCCGGTTGCTCCGGCCGGGCCGGGCCGGACGGGGCTCCGCCCGCGGCGGGGGCTCCCGGCGCGGCGGCCGCTGCTCCGGCGACGGTTCCGGCGGCTCCGGCGGCGGTCGCGGCCGCGGCGGGAGCCGCGGGCGCGGCCCCGAACGGCGTCGGAACCGGCGCGCCGGCGAGCGCCGACAAATCGAGGGAAGGCTCGGCGCGGCCGAAGGGATCGAGATCGGGCCCGGGCGCCGGGGCCGCCGGCCTTTCGGGAGCGGGCGCGGCCGCGGGCTTTTCCGGGGCGGGA
>CAZFNS010000022.1:6866-12306 GCA_964520475.1 uncultured Enterobacterales bacterium
CGGGAGCCGCGCTCTCCCCGCCCAGGTTCGGACGGGCGAAGTCGACCAGGTCGCCGGGAACGGCGCCGCCCGAAGCCGCGTCCGCGGCCGGGGTCCCCTCCCCCGCCGCCGGGCCCGTCTCGGGCGCGTCGCCGCCGATGTCCACGACGTCGAAGGCGATGTTCATGTCGTCGTCGCCCTCCGCGCCGCCGGGCCCGCCCGGGCCCTCGGCGCCGTCCGGCTCGGCCGGCCCGCCCCGGAACATGTCCTTGAGATACTTGACGCTGTTCTTGAAATCGAACACGGCGAGAACCACGGCGCCGATCACGCCGCAGATCGAGGTGAGCGACCAGCCGGTGAAGCAGAGCACGCCCACGATGAGCAGCATGATGAAGCCGATGATGGTGCCGTTGTAGCCGATCAGCCCGTACATGCGGTCGTAGAAGATCACGCCGATCTGGCCGCCGCCCGCGAAATCGTCCTGCTCGAGGAAGGTCACCTTGGTGGCCAGGGAGCACAGGGAGACTATGATCAGGTTGAAGCCGATGAGGCACACGGCCGCGTTTCCGAAATTGAACCGGAGCAGGGAGCCGCGGGACATGAGGATCTTCTGGCTGATGTACAGGACCAGGAACGGCAGGATGTAGGCGCATTTGCCGAACCACAGGAACAGGTTCTCGGAGACGACCGCGCCGAGGTAGCCCATGGCGTTGCTGATGCGCCCGCTGTTGGACATGTCGTAGTTCCAGTTGTTGTCGTCGGGATTGTGGCTCCACAGCGCGCACATCAGCAGCACGAACAAACCGAAAAGGAGGATGAAGGCGATATCCCTCGCGATGCCTCCCGATACGACATTCTGATTATTTACGCCGGACACCTGACGCACCACCCGTAACTTATGTATTTATGTGTGTTTTATGTTTTTCGCGGCCCCGGAAAGGCCCGGGAAACGGTCGGAAAAGATTATACGCCCGAAAAAAAACGAGATGTTTCGGATCTCAACAAATTATAAATGAAACGTGCGGATATAACAAATGAGAAAAGACGGGCGGGACAAAATTAACGCGCCGGGCGGCGGGCGCGGCGCCGGCCGGAAGGGCCCGGGTTTTCCGCCCCGGGGAAGCGGCGGATCAGGAGCCGCTCACGTCGTCGAGCACGAAATTCGACCGCACGTCGACTATGCCCGGGCGGGCGAGCAGCTTCCCGCGCAGGAAGTCGTTGTACTCGGGGAGCCCCGCCACCCGCACCCGCAGGACGCAGTCGCAGCTCCCGGAGACGAACTGGCAGTCCGTGACCGCCGGCTCGGCGAGGACGAAGTCCCTGAACTCCTCGAAGACCCCGGGGCGGCTCTTGTCGAGCGTGACCATGGCTATGGCGGACACGGGCAGGCCCAGGAGCCGGTAGTTCAGCACGACCGTGTAGCCGCTGATGAAGCCGCGCCGCTCGAGGTTCCTCACCCGCTCGAGGCAGGGGGTCGGGCTGAGCCCCACCTTCTTCGCGAGGTCGACGTTGGTCACGCGGCCGTTCCGTTTCAGCTCGGCGAGGATCTTCCGGTCGGTTTCGTCGGGGTTCTTCGGGAACCTGCCGTGCGCGTGATCAAGCTTTTCCATGGTGCTCATTGTCCGATTCCCCCCGCGGCCGGGCGCGGCCGCCGGGCCGCCTCCCGCGCGCCGCCTACCGGTCGTCCACTCCCGGCACGCCCGACATCAGCACGAGCACCGAGTTGTTAGACACGTAATAGTTATGCCCGATGAGGACCATCTCCTCCGGCTCGCCGACGAAGTCGTACGGCGGCGCGAGCGAGGTGTCGGCGATGCGCCGCCACTTCATCTTGTGATTGCTCGGCACGTTCGGGATCTTGACGTGCAGGCCTTCCCAGTAGGCGTTGATGAACATGTAGAAGTAGCAGCGGCCCGATTCGGAGTACATGCTGAGGCCGATCGAGTGCGAGGTGTTCGACCAGTCGGGATTGTACGGCTCCACGCCGTGCCACACGATCTGGTTGCGCTCGATGGCCTCGGCGAGGTTGCGCACGGTGCGCTTGTCCACGTCGCTGCCGACGCCCCGCTTGACGCGGTTCGAGATGATCTTCTTCATGAACGCGAACATCTCGTTCGAGCGGGCGTTCCGCTTCCAGTTGAGCCAGCTGATCTCGTTGTCCTGGCAGTAGGCGTTGTTGTTGCCCCGCTGGGTCCGCAGGACCTCGTCCCCCATGAGGATCATCGGCGTCCCCATCGAGGAGATGTTGAGCAGCATGAGGTTCTTGGCCTGGCGCATGCGCAGGGCGAGGATCGCCGGATCGTCGGTCTCCCCCTCCACGCCGTAGTTGGCGCTGAAGTTCCAGTTGTTGCCGTCGGTGTTGTCCTCGCCGTTGCTCTCGTTGTGCTTTTGGCTGTAGGACACGAGATCCCACAGGGTGAAGCCGTCGTGGCAGGTCACGAAGTTGATGCTCTTCTGCGGGTCGTCGTCGATGTCGCGGTAGATGTCCGGGCTGCCGAGCAGGCGGTTCACGAAACGGTGGATCGTGTTGTCGTCGCCGCGGATGAAGGCCCTGAGGTCGTCCCGGAACTGGCCGTTCCACTCGCGCCACTTGGAGCCGGCGATGGAGCCGACCTGGTAGAGCCCGCCCGCGTCCCAGGGCTCGGCGATGAGCTTGACGTTGGCCAGGCGGTTGTCCGTGGCGATGAAGAGGGTCGTGGGCGCGTTGCTGACCGGCTCGCCCGTGACCGCGCGGCTCAGGATCGAGGCGAGGTCGAACCTGAACCCGTCCACGTGCATCTCCTCGGTCCAGAAATGCAGGCTGTCGATGATCATCCTCTTGACCATGGGATGGCCGGCGTTCAGGGTGTTGCCGCAGCCGCTGTAGTTGCGGTACCGGCAGCCCTTGTCGAGGATATAGTACTCGGAGTTGTCGAGCCCCTTGAGCGAGTACACGGGGCCGCCCTCGCCGCCCTCGGAGGTGTGGTTGTACACCACGTCGAGGATCACCTCGATCCCGGCGCGGTGCAGGGCCCGGACCATGTCCCGGAACTCGTCGACCGGGCCGTAGATGTCCCGGTTCGAGGAGTACTCGGCGTGGACCGCGAAAAAGCCCATGGGGCTGTAGCCCCAGTAGTTCTGCTTGCCCGGGGAGGCGTCGTGGCGGTCGAACTGGAACACGGGCAGGAGCTCGACCGTGTTGACGCCGAGTTCCCTGAGGTACGGGATCTTGGCGATCACGCCGCGGTACGTGCCCCGGATCTTCTCGGGGAGCCGCGAGCTCGGGTCCTTGGTGAAGCCCCCGACGTGCATCTCGTATATGACGGTCGAAGCGAGGTCGCGCCGCGGGTTGACGTCGGCTTTCCAGTCGTACTTACTCAGGTCGAGCACCACGCTCTTGGCGCAGAACCCGAGGTTGCTCCCCGCGAAGCGGATCAGGGTCCGGTCGTAGGCTTCGGGGAACACGATGCGTTTCGCGTACGGATCGAGCAGCACCTTCTGGGGATCGAAAACCATGCCGGGGCGGTTGTGCAGGACCTCCCGGACGCGCCACCCGTAGTGCTGGCCGTCCTTGAGCCCCTTCACGAACACGTGCCAGTAGTACAGGCTGCGGTGGTGCCCGGCTCTGAGTTCGATGACTTCGGGATTCTGGTCGTTGACGTCCTTGAAGAGCAGCAGTTCCATCACCCGGGCGTCGCGGCACCATATCGCGAAATTGACGCCGCCCTTTTCGACGGTGGCGCCGAGCACGCGGCAGTGACCCCGGAGTATATCGCTTTTGTGTATCATACGCGAATAAACCAAATTGCAAATACGGCGGGACGCCCTCCCCGGGGCCGGGCGCGGTTCGCCCGGCCCCGGAAGGGAGCGCCGGTTGGGTCAGTTTTATCCGTCCGGGCGCGGGGCGCCGGGCATTCTTTTTTTATACGGGCGGGATCCGCCCGGATTTTTTCGTAGTTCGTCGCTGCGGGACACGGCCCGGGGCCCGCGGCGGGAAAGCCGCCCCCGCGCGCGGCGGGGCGGGATTTTCTCAGCCGGGCCGCGGCCGTATTCTTTACATACTAGCACAAAATGAATGAATACCCACCCGCCGCGGGGGATTATAGCGATTGCTTCACACAATTTCCCCGCCGGGACCCGGAAACGGGGCGTACGGCCGGGCGAAAGCCCCCGCGCGCCCCCGCCGGACGCCCCGCCCCGCGGCCCCGGGCGGGGCGGGCTGTCGTTCGGGTCACGCAATCGGCGCGGAAACTCGCGAAAAAAATTCACAAAAGCGCGCGCGTTTTTTAAAATGCCCGGAAAAGGCCCCGCGGCGTCTTCCCGCCGGGGCCCGAGCTCATCCGAAGGAGGAACGGAATGAACGAAACGAACGCGCCGAACCGGGACGGCGAGCCGGGCGGGCCCGCCCGGCCCGACCGGGGGTACTGGGAATGCACCGTCGTCAAGGTGTACGACGGCGACACCATAACCTGTCTCACCAGATCCGGGAAGAAACACCGCATCCGCCTGCAGAACATCGACGCCCCCGAGGCGGACCAGAAATATGGGAAGGAGGCCGGAGACTTCCTCAGGAATCTCGTCCTCGACCGGAAAATCCGGCTGCGCTACATCGGGCGGGACGATTACGGCCGGGATCTGGGCATAGTCTTCCTCCGGGGAGAAAACATCAACGAGATCATGGTCGCCACCGGCAACGCCTGGGCCTTCGATTATTTTCTTTCCGAAGAAGACAAGGAACGGTACGTCAGCCTCCAGCGGGAGGCCAAAGAGCAGAAGCTCGGTCTCTGGAAGGACGAGAATCCCCAGGAGCCCCGGCAGTACCGGGTCGAGCGGAAGATCCTCCAGAAACTGGAGGAGCGCCGGCAGAAAGGAGAGGATCTCGCGCACGACGAGGAGCCCTTCCGGCCCGACGAGAGCGAGCGTCACGAGGCCCCCGAGAGGATCCTCGAGTGCCGGGTGATCAAGGTGCTCGACGGCAACACGGTAATCGGCCGCGCCGCGGGCGGGGAGAAGCACAGGATCCGCCTCGAGTACATCGACGCCCCCGAGCCGAAGCGCCCGCACGGGCGCGAGGCGGCGGAGTTCCTCAAGAAGCTCGTCCTGACCCGGAAGGTCAGGGCCAGGCTTATCGACGACGACCTGTACGGGAGCGAGCTCGCCGTGATCGAGTGCCGGGGGAAGAACGTCAACGAAGCCATGGTCGCCGCGGGCCACGCCTGGGCCTACGAGTATTTCCTTACCGGCGGCGTCGGGGAGAGGTACCTGAGCCTCCAGCGGGAGGCCCGGGAGAAAAAGCTCGGGATCTGGAGCGACGAAAAACCGCTGGAGCACCGGGACTACCGGATCATGCTGCGCATCACCGAGAGCCGGCAGAACCCTCAGGACCGGCCCGGCGGGAAGAACCCCCAGGACCGCAAGAACCCGCAGGCCTGGGCGGTTCCGAGTGATCGGAAGAACCCGCGGGCCCGGAATAACCGGCAGA
>CAZFNS010000022.1:12406-16313 GCA_964520475.1 uncultured Enterobacterales bacterium
CGGCGCCCGGATGAGAAATCAAAGAATTAAGGAAAGAAAAGCGATGACCATGACGCACCGGGAGAGAATGCTCCGCGGCCTGCCCTACCGCGACTGGATGGACGGCCTCAAAGAGGAACGGGAGCTGTGCCGGCGGAAACTGTATGAACTGAACAGTCTCGCGCCGGACGACCGGCCGAAGATTCCCGCCCTGGTCAAGGCCCTCTTCGGCAAAACCGGGGAGAAGATATGGCTCGAGCCCCCGTTTTACTGCGACTACGGGTGGAACATCTTCGTCGGGGAAAATTTCACGGCCAATTTCGGGCTGACGATCCTCGACGTCGGCCGGGTCACCGTCGGGGACAACTTCCTCGCGGGGCCGCACGTCCGGATTTACACGGCGGGCCACCCGGTCCATCCCGAGAGCCGGAAATCGGGCTACGAGTACGGCATCCCCGTGACCGTCGGAAACAACGTCTGGCTCGGGGGAGGCTGCACGGTGCTTCCCGGAACGGCGATCGGGGACAACGCGGTCATAGGCGCCGGCAGCGTGGTCACGAAGGACGTGCCGGCGAACGTGATCGCGGCCGGGAACCCCTGCCGCGTCGTCCGGGAAATCACGGATGCCGACCGGAAGTACTATTTTAAGGATCGCGTGTTCGACGTGGACGATTATTAGACCGCCCGCGGCCCGATCCCGCGCGGGAACGCCCCTTCCCGCCCGGATACAGACATTAATTTTTATAATTGTATATTTTTAATTGTAATTTCGGCGGCTCCGTATCATAATGAACCGAAAGGGGCCGGAACGCCGGGCGCCGCCCCTTTCGATCGTCGTATGCGCCCGAAAAAAAAGGGGGAACGGCGCGTGAATCGCGGAACGGGCCGGAAACGGCGCGGGAGCGGATCCCGGAGAAAGCCGCGCGGAAGGAGATCTTCTTTGAAAAACGTCGCTTTAAAAATTCTGACCGTGCTCTTCGCGGGCGCGGTGGCGGGCAACTGCATCATCGCCGCCGACCGGGCGGGCTCCGGGGACGGCTCCTCCGGAACGTTCGAGTGCTCGGTGTTCAAAGTGGCCGACGGCGACACCCTGACCTGCCGCGCCGCGAACGGCGCGCGGCATAAAATCCGCCTCCAGGGCATCGACGCCCCCGAGAAGGACCAGCGGTACGGCAAGCAGTCCGGCGCCTACCTGAGAGATCTCGTCATGGGCCGGAAGATCCGCGTCGAGCTGCTCGACACCGATCAGTACGGGCGCGATCTCGCCGTGATCACCCTCGGCGGGAAGAACGTAAACGAAACCATGCTCGCGACCGGCCACGCCTGGGCCTACCGGCACTACCTCTCCGGGAGCCGCCGGGATATCTACCTCGGCCTCGAGAAAGAGGCCCGGGCCAAAAAGCTCGGGCTCTGGGGGGACAGGAGCCCTCAGGAGCCCTGGGAATTCCGGCGCGCGAAGCGGCACCGCTGAGACTGCCGCGTCTCCCCCGTTTCCGCGGCGGCGGGCCGCCCGCGGCCTTAATTCCGCGCCCGTCCCGCTCCCCCGCGTTAGTTATAAAGCCCCGGATGTGATACAATCACCACAGCTTGTAACCTGACTGCGGGACGCTCACATGCGCAAGATAATCCACGCGGCCGCCGCGGCCGTCAACACCACTCCGCTCGACACGGAAAACAACCTCGAACTCATCTACCGGGCCTACAAGGAGGCCGCGGACGCGGGGGCCGACATAGTCCTCACCCCGGAGCTCGCCGTGACCGGCTACGGCATGGAGGACATGTTCTTCGTTTCCGAGCTCATGCGCGAGATCCCTGAGCTCGTCGCGGGGCTCGCGCGGCGGCTCGAGCCGGACACCTACCTCGCCGTCGGCTTCCCCTACCTGGTCGAAGGCGGCCAGCTCTACGACGCGGCCGCCCTGCTCGCCAAAGACCGGGTGCTCGGCATAGCTTTCAAGCAGCACCTCGCCCGGAGCGGCATCCACTACGAGCCGCGCTGGTTCACGCCCTGGACCGCCGGGGCGCGGATCGAGATCGATTTCGCGGGGCAAAAGGTCCCGGCGGGCGACATCGTCATCGTGATCGACGGCGTCCGCGTCGGCTTCGAGATCTGCGAGGACTCCTGGGTCGCCGACCGGCCGGGCCGCTCCCTCTACGAGCGCAACGCCGACCTCATCCTGAACCCGAGCGCCTCGCATTTCGCCATAGGCAAGCAGGAGGAGCGCTCGCACTTCATCATCGAGGGCTCCCGGACCTTCGGCGCCGTGTACGTGTACGCGAACCTGCTCGGCTGCGAGTCGGGCCGGGCCGTGTACGACGGCGACTGCATGATCGCCTCGGGCGGCCGGCTCGTCGCCGTGAGCGACCGGCTGAGCTTCGCCCCGTACCGGATCGTCTCGGCCGTCTGCGATCTCCGCGCCGGCCGGAACCTGCGGGCCCGCTCGAGCATGCTCCTCAACGCCCGCACCGCCTTCTCCGAAAGCGTGATCTTCACGGACCGCGGGTTCCGGCCGGAGCCGGACGCCGTCCGGATCACCCGGCCGGCCGACCTCCCGCCCGAGAACGAGGCGGAGGCGGTCACCCGGACGGTCGCGCTCGGCCTCTGGGACTGGATGCGCAAGACCCGCACCGGCGGCTACGCGCTGAGCCTGAGCGGCGGCGCCGACTCGGCCCTCTGCGCGGCCATGGTCTACTACGCGATGGCCGAGGCCCTGAACGCCAACGGACCGGAATCGTTCCTCGCGACTATGTCCTCCTGCGGGCTCTCCTTCCCGGCGAAGGCCCCGGAAGCAAGCTGGGAGGATTACCTCAGAACCGCGATCATGCCCAAGGTCCTCACCACCCTCTACCAGGGCTCCCGCTACTCGGGGGACGTCACCTTCAACGCCGCCAGGGGAGTGGCGGAGGAGATCGGCGCCAGCCATTACAGCTGGTCCATCGCCGCCCTGGTCGACGAGTACACGCGCCTCGCCGGCAGCCTCGACCCGGAGCGCCCGCTCGACTGGGAGCACGACGACCTGGCCCTCCAGAACATCCAGGCCCGCGTCCGCTCCCCGGGGATCTGGCTGCTCGCGAACCGCGCCAACAAGCTGCTGATCGCCACCTCCAACCTCTCCGAGGCGTCGGTCGGCTACTGCACCATGGACGGGGACACCTCGGGGGTTCTCTCCCCCATCGGCGGCGTCGGCAAGTCGCGGATCCTGAAGATCGTCAGATACATCATGGACGAGGGGCTCGCGATCCTCGATAACCGGCTTTACGCCCGGGACCGCCTGAAACTCGCCTCCATGCAGGCGATCGCGGCCCAGGCCCCCACCGCCGAGCTCAGGCCCGTGGAGCAGACCGACGAAAGGGATCTGATGCCCTACCCGCTCCTCGACGAGATCAGGTCGCTCGCCCAGAACGGCAACCTCACCCCGAAGGAGGTGTTCGCGGAACTCCTGCGGAGCCCCTTCGCGGAAACCATGCCCGCGCGGGATCTGCTCGGCGCGGTCAGGAGATACTTCAGGCTTTACGTCAGGAACCAGTGGAAGCGCGAGCGGATCGCCGTCTCCTTCCACATCGAAAAAGACAGCGCCGACCCGAAGTCGTTCCGGAGGTTCCCGGTGCTTTCCTCCGGTCTCAGCCGGGAGCTCCGGGCGCTGGACGAATACGCGGCGGCGCGCGGCATCGCATGACGGCGGCGCGCGGGCGGAAACGCCCGGGCCGCGCCCCGCGGAGCACATCATGAAACATTTTATCCGAACGGGGGCCGCGGCCCTCGCCCTCGCGGCGGCCGCGCTTCTTCCCGGATGCGCCCTCGTCGCTTATCAGCTCGCCGGCGCGCTCGGCAGCCCCGACTTCAAGAAGATCGAAAACGCCCGCCAAACCGGCTTCCTCCTCACCTTCAGGGAGGTCCCGGCGGAGGAAAGCGCCGGGAACCCGGCTCCGG
>CAZFNS010000022.1:16413-18626 GCA_964520475.1 uncultured Enterobacterales bacterium
ACCGTGGCGGAAACCTCGCTCATCCTCCTCAGCACCTCCGACTACCTCGTTCTCGAAATCAACCGCCTGGCGGACGGCGCCCTCGAATCCAAAACGAGCGCCATCTCCTATCCGGCCAGGGCGATGTACGCCCTGGAGACCGGGATCGCCGGCCCGGAGGGCCGCCTCACGGAAAGGACTTTCAGTTTCGCGAACGAAAAAGCGCTCAGCCGGGCGGTCCGGCCCGGCGATTTCCGGAGCCTTAAGAACCTCGCCGCGGCCCTGCTCTCCGATCCGCGCGCCGAGTGCGCGGAAAAGAAGACCGACGAATACCGGGAACTGGAGCTGATCACGGAATGCCGCGGGCCGGACTACGCCTACAAGGTCGAATCCTTCATGAACTACGACGGGGGCTTCATCATACCCGAGTATTTCACGCTGAGCGGGCCGCGCGGGGAAACGACGCGCTACCGGGTCGGGGCCGTCGCGAACGTCGGCGCGGAAACGGTAAAGGGATCGCTTGAGATCTTCGACGGCGCCTACGGCGAGATGATCGAAAGAGGGCTGGCGCTTCCCGCGGAGGAGCCGCCCTCCGCCGCCTCGGAAAATCCGGCGCCGTAAAGGAACCGCGGCAACGCGGCGGCATCTCCCCGGGATCCGGTTCCGTCTGTCCTCCCCGCGCCCGCCCGGACGCCGGCCTGACCAGCCGGCGTCCGGGCGGGCCTCATTTTTAACGTGTCTGAAGAAAACATTGGCATACCGATACCGCAGTATTATAAAATATCGGAGTAAACTGATACTTGAGTATTACATAGGATGTTTTCCGAACTTATGAAAAGCGAGTTTATTATCTATCACGGCTCCCAGCAAATCGTAAAGACGCCCGTGTTCGGTTTAGGCAAGAAACACAACGATTACGGCCGGGGGTTTTACTGCACGGAAAGCATCGAACTCGCCAAAGAGTGGGCCTGTCCGGTAAAACGGGACGGCTACGCCAACCGGTACCGTCTGAAGACCGACGGCCTGAACGTCCTGCGGCTGACCGTGGGAAAATTCAACATCCTCAACTGGCTCGCCGTTCTTCTGGCCAACCGAACATTCGACATAAATTCTCCGGTCGGCAACAACGCCCGGGAATTTTTACTGGAGCGCTTTATGCCGGACTTATCCGGCGCCGACGTGATGATCGGCCCGCGCGCCGACGATTCGTATTTCTCTTTTGCCGAGGATTTTGTCAGCAATACGATTTCTCTCCGCGATCTGAACCATGCCATGCGGCTCGGTTCCCTCGGAGAGCAAATCGCGCTTGTTTCCGAACGCGCTTTCGGACAGATCGAGTTTACCGGTTGTGAAGTCGCCGAGCACAATGAGTACTATCGCAAACGGCTCGAAAGAGACAACGAAGCGAGAGCCGCCTATGCGAGCAGAAAAAAGAACTTACAGCAACTTACGGAAGATATTTTTGTTCTCGATATCATGAGGGAGAATATGAAAAATGACGATCCCCGCATACAGTCAGTTATATTTGCATAAGTCGTCCCGCACCGTCGGCACCATGCTCCACGACGCCGTCGAGGAATTCGGGATGGACGGCGCGGAATTTTTACATATGTTCGTTCAGTCGGGCATCGCCGGGCAGATCGAAGACGGAAATCCGAAGTATATCGCCGGCAAAAGCGGCCTGGAACTGTTTCTTGACGTAATGGAAATAACCACCGGGCAGTATCTCTCCGCCGGCGTTATCGAGAACTATGAGCGCAGTGAGGCTTACTGGGCGGGCTGGATGCTGACCCACTACCAGTGGTATTCCGGACGCTCTTTCAGGAGCATTCTCGCCGCCGTACCCTACGATGAAATCATCGGCCTCTACGGAATTCTGCACGAAGCGGACATCAGCAAGAGCTACGAAGTTCTCGACGCTCATTGTTCGGCGAGCGTCAGCGCGCTGAAAGCGGCGCGGAAATCGTGCGGGATGACCCAGCGCGAGCTCGCCGCGAAATCGGGCGTTCCGGTAAACACCATCCGGGCGTACGAACGGAAAAGCAAAGACTTGCGCAAAGCCCGGGTCGACACGGTCATGCGCCTCGCCGGAGCGCTGAAGTGCAACCTCTCCGATCTGCTGGACTGACGGAGGATTGTTTTAAACCGAAAAAACATCCCGCGGCGCAAGCCGCGGGATTCTTTTTGACGGGCCGTCCGCCTCCCCGGAACCGCAACGATAAGTAATGCTTATC
>CAZFNS010000023.1:0-18544 GCA_964520475.1 uncultured Enterobacterales bacterium
CTCGGCGGCGGCTTCAACCTTTTCCTCGACCCCGCTTATGGCGTTCGGGGAGAGCGAGTCGATATCCGGGATGACGGCGGCCCCGGCGGGCTCCTCTTCCTCCGCGGCGTCTCCGTGGCCGACCGCCGTCATCACGGCGCCGGCGGTCTTGGCGAGGCCGGCTTTGACCGCGGCCGTGCCTCCGGACACCGCGTTCCTGACTTTTTCCAGCTTCTTGCCTTTCTTGCCGCCCTTGTTCTTGCCGTGGAAGAGGCCGAACAGGCCGTGCTTTTTCCCGTCGCCTTCTTCACCTTCTCCGGCGGCTTCGGCGGCGGCCTCGGCTTCGCTGAGATTCTTTTCGTATTCTGGGGTCCCGTAATGGGCGGCCTCGGATCCGGCCCAGACGTCGTCGGCGCCGAATGCCGGGGCTTCTTCCTGCGGGCTTTCTTCCGCGGCCGTGGCGGCGGGTTCCGGTTCGGGTTCCGCTTTCGCCTCGGGCTCCGCGGGAGCCTCTTCCGGCGCCGCGGCTTCCGGCTCGGGCGCGGGCGCGGGCTCCGGTTGCGCCTCCGGCTCCGCGGGAGCCTGCGTTTCGGCGGCCGGCTCTTCGGACTCGTCCTTGTGCTTCTTTATCGAAAAGGCGAACGTCGACGAGGCGGCCGAGGTCAGCGAAACGACCTTCTTGCGCGGCTTTTCCTCCTCGTGCTCCTCTTCCGCGTCCGCGGCGGGCGGCGCCTCCGGCTCGGGCTCGGGGGCCTTTTCGGGGGCCGGCGCGTTCGCCTCGGCGAGGACTTCGTCCGCGAAATCCGACACCCAGGACTTCTTCGCGGGGGCGTCGCTCACGAAATCGATCCCGCCGTCCCCGTTTACCTGGCTGACCTCGACGGAACCGCCCGCGCCCTGCACGTCGATGTCCGCGGCGGCGTCGCTAACCAGCTTGACGTCCTTGGCGGAAATGCCCGGCTCGGCTTCCGTCGCCGGCGGGACGTCCGCCGGCTCCGGCGCGGCCCCGGCCTTCGCGAAGGCGATGTCGTTGTTCCTGGTGGCGTCGGACTCGACCACCAGGTCGCGCACGTCGGAAGTGTGCACCTTGACGACCGGATCCATCTGCGGCTTCCTGGGCTCCTCGGCCGGCGCGGCCCTGTCGCCGATCTCCTTCCGGCGCTCCTCCTCCGCCTTGCTCGCGGCGGTCTGGATCTTGGAGAGCTCCTCGTACTTCTTGAAGGAGTCCACGTTGGCGAGGAGGGTCTCCTTCGCCTTCTCGAACAGAGCGGCGATGTCGTTGCGCCACGGGCAGGAGCTGAAGCCGACGTCGGCCTCCCCGTCCGCGACCTTGAACGGCAGCACCCAGCGGCCCGAGAGCCCCGTTTCGTTCATGTTGTAGAACTCGCTCGCGCGGGAGTCGCTGAAGGTAAGCACGGCGACGTGCTTCTCGAGCCTGAACCTTCGGATCGTGGCCTCGTCGTTGCGGCCGCCCAGGTCGGGGTTGTCGGTGATCACGCCGAACTCGCGGTCGAGGCGGTTGTAGGTCGCGTCCGCGAAATGGCACATCTCGGAGTTGGCCCTGAAGGCGTCGAGATCCTCCCGGCAGGCGAAGATCTTGAATTTGGCGCCGATTACCAGGCAGAGGTCCTGGAGGAAGAAAGAGGTTTTGTCGGAGCAGAGGGCGGAGATGTCGAGAACGATGGTCTTGATCTTGGAGGCTTCGGTGGCCTGGCTGCCGAGCATGCCGTACTTGGTCCTGATGCCCGGGAAGTTCTCCATTTCAGCCATGTCGTTGATGTGCTTGATGTAGAGGTTCTTGCCGTCGAAGGCCTCCTCCCCGTTCTTCACGCGCATGGCCATGTCCGGATCCTGGGTGATGAGCAGCACGTCGCCGGAGGCGTGGAACCGGTGGACGATCTCGTCGACGTTCTTCGCGGAAACGAGCTCCAGGCGGTTCTTGGACGAGATGATGTCGAGGTTTTCCTTAAGGGTCTGCTCGCTCGCGAGGGTGGCGCGCACGCGCTTCATGTAGTCGGTGTTGACGTTCAGCTTCAGATTATATTTGCGTAAAGTCGGGACCGCCAGATCCGCGAAGCGGTTGAACTCGTCAGGCTTCTGGAAACAGTTCTGATCGACGTAAACGGTAAAGTCCCTGATGAGGAGATCGAGGATCTTTTGCTCATTATTTACTTGTTTTTTTTCGTTCATAGTTGGCCCTTTGCAAAAATAATAATTATCGGCTGCGCGGACACGCGGCTCGCGCGCGGCGGCTCCGGGCGGGCGCCGCCGCGCGTCGTAAAAAACCCGGGGGATCCGGGCGCGCGCGTCAAGCCGGCGCGCCGTTTCCGCGGCCGGGGACGGCGGCGGAAATTTACAAAACCCCTTACGACATGTTAAAGCCGCCGCGCGAAAAATACATTAACGACGGGGGAAAATTATAAGCATAATCGCATATTTAACACATTTAACATATTTTTTAACGAATTTAACATGTCTTCGCGGCGCGGAACGGCGCGGGGCCGGAACGGCCCCGGCCGCGGGAAAATCGGGTTGAATTATTCGCGGAAAGATGATATTTTTTATTCGGTGGAATTTTTAAGGGCGTTTTCCGCCCCGGCGCGGGCGTTTTCCCGGAAGGTCCGGCAGAGGGAGCTCACCGGGCAGGAGGCGCAGGCGGGCCGGCGGGCCGCGCAGACGCAGCGCCCGTGGAGGATCAGGTGGTGGTGGGCGTTCCGCAGGAAGCGCTCCGGGATCTTCGCGGCGAGGTCGTCGCTCATTTTGTCGGGATCCGGGGCGTCGCTCAGGCCGAGCCGGCCCGCGACCCTGAAGATGTGGGTGTCGACGGCCACCGTCCCCTTCCCGAAGGCTATGTTCAGGACCACCCGGGCGGTCTTGCGCCCGACCCCGGGAAGCGAGACGAGCTCCGCCTCGGTTTCCGGCACCTTCCCGCCGAAGTCCCGGACCAGCCGCGCGGCGAGGGCCGTCAGGTGCCGGGCCTTCGACCGGTACAGGCCGATGGAGGAGATGATCCTCTCGAGCTCGGCCGGATCGAGGGCGGCGAGGGCCGCGGGATCCGGGGCCCGCGCGAACAGGGCCGGGGTGACCCGGTTCACCGCCGCGTCGGTGGTCCGGGCCGACAGGACCACCGCGCAGAGCAGCTCGAAGGGATCGCGGAAGCGGAGCTCCGAGGCGGGAGCGGGGTTGATTTTCTCGAAGATCTCGAAAAGCCGGGTAATCTCGCTCGTGTCCATGCCGCGTCTCCTCCGCCGTTGCCGCCGTACGGGATCATTATAGCAGAAAGCGGGCCGCCCCGGCCCGGGCGGCGAGCTCCCCGGGCGCGGCGGAACGGGCGGCGGCGCGGGCCCGGGAAGAGAACGGCGGAAGGTGTGCTATGATTAAGGGAACGGGCGCCGGGGCGCGGCGCCCGGGGAAAGGCCGGCCATGACGGAAGGAAACCCGCGCGGGCCCGGGAACGGGCCCGAATTTTTCAAAAGGCAGTGCGCGAAGCGCTTTTTCGCGCTCGCGGACTGCAACAACTTCTTCGTGTCGTGCGAGCGGCTCTTCCGCCCCGATCTGCGTAACCGCCCGGTGGTGGTGCTCTCGAACAACGACGGCTGCGTCGTGTCCCGCTCCGACGAGGTCAAAAGGCTCGGGGTCCCCATGGGGATCGCCCTCTTCAAGGTCAGGGATCTGATCGCCCGGCACGGCGTCGCGGTGTTCAGCTCCAACTTCCCCCTCTACCTCGACCTCTCGGCCCGCGTCTACGCCGTCCTGTGCGGCTTCGCCCCCGCGGTGGAGCGCTACAGCATCGACGAGGCCTTCCTGGATCTGACCGGGTTCCGCCCCGGGGGCGGCCTCGCCGCCTACCTCGCCGAAATAAGGACGGCCGTAACCCGCGGCGTGGGGATCCCGGTCTGCGTCGGGGCGGCCCCCACCAAGACCCTCGCCAAGATCGCCAACCGCGCCGCCAAGAAAAAGCTCGTCCCCGACGGGGTTTTCTCCATGGAGGACGAGGACGCGCGGGTCTTCGCCCTCAAAAACACCCCGCTCGAGGACGTCTGGGGCGTGGGCCGGGCCTTCCGGGAGCATTTCGGGAACGGCTTCGGGGCGAAGACCGCCTGGGACCTGTCCCGGCTCGACCCCGCGCTCGTCACCCGCAAATTCAGCGTGACCGCCGGGAACGTCGTCCGCGAGCTGAACGGCCTCTCCTGCATCCCCCTCGAGGAGATCCCCCGCCCGAAAAAGCAGATCATGTGGAGCCGAACCTTCGGGCGCCGTGTGTCCGACCCGGCGGAGCTCGCCCAGATCATGGCCGAGTTCGCGGCGCGGGCCGGGGCGCGCCTGCGCGAGGACGGCCAGTACGCGGGGATCGTCGGCCTCTTCGTCCACACGAACCCGTTCGCGCCCGGCGCGCCGCTCCTGAGCCGCCAGGCCTCGCTCCGGCTGCGCCGCCCCACGTGCCTCGACTCCGAGCTCGCGGGCGCGGTCCGGGTCCTGCTCGACAAGATCCGCCCGGACGGGCGCGAGTGGGCCCGCGGCGGGGTGATCCTCTCGGATCTCCGCGCGGGCGACGCCTTCCAGACCGACCTGTTCGAGGACGCGGACTTCTCGGCCGAGGCGCTCGAAAAGAAGAAGAAGCTCCAGGCGGCGGTGGACCGGATCAACGCCGGGGGCCGGAACACGGTCTTCCTCGCCGCCCAGGGCGCCTACGCGCGCCGCCCCGTGTCGGAGCAGCGCCGGGTGTCGCCGGGCTACACCACGCGCTGGCGGGACGTGCCCAAGGTCAGGTGACCCCGGGCCCGGAAAAGCCCCGGCGCGAAAACCGCCCGAAAAAAAAAGCCCCGCCTCCCGGCGGGGCTTTTTCGGCGCCTTAAAGCTCCGTCACTTGAAATCGAGGACGTCGCGCATGTCGTAAAGGCCTTTGTCCTTCGCGCTCACCCAGAGGGCCGCCCGGACGGCGCCGTTCGCGAAGGTCATGCGGCTCGAGGCGCGGTGCGTGATCTCCACCCGCTCGCCCGCGTCGGCGAACATCACGGTGTGCTCGCCCACGATGTCGCCCGCCCGCACGGCGGAGAAGCCGATCGTCCCGGGTTTGCGCGGGCCGGTGATCCCGTTCCGCTCCTTCACGGCCACGTCGGCGAGGTTCACGCCGAGCGCCCGGGCCACCGCCTCGCCCATGCTGAGGGCGGTTCCCGAGGGGGCGTCGACCTTGTTGCGGTGGTGGGCCTCGATGATCTCGACGTCGGAGGACGGCCCCATCACCCGGGCCGCGGTCTCGAGCAGCTTGAAGACCAGGTTGACCCCGACGCTGAAATTGGACGCGAAGACCACGGCCGTCTTCTCGGCGAAAGCGGCGATCTCCCCCTTCTGCTCCTCCGTGAAACCAGTGGTGCCGAGCACCGTCTTCGCCCCGCGGGCCGCGCACACGCGCAGGTTCGCGAGCGAGGACTCCGGGCGGGTGAAGTCGATGAGCACGTCGAAGTCCCCGGCCTCGGCGAGGGACGCGGCCACGGCGACCCCGTTCCGGCCCGTGCCCGCGACCTCCCCGGCGTCCGCGCCGATCACGGAAGAATCGGGATGCTCCGTGGCGGCGGCGAGGACGAGTTTATCCCCCGCGGCCTCTACGGCCCGGACCAGGCACCGGCCCATGCGGCCGTTGACGCCCGCTATGGCGATTCGCAACTTATCCATGGCAAAAAATCCTCCCGGCAAATGCCTATTTGACGATATCCAAGAGCTCGACCTCGAAGATCAGCACGCTGCACGGCGGGATCGAGCCGGCCCCGCTCTCCCCGTACGCGAGCTCGCTCGGCACGGTCAGGCGGTACTTCGAGCCCACCTTCATGAGCTGCAGGCCCTCGACCCAGCCCTTGATGACCTGGCTGACCCCGAACACGGCGGGCTCGCCCCGCCGCACCGACGAGTCGAAGACGGTGCCGTCGGTGAGCGTGCCGTGGTAGTGGACCCTGACCACGCTGTCCTTCCCCGGGGCCGGGCCGTCGCCCTCGGCCAGCACCTCGTACTGGAGCCCCGACGGGGTCACGACGACCCCTTCCCGGCGCGCGTTCGCGGCCAGGTACTCGGCGCCCGCGCGGCGGGCGACCTCGGCGAGCTCGGACTGCTCCTTCGCGAGGCGGTTGTTGAGCTCCGCGAAGGCGGCCGAGATCTCCTCCCGGGAGAGCCGGAGCCGGCCCGCGAGGGCGTCCCGGACGCCCTCGATGACGGCGTCGAGGCTGAAGGCCGGGAACATGCTGTGCCGCAGCTGGTCGCCGATCTGGGCGCCGATGCCGTAGCAGACTTTATCTTCGGTATTCCTGAGTTCCATCGACAGATTCCTTAAGTCGTTACATTCGTTGTCGCAATCGTACGGGGCGGCCCCGCCGCCCCGGCGGCCGGGGTCAGGCCGCGAACACAAAACCCTCTTTCTCGAGCGCCGCCACGACGTTCCGGAAGCGCGCGGTCAGCTCGGGGGAGGCCCGGGCCTCGAGCTGCAGCACCCGGAAATTGCGGGGCACGAAGCGCGCGGCGCTCCCCCCGAGCTCCTCCGGGTAGACGAAATCGGCGGCGGCGAAGCCCGCCTTCCGGTAAAAGCCCAGGGCCCGCTCGTTGCAGGCGAGCGCCTCGAGCCGGAGCCCCCGCACGAAATGCCGCCGCATGAGCCCGAGGGCCGCCGAGCACATGAGCGCCGCGCCGATGCGCCGGCGCGTGAGCCGGTAGTCGACGTAGAGCGAGCGGACGTAGAGCCAGCCGCCGGTCACGGTGAGGAAGGCCACCCCCGCGGCCGGCGCGGGCGTGATCCTCGTCCCGTCCCGCTCGGCCACCCGGATGACGGAGCGGGCCCCGCCGTCGCCCGTTTCGAGGAACGCGAGGCGCCCCCGCCACATCGAGACGGTCTGGTCGAGATCGAGCGCGTACTCGTCCAGCTGCTCCGGCGTGTACTCCGCGTACTCGATCCGGCGCATGGAGTTAAACTGCATGACGCTGACCCGCGGGACGTCCGCCGGGATCATGGCGCGGATCAGGGTCACTGGCATAGGGGCACGCGGCCGTAGTTGGTCCTGGCCTCGCGGTACACCGGCATCGCGTCCTGGACGAGGGTGCTGATGTTGTTCAGGTACTCGGGCGTGTGCGGGTGCGCGGCGACGTAGGCCGCGGCGTTGAGCTCCGGATCCCGCTGCATGTTCTGCCAGACGATGAGCGCGCCCGACGGGTTGAAGCCCGCCACGGCCATGGTCTGGATCGCCATCAGGTCCGCGGCCTTCTCGTGCTCGGACGTGTAGGGGATGACCTTCCCCTCGCGGTCCGGCAGGCCCGCGATCCGCGTGAAGATGTCGTATCCGCCCTCGCCGCGGAGCCAGCCCTTGAAGTTGAAGGACTTGTCCCGGGCCTTGTCGCCGATGAACTGCGAGAGCCGCTCGTTGTCGTGCTCGAGCAGGGTGTGGGCCAGGGCGTGGGCGATTATGTAGGCCTCCTGGTCCTGGTTGTTCAGCTTGCCGACCACGCAGTTGCTGAGCAGGAGGTGGCCGTGGGCGAGCACCGTCGCGTTCATGGAGCAGTCGCGGGTGATCTCGACGGCCCACTCGGTCCGCATGCCGGCGAAGGCGCCCGAGACGGCCCGGGTCAGGGCGCGCATGACGCACTGGCTCCGGCGGAGCTCCTTGACCGCGCTCGTCGTGATGTTGTGGTTGTCGGAGAATTCCTTAAAGTAAATGGCGCTCATCTGCTCCATCTGGGCGATGTTGTACGCGCGGTCGCCGTTCCGGGCGCCGCTGATGCTGCACGCGGCGGCGAGCGCGGCCAGGGCGCACGCCGCAACGGTTTTACGAATGTTCATGGGGATCCTGCCTTGTCTCCGGTTTCGCGCCGGGGGCCCCCGGGCGGCCCCGCCGCCCGCGCCTCCCGCGTCCGTCAGATATGTTAATCCAAAAAGGGCCGTTCCGTTACAGCGTCGTTGCGATTTAGTGAGCCGTGCACCGTTAACCCCGGGCGGGGCCCGCCCCGCCGGGGGCGTTCCGGGCGTAAAAAGAATGCCCCCGGGCCGCCCGGGGGGCCCGGGGCGGCGTAGCATTCCCGGCGCGCGGCGGCCCCGGGGCTCCCCGGCGGCGCCGCCAAGGAGACAGCTCATGAAAATGTTCGCCAAAAACGCGGGGAAACTCGGCGACCTGTACCCGGTGCTCGCCTGCGACCGGGAAAACGGCCTCTTTTACCTCGGCGACCGGAGCCGGGCGGCCCTCGGGTTCGGGGTGATCGCCGATCCCCTCCCGGGCGGGGACGACGGGGTCGCCGAGCGCCTCGAGGTGCTCCTCGGCCAGGACTGGCCCGACGACTCCGTGCTCCAGTTCACCCTGCTCGCCTCGCCCGCGGTCGAGAGTCTGCTGAAGCCCCAGGAACAGGTCCTGCTCGGCCTGGATCCGGACGGGGTCCTCGCCGAGGTGATGCGGAACCGCCTCGCCTTTTTGCGGCGCGCGGCCGACGAGCCGCCTCCGGGGACCGGCAGTCCCCTTCGGAACTACGTCCTCATGGTCGCCGCGACCGTGCCCTGCGCCGCGGCGCTGCCCTCGGAGAACGAGATAAAAAGGGCCGCCGCCCTGGCGCGCGCCGCGGTCCAGACCCTGCGGACCGCGGGGGTGGGCGGCCGGCTCATGGACGCGACCGACCTGATCCGCGAACTCGCCCCGTTCTTCAGCGGGTCGGCGGACGCGTCCTGGCGCTCCGGGCCGGTCCGGGCCGCCCCGGACCTCCCGGTGAACGAGCAGCTCGCGGACTACGACGCGGAGCTCGCGGTCTTCCCCGACCGGCTGGAGCTCGGCGGGCGGCGCGTCAACACCTACTCGGTCAAGCGCTACCCGGAGCTCGCGTACTTCGGGAACGCCTCCGCCTACGCGGCCGACCCGTTCACCGGCACCCGGGGGATCTTCGTTCCCTTCATGATCACGGGCACGATCTGCTTCCCCGAGTGCTCGTCCCTGACCTCGCGCCTCGGCGCCAAGCGGCAGTGGACCGCGAACCAGGCCTACGGGCCCCTCCTCAAGTTCGAGCCCCGCCTCGCCCTCAAGAAGCAGGGCTTCGATCTCCTGTTCGCGGAGATGGAGAACGGCGCGCGCCCCCTGCGCTTCAACCTCACCGTGACCACCTTCTGCCGGAGCCGGGAGGAGGCCCTCGCGGCCGGGTCGGCCCTGCGCTCCTACTACCGGGAGAACTCCTTCGAGATCATGCCCGACCGCTATTATATCCTGCCGATCTTCCTCAACGCCCTGCCCTTCGGGGCCGACCCGGCCTCGTTCGCCTCCCTGATGCGCTTCCGCACCCTCTGCCCGGCCCATATCCTGCCCCTCCTGCCGCTCTTCGCGGACGGCAAGGGCACCGGCACCGGGGTCTTCAGCCTGATAAGCCGCTCCGGGCAGCTCATGAACTGCTCCCTCTACGACTCCTCCACCAACTTCAATCTGTGCGTGGCCGCGCAGTCCGGGAGCGGCAAGAGCTTCCTCGTCAACGAGATCATCGTCTCGTACCTGGCGCGCGGCGCCGAGTGCTACGTGATCGACGTCGGGCGCTCCTACGAGAAGCTCTGCCACCTCCTGGGCGGGTGCTTCCTCTCGTTCGGGATCGGCTCCGACGTATCCCTGAACCCCTTCGACTGCGTCCGCGACTACGCGGAGGAGGCGGACATGATCACGGGGCTCCTCGCGATCATGGCGGCCCCCACCGAGAAACTCAGCGACTTTCAGACCGCCGAGCTCAAGCGGGTGACCGGGGAGCTCTTCCGGGAGCGCGGCGCGGCCCTGCGGATCGACGACGTGGCCGCGGCCCTCGGGGCCCACCCCGACCGGCGGGCCGCCGACCTGGGCCGGCAGCTCTACTCGTTCACCTCGGCGGGCGAGTACGGGCGCTTCTTCGCGGGCCGGAACAACATTAAGCTCGGCAACCCCCTCACGGTTCTCGAGCTCGAGGAGCTCAAGGGGCGGCGCCACCTCCAGCAGGCCGTCCTCCTCCAGCTCATCTACCAGATCCAGCAGAACATGTACCTCGGCGAGCGCGGCCGGCCCAAGCTCATCATCATCGACGAAGCCTGGGATCTGCTCCGGGACGGGGACGTCTCCGGGTTCATCGAGACCGGCTACCGGCGCTTCCGCAAGTACGGGGGCGCCGCCGTGACCGTAACCCAGTCGGTGAACGACCTCTACGCGTCGCCCGCCGGGCGCGCCATCGCCGAGAACAGCGCCAACATGTACCTGCTCGGCCAGAAGCCCGAGACCGTGAGCATCCTCGAGGCGGAAAAGCGCCTGCCCTTAAGCCGCGGCGAGTACGAGTTCCTGCGCTCGGTGCACACCTCGGCCTCGTACTCGGAGATCTTCCTCGTCACCGGCCGGGGCAACTCCATAGGCCGGCTCGCGGTCGATCCCTTCCGCAAGCTCCTCTACACCACCCGGGCCGAGGAGGTCGCGGCCATCGACCGCTACGCGGCCGAGGGCCTCACGACGGCGGAGGCGATCCGCCGGGTGCTCGCGGACCGCGCCGCGGGAGGCCGGCCGTGAGAACCTTCGTAAGCCTCGCGCGCCGGCTCCCGCGCGCGCTCGCGGCCGCCGCGGCCGCCTTCGGGACCGTTACCTCTTCGCTCGCCCTCGCGGGGCTCACCGTCTGCCTCGATCTCCAGGAGACCCCCTGCCTCGGCCGGGCCTTCCTGCGGGAGAACGCCCCGCTGAACGCGCCCTGCCCGGAGCCCGCCCCGGAAGGCTGCGCGGACCGCCGCGTCCGGGCGGGGCTCGCCCGGAACGCCGCCGCGGCCGCGCGGCTCCGCGGCGACTACGGGATCTACGGGCCGGGCGACGTCCTCGTCAAGCGGATCGCCGCCTTCCCCGGGGACGCGGCGCTGTTCGTTAAGGAAGGAGCGCTGATCTTCGCCGCCCTGCCGGGGACCCGCCCGCTCCCGCCGGAGCTCTTCTTCCCGGCGGGGTTCCGGCCCGCGGGGCTCCTCCCCGCCCCGGGGTTCCGGGTCCCGCCCCGCGGGGACAGGCTCCTCGTCCTCGGCCCGGGCCGGTACTTCGTCGCGGGGGATCATCCCCTCTCGATCGACTCGCGGGTCTTCGGACCCCTCGACGGCGCCCGGGCGGAGCTCTTCCGGATCGGGGCGCGGATCCTCTGACATGCGCGCCCGGTCCCTCCTTACGGCCGCGGCGCTCGCCGCGGATCTTACCGCGTCAGCCGCCGCGGCGGATCCGGGGGAATTCCTCCCCGGGGGCGCGGCCGACCCCGCTTACCGCGCCGCGGCGGCGGCCCTCCGCGCGGCCGCAGCCCCTGCCGGTAACCGCTACCTCGCCGCGGCCGGGGAACTCGCCCGCGCCGCCCGGCCCGCCGGGCCGCCCCGGCGGCCCCCGGCCCCCGCGGGGGAGGAACGGGCCGCGGGCGGCGACGTTTACGTGAGCGCGGCGCTCAGAGACTTCCTCCCGGAGCTCTGCCGCCTCGCAGGGCTCGGGAGCCTCGTGTTTTACGACCCGCCGGACCGGGGGACCGTCCTCGCCCTCGCCCGCCTCGGCTGCCCCTTCCGCTTTGACCCCGCCGCCTTCGCGGCCCGGGGGATCGCTTACGTGCCGGCGGCCCCGGACGGCGGGCCCGCCCCCGTCCTCCCGAACGGCGCCCCGGTGCCGGGGCAATTTCTCGAGCCCGCGCGGGAGGAAACCGTCCCGCCGGAATTTTTCGGGAGGGCGGACGCGGCCCGGGCGCGGATAAGGGCCGCGCTCGCCGCCGGGGCCGTCCCGCCCCTCAACCGCCCGACGTCACGGACGGCCTCGCCGGACTCCGGCCCCTGCTTGCCCTTAAAGGAAACCCCATGAACGCTGTGAAGAACCCCCTCGCCCGCGCCGCCGCGCGGCTTGCCGCCTCCGTCCCGCCCGCCGCGGCCGCCCTGCTCGCCGTCGCCGCGGCCGGAACCCCCGCCTATCCGGACGGCTACTCCTGCCCGAAGACCGATCTCTTCGCGGACATCCTCGCGAACGTCCCCTACCGGAGCATGCTGCCGATCTACGCGGGCGGGGCCGCCCTCGGCGGGCCGCGCGGGGACCTGCGGATCCCCGCCTCCGCCTCGCGGAAAACGGTCTGCGCCTGCCACCACGATCTCGGCGTCCCCGAGACGGGCCTCGCCGTCGGCCTCTGGGAGCCCGCCTACCTGCTCGAGTTCACCCGCGAGCCCGGCTGCTTCCCCGTGCTCGGGTCCGTCCTGCCCGTGCCGGACCGGGGGATCGGCTCGCGGGGCGCCGGGGGCGGCGGCGCCGCCGACGTCGCCCTCTACCACGCCCACCTCTACAGCTTCCCGCTCTTTACCATGCTGAACCTCTACACGGACATAAACTGCGGCCGCTCCGAGTATCTGGACCTCGACCTGCTCTACGCGACCGAGTTCGACCCGTCCTGGTACGACGAGAGCCTCGCGGCGGCCGCCGCGCCGGATCTGCCCGCCCTCGCGGACCCGGACGGGGTGGGCGCGTGCGCGGCCGCCGCGGCCGCGGCTTACGCGGGCGAGACCCGAGGCGGCCTCCCGTGGTGCGCGGGGGCCTGGGGCTTCCTGTACCCGCTCGGCGGCTACGTGAGCGCGGCCGGCTCCCCGGCGGAGAACACCTCGCTCCTCGCGGCGCGGCTCCTGACCCTCCTGCACCGCCGCGGACAGCTCCGGGCGACCTGGGGCGACGCGGCCATGTGCGGGGGCGTGCGCGCGCCCGGGTTCCCCGGCGACGCGTACCGCTTCTCGATGCTCTACCCGGTTCCCGAGACGGGGGACACGCACGCCTACGGGGAGCCGGCCGAGTACTGGGAGGGCGACGCCCGGATCCCGCCCGGCTTCCACGACGCCGTGTACGTGGTGTGGCGCTACCGGAACTGCTGCCTCGGCGCGGCGGAAAAATAACCCGCCCGGCGGCCCGCACGCTGTACTATAATGGTTAAAAAGCGCGGCCGGAAAGCCCGGCGGCGCGGCGGCGGGCACAAAGAATGCGGGCAAAACTGATTCTTCACGAGACCAGGGAAAAGTCGCTCCTGCGGAGACACCCCTGGATATTTTCCAAAGCGGTGAGGGAAACGATCGATCCCCCGGAAAACGGCGGCGACATAGACGTGTACGCGGCCGGCGGGAGTTTTCTCGCGACGGCCTCCTACTCCCCGAACTCCCAGATCCGGGCGCGGGTCTGGACCTTCGCCGCGGACGCGCGGATCGACCGCGCGTTCTTCGCGGCCCGGATCCGCGCCGCGGCGGCCCTGCGCGAGCCCCTGATCGCGGGAACGGGGGCGACGGCGTACCGCCTCGTCAACGCCGAGGCCGACGGCCTGCCGGGGCTCATCGTCGACCGCTACGGGGACTGGCTCGCGCTCGCGGCCCTGAGCGCGGGGGCCGAGTTCCATCTCCCGGAGATCACGGACGCCCTCGCGGAGCTTTACCCGGACTGCGGGATCTACGAGCGCTCCGACTCGGAGGCCCGGCGCAGGGAAGGGCTCGAACCCCGGACGGGCCCGATCCGCGGCGGCATGCCGCCCGACGAGATCGTAATCGAGGAGAACGGCGGCGTGAAGATGATCGCCGACGTCGTCCGCGGGCAGAAGACCGGCTGCTACCTCGACCAGCGCGCGAACCGCGCCGCCCTCGCCCGTTACTGCCGCGGCAAGGCCGTGCTGAACTGCTTCTCCTACACGGGCGGCTTCGCCCTCTACGCCCTTAAGGGCGGCGCGAAGTCCGTCGTCAACGTCGACGTCTCGAAAAAAGCCCTCGAGACCGCGAAACGGAACGTCGTCATCAATCATCTCGATCCCGGGCGGGTCCGCTTCGTCTGCGCGGACGTCTTCGCGTTCCTCCGCGAGGAACGGAAGGCCGGCCGCGTCTACGACGTGATCGTGCTCGATCCCCCCAAGTTCGCGGAGAGCCGCTCGCAGCTCGAGAAGGCCTGCCGCGGCTACAAGGACGTCGCCATGTGCGCCGCCGCGCTCTTGAGCCCCGGCGGGTACCTGTTCACCTTCTCCTGCTCCGGGCACATGACCCCCGAGCTCTTCCGCAAGGTGACGGCGGACGCGTTCCTCGACGCGGGGCGCGAGGGGCGGATCGCGGAATTTTTCACGCAGGCGGAGGATCACCCCGTGTCCCTGGCCTGCCCCGAGACACTCTATCTCAAAGGACTGGCGGTGCGGGCCGTCGGGCCCGGTCCCGCCTGAAACAAGGAGGTTTGCATGCTGAGATACGTGACGGCGCCGGTGGGCGCCTTTATGGAAAACTGCCGGTTCGTCTTCAATCCCGAGACCCGCGCCGCCGCGGTGTGCGATCCGGGCGACGACGCCCGGGACCTCTACCGGCTGCTCGAGGGGCACAAACTCAAGGCCACGTGCGTGATCCTGACCCACGGGCACCTCGATCACTGCGGGGCCGCGCGCGAGCTCGCCGATCTGCTCGGCGTCAAGATCATCGGCCCGCACCGCGACGACGGGTACTGGCTCATGAACCTGGAGCTCCAGGCGGCCATGTTCGGCCTGGATCCGCGCGGCCCCCTCGTCCCGGACCGCTACCTCGCGGACGGCGAGAGCGTCGACCTCGGGCTCGGCGAGAACGCCAAAGCCCTGCACTGCCCGGGGCACACCCCGGGGCAGATCTGCTACTACTTCGAACAAAGCGGCCTGCTGCTGTCGGGCGACGTGCTCTTCGCGGGCTCCATCGGCCGGACCGATCTCCCCCAGGGCAACTACGAGGAACTCATGAAATCCATTAAGGAAAAGCTCGCCGTCCTGCCCGGGAACACCCGGGTGCTGCCCGGGCACGGGCCGGAGACGGACATGGCGACGGAGCAGGCCGAGAACCCCTTCCTGCGCGGCGGGTTCTCCTTCTGAAGACGCGAGAGAGCGGCCGGGCGGAGTCCGGCCTTTCCGATCACGGTATCGCGGGATCGGGTGATCACCGCGGCGGGTTCTCCTTCCGGAGATTCAGGAGAGCGGCCGGGTCCGGCCCTTCCGGTCACGGGATCACGGCGGCGAGCCGGAGATCTCCGTCCAGCACGACCCGCCCGGGGAGCGGGCCGAGCCCGAGGGCCGCGGCGGGCGCCACCGCGGCGGCGCGAACCGCCCGTTCTACGGAAAACCCGCAATATTTCACCAGGTTCCTAACCCCTTCCGCCATGGTGAGGCGCGAGCCCGCCAGGGTGCCGGCCGCGTCCCGGCAGCCTTTTTCGGGATCGTTGAAGATCTCCTTCCCCGCGAACGCGAATTTCTTAAAAACGGCGGGATCGGTCCCGGCGGCGCTCAGGCAGTCGGTCACCAGGACGAAACGGTCCCCGAGGATCTTTCCCGCGAGTTTCACCAGCGCGAAGTCCACGTGCAGGCCGTCGGCGATCACCCCGCAGTACACGTCCGGGTCGTTGTAGACGGCCTCGACGGCTCCCGGGGTCCGTCCGTTCGCGGCCAGGCTCATGGCGTTGTAAAGATGCGTGGCGAGGGACGCCCCGTTAGCGAGGAAGGCGGCCGCCTCCGCGCCGGAGGCGTCGGTGTGCCCGAGGGAGATCCGGATCCCCGCGTCGCGGAGGCGGCGCAGATCCGCGGGCGCGATCCGCCGGGGATCCGCGGTTATATAGGCCACGGCGTCCCGGTACGAGAGGATGAGCTCCAGCTCCTCCCCCGCGAGGTCGCGCAGGAGGGCCGGCGGGTGGATGCCGCGCTTGGCGGCGCTTATGTACGGGCCCTCGATGTGGAGCCCCGGGATCGCCCCGGGCCGCTCCCGCATGAAGGCGCGGACGGCCTCGAGCGACGAGGCGATGACCTCCGCCGGGCTCGAAATGAGGGTCGGGACGAAGGCGCCGCAGCCGCGTTCCCGCAGCGCGTCCGCGACGCGCGCGAGCTTTGCGGCGGTGACCCCGGCGGGCCCGTCGAAGGACACGCCGGCGAAGCCGTTCACCTGCAGGTCGAAGAAGGCGGGGGCCAGGTAATATTTCCCGGGGGCGCGGGCGAAGGCCGCGAGCGGCTCCGCCGGCGCGGCGGGCATGGCGCAGCAGACGCATTCGATCATGACGGCTCGGTCTCCCTTAAAGGCGGAACGAAAGGCCGGGCGCTCCCGGCCCGGCCCGCGGAAGCTAATGCCCCGGGCGGGGCGGCGGATCGTCGGCGGCCCGGGCGATGTCTTCCTCGACGACGGTCATCTCGCTCAGGTCGAGGGTGTGCTCCTCGGCCACGGCGCCGCCGGGCGACACCGGCTCGGACTCGTGCTCGATGACGACGGGGTTCGGCCGGTACTCGGGCGGCTCCGGGGCGGGGGCGGGTTTCTCCGCCGGGGCGGGTTCCGGCGCCCCGCCGGAGGCGGCGGCGTCCCCGGACGCCTGCCCGGGAGCGGCGGGCTCCGCCGGCGGCGTCCTGAAGAACACGCCGGTTTTGCGCCTTTCCTCTTCGGCCTCGCGCCGCTCCTCCTCGATCAGGTCGTCGAGGTCGCGCTCGCTCTTTTCGGAAGCGTCGAGCGCGGCGCGGAGCTTCGCGCGGAGCTTGGCCTTGACCCGGGCGGTCCAGGTCACGAAGCGGTTGTCGATCAGCACGCTTCCCGCCGCGCCCTCGCGCAGGCCGGATCTGACCCGGGCGCTCTTTTTTAGGTACGGGACCAGCCAGCCGGCGTAGGCGAAGAGCGCGGCCGCGATCCCGAGGATCCACCAGAGCGCCCCGTACCCGCCCTCTTCTTCCCGGGCCCGCTCCCGGGCGGCGGCGGCCCGGGCGGCGGCCGCGGCCTCCGCGGCGGCCCGGCGCGCCTGCCGGCTCTGGAAGTCGGCGATCCCGTCGATCTTCGAGGACAGGCCGTCGAGCTGCTTCTCGAGCAGGGTGATCTTCTCGCTCTGCCGGTCGCGCTCGTCGATCAGTTCTTGATTGGCGCCGCGCGCGGCCTCAAGCTCTTGTTTGACCCTCTTCAGTTCCTTCCCGGCCGCGGCCTCCCCGAGGGAGCCGGTCCGGTGGCCCTTGGAGTCGAGCGCGTAAACCTCGGATCCGCTGAAGACGATGTTGGCGCCGGAAAGCTCGGGCGCGGGCTCCTCCGCTTCCCCGGGCCCGGCCGCCCCGTCTTTCTTCTCCCCGTCCGGCTTCAGCACGATGACCCGCTTGCCCTGCTCGTTGAGGGTGTAATGCTCCTCCTCGGGGGGCGGGGTCTCCTCGGGCTCCGCGATCATGAAATCGTCGCTGCCGAGATCGGCCTCGGCGTGCTCCATCTCCCACGCCTCGCGCGCGCGGCGCTCCTCGGCGAGCCGCGCCTCCTCGGCCTCGCGCTTGCGGCGCTCCTCATCCTGAAGTTTCTTCGCGCGCAGGGCGGCGAGGCACGCCTCGTAGTCCGCCTGCCGCTGCGCGATCTCGCGCTCGCGCCGCGCCTTGGCCTCTTTCTGCCCGGCGATCTTCGCCTCTTCCGCGGCCCAGGGCAGGACCAGCGGGGGCAGTTGATGCTTGCCGAGGGCGCCGGCGACGATCCACTTGTAAACTTCTTTGCTCCCCTCCTCGGACTCGAGGGCGATGCGCTCGGCGGAGGGAATGACCAGGGTCTTGCCGGCTATCAGGACGCCGTTCGGGAAAGTCTTGGGATTGGCGCGGGCGATGGCCGTGACGATCTTTTGGGTGGAAAGGCCGCTCGTGCCGCGCACCTCGGCCGCTATCTTGCCGATCGTGTCGCCTTTGACGATCTCGCGCGAACCCTGCGTCGCGGTGAGATCGACGCGTTTTACGACCGGCTCGTCGACCGTCACCTCGGGCAGCGGCTCCGGTTTGGAGCACCCCGCCCCCAGGTCGCGGCTGCCGTCCGCCCCGCGCTCGAGGTTCTGGTTGCTGGCCCTGAGATCCTCGGCGCTCACCGCGGCTTTGGCGTCGGTGACCCACTCGTCTTCCCCCGGCGCGGAACCGCCGGCGGGAAGGACCCCGCCCGCCGCGGGGGCGTCCGCCGCCGGAGGCGCGGCCTCCGCCGCGAAAGCTCCGCCGGGCGCGAGGACGGCCGCCAGCGCGGCCGCGATCAATACGTGTTTGACGTGCATCGAAAATTCCAAAAAAGTCCGGGCGCCCCCGGCGCCGGACCGAATCCAAAGCCCGGACGGAAGCCGCCGGGTGTTATTTTACGTTAAAAAACCGCGGGGATAAATCCCCGCGGCGGCGCGGGCCCGCCCGCGGCGTCTCCGGGACGACCCGGGAGAACCGCCGCGGCGTCCCGCCGCCCGTTCTTATAAGACTGAGACGGCCCCGCCGGGAATCCCCCGCCGCGGGCTATTTCCCCGCCGCGCCGGCGGGCTCGAGCGGCGGCAGGCTTTCCGCCGTGATCCGGCCGGTTCCCTTAATGAGGACGGAATCGTAAACGCTCTCCTTCTCGAGGGCGATCCGCTCCTTGGGCGGGATCTCGAGCTCCGCGCCGAGGAACGGGAACACCGGGGCCTTGGCGCTGAACTTGGCGGCGTTGCGCCGGTACAGGGCCACCGCGGCCTGTCTGGCGCTCACCTCGTTATCGTACAGGGAGGCGACCTTGCGGGAAATCCTTTCGAGGCCCCAGCCCGGCTCCACCTTAATCGTTCCGTTCGCGGGGGGCTCGGGCGCGGCGGCGGGCCGTTCGGCCGGAGCCTGT
>CAZFNS010000024.1:0-16909 GCA_964520475.1 uncultured Enterobacterales bacterium
GAAAAGGAACCCTCCGGGGTTCCTTTTTGCGTTTCCGGGGCGCGGAAATTCCGCGCGCCGTTTCTCTACCCCCGCGCGGCGGCGAGCACCTTCGGGCCGTAGCCGAAGGTTATGGCCTTTTGGCGGCGCATCTCGTCGAAGAAAAAGAACACCCGCGGGGACTCTTCCCTGATGATCTTTATCCGCCGCCGGCAGTCCGGGCAGAACTCCTCGACCAGCCGCCAGAATTTTTCCGAATGATCCATGCGCCGGAGATGGCAGAGCTCGTGGATCGCCACGTACTCGCGGCACTCGGCGGGGAGAAAAATAAGAGCGGCGCTGAAGCTTATCCGCCCTTTGGCCGAGCAGCTGCCCCACTTGCTCCGCAGGAGCCGCACGCGGATGTCCCCGGGCCCCGTTTCCGGGGCGATCAGGGCCCGGTACTTGCGCGCCGCCGCGGCGAGCTCTTCGGCGAGTTCCCCGGCGCGGCGCAGGAGCCAGGCGTCGTCGGGGCGGTTCGCGGCCGCGAAGTCCCGGTACGCGGCCGCGAGGGCGAGATTGCGCGGATCCGCGGGATCCTCCCGCCGCTTCCGCTCGCGCAGGCGGCGGCAGATCCGGAGGAGGCGCGCGCCGCCGTCCGGGATCAGCTTCTCCGGGGCGCTCAGGCACCCGCGGCACGAGCGCGGGAGCTCGATGCGCAGGACGCCGCCGTCGAGGCGCAGCTTCATGTTCCGCCGGAGCCACGGGTTCAGCGTCAGCACCGCGGGGATCTCCCGCGTTTCCCCGCCGTCCTTCAGGCTTAAAGTCGTTTCCGTTCGCGTCGGCGCCATCCGTTTGTCCTCCCGAAACCGCAGCCATTATATTACGCCGACGGCCCCGGGACAAACGGCGCGCGCGGTTTTCCGCGCGGAAAAGTTTTCCCACCGCGGGACGGGTAAAACGGGCATAAAACTGTTTACTTTGCCGGCGTAAAGTATTAAAATCCGTCCTTGTTTACGCCCGGCGGGCTTTTCCGGCCGGCCGGGCCTTCTGGAGACCCTTTCCTGATCACGTGGGAAGCTCTCCGCGGTAATTTTTTATAATCGAGGTGATGGCACATGCCAGTTATTAAAGTACGTGAAAATGAACCTTTCGACGTAGCGTTACGCCGTTTCAAGCGCTCCTGCGAGAAGGCGGGGATCCTCGCCGACGTCCGCAGCCGCGAGTTTTACGAAAAGCCCACTACCGTCCGCAAGCGCGCCAAGGCTTCGGCGGTCAAGCGCCAGGCCAAGAAACTCGCCCGCGAGAACGCGCGTCACAACCGCTTGTACTGATTCAGTGCCGCACCCGCGACTTTCCGGACGGAGATAAACCATGTCCCTGCGTGAAGATTTGAACGCCCGCATCAAGGAATCGATGCTGGCCAAGAACAAGGAGCGCACCGGCGCCCTGCGCCTGCTGCTCTCCGAGGTCAAGAAAGTGGAAGTGGACAACCGCGTCACCCTCGACGACGGCCAGGTCGTGGCCATAGTCACCAAGATGGTGAAGCAGCGCGAAGACTCGGCGGCCCAGTACGAGGCCGCGGGACGCGCGGATCTCGCCGACAAGGAGAAATTCGAGATCGGCGTGCTGCGCGAGTTCCTGCCCGCCGCGCTGTCGGAGGCCGAGGTCGACGAGCTCGTCGCGAAGGCCCTGAGCGAGACGGGAGCCAAGGGAATGAAAGACATGGCCAAGGTCATGGCTTTCGTAAAGCCCCTCGCCGTCGGCAGGACCGACATGGGCGCTCTGAGCGGGAAAGTCAAAAAAGCCCTGGCCGGGTGACGGCCGGGCCCGGAACCTTAAAAAAAGGACTAAGCGCATTAGTCCTTTTTTTATGGCGCGCGCGGGGTTAATCTCTTATAATTCGGTGAGTTTGCGCGCGGGCGGGGGGAACGGCGGATGAAAGTTCTGGGAGTGGAAAGCTCCTGCGACGAAACGGGCGTCGCGATTTACGACGACGAAAAGGGGCTGGTCGCCAATCAGCTCTATTCGCAGGTGAAGCTGCACGCCGAGTACGGCGGGGTGGTTCCCGAGCTCGCGAGCCGCGATCACATCCGCGTGGCGCTGAAACTGGTGCGGGCGGCGCTCGCCGAGGCGGGCTGCTCCGGCGGGGATATCGACGCCGTGGCGTACACGGCCGGCCCCGGCCTCATCGGGGCCCTGCTGGCCGGGGCGACCGTGGCGCGCTCGCTCGCCTACGCCTGGAACGTGCCGGCCGTGCCGGTCAACCACATGGAAGGGCACCTGCTCGCGCCGATGCTGGAGGAGCGGAAGCCGGAGTTCCCGTTCCTCGCCCTGCTGGTTTCCGGCGGGCACACCATGATCATCGACGCGGCCGCCCCGGGCGAGTACCGGATCCTGGGCCAGTCGGTGGACGACGCGGCCGGGGAGGCCTTCGACAAGACCGCGAAGCTCCTGGGCCTGCCGTATCCCGGCGGGCCGCTCCTGTCGGCCCTCGCCGAAAAGGGCGTCCCGGGCCGGTTCGTTTTCCCGCGGCCGATGGCCGCGAGCCCGGATCTCGACTTTTCGTTTTCGGGGCTCAAAACGTTCGCCGCCAACACCATAGCCGCGAGCGGCGGGAGCGAGCGGGCCCGGGCGGACATCGCGCGGGCCTTCGAGGACGCGGTCGCCGACGTCCTCAGGATCAAGACGGAGAAGGCGCTCCGGCAGACGGGCCGGAAGAGGCTCGTCGTCGCGGGCGGCGTCAGCGCCAACCGGGCCGTGCGCCGGGAAACGGAGAAACTGGCGCGCGCTCTGAAGGGCGAGGTGTACTGGCCGCGCCTTTCCTTCTGCACGGACAACGGGGCGATGATCGCCTACGCGGGCATGTTCCGCTTCCGGCGCGGGGTGCGGAGCGGCCTGGAGATCGAGGTTTTCCCGAGGCTGCCGCTGGACGCGGACGCCGCGGGTCCCGGGGAGGGGAAAGATGCGCGGATCGGATAGAGGCGGGGACCGCGACGCTGTCCTCATCAACGGGCTGGAATTCCGCTGCGTCGTCGGGGTGCTCCCCGAGGAGCGGACCGCGGAGCAGCGGGTCGTCGTCAACGCCGAGCTTTACACCGACTTCGCCGCCGCGGCGGCGAGCGACGACATCGGCGACGCCGTGAATTACGCGGAGGCCGCCGCCCTGATGGCCGAAACCGCCGTCCGGCTCAGGGCCCGGACGGTCGAATTCCTCGCCGCGGGGCTCATGAAGGCCCTGCGGGAGCGTTTCGGCCCGAACCTCAGCGGCGCCGCGCTGGAGGTCCTCAAGCCGGACATCCTGCCGGGCGCGGCGAGCGTCGGAGTCAGGATGACCAGATTTTTCGGGCGGGAATAAGCGATGACCAAAGCGGCCCTGGCGATCGGATCCAATATGTGCAGGCACGTCGCCCTGACGCACGCCGTGCTCAGGCTGAGCGCGGTCATGACCGGGATCGCCTGCTCGGCCGTTTACGAAACCGCGCCCCTGCGGGCCGACGGCCCCGATTATTACAACGCCGCGCTGGTCGGGGAAACCGATCTGTCCCTCGGGGAGCTGTTCGCGCTCACCAAGGAGATCGAGCGGGAGATGGGCCGGGCGGACTGGCGCGACCCCCGCGGGAACCTTCGCTCCGTCCGGTGCCTGGACATCGACATCCTGCTGTTCGGCGGCGCGACGGGACGGTATCCGGAACTGCCCCGGTCCGATATCTGGAAGTATCCCTTCGTGGCGATCCCGCTCGCCTCCCTGGAGCCCGATCTCGTGCCGCCGGGCGGCTCCGCGACCCTGGGCGCGATCGCCGCGGGCATGTCCGCCGCGGGCCTCCGGCCGGCGCCCTGGCCGGATCTCAACGGCATCCTTTCCGGCCGGCGCTGAGGCCGCCGGGAGGACGGCCGGGGCCGCGCCCGCCCCGGCCGCTCCGTTTTTTTTTCGCGGGCGCGGCGGTTTTCCGGGAGCGGTGAACATGGATCTTCTGCAGACGGTTGTTTTGGCGTTAATTCAGGGGCTGACCGAATTCCTGCCGGTTTCCAGCTCGGCCCACCTCATTCTTCCCTCGAAGCTCGTGCCCGGCTGGGCGGATCAGGGGCTGGCCTTCGACGTGTCGGTGCACGCCGGCACCCTGCTCGCGGTGATCATCTATTTCCGGCGCACCCTGGGCCGGATGATCGCGGAAGGCCTCGGCTTCCTGTTCGTCACGCGCCGGGCGACCCCGGCGGTCCGGCTGCTCTTTTACGTGCTCGCCGCCACCGTGCCCGCGGGACTCTGCGGGCTCGCGTTCAAAAATTTCATCGCCGCCAACCTGCGGAGCGAGGCGGTGATCGCGGTGACCACCTTCGTTTTCGGCGTCGTGCTGTGGCTGGCCGAGGTTTACAACAAAAGGGCGGTCAAACGGGGTGAGGCGCGGGCCGCGGGGGGCGAACCGGGCGCCCGCCCGGGCGGGAGCGCCGAGGAGGAGGTTACCTTCGGCAGGGCCGTGCTGATCGGGTGCGCCCAGGCGCTCGCGCTGGTTCCGGGCACCTCCAGGTCGGGCATAACCATCACCGCCGGGTACTTCCTTAAAATGAGCTCGCGGGCCGCCGCCGAGTTCAGCTTCCTGATGTCCGTCCCGGTGATCGCCCTGTCGGCCCTGCTGATGCTCAAAGACATCGCGTCCGGCGCGGGCGGCGCGGCGGATCCGGCCTCGATGCTGATCGGGGCGGCGATCTCGTTCGTTTCCGCGTATCTGGTGATCAGGCTGTTCCTCGGCTTCATCGAAAGGATCGGTCTGCTGCCTTACGTGATCTACCGGCTGCTGCTCGGCGCCTTCCTCTTTTACCTCACGGTGTTCTGATCCCGGCGGAACCCCGCGCGGGATCCGCCTCCGGGACGGGGCCGGGCCGGGCGGGGGTCAGCACTCCCGCCCGGGGTACAGCCTTTCGAGCTCGCGCTGGGCCGCCCGGACGGCTTCCTCGCGGCGCCGGTTGAGCTCGGCGGTGACGGCGGGTCCCGCGAACCCGTCCCCGAGCACCGCCGCGTTTTTGACCGCGGCGGCTTTCGCGAGCATGAAATTCAGAAAATAATCGGCGTAGAAGGGGGCGCTTTCGTAACCCTTACGGCCGCGGAAGTCGGCCCGCAGGCACTGCCCGAGCACGGCGACGCCCGAGCAGTCGCGGTACGCGCCGAAATCGAGGAAGATCCGGTTCACGGCGGCGGGATCCGCGCGGGTCAGGAGCCGGTAGCCGTGGTGGCGGCAGACGTTTTTGGCGAGGGCCGCGAAGTTTTTCGGGGCCTTGAGGCGGGCGCACAGGGCTTCCGCGATCGCGGGGCCGCAGACGCGGTGGCGCTTGTCCGGACGGTCCGGGAAGCGGCTCTCCTCGGCCTTGCCGAGATCGTGGGTCACCATGGCGAAGCGCGCGAGCGGGTTCGGGGTCAGCCGGCTGACGGCCCGCAGCGCCAGCATGGTGTGGGCGAAGCAGTCCCCCTCGGGGTGGTACGCGGGGTCGAGGGGCACGCTCCTCAAGGCGTCGAGCTCGGGAAAGAGGATCCCGAGGGCCCCGGTCCCGGCGAGCAGCTCGAAGAATTTCTCCGGCGCGGGCGCGGCGAGCGCCTTGCGCGTCTCCTGCCAGACCCGCTCGGCCGTCAGGTAGCCGAGCTCCCCCGAGGCGGCGATCTCCCGGCACAGATCCGCGGTTTCCGCCGCCACCGTGAAGCCCAGGGGGGCGAACGCCGCGTAGAAGCGCGCGAGGCGCAGCACCCTGAGGGGATCCTCGGCGAAGGCGGGGCTAGCGTGGCGCAGCGTCCTGGACTCGATGTCCCGCCGGCCGCCGCAGGGATCGATGAGCCGGCCGTCCGCGTCCCGGGCCATGGCGTTCACGGTGAGATCGCGCCGGATCAGATCCTCCTCGAGGGTCACGTCGGGGCTGAAGCTGCAGACGAAGCCGCCGTAGCCGTGCCCCCGCTTCCTTTCGGTGCGGGCGAGCGCGTACTCCTCGTGGGTCTTCGGGTGCAGGAACACCGGAAATTCCCGGCCGACGCGGACAAAGCCCCGCGCGATCATCTCCTCCGGGGTCGCCCCCGTCACGCAGTAGTCCCGGTCGCCCGGGGTAAGGCCCATAATGGCGTCTCTCACGGCGCCGCCGACCAGATAAACTTTCATGCCGCTCCCGGACCGCCGCGGCGCGCCCGGGCGCGCCCGGGCCGGCGGATCGATGTCAGATTTTGTTAAATGCGTTCTAAAATGATATTATTATACGGATTTTATTCATATTTCGGCGCGAAATCCCGCGGCGGGGCGGAAATTCCATGTACAAGAAGTTTTTTGGTTTGAGCGAGGCGCCTTTCAGCATATCGCCTAATCCGAAATTTTTCTATCTGAGCAGCCATCACCGGGAAGCTCTGTCCATGCTCCGCCACGGGGTGACGGAGAGCGGCGGGTTCGTGCTGTTCACCGGCGAGGTGGGCACGGGCAAGACGGTCATCCTGCGCACCCTGGCGCGGGAGCTCCGCGGCGACTCGCGCGTCGACGCGGCGGTGATCTCCAATCCGGCGCTGTCCCTGATCGAGCTGCTCGAGACCGTCTGCCGCGAATTCGGGATCCCGTTCGCGGAGGGCTCCTCCAAAAGGGTCCTGCTCGAGAACATCAGCGGCTTCCTCACCGAGCGCGGCAAAAACGGGCGCCGGGCGCTGCTCATCATCGACGAGGCGCAGCACCTCGGGGACGACGCCGTCGAGCAGGTCAGGCTGCTCACCAACATCGAGACCGACGACGCCAAGCTGCTCCAGGTCATCCTGGCGGGCCAGCCCGAGCTGCAGGACAAGTTCAGGCAGATGCACATGCGCCAGATCGCCCAGCGCATCACCACGCGCTTCCACCTCCTGCCGCTTTCGGCCGACGAGACCGACTCCTATATCCGTTTCCGCATGCAGGCCGCGGGCTGCGTGGACATCGTGTTCTCGCGCGGCGCGGTGCGGGAGCTCTACCGTTTCTCCCGCGGCATCCCCCGCATCATCAACGTGTGCTGCGACCGGGCGCTGCTCGCGGCGTACGCGGACGGCTCCCGGACCGTGGAGAGAAAGCACATGCTGCGGGCCGTCCGGGAGATAACCGGCGAGAGGGGCCCGCTCGGATCCCTGGCGGAATACCTGAACTCGTCCGGCCCGGCGGGCGCCGCCGCGAAGATCGGCGCGGGTCTGGCTCTCGCGGGCCTCCTCGGGTGCGGCCTGTGGCTCGCGGCCTTCCGCCCGGACGGGGCGGAATTCGACGCGGCGGTCGCCGCGCGCCTGCGGGCCGACCCGGAGATCGCGGCGCTCGAAAAGACGCTCGCGGATCTGCGCGCGCGCGAGGCCGGGTCCGCCGACGCCAGGCGGGAGCGGAGCAGGTACACCGCCGACGTGCTGAACAGCTCGTTCGAGGAGGACGCCTGGAAAAGCCTGGCGCGGGAATGGGGCTTCGCGGACGCGGACGGCGATTTCGCGGCCGACTGCCGGCGCTTCGCGGCGCGCGGCTACCGGTGCTTCGCCGGCAGCGGGAGCCTCGCCGAAATCGAAAAGTACAACCTGCCCGCGGTGGTGTCGCTCCTCGACGGCCGGCTCAGGCCGTTCTACGCGGTGCTGCTCAGGCTCAACGACCGCTACGCGACGCTGCTTATAAACAACCGCGAGTGGACGGTGCGGCGCGAGTTCGTGGCGTCCGCGCTCGAGGGCGGGTACCGCCTCGTCTGGCCGCTGCCGGACGGGGAGGAGACCGTGACCGCCAGGAGCGGCTCCGACGCGCAGCTCCTGCTCTTCGAGATGCTGAACCGCTACGAGAACACCGACGCCTACGCGTTCGGCGGCTACGACAAAACGATGACCGCGCGGGTCCGGAAATTCCAGGAGAACGCGGGCCTCGCCGCCGACGGGGTGGCGGGCCTGGACACCCTGTGGGCGCTTCTGCCCTGGGCCGAGACGGAGCATCCGCTGTACGAGCGGTATATAGCCGCGGACGACTACGGCCCGGACGAGGCGGGGGAGGATCCCGGCGGGGACGCGGGAACTTCCGGCGGCGCGGACGGTTCTTAGGGAGCGGGGGTTTGATATGTCTTTATTTTCGGACGCGGATCGCATGGCGGAGCGGGGTTCTCCCGGACGGGACCCGGACGGGATCTCCCCCGGGGCGAAAAAGGGCCGGGCGCTGTTTTTTCTCATGACGGCGGCCGCGGCCGCGGCCGTTTTCGGGCTGTGCCTCCTTTACGGCCGGTGGGAGCGGGACGCCGCCTTCGCGGAGCGCCGGGCCGCGCTGCTCGAGGATTACGGCAAGCGGATCGCGGCCCTGCGCGGCGGTTCCGAAACCGGGGACGGCGCGGACTACCCCTTCGTGCAGCCCTCGTCGCCGCACGAATATACGGTGAAGCACCTGCCCGCCGCCGAGACCGGATACGTGTACGAGGGGAGCGCCGCGGCGCCGCGCGCCGGCGATCCGGACGCGGACGCGGGGGATCCCGCCGCGGGGATCGCCGCGGCCGCCGCCGCGGGGATCGCGGCCGAAGCCCCCGCGCCGGCGCCGGAGCCGGACGACGGCAGGGTGACGGTGGTGAAGAAGGATCTCCGGGAGATTTTCAACGACGCCGTCAGTTCGACCAACACCGCGGATCTGAACTTCAGCATCCCCGACACCTCGGGGGCCCGCGGCCGGGATCTCAGGGACGCGGCGGACATCGACCTGCTCCCCGAGGACATAAAGCGCGACATCCCGCCTTTCGTCTACTCGTCCCACAATTACTCCACCGACCCGGCCAAACGCAGCGTCACGCTGAACGGCGCGGTGGTCAAAGAGGGCGGCCGCTACCAAAATCTCGAGGTGCTTAAAATCAACGAGAACCACGTGATCATGCGCGTCGGCGGCCAGAGCTTCAGCGTTGGGGCCATGGAGGATTACCGCCCCTAGCCGTCCGCGCGGCGCGAAAAAAAGGCGGAACCCCGGCGCCGCCGGGATCCCGCCCGTAAGGTAAGGAAGCGGAGCCGCGGCTCCGCGTTTCCGTCAGTAGTAGTAGTCTCTTTCCTTGCGTCGCGGCCGCGGCAGGTAGACGAGGATGACGCCGGCGAGGGCGCCGATCAGGGCGATGATGGCGCCCTGTTTCCACCATCTCAGCTGCATGTCCTGCTCCCTGGTGTCGAACTTCCCTTCGAGCTCTTCCTTGAGGCGGGTCGTTTCCTCCAGTTTGGCCTGCGCGTCGGCGTAATTGCGCTGCAGCTCGGCGTTGGCCGTTTTCAGCTTCGCGAGTTCCGCGCTGGCCGCGCGGTAGGCCTTGGCCGTTTCGTTGTCGATGTTCTCCAGCTTGTATTTGAGATCGGCGTTTTCCTTTTCCAGCTTCTCGACCTTGTAGAGGTTGCTCTCCTCGCGCTGCGTCTCGCTCTTCGGGACCCAGACGACGGTGCCCTTGCCCGTCCTCACCTGGACGTAACCGTTCTTTTCGGACAGGACGTCGACTTTTTCGCCGGTGCGGAGCTGTCCGGACAGCCGGTACTGCTTGCCCGGGCCCCGGGTGGCCCAGACTTTGGTTTTGTCGGAAATGTAGGCGACGTAGGACGTTTCGCGGCGGGCGGGATCTTCCGGCTCCGCGGCGGCCGCGGCGGCCGGGGTTTCCGGAGCGGCCGGCGCGGCGGTTTCCGCGGCCGCGGGAGCCTGCTCTTTCTTTTGGGCCTGGGCGGGCGCGGGGGCGGGAGCCGGGGCGGGCTCCGCGACCGCGGCCGATTCGGTCCGGGAGGGGCTCACTTCGGTCAGATTGATGGCGGAGGCGTCGGCGGCGAGGCACAGGCACGCGACGGCGCCGGCCATGATGAGGTTGGAACGCATTTTGAATCCTCGGTTTACGTTTATGCTTATGTTTTTTTAAACCGCGCCCGCCCGGCGGGGACGGGCCCCGTCCGGCGGGTTCGGCGCCGGCCCGGGCGGAACGGCGCCGGAGGCCGGAGCGGCGATCGCGGAAATAATATTTCAACGGATTTCGTTTCCGTAATTCTCACAAAAAACGTTTTGAATTGCAACCTTTTCCGCGAATTTTCGGACGGGCGGCCCGCGCCGGCAAGCGGCGCGGGCGGGAGCGGAGGGGGAAGGAGGGGCCGGCGCCGCCGGGCGGGCCGGGATCCCTAGGCGGCCAGATAAAGCAGCGCCTTGAAAAGATAGAAGAAAAGAACCGACAGCACGGCGCCGGCGGGCAGGGTGACCACCCAGGACACGATGATGTTGCGCATCACGTTGAGGTTTATCGCCGCGATGCCTCGGGCGAGTCCCACGCCCATGATGGAGCCCACCAGGGTCTGGGTCGTGGAAATGGGCAGACCGGTCCCCGAGGCCAGGACGACGGTGCTCGCGGTGGCGAGCTGCGCCGCGAAGCCGCGGCTCGGGGTCAGGGCGGTGATGGCCGAGCCCACGGTGTTCATGACCTTGTAGCCGAAGGTCGCGAGCCCCACGACCATGCCCACGGCGCCGAGGGGCAGCACCCAGCCCGGCATGGCCGCGTCGGCGGAGACGTCCCCGCCGCTGGTCAGCACGGCGGCCACGGAGGCGAGCGGCCCGATGGCGTTGGCCACGTCGTTGGAGCCGTGCGCGAAAGCCATGGCGCAGGCGGTCATAAGCATCAGGATGGAGAAGACCTTCTCGACGTTGATATAGTGCTGCTTGAGCTCGAGGGTTTTGTCGAACTTTTTGAATTTGAGGATCAGCGCCGCGGCCGCGGCCCCGACTACGGCCGTGCAGATGCCGATGAACCAGCCCTCCTCGGGCGTGAGCTTAAGCCCGATGTGCTTGAGGCCGTTCTGGATGGTGACCACGCAGATCACGAGCACGGTTATGAACACGTAGTACGGAGCGATCCTTTTGGCGTGCTTGAGGGGATGGTACTGCCAGAAGATGAACCGCTGGATGTGGAAAAACAGCACGAAGGCGATGATGCCGGCTATCAGCGGGGTAATCACCCAGGAGCCGACGATGCCGGTGAACATGCCCCAGTTCACGGCGCCGAAGCCGGTGCTCACCACGGCGAACCCGACGATGGCCCCGATTATGGAATGGGTGGTCGAGACCGGCCAGCTGAAGCTGGAGGCCAGGATCAGCCAGATGCCCGCCGCGAGCATGGAGCTGAGCATGCCGAGGACGAGATCGGCGCCGTCGATGCCGGCCGCGCTGTCGATGACCCGGTCCTTGATCGTGGACACCACCTCGCCGCCCGCGAAGTAGGCGCCGGCGAACTCGAAAACGATGGCGATGACGACGGCCTGCCGGACGGTCAGGGTCTTGGTGCCGACCGACGTGCCCATGGCGTTGGACACGTCGTTGGCCCCGATGCCCCAGGCCATCAGGAAGGCGACGGCGGCCCCGAAGGCGATGACGATATTGGCGTGAGCCAGTAAGTAGTCCATAAAATTCCTTGTCCCGTGACTATGACCTGGTAATCATCAGCTCGAAACGAGAACCGACGCGGAGAGCCTGGTCGGAAAGGTCGCCGACCTTTTCCAGGATTTTATACAGGAACATGGCGTCTATCGGGTTGAGATCCTTTTCGCGCAGGAAGATCTGCTTTCTCAGGGAGATCTGCATGCGGTCGGTGTCGTCCTCGATCAGGTCGATTTCCTTCACCATGCCCTGGACCAGGTTGAGCTCTTTGCCCCGGAAGCCGCTTTCGAGCAGATCCTCCAGCTCCCCGATGACCCTTTTGGTGAGCTCCACGGATTCGATGCTGCGGTTCAGGTACTGGAAGAAGCCGTCCTTGAGGTCGGCGGGGAAGCACAGCTGCCTGCCGAGAATCAGGCCGGCGATGTCGCGGGCCGTGTTGGCAATCTTGTCTTCCTGGGTGACGAATTCGAGCAGGTACGACCTGTCGACGGGCATGAAGAGCGAATTGGGGAGGTTCTTGCGGATGTCCCTCTTGATGGCGTCCGCCTCCCGTTCGAACTCGCAGATGGCCTGCTGCTCCTTCTGGGCGCTGTCCCAGTCGCCCGCGAACACGTGGTTGAAAAACGGGATGAGGCGGGAGGCCGACTCGTAAATGCTGCTGCTGTGATCGTAAAGGGGTTTGAGAGGGGATTTCGCGAAGAGGTTGAGGAAATTAACTTGCATGTCTGGTCATCCTGGCCGGTGAAAACCTGTCTGATATTTTATGTGAAAGGAGCCCGACATGCAAGAAAGACCGCCGCGGCGGGGGCGGGGCGCGGGAACGCGCGCGGGGTGTAAAAACGGCGACGCCGGGCGCGCCGTCCCCGGGGCGTTTATGGTAGACTTTCCGAGGGAGCGGCTCCGTCTTTTGACGCGCGGATAAGGAAGGAGAGGATTGTGGGCAGGGAGATAGAGATAAAATTCATGGCGCAGGCGGCCGGCGCCGTCCCCGGGGCGGATCCGGACTGGGATTACGGATTCGGGCTGCCGGACGGGGCGGCGTTCGCCGCGGCGCTCGGGGAGATCCTGGCCGGGCTGGGCGCGGAGTTCGCGGGTCCGGAACTCCTCGAGCTCGAAAATCATTACTACGACACCCCGGATCTCGAGCTGTGCCGGCGCGGCGTCGCCCTCCGGGTCCGCCGCTGCGGCGGGAAAGCCGAGGCCACCGTCAAGACCGGGCCCCTCGCCCGGGGCGGGCTGCACGTCCACCCCGAGTACAACGTCGCCCTGGACGCCGTGCCCGGGGTTCCGGATCTCGGGCTCTTCCCGGCGGAAATTTTCCGGGAGATCGACACGGCGGCGGCGCAAAGCCGCCTGGCCGAAAACATGTCCCAGCGCTGCACGCGCCGCGTCTGGACGGTCCGGACCGGGAAGGGCGCGGTCGAAATCAGCTTCGACCGCGTGCGCTACCTGACGGCGGACGGGGCCGGCGCCGAAAACTGCGAGCTCGAGCTGGAGCTCAAGGATGGCGGCCCCGGCGCGCTCGAGGATCTCGCCCTCAGGGTGGCCGCCGCCGTCCGGGCGCGCGGGGCCGCGGAGCTCCGTCCCGAAAGTCTCAGCAAGATGCACCGGGCGTCCGTTTACGCGGGGCTTTCCGCCCTCGCGCCGGCGACCCTCGCGGGCGAGGCCGCGGCGGCGGGTGTCGCCGCCGCCGGAAAAGCCCCGGCGGCGGTTCTGCTCCCCCTCGTCGCCGCCGTCGTGAGCAAAAACCTGAGCCTCCTCTACCTCGGCCGGAGCGGCCGGAGCCGCGCAGACGCCGAGGCGGCCCTCGCGGGGATCCGCGAGGCGCTCGCGCGCTTCGACGGCCTCGATCTCGCCGGGGCCCCGGGCTGCGCCGCCCTGCGGGAGGCGGGGCGCCGGGCCGCGGACGCGCGCGCTCTCCTCGATCCGGCGACCCCGTACGCCGCGAGGGCCGCGGAGCTCAACCGGCTGTTTAACGACGCGGAGGTGGTAAAACTCCTCCTTAAGGAGAATTTCAGGAAAATGAGGGAGGCGTCAGCGTGAAATACACCGCCGGAATGGAACTGGAAGCGGGGAAGGCGTTCGCGAGGCTGAGGGAAAAGGCCGCCCCCGAGCAGCTCGAAAAGATCGGGCCGATCGAAGACACGCTTTACCGGGCCTTCGCCCTGAGCGGATTCGTGGCGGATTTTCTGTCCCCGCGCCCGGAAATCGTCCGCAAGATCGCGGAAAGCGGGGAACTCGAGTCCCCGGACCGCACCGAAGGCTACCGGAAGGAGCTCGACGAGCTCTTCGCCGGCGTCGCCGACGACAACGTCCTCAAGAAAAAGCTGCGCCTGTTCCGCAACGAGAAGCTCGCCGTGATCGCGATCCGGCAGCTGTGCGGCAAATCGGATCAGCAGGAGGAGTTCCGGCACCTGAGCGAGCTCGCCGAGCTGATTATCCTCAAAACCCTCGGCTATCTGCACGAGCGGCTCGCCGCGGCCTTCGGAACGCCCTGCTCGCGCGAAGGCGAGCCCCAGCGGATGCTGGTCATAGGCATGGGCAAGCTCGGCGGGCGCGAGCTCAACTTCTCTTCCGACATCGATCTGATCTTCTGCTACCCCCGCGGCGGCGAGACCAGAGGCGCGCGGCGCCCCCTCGACAACCAGGTCTTTTTCACGCGCCTCGGCCAGCAGCTCATCCAGATCCTCGACCAGCGGACGGCCGACGGCATCGTCTACCGCGTGGACATGCGCCTGCGCCCCTTCGGGGACAGCGGCCCCCTGGTCAGCTCCTTCGCTGCCCTCGAGGACTATTACCTCAAGCACGGCCGGTCCTGGGAACGGTACGCCATGGTCAAGGGCAGGGCGCTCGGCGGGGAAACCCCGGAATCGCGCGAGCTCGACAACATGCTGCGGCCGTTCGTCTACCGGCGCTACCTCGACTTCGGCGCGGTCGAGTCGCTGCGCAAGATGAAGGCGATGATCGAGGCGGAGGTGCGGCGCCGGCACCTCCGGGACAATTTCAAGCTCGGGGCCGGCGGGATCCGCGAGATCGAGTTCATCACGCAGGTGTTCCAGCTGATGCGCGGCGGCCGGATGGTGGCCCTGCAGGAGCGCAACCTCCTGAAAGTGCTGGCCAACCTCCGGGACGGCGGCTGCGTCGACGCGGAGGTCTACGACACCCTGGCCCCGTGCTACATGTTTCTGCGCCGCGTCGAGAACGTCGTCCAGGAACTGCACGACGAGCAGACCCAGACGCTGCCGGACGGCGGGCTCGACCGGGAGCGGCTCGCGGCCGCGATGGGCTTCGGCGATTACGACGCTTTCTACGCGCGCATAAGCGAGGTCCTCGCGACCGTCCACAACGAGTTCTCCCTGCTCATCCGGGATCCCGCGGAGGAGACCAGGGACGAGGATCCCGTGTTTTCCGATCTGTGGCTCGTCAGCCTGAGCCGGGAGGAAACCCGGGAGATCGTGGAGAAGCATTTCCGGGATCTGAGCAAGGCGGCGCAGCTCGCGGACGACATCAAGGCGTTCCGGGACGAATGCGCGGGCAAGGCGATAGGGCCGCGGGGCCGGGAGATCCTCAACCGCCTCATGCCGTGTCTTTTCAAGAGCTTCGCCGAAATGCCGGATCACGCCGCGACCACCTTCGGGCGCGTTTCCAAACTCCTGCTCACGATCTGCCAGAGAACCACGTACCTGCAGCTTCTCCAGGAGAACCCCCGGGCCTGCGGGCAGCTGCTGAAGCTCTGCTCGGGCAGCGAGCTCATCGCCTCCCAGCTTACCGAGCACCCGGTGCTGCTCGACGAGCTGCTGATGCCCGACAGCCTGTACAAACCGACCAGCCCGGACGATTACTCCCACGATCTGCACGAGTTCCTGCTCCGGGTGGAAAGCACCGACCTCGAGCACCAGATGGAAAGCCTCCGGCAGTTCAAGCAGATCCAGCTGCTCCGGATCTGCGCGGCCGATCTGGTCGGATCCCTGCCGCTCATGAAAGTGAGCGACTACCTGACCTTCCTCGCCCAGGCCATCGTGAACGAGGTCGTAAACCTGACCTGGAACCAGCTCACGGCCAAATACGGGCTGCCCGCCAACGCGCACCGGCACGGCGACCGGGGGATCTGCGTCGTGGCCTACGGGAAGATGGGCGGGATCGAACTCAGCTACGGATCCGATCTCGACCTGGTCTTCCTCTGCGACGGGGATCTGGACGGGGAGACCGATCACCCCGATCATCCCGTGTCCGACCGCATGTTCTACGGCAGGTTCGCCCAGAGGCTGATGCACCTGTTCAGCACCAGGCTGTCGTCGGGCGTCCTGTACGAAGTCGACGCCCGGCTGCGCCCGGACGGCGAGGCCGGGCCGCTCATCTGCTCGATCACCGGGTACGAGTCGTACCTCCGGGGCAAGGCCTGGACCTGGGAGCTCCAGGCGCTGGTGCGGGCGCGGGCCGTGCTCGGGCCGGAGCGGCTGGTCGGGGAGTTCGAGCGCATCCGCGACGGCGTGCTCCGCGGGGCGAGGGACGGGGAAACGCTGCGCCGCGAGGTCATCGCCATGCGCGTGAAGATGCGGGACAATCTGCTCAGGGGGCCGAAGGACGCCTTCGATCTCAAACAGGGGGAGGGCGGCATGACCGACATCGAATTCATCGCCCAGTACCTGACCCTGGCCAACGCCCCGTCTCATCCCGATTTCGTGCTGTGGTCGGACAACGTGCGGATATTCGAGGAATGCGCCCGCCTGGGGATAATCGGCCCCGACGACCGCGACACCCTCGTGAACGCCTACCTCGACATCCGGGCCATGTACCACCGGCTCACCCTGCAGGGCCTGGGCCGCGTTTACGCGGGTCACGACCTCGACGGGAGGCGGGAAGGGGTGAAGCGCCTGTGGCGGAGGATCATCCTCAGGGAGGAATGACGCCTTTCCCGGGACCGCGCCGGGCCGGGAGCGCGGACGCGGACCCGGCGTCCCGCGATGCGGTCGCGCAAAAAAAGGAGAAAGCCCATGCTTTCTCCTTTCGCGCTTTTTATCCCTTAAAAGGGGTTCCTCCTGCCGTTACCACCAGGCCTCGACCTGAGTGCCCAGGGTAAACTGGTAGTCGTCTTCGCCGTCGTTCTTGCTGCTGTAGCCGACAGACCAACCGTCGGAGAACTGATCTCCGGTGATGTAGGAAGCGTAGAACCTGATGGCCGGGCGGGTCCAGAAGCCCTTGCCCGGGGTGAACTGCTGGGCGAGGGTGACCTTGAAGGCATCCGGGTTCTCGATTGAGTCAGGGGTTACCCAGCCGGTGGTCTTCATCTGCGAGTAGCCTAACTCAAGAGTCGTGCGGGTGTACTCGGTCCACTTGTACTCGGGACGCAGCACGATGCTGTATTCCCAGCCCGAACGGGGATAGGTCCAGGCCTGATTCTCGGCGGCCAGGCGTCTGTGAGCGTCGCCGCTGTTCAGGTAGGCCCACAGGAAGCTGTAGCCCAGGCCGAAGTTGCCCCAGTCCAGAGTACCCCAGTCGATCAGGCGGGTGCCCTGGATCTTCATGTCCGGAGTGTAGTTGTCGCCGGCGTGGTTCTTGTAGGCGCCCACGTAGCCGAAACCGTTGGTGCCCCACTG
>CAZFNS010000025.1:0-16240 GCA_964520475.1 uncultured Enterobacterales bacterium
TCGAGGCCCGTCCGTTCCGCCACTTCATGAGACTGCGGGTCCCTCCGGGGGCCCGCTTTCGTTTTGCGCCGCCGGAAATTCCCCTCCGGAAACCCGTTTTCGCGCCGGCCGCGGCCGGCGGGACGCCCGGGTATATTTTGGCCGCGGGATTTGCAAATAAAGCCCCGTTAACTTATAATTCATTCCTGATCGTTTATCGACGGCGCGGTTTCGCCGCGTCTTTTTCCGGCGAAGACGCCGGCCCGGCCGCCCCGCGTCCGCGCGGGGATGTTATGCGGATACATTTATTATCGACATGTCAGGATTCAGATTTTTAAGCGCGCTGTGCTCCGTTCTGACCGGAGCCGCCATTTTCGCGCTTCCGGCGGAACCGGCCCGCGCCGTTTCCATCGAGGAGACCCTCACGGCGACCACCCTGCCGGCGAGGACCATCCCGAAATCGTACGAGGAAACCCAGAAAGAGTACAGGACGGTCGGGACGAACACCCAGCCCGCCGCCCAGGAATTTTCCGACGACCCCAACGCCGATCCGTTCGGCGGCACGGCCACCGCGCCCAAACCGGCCTGGGCGCAGAAGGCGCTGCAAAACGTCGAGTTTTCCAAGCTCAAGCCCTTCGGCTCCGACCTGTTCAACGGCAATTTTTCGAGCACCTACCAGACCGACATCAACTCGGACTACTCCGTGGAGCCCGGCGACCGCATCACGGTGCGCATGTGGGGCGCCAAGCAGTACGAGGACTCCCTCGCCGTGGATCTGCAGGGCAACATTTTCATACCCGAGATCGGACCCGTCCGGGTGGGCGGGGTCAGGCTCGGCGGGCTTCTCGGCGTGATCAAATCCAAGGTCGCCGAGGTTTTCACCGACGACGTGGAAGTCTACGTCAACCTGCAGAGCTCCCAGCCCATCGCCGTGTTCGTCACCGGTTTCGTGAACCGCCCGGGCCGTTACGCGGGCTCCCAGAACGACAACGTGCTGTCCTACATCGACCGGGCCGGGGGCATCAACCCGCTGCTCGGCAGCTACCGGACGGTCTCCGTGAAACGAGGGGGCAAAGTCATCCAGACCGTGGATTTTTACCGGTTCCTGGTCCAGGGCGACATTCCCCTGGTCGCCCTTAAAAACAACGACGTCATCCTGATCGGCAAAAGGGGCCTGACCGTCAGCGCCTTCGGGGACATCCGCAAGCCGGCCACCTACGAGTTCCTGCCCGGGGAAAGCCGGGGCGAGGATCTCCTGAACCTCGCGGCGGTTTCCTCGGAGGTCTCCCACGTGCAGGTTTCGGGCGTAAGGGGCGGCAAGACGTTCAACACCTACATCACCATGCGGGAATTCATGAATTACCGGCTCAATCCCGACGACCGGATCATGTTCGTCTCCGACACCCAGGAGGGGACGATCCTCGCGAGCGTGGTGGGCGCGGTCAGGGGCAACTCGCGCTATATCGTCAGAAAGGGCACGCGCCTGCTCGACGTGCTCGCCGATATCCGGGTGGACCGCGAGACCGCCGACATCGATTCGGTTTACATAAGGCGCAAGAGCGTCGCCGAACAGCAGAAGATCATTATCGACGAGGCCCTGAACAGGCTCGAGCAGAGCTCCCTCACCGCCGAGTCCGGCTCCGTCGACGAAGCCTCGATCCGCGTGAAGGAGGCGGAGCTTATCCAGGATTTCGTGAAGCGCGCCCGCGCGGCCCAGCCGGACGGCATCGTGGTCGTGTCCTCGGACGGCTTCGTGCAGGATCTGCTGCTCGAGGATCAGGACGAGATCATCATCCCGCAGAAGTCCGACGTGGTCCAGATCGGCGGGGAGGTCCTGATGCCCAAGGCCGTCGTGTGGCACGAGGATTACGACATCAACCGCTACGTGAGCATCTCCGGGGGTTTCAGCCAGCGCGCCGACGCGGAGAATATCCTGGTGGTTCTGCCCAACGGCCAGGTCGGCAGAATCGGCGAGTTCCCGATCCGGCCGGGAGCCCGCGTCATCGTGATGCCGAGAGTAGACACCAAGAACATGCAGTTCGCGAAGGACGTCATGCAGATCATGTACCAGCTCGCCGTCGCGACCCAGGTGGTGGTCGGACTCTAGGAGAGACTCCGCCGCAACGGACGCCGTTCCCCCGGGAACGGCGTTTTTTTCGCGCGGCGGGCCCGTTCCGGCCCGTCCCCGGCATTGTTGACAAGGCAAAAAATGTGGTATAGCATTAAGAATAGAATAAAAACAAGAAAGTAAGCCGCCGCGCGACGCGCGGCGCAAGTCCGCTGTTGCTTTGTCGCGCCGTTCGGACGGCTGAATAAAACAAACAAGAAGATCAGATATATTTTTCGTCACGGATTGCCCGGCGCCTTGCCGAGCATGGGGTGAACTATCGGGAATGACGTTATTGACAATAAGTAAGTGAAGCATTTATATGAAAAGTTTAATTCTTGTAACCTCCCCTCCGGCTTGCGGCAAGACGTACGTATCAAAGGCGATCGCAAGGAAGCTCGATCACGTGGTTTATCTGGACAAGGACACCTTGATCGTGCTCTCTAAGCAGATTTTCAAGGTCGCCAACCAGGAGTACAACCGCAGTTCCGATTTCTTTGAGGAGCATATCCGCGACTACGAGTACTACGCGGTGCTCGATCTGGCGTTCGAAGCGCTCGAGTACGAGGACAACGTGCTGATTAACGCCCCCTTCACCAGGGAAATCAGACAGCCCGGCTACGTGGCCGAACTGAGGAAGAAGCTGGCGGGCATCGGCGCGAGACTGGTGATCATCTGGGTCGAGACCTCTCCCGAAACCTGCCACCGCCGCATGATTGAGCGCAACTCCAGCCGCGACACCTGGAAGCTCGAGCACTGGGACGAATACATCTCCCGCTGCAACTTCGAGATGCCCCGGGATATCGGCGAGGTTCACGTGTTCAAGAACAACACCGGCGAGGAGTTCGACCGGTCGCTCGACGAGATCGCCGAACTGCTGAACTGACATCCGGCTCCGGCGGTTCGGATTATAACCGCGGAGCGAAAGCGGATCGAAAAAGGACGGCCCCGGGCCGTCCTTTTTTTTTTGCCGCGCCGGAAACGCCGGCGCGCGTCTTTTCGGCTCTCCCGTCCCGGCGCGTCAGTTGAACGATTCGCGCACGATGTCCCCGGAAAGCTCCCGGTAGTTGTTGCCCGCGTCGTAGTCCTTCGATTCGGTGACGCTGAAGGCGTTGACCGCGGTCAGGAAAATCAGCACGGCCCCGAGCCACGCGAGATGGCGGCCGGCGGAGACCCCGCTGAATTTCTCGATGACGACGAGCAGGGGAACCATGGCGAAAATGTAGCACACCGACAGGGTGCCGCTGCCGAGCGCGTAGGGAGTCACGGCGACGTATATCACGATGGCCGGCAGCATGGCGGCGGAGACGGTCTCGAGACGCTCGAGCCAGCTTTTTTCGAAAGTGTCCCGGCTCATGACCGGCCTGATCTCGCGGATCATGACGTAGGTGGCCATGGTGCTGATCAGCGCGGTCAGGACTCCCGTCACGAACATGGTCCCGATCCAGACGCAGCGCATCGCGTACTGCGCGCCTTCGCCCGCTCCCGTCCACTCGAAGCCGGTCTGGAAGAGGATCTCGTTCTGGAACAGCGTCGAGGTGTAGCGCACCCAGTACATGAGGCCCTTGACCAGCGGATACATGTACACGACCCCGTGGCCGGGGTAAACGTAGCTGTGGCTCAGGTACACCGTCGCGTTCTCGTCGGAGCTGAGCTGGTTCACGTACGGGATGAAGATGACGGCGAACACCGCGAGCGAGGCGATTATCCCTCCGATGTTGGGATGAATCGTCCCCTTTATCCACAGGATGACGCTGGCGATCAGCAGGACTCCCCAGGACGGGCTGAGGGCGAGGCACCACGCGATCGAGAAGAGGTGCACCGCCGTCCACAGGAAGGTCGAGCTCCGCGGGAGGCCGGAGCGCGTGAGTTTGAGCGAGCTGATGAGGTAGGCCGCCGCGCCGAGCTGCAGGTACGCGTCGGCCCCGAGGGTCGTGCTGTAGAGGATCCACGGCGACAGCAGGAACACGCCGGCGAACCAGAGCATCGTCTCGCGGCTGAATATCCCCGAGAGCTCCCGGTACACGAGGAAGAAGGCCAGCAGCCGGAGAAAGATCAGCAGGATGACCGGCGCGAGGGTGTTTTCCCAGAGATTCATCGGCGCCGAGATCATGATCGATTTGAGCGAGTCGTTGGTGAGGTCGAGCGTCTGCTTGGAATAGTGGTTGAACGCGCCCTCCGAGAGCATCGCGTACCCTTCGGAGCCGGGATCCAGATTCTGGTTGAGGCAGTAAAACACCGCGAGCACGAGGTGCGCGGCGATGATTACGGCTAGTACGGTACGGGCGACATATCTGTTCATGGCGGCCTTCGGCGGTAAATGTCTTTAAAGATCTTCAAAATGAGGGTATTTGTACAGCGTGTCTCTGTTTTCGAAGTATCTGCGCAGGAGATCCAGGGCCGTGACAGGGATCAGTTCGTCTTTTCTTTCCCGCAGTCCCCTGTAGTGTAATTTTCGTTTAAATCCCTTGTTATTGTCAACATCGGCGAATTCAAAAGTAACGTTCCGGCCCGTCGCGTCCGCCTCCGCCGTCAGCACGCGCCGGAAGCCCGCCGCCGGGGTTTCCCCGGCGAGTTTTTCCGTGAGGAAACGCCGGAGGCCGGCGGCCGCGGCGACGCACGCCGCGTTCCCCGGCAGGTATTTCGCGGCGTACGCGGCGAGTTTCCCGGCTCCCGTCAGATCCAGGATCAGGATTTTCCCGTCCCCGGTAACGGCCGGATCGCGGAGCGCGGCGAACGCGGCGTCCTCGCCGCCCGCGCCGACCAGGCAGTCTCCCGCGCACCGGCGCACGATCGCCTCGGCCCGGTCCATTTCCCCGGGGGAAGCGCCGTTCCCGGTGATTTTTACCTCGATGAACCCGGGGCCGGCCCGGTAGCCCGCCTTCACGCTTTCCGGCAGGGATTCCGCCCCGATCCGATCGCCCAGCTCGGACTCGGCGATCCCGAAAGTGAAAAATCTTCTCACGGAGACGCCGCCTTCCCCGGGCGCCGCCCCGGCCAGGGCCTTAAGCTCCGGGAGGACGAAGCCGTCGAGCATCGCCCGGTATTCGTACGGGACCCCCGGGGTGAAGAAAAAGAGCGCCCGGCCTATCCGGCGGGCGAAGCCGCAGGCCGTGCCGCTCGGATTGGGGATGACCCGGGATCCCGCGGGAAGCAGCGCCTGCTTCAGATTGCCCGCGGCGAGTTCGATCCCCCGGCTTTCCGCCCACTTCCGGAGGTGCCCGAGACATTCCGGGTACTCGGCGAGCCCGACCCCCGCCGCCGCGGCCGCCGCCTCGGCGGTGAGGTCGTCGGAGGTGGGGCCGAGCCCGCCGTTCACGAGAACCGCGTCCGCCTCCGCGCCCCTTTCCCGGAAAAGCCGGATCAGCTCGGGCAGGTCGTCGCCCGCGGACGAGTGGCGCCGCAGGGTCAGCCCCGCCTCGAGAAGTCTCGAGGCGAAATAAACGGCGTTGGTGTCGGCGATGAATCCGGTCATGATTTCGTCGCCGGTGGAGATCATTTCGATGCGCATGGGTCGGCTCCGTGCCCCGGAAGGCTTGCGGTACTGGGAAAATATACCTGATCAATTATAGCTCATCCGGGCGGCGGTTTGCCCGCGCGGCGCGGGAGATCGCGCCCGGCGCGCCCCCGCGGGGAGCGCCGGCGCCCGGGAAGACCGCGGGGCCGGCGTTTCCCGAAAACATGTTAAATGTCACAAAACGCCCGTTTAGTGTATAATTGAAGCCGTGACTCGCCGCGCGGGCCCGGGCCCGCGCGGAACGACCGGGAAGCGCCCGGCGCCGGCGCCGGGCGGTTTTTTTTTCGGCCGCGTACCAAACGTGAGGGGAGGTGACGTCATGCCTATAAAGATTCCGGACGCGTTGCCGGCCGCGGGCATTTTAACGGCGGAAAAGATCTTTGTGATGACCGAAACCAGGGCCGAGCACCAGGATATCCGTCCGCTCAGGATGCTGATCCTGAACCTGATGCCCAAGAAGATCGAAACCGAGACCCAGTTTCTGAGAAAGCTTTCCAACACGCCCATCCAGGTGATCGTCGATTTGCTGAGGATCGACGAACATGTGTCGAAAAACACCCCCAAGGCCCACCTCGACACGTTTTACCTGAAGTTCGACGACGTCCGCGACGGCTTTTACGACGGCATGATCATAACCGGCGCCCCGCTGGACCGGGTGCCCTTCGAGGAGGTCCATTACTGGGACGTCCTGACGGACATCATGCGGTGGTCGAGGGATCACGTGACCTGCACCATGTTCAGCTGCTGGGCCGTGCAGGCGGCGCTGAAGGTTTTTTACGATCTGCCGATGCAGACCAGGGAAGTCAAGCTGTCGGGCGTGTACCGGCACGAAAGGGCGAATTGCGCCGATCCGCTGGTGCGCGGCTTCGACGATTATTTTCTGGCCCCGCATTCGCGCTTCGCCAGTTTCGAGACCGAGTTCATCGAAAAGAACACCGATCTGGAGATACTCGCGGGTTCTCCCGAGACCGGCGTGTATATCGCCGTGTCTCCGGACCGGAGCCAGGTGTTCGTGACCGGGCATCCGGAATACGACGCCCTGACCCTGGACAACGAGTACCGGAGGGACATAAAGGCGGGGCTCAACCCCGCCGTCCCGGTAAACTACTATCCCGGCGACGATCCCCGCAACCCGCCGCCCTGCACCTGGCGGAGCCACTCGTACATGCTGTTCGCCAACTGGATAAATTATTACGTTTACCAGAGCACCCCGTACGACCTCGAGTCGCTGCGGCAAAAACTGGAAAAGGGGAGATAGCGCGGCCGTCCGCGCGCGGGGGAACGGGGAGCCGGGCGGCTCCCCGTTTTTTTTTGCGCCGGCCGGGACGGGGCGAACAGGCGGGGCCTGCGCGGAGAGCCGGCGGAAAGGCGCGCGCAACCGCCGCCGGGGGCGTCCGGGCTGATGATAACGTTGTTGATAAAATGTTGTGAACATCTCCGGATTTTTGCGGACAAGCGGTTTTCCCACGGAAAAATACCGAACATATCATAGACATATGTCGGTTTTGTCTGTTAAAAACCCGGTTATGCCGGAAGAAAAATCTTGTGAATAAGCGCGGCCCGGCGCGCGGTGCGGCCGGACCGGGCGCGTCAGGCCGGGGCGTTCCCCTCGTCCAGTTTCAGGTCGTCGACCATCTCCTGCGGGGTCACGATGTTGCAGTCGGTGTTGCTCAGCGGGAAAACGGCCAGCTCGATGCCGGAGCCGTTGAGATTCTCCACCCATTTTTCGATGAAGACGGCGAGCGAGATGGCCTGAACCTCGTAGTCCTTCACGTCCTCGTTCTGCTCGGCGTAGTATTTCGCATAGGCCTCATGGCACCATACGGGGATGACGTTGACGTTGTCATCGCCGTCGCCGGCTCCGCCCTCGTTCTCCGTTTCCATGAACAGGACGCCGTCGTCATTCTTCAGCACGAAAAGCTCCAGGCCCTCCTGGACTTTCTTCAAAAAATAATGGTACCGGTAGTCGGCGTTCAGTTTAAGCGCCGAGTGGTACTCTCTTTCCGTCAGTTTGTATGACATGGTGTTTCCTCCCGTCTATGATCCGTTATGATAATTGCAAAATTTTAGACAGAAATTGACCCGTGTAGGATTTTTCGATTTTGGCGACCGTTTCCGGGGTGCCCTCGGCGACGATCCGTCCGCCGTCTTCGCCGCCCTCGGGCCCGAGATCGACGATATAATCCGCCGACTTGATGATATCGAGGTTGTGTTCGATGACCGCGATGGTGTTCCCCTGGTCCCGGAGCCGGAACAGCACCCCGAGGAGCATCTCGACGTCGCGGAAGTGCAGGCCGGTGGTCGGCTCGTCGAGGATGTAGAGGGTCCTGCCGGTGTCGCGGCGCGACAGTTCCCGGGCCAGTTTGATGCGCTGCGCCTCGCCGCCCGACAGGGTGGTGGCCGGCTGCCCGAGCCTGATGTAGGACAGGCCCACGTCCGCGAGGGTCTGCAGTTTGCGCCGGATCTGCGGCAGGGGGGCGAAAAACTCCAGGGCCTCGCCGACGGTCATGTTCAGCACGTCGGCGATGTTTTTCCCCTTGTAGGCGACGTCGAGGGTTTCCCGGTTGTAGCGTTTGCCGCCGCATTCCTCGCAGGTCACGTACACGTCCGGCAGGAAACTCATCTCGACTTTGATGATGCCGTCGCCCTGGCACGCCTCGCACCTCCCGCCCCGGACGTTGAAAGAGAACCTCCCCGGGGCGTACCCGCGCGCCCGCGCCTCCGGGGTCAGGGAGAACAGCTCGCGCACCGGCGTGAAGATTTCGACGTAGGTCGCGCAGTTCGACCGCGGCGTCCGGCCGATGGGGGTCTGGTCCACGCTGATGACCTTGTCGAAAAGCTCGAGACCCTCCATGGATCCGTAGGGGGCGGGCCTGACGTTGACCGCCCCGTTCAGCTTGCGCTGGGCGGCGGCGTAGAGGGTGTCGTTGATGAGGGTGGATTTGCCGCTGCCCGACACCCCGGTGACGCAGGTGAACAGCCCGTAGGGGATTTTCAGGTCCACGCCCTTGAGATTGTGCCCGGTCGCGTTCCGGATCCTGAGCCAGCGGCCCGTTTCCTTCTTCCTTTCCGGAACCGCTATCGAGCGCGCGCCGCTCAGGTACCGGCCCGTGATCGAGTCCGGGTTGGCGATGATGTCCGCCACGGTGCCCTGGGCGGTTATTCTCCCCCCGTATTCTCCCGCCCCGGGGCCGATGTCGATAATGTGATCGGCCTGCCGGATGGTTTCCTCGTCGTGCTCGACGACGATGACGGTGTTGCCGAGATCCCGCAGGCGCCGGAGCGACTCGAGGAGTTTGGCGTTGTCCCGCTGGTGCAGGCCGATGCTGGGCTCGTCCAGCACGTACATCACCCCCGTGAGGCCCGAGCCGATCTGGCTCGCGAGGCGGATGCGCTGCGCCTCGCCGCCCGACAGGGTTTCCGCGGACCGCGACAGGGTGAGGTAGCCGAGCCCCACGTTTATCAGGAACGTCAGGCGGTCGGTGATTTCCTTGATCACCTTGCCGGCGATTTTTTCCTGCTGCTCCGTGAGGCTGAGCCCGCGGATGAAGGCGAGGGCTTTCTCTATGGTCAGATCGCACAGGTCGGGCAGGCTCGCGCCGCCCACGAAAACGTTCCGGTAGGCTTTCTTGAGCCTCGCCCCGCCGCATTCCGGGCAGGGGACGGCGGTGAGGAACCTGGTGAACTCGTCGCGCTCGCCCTCCCGCGCGTTCCGGTACTTGTTCTCCGTCTGCGGGACGATGCCCTCGAAGGCCCTGGAAAACCTGAACTCGGAGCCGTTGCGGAACCGCTGCACGACTTCTATCTCGCGGCCGCCGCTGCCGTAGAAAATGATGTCCTTGATCTTCGCGCCGAGTTTGTTCAGGGGAACGTCGAGACTGAAGCCGAACTCCCGGGACAGGGCGTCCATGACGGTGAAGTTGAACGTCGACGTTTCGGACCAGCCCCGGATCGCCCCTTTGCGGATGGAGGCCCGCTCGTCGACGATGAAGGCCTCGGGGGTGAACACCTCCTGAACGCCGAGCCCGAGGCAGCGGGGACAGGCGCCGGCGGGGTTGTTGAAGGAAAAGTTCCGCGGCTCTATTTCGGGAACGGAATAGCCGCATTCCGGGCAGGAGTACTTGGAGGAGAATTCCAGCGGCGGGAAGGCCCCGTCCATGGAAACGGCCGAGGCCAGGCCGTCCGCCAGTTTGAGGGCCCGTTCCAGGGAATCGGACAGACGCACCCGCGCGGCCTCTCCGGGCCTTATCCTCAGTCTGTCCACCACGACCTCGACGGTGTGCTTTTTTTGCAGATCCAGGGCCGGGGGATCGCTCAGATCGTAGGTGTCCCCGTCTATGCGCGCCCTGACGTAGCCGCTCCTCGCGAGGTTTTCGAGGAGAACCCGGTACTCGCCCTTGCGGTTGCGCACGACCGGGGCGAGGATCATCACCCGCGCGTCTTCCGGCAGGGCGAGGCACGCGTCGGTCATCTGGCGGATCGTCTGGGCCTTGAGGGGATGCCCGTGCTCCGGGCACCGGGCCAGGCCCACGCGGGCGTACAGCAGGCGCAGGTAGTCGTATATTTCCGTGGTGGTGCCCACGGTGGAGCGGGGATTGTGGGACGTGGATTTCTGTTCGATGGAGATCGCCGGGGAGAGCCCCTCGATCAGGTCCACGTCGGGCTTGTCCATCAGCTGGAGGAACTGCCGCGCGTAGGACGACAGCGACTCCACGTATTTCCGCTGCCCCTCGGCGTAGAGGGTGTCGAAGGCCAGCGACGATTTGCCGGAGCCCGAAAGGCCCGTGACGACGCAGAATGTGTTTTTGGGTATGGCGAGGCTGACGTTTTTGAGATTGTGGGTTCTGGCGCCCTTGATGACGATTTCGCTGTTCATGCGTCTGACTCCGTGGCCGGCTCCGTCCCCCGCGCGGACCCGGGGAAGGCCCCGGACGGTCGCCCGGGCGCGCCGGATCCCCCGGCCGGACGCCATTATAGCACAAAACGGGGGCCGGCCCGCCGGGGATTTTCCCGGCCGCGGCGCCGCCGGTACGGGCCGGAAAAGGCCGCGGCGCGGCCGGCCGGGGGCTCCGGGAATCCCGGGATTTGCCGATATCCGGACGGACGTCAGCCCGATTCCGAAAAAAATTCGTGTTTTGTGATAAACGCATTATTTCAAAAAAGCACGGACTGAATTATGTAGTTTTTTTCACATGTAAGTTTTAATCTAAAATGAATATTTCTGTGATCTTTTTACCAGCGTGCGGGGACGCGTTTCCGCCGGACGCGGCCTCCCGGCCGGCGGTCCGAGGGCATTCCCCCCTGCGCCGTCTGACACGTGATTTTGCGGTTTGACCCGTTAACATGAACAACTAGGATTTGCGAACATGGCTGAGACTTATGGTATTCTCCGGATACTGAAGGCATATAAGTTAATATCTCCCGAGCAGGAGCAGAGCATTATCGCCGAGGCCAAGAAGGAAGAGAAGCAGATCATCACGACCATCGTGGATATGAAGATCGTTTCTTCCGAAAAAATCAGGGAGACGCTGGTGTCGGAGTACGGGTACCCGTACCTGAATCTGGATGACATCGACGTGAAGGAAATTCCTTCCTCGTACATGGACAAGACCCTGATCATGCAGCACCACGCCCTGCCCGTTTACGCCCAGGGCAAGACGCTGTTCCTCGCGATGTCCGATCCCACCAACACCGAAGCCCTCAACGCCTTCGGACTTAAGTTCTCCATGATGACCGACACCATCCTGGTCGACGAGGACAAACTCCAGAACGATCTGAAGAAACTGTTCGGCGACTCCATGGAGGATCTCGACGTCGGTCTCGCCGACACCGAAATCGGCGAACTCGAGGCGATGGAGACCCAGGAGGACGACCAGGCCCAGAACGGCGCCACCGACGCCACCGCCGACGACGACACCCCGGTGGTCAAGTTCATCAACAAACTGCTGCTCGACGCGATCAAGAAGGGCGCCTCCGACCTCCATTTCGAGCCTTACGAAAAGAAATACCGCGTCAGGTTCCGCATCGACGGCATTTTGCACGAGGTGGCCAAGGCCCCGGTGGATCTGAAGGACAAGATCGCCGCCCGCATCAAGGTTATGTCCCGCCTCGACATCGCGGAAAGGCGCATTCCCCAGGACGGACGTATCAAACTGAAGATTTCGCCGACCAAATCCATGGACATGCGCGTCAACACGCTGCCGACGCTGTGGGGCGAGAAGATCGTAATGCGTATCCTCGACTCTTCGGCCGCGAAGCTCAACATCGACATGCTCGGCTTCGAGGAGGAGCAGAAGAAGAAGTATCTCGGCGCGCTCGAAAGGCCGCAGGGGCTTATCCTGGTAACCGGGCCCACCGGCTCGGGCAAGACCGTTTCCCTGTACACCGGCCTCAGCATCCTGAACACCGTCGAAACCAACATTTCCACCGCGGAAGACCCGGTGGAAATCAACCTCGAGGGTATCAACCAGGTGCAGATCAACCTCAAGGCGGGCCTGACCTTCGCCAGCGCCCTGAGAGCGTTCCTCCGCCAGGACCCCGACGTGATCATGGTGGGTGAAATCCGCGACCTCGAAACCGCGGAAATCGCGATTAAAGCCGCCCAGACCGGTCACCTCGTGCTGTCGACGCTGCACACCAACTCGGCCCCCGAGACGCTGACCCGCCTTTTAAATATGGGCGTTCCGGCGTTCAATATCGCGTCTTCGGTAACGCTGATCATGGCTCAGCGTCTTGCCCGGCGATTATGTGAGAAATGTAAAATTCTTGACACCATACCTGAGCATGAACTGTTAAATATAGGGTATACTCAAGAGACGATAGCTAATGGATTAAAACTGTACAAACCGAATCCCCAGGGCTGCGAGGCATGTTCGGGCGGGTACAAAGGCCGCGTGGGCATCTACGAGATCTTTGTCATGACGGACAAACTGGCCATGCTGATCATGGAAGGCGGGAACTCCCTCCAGATTGCCGATGAAGCCGAAAAAGAAGGGATGGTTCCATTAAGAAAATCCGGATTGATGAAAGTAGCGCAGGGAGTCACGAGCTTACAGGAAGTATTCCGTGTAACTTCGGCCTAAGCAGGAATTGAATTATGGCAACAAAAAGTAATAAAAAGGACTTTATAAACTACAAGTGGAAAGGCACTAACCGCAAGGGCAAGACCGTATCCGGTTTCATGTGCGCCAGAAGCGCCGACATTATAAAGTCCGATCTTCGCAAGCAGAACATTAATGTCACGTCAGTAACCGAGTACAAGAATCTGCTTGGCGACGGTCCCGGAATCAAGCCGGTGGATGTTGCGACCCTGTCCCGGCAGATTACGACCATGCTTTCGGCCGGCGTGCCGCTGGTTCAGTCGATTGAACTGATGGCGCAGAGCCACGACAAACTCGCCATGAGAAAGCTGCTGTCGCAGGTGTGCGAGGACGTGTCGGCGGGTACGCCGTTCCACCAGGCGCTGCGCAAGCACCCGGTATACTTCAACAAACTGTACACCGATCTGGTGGCCGCGGGCGAGGCGTCGGGCGCCCTCGAAACCATCTACGACCAGATCGCCACCTACATGGAAAAGGCCGAGGCCCTCAAATCCAAGATCAAGAAGGCGATGATGTATCCTATAGTCATCGTGCTCATCGCCATCGTCGTTACCGCGATCCTGATGATCTACGTGGTTCCGCAGTTCGAATCGATATTCGCGAGCTTCGACGCCAAACTGCCGGCGTTCACCCAGTTGATCGTAGATTTGTCCCGGTTCCTGCAGAGCTGGTGGCTGGTGTTCGTCATCGTCGGCGGCGGCGGTATTTGGGGGTTCCTCTACCTGTACAAGCATTCCGAGAAATTCCACGACAATTTCGACGTCGCGCTGCTGAAATTCCCGGTAGTGGGCAAGATTCTGGAGAAGGGCTGCCTGGCCAGATTCGCCTCGACTCTTTCCACCACTTTCGCGGCCGGTATCCCGCTCGTCGACGCGCTGGTTTCCGCGGCGGGCGCCGCGGGTAACGCCAAGTTCACCAACGCGATTATGGAAATCAGACTGGACGTCATGGGCGGCATGCAGCTGAACATGGCCATGAGAGCCACCCAGATCTTCCCGGCGATGATGAACCAGATGGTTATGATCGGCGAGGAAGCCGGTACCCTGGACGCGATGCTGCGCAAAGTTGCCAACATTTACTCTCAGGAGGTTGACGACGCGGTCGACGGCCTGTCCTCGATGCTTGAGCCGTTAATCATGGTGTTCCTGGGCGTTGTAATCGGTTCTCTGGTTATCGCCATGTACCTCCCGATCTTCAGCATGGGCAGCATCTTCTAAAAGGACGCGCTCGGATCATTAAGGGTTTCACTTCCGGTGAGACCCTTTTTATTTCCTTGCGTCAGGTTGGTTTATATGAATTTTCTACATAATATCCTGCAGGCTTTCATCGAGTCGCCGACCCTTTTTCTCGTTTACGCGACCGTCATCGGCTTTCTGGTGGGGAGTTTCCTGAACGTGGTGATCTACCGGCTCCCGGTCATGATGGAGAACGCCTTCAGGGACGAGTACGAGGAGTATTTCCACCCCGAGGCCGAACGCCCCGAACGGGAGAAATTCAACCTGATAACCCCGCGCTCGCGCTGTCCCAAATGCGGTCACAAAATATCCGCCTGGGAGAATATCCCCGTGATAAGCTATCTGGTCCTGCGCGGCAAATGCCGCGGCTGCGGGGGGCATATTTCGCTGCGGTATCCGATCGTGGAGACGCTGACCGGCCTTACCACTTTGCTCGTGGCCTGGCATTTCGGGCCGACGGTTCAGGTCGCAGGCGCGCTCCTGGTGGCGTGGTCCCTGATCGCCGCGAGCGGCATCGACTTCGACAAGATGCTCATTCCCGATGAAATCGTCATTCCGCTCCTGTGGCTGGGCATTCTGTTTAACACGCGCGAGGTTTTTGTCCCGCTGACGGATTCGATCTACGGCGCGGTGGCCGGGTACATGTCGCTGTGGTCCGTTTACGTCATCTTCAAAGCGGTTACCGGAAAGGAGGGCATGGGTTTCGGGGATTTCAAACTGACGGCCTGTCTCGGGGCCTGGTTCGGCTATCAGATGCTTCCCGCGATTATTTTCGGGTCGGCGATCATCGGCGCCGTGACGGGCGGGGTATTCATGATCGTGCGCCGCAAGAAAGAAAGCCTGCCGTTCGCGTACGGACCCTGCATAGCCTTCATGGGCTTTCTGGTGATGATGTGGGGCGACCGGATAAACGAATGGGGGCTGAGGCTGCTGGCGTAGTCAGCAGTTTTTACTTAAAATTCGCACCCCGCGGCGGGGACGGCGTTTTGGCAGCGGCAGGCGCGGCGCGTCTGCCGCCGAACCTTTTCCGGTCGCCGAGAGTTGTCCGGCGGAGTCGCGAATCAGCTTTGTTCCGCGAAACTTTTTGAAAGGTCTCGCGCGGGCAGGGCGGCGCGATCGTTCCCGCGGCCGGTCCGGGAATCGGGATGTCACTTCCCGGAAGGAATGAGGGTAAAACGGCTCGCTTACGGCGAGGACGCCGCCGCGGGTCAGCCCGCCACGCCCGCCGGGGTTGCTTGTCTTAATTTCGATTGCCGGAGTTCGGCGGCATGTGGCAGTGATGCGCGCGGCAACAGGGGGCTCCGGCTCGGCGTTACCGCGAAGTTTTATATCCCGCTTTTCCCGCGTCCGGTTTTGCCCGGCGCCGGGATTCCTTCGGATCCTCGTCTGCCGGTTTTGATAAAGTTCAAAGGAGTGCGTGTGCTTGCGAAAGCGCGAGCCGCGGGGTGCAAGGGCCCGGAACCGGTTTCCGGGTGTCAAAAGGTTCATGCCGCTTAGTGCAAAGAGTATTTAGAGCCCCGGATCCGGCGGAATTTCCGATTGAGCGCCGTCTCAGAATGTTCCTCCATGTATTCTTCCGTCGTCCCGTTTGAACCCTTCGTGAGTATGGATCACGGTCTTCGTTGTCGGCGTTTGTCCGACTGTTTTTGCCTTGCATGTTCTCCTTTGGACTCCCGCCTGTGATTCAATCTCGAGCCGTCCGAAATTTGCAGGGAAACCCCGCAATTCAACGATTAATACTTTCTAAATAGTGGCTAAACATACTATATACAGCCGGCGATATAAGGAAATTATCATGAAGAAGACCAAAGGTTTTACCCTCATTGAATTAATGATCGTTATCGCCATCATCGGTATCCTCGCCGCCATCGCCTTACCGGCCTACGCCAGGTACATGGCCCGCGCCCGTTTCACCGAAGTAACCAGCGCCGTCGCCGGTGTTCAGAAGCAGGTTGAGCTGTGCATTTTCGACTTAGGTACTCAGCCTTATGCGGCTGAAACAAAGATTGTTCCTCAGAGCACTGATGATACGTCTTGCACCAACGGCAAAGACGGCAGCGGTTGGAAAATCGATGCCGCAACCGACTATGGTACTAAGTATGTTAAGCAAATTGAGGTTACAGACGGCGTGATTAAAGCTACCGCCGTTGACCAGTACGGCCTCAAGGGCGCCACATACGAGATTGAGCCGTATTTCGGCACGGGCCAGGTTGACAACGGAATCATCGACTGGAAGCGCAATGACACCGCTTCCACCTGCATCGATGAGAACCTTTGCTAATATCAGGTCGATTTAAATGAC
>CAZFNS010000026.1:0-13501 GCA_964520475.1 uncultured Enterobacterales bacterium
GGCTTTGCTTCCGTTTCGGGCTTTGCCTCGATTTCGGGCTTGTCCTCTTTTTTAAACAGCTTTTTAAATTGAGCCTGAATGTAGTCCTCAAACTGCGAGGGCTTTTTCTTTCTGTAGCCGCATTTCGGGCATACCAGGTATGTGACGGTCTTGGATTTTCTGCCGGCGATGAGAATGATAAGCAGTATCCAGCCGATTCCGATGAGGCACAGCAGGAAGATGTAGAGCAGAATAGTTAAGCATCCGACTGGGGGCAGCTCGGAAACTACCTGCGGCTGCAACTCTGTGCCGCATTTGGGACATTGCATGATGATTTCCTCTTTTGTTGTTAAAGTTATGAAGCCGCCCGGGGCGGCGCTGTTGTAAATTAAATTTACTCAAAATTTAATGTCAGTGTAAATACTATACACCGCCTTGCCGAAAAAGTCAACGGAGAGCCGGGCGGCGGTCTTTTCGTCCGGCCGGGGGGGGGGGAAGGATAAATCCCCCGCAAACCCTGATTTTCAAGGGCTCGCGGGGGAATTATAAAAAAATACGCCCACCCCGCGTAAATATCGAACCGAATAAAACTTTTTTCTTGCGGTTTTTGCCTGTTTTTTAAGCGAGGGAGTCCGCGGTCCCGAGACCGGGAGGGCGCGGACCGCGTAACGGCGCGGGTCGCGCGTTCCGCGCGTTCCCGTCCCGCCGGGACGGGAAGGGAAAAAAGGCGGGCTACGGAAGACGCGGGGGACGCCTCGGCCGCGCCGGGCGCGGGCGCGCCCGCCTCGGATCGTTTATAATGGAGTCCCGCGGATCGCCCGCGGGGCCGCCGGCCGGCGGAGAGAGAAGATACGTAGAGAAGAGAAGATACGTTCGGAGGACGCGACCGTGAAAATAAAACCGCTTACGGATAACTTCATCAAACCGGAATACAAGAGCGCAGCCGCCGGGGGCATGGACATCTACTTCCAGGAGGACGTCACCCTGACGGCGGGGAAGGACAACGTGGTGAAGCTCGGCTTCGCCGCCGAGGTGCCGCCGGGCCACGTGGCTCTGCTCCTGCCGCGCTCCGGGGCGGGAGCCCGGGGGATCGCCCTGCGCAACACCGCCGGGGTGATCGATTCCGACTACCGCGGCGAGTGGATCGCCCACATCGTCGTGGACGCCAACGGCGACAACTTCCCCGGCCGGGAGATCCCGTTCCGGCGCGGCGAGCGGGCCATCCAGTGCCTGATCGTGCCCGTGGCCGCCGTGACCGTGGAGCTCGCGGACGAGCTTTCGGAAACCGCCCGGGGCGCGGGCGGCTTCGGCTCCACCAAATAACCGGCCTCCGCGCTTCCCGCCCGTCTTCCGGGCGGGATCTTGTTCCCCCGGGCGCCGCTTAAGCGGCGCCCTCCGCTCCCGCGCCCCGCGCGGAGCCGGGCCGCGCCCCGGCTCAAAAAAATGCGGGCGCGGTCTCGTCCTGCCGGAATAAAGGGTATATAATATATATGCTTAACACAAAATAATATCCCTTTATCCGGAATACGAACATGAATTCACGCGTAAAAATCCTGCACACCTCGGACTGGCACCTCGGCAAGCGCCTGCACAACTACGACCGCGGCTACGAGTACGCGGAGCTCGAAAAGGAAGTGTTCGGGGTCATCGAGCGGGAAAGGCCCGACGTCTTCCTGCTCTCGGGCGACGTCTTCGACAACCCCAATCCCTCGCTCGGCAGCGAGAAATTCCTGGGGATGCTGATTAACCGCTTCCGCGAAAATTTTCCGGACATGAGCGTGATCATCACCGCCGGGAACCACGACAGCGGCAGGAAGCTCGACAATATCTCCATTTACGCGCGGGCCTGCCCGAACCTTAAAATCGTCGGCGAGCTCCCGCTGCGCCAAAACCCCGAAACCGGCGCGACCGAAACCGACGCCGCGGCGCTCGCCTGCCCCGTGTACGATTCCGGCGGCCGTCTGCTGTGCGTGGTGGCCGCCGTTCCCTACGTGCCCAGGATGCGGCTTTACGATCTGACCGCGTTCGCGGGCGGCGCCGGCGCGGACGTTTCTTACGAGGAGATGCTGCGGACCGTTTACGCCGACGTTCTCTCTTACATAAAAGACCGCCGCGCGGCGCCGGGGGAGGAAGTCCCGGTGATCTGCACGGGGCACTGCCACGTGCGGAACTCGCGCCTCGAAGAGAGCGAGTCGGACAAGGCCGCCGACTACGTCGGGGGAGAGCAGGCCGTGGGCGCCGGGATTTTCGCGGGCTACGACTACGCGGCCCTCGGGCACATCCATCTCCGGCAGCGGGTGAGCGGCAACGCTTGGTACAGCGGCTCGCCCCTGCCGGTGAACTTCGGGGAGGCCGGCTACGCCAACGGGATTTCCCTCGTGAGTTTCGCGGGGAGCGACCCGGGCGGGGGCGGGTTCCGCCCGGAGGTGCGGCACGTCCCCCTGAAGCGGCCCGTGGAGTTCGTCCGCGTCCCGGAGCGGGGCGGTTTCGCCGCCGAGAAGGAAGCCATCGAGACGCTCGAGGCCATTCCCGAGGCGGAAGACGGCGGGGCGGAGCGGGACCGGCTGCCGTACTGCTCGGTGTTCGTCGAGTACGATCCCGGCGATTCCGAATACACGGACATGGGGTTCCTGCGGGACCGGATCAGGAGCCTCATGAACGCCCGGACGGGCTCGGTCCGCGAGTGCGACGTCAAAATCGTCCTCAGGAAGGCCGGTTCCGGCTCCCGCGGGGATGCGGAAGAAGAGTCGCGCTCCCCCGACGACCTGAGGGAACCGCTCCGGATCGTGGAGCGGATGTACCGGAAGCGCCGCGCGAACGGCGATCCGGAGGCGGTTCTTCCCGGGGAGATGAAAGACGCGCTCCTCGGCATCATCGCGGAACTCGAGGCCGAGGACGGCGAAAAAGAGAGTGAGAGGGGCGGAAAATGAGAATTTTACGGGTAAAGGGCCGCAACCTCGCGAGCCTCGGCAGGTTCGACATCGACTTCGAGCGCGACGTCAGGGACAATATATTCGCGATCATCGGCAGCACGGGCTCGGGAAAAAGCACCATCCTCGACGCGATCTGCTTCGGGATGTACGGCCGGATCCCCCGGCTCCCCGGGCGGAGAACGGGATCGCGGGTCAGACTCGACGACGGGCAGGAGCTCGATCTCAACGACGTCAGGAACATCATGACCCGGGGGACGGACTCCTGCTCCGCCGAGGTCGACTTCACGGGCCGCGACGGCGTCAGGTACCGGGCGACCTACGTCATCGAAAAAAAGCGGCGCAACTACGGCCACAGCTGCCGGCTGTGCCCCGTGAGCCCGGACGGGACTTTGGGAACCCCCGTGTTCGAGGACCGGAAGCCGGGGCAGATCTCCCGGATCGGGGACAGCGTCGCGGCGGTCACCGGGCTGACCTGGGACCAGTTCCGGAAGGTCATCGTGCTGCCGCAGGGCGATTTCGCGGCGTTCCTCGAGCAGTCGGGGGACGAGAAGGCCAAGCTCCTCGAAGAACTCACCGGCACGGAGATCTACGACCGGATCCAGACGCGGCTCAACGAGAAACTCGCCGCCGTGAACCGGGAGATCGACGACAGGCGCCGGCTGCTCGGGAGCATCGAGTTCCTGAGCGACGAGCAGCTCGCCGCCCTCGGGGAGCGGCTCGCCGGGCTCAAACGGGAAAAGGAAGATCTCGGCGCGGCGGCGGAGATCGCGCGGGACACCGTGAAAAAGGCCGGGGAGATCGCCGCTCAGGAAACGGAGCGCGACCGCCTCGAAAAAGAGCGGGCGGCGATCGGCGCCGAGACGGAACGGCTCGCCGCCGAGTACCGGACGATTGAGCTTTACGAAGCCGCCGGAGCCTGCCGCGAGGCCTGGGCCGGCGCCGCGGCGAAGCGGGAAGAATGCGCCGCGCTGGCGCGCGGAGCGGAGGACGCCGCGCGCGCCGCCGGGCAGACCCGGAATGAACTGGAAGAGGCCCGGACCGCGCTCGGGAAGGCCGGAGCGGAGGCGGCGCGGATCGCCCGGGAGTACGAGGACGGCAAAGAGCGGATCGCCGCGGCCCGGGACCTCGAGGGACGGATCGGCGCCGCGGCGGGCGCGCGCGACAGCGCGCAAAGCGATCTCGGCAAGCTGGAGCGGGAAGTCGCGGATCTCGAGGGCACGGGCGCCGCAAACGACCGGAAACTCGGGGAACTGAGGGCGGAGCTCGCGGCCCTGGACGAACGGAACGCGGCGAATCTCCGCTTCGCGGAGGTTTGCGCGCATCTTCCCCTCTTAAGCGCGGAGGCGCGCAATTTTGTCCGGGAGCGGGCCAAACGCGACGAGGCGGAGCGGGAGCGCGCCGGGGCGGAGCTGGAGGCGTCCCGCCTGGAGGCGGCGATCGCCGCGGCCCGGGAGAAACTCGCGGCGGCGGGCGCGGATCTGCTCAAAGATCCCGCCGGGGAAGACTCCTGGCGGAATCTCGCCGGCTTCCTCCGGGAGGCGGACGAAAACGCCGCGGCGCGGGATCTGGGCCGCAACTGCGAGAAAGGCGCGGAAGGCGCCGAAAAGATCGCCGGGCATCTCGCCGATCGCGCGGAGAACCGGGCCCGGGCCGGCGGACTCCGGGAAAGCCTCGCCGCCTTCGGCGATCCCGCAAAAAGTCCCGCGTCCGCCGCGGACGGGAAGTGCGCCGCCCTCCGGGAAAAGATCGCGGAATACGAGGCTGAGCTCCGGCTTGCCGACTTCACCATCGGCCTCAGGCCCGGCCGGCCCTGCCCGTGCTGCGGCTCGCTCGATCACCCGAAGGCGGGGGCCGCGGACGCCGGGCTCCTCAAAAAGCATCTGGAGAAAGAAAAGGCGGTGGCCCGCGCGGAACTGGAGACGGCCGAGGCCGCCCGGGACAAACTGCTGGCCGATCTCGCCAGGGATCGGGAAGCCCTCAGAAACGCGGCAGCCGCCGCCGCGGCGGCGGAGGAAGCGCTCGGGAAGGAGCGCGGAACCTTCGGGCCGGTCCTCGCCGCGATCGCCGCGGGCGCGGCCGGGCTCCGGGAACTTCTCGCCGCGCGCGGGGACGGTCTCGCCGAGTCCGTCGCCGCGGGGCTCGCGGCGTGCCTCGCCGGAACGGACGGGGAAGCGCCGGCGGAAGACGCGGAGGCGCTTAAGGCCCGCGCCGCGGGCCTTAAGCAAAGCGCCGCCGCGCTCGCCCTGCTGACCGGGAAGCTGCGCGCGGCGGCGGGCGCGGCCGCGGAGCCCCTCGATCTGATCGGGCGGAACCGGGCCGAGGCCGCCTCCCGCGCGGAGAAGGCGGCAAGGGCCCGCGGCGACCGCGACGCCGCGGCCGCGGCCATGGCCGCGCACCGCGAAAGCGCCGCCGCGACCGGGGCGGAGGGGTTCGCGGAGTTCTGGGAAGAGGCCGCGGGCGCGCCGGAGCTCGAGCCGATCCTGAGCCGTTACGAAACGATCCGCGGCGAGCTCGCGTCCTTCCGGGACGACCGCGACAAAAAGCAGGGGGAGATCGACGCGCTCGCGAATAAGGCCGGCACCGACGCCGAACTTCTCGGAGCCGCCCGCGGGAACGCGGAAGCGAAGCGGCGGGATCTGCAAGAGCGCGGGGAAGAGCTGGAGCGTCTCCGGGGGGAGCACCGCGGGCTGTTCGGCGGGCGCGACTCCGCCGCCGTCGAAAAGGAGTTCCGCGACAAAAGCGCCGCGGCCGAAAGTGAGCGCGCGCGGCGCGACGCCGAAACCAAGGTTCTCGCGGCCAGGCTCGAGGGGCGGGAGGCCGACGAGCGGCGCATCCGCGGCGAGCTCGGGGTCAAAAGGCATGAGACGGCGCTCGCGCTGGCCGGGTACCGCGGGGCGGCCGCGGCGGCCCGGGCGGCCGGCCTGAGCCGGGCGGACGTCGTCCGGGGCCGGGCGCTGACCCGGGAAGACCTCGGGCGGGCGCGGGAGGCGGTCGCCGAAAACGAGAAGGACCGGCAGGAAAACGACCGGGCCCGCGGCAACTGCGCCGCGACCCTCGGGACCCTGCTCGGACAGCTGGAAGCGCTGGCCGGCAAACTGCCCGAGGGGGTTTACGACGGCGCGGCCCGGAGCGTGAGCGCGGAGTACCTCGAACGGCTCGGGGCGGAAGAGCTCCGGATCGGCGAAGAGACGGCGGCCGCGCGCGCCAAGCTGGCGGGGCACGAGGCGAACGTCGGCAAAGCCAAGGGGATCGAGGACGAAATCGCGAATATCGCCGCGGCGAACAAGGGGCTTACGGAGCTGCGCGATCTCTTCAGGGAGGAGGTCTCGCTGAAGGCGTACGCGCAGAGCATCACCTTCGGGTACCTGGTGGCCCGGGCCAACCGCTACATCCTCGCCTTCACGGGCCGGTACGAGCTCAGGAACGTCAGCACCGTGTTCGCTAAAGACTCGGACCGGACCGGCCGCGTCCTCGAGCTGGTGGTCGCGGACCGCGACGAGGGCGACCGGGAGCGGCCGGTCGGCTCCCTGTCGGGCGGCGAGAAGTTCAGGATCTCCCTGGGCCTCGCCCTCGGGCTCTCCGATCTCATCACCAGCAACATCCGCGTCGAGACCATGTTCATCGACGAGGGTTTCGACACCCTCGACGCCGAAACCCTCGACCAGGTGCTCAATTCCCTCAGGAACATCAAGTCCGGGCGCCAGATCGGCATAATTTCCCACGTCGAGCAGATCGTCAACGGCAACATGATCCAGACGCGCCTCCGGGTGCGGCGCGCGGGCGGGAGCTCCGTGCGGAGCGAGGTGGCGTTCGCCTGATCCCGGCGGCCCGGCCGCGCGCGCCGGAGCGGGCAAAACGCCCGTTCCGGCGTCATTGTCGCAATTGCGGTGTGGCATAAATCTTTCAATATGTTATGATTTTATATATGTATGACGCGTAAGGCGGTTCGATCCCCGGGGCGGGGTCTGCCGCGCCCCGTTCCGGCGCGTCCGGCTCACGGCAAATGACCAACAAGAAACGCACGGCCAGCCAGACCAGATGGCTTAAAGAGCACTTTTCCGACGAATACGTGCGCGAGGCGCACAAGCGGGGACTGCGGTCCCGCGCGAGCTTCAAGCTCGAGGAGATCCAGGGCCGCGACCGGATCATCGGGGAAGGGGCCCGGGTGGTGGATCTCGGCGCCGCGCCCGGCGGCTGGTCGCAGTACGCGGCCGCCCGCGCCGGGGAAAAGGGGCGGGTGATCGCCTGCGACATCCTGCCCATGACGCCCATAGCCGGGGTCGAGTTCCTGCAGGGCGATTTCCGTGAGCGGGAGGTGCTCGACCGCCTCCTCGAACTGGCGGGCGGCGCCAAGGTCGACGTGATCCTTTCCGACATGGCGCCCAACATGTCCGGCAATCCCGGCGTGGACCAGCCGCGGGCCATGTACCTCGCCGAGCTGGCCTTCGACATGTGCCGGCTGATCCTGAGGACGGGCGGGTCGTTCGTGGTCAAGGTTTTCAACGGGGAAGGGACGGAGGCGTACCTTAAGCTGCTGAGAGGGGCGTTCAGGGAAGTGAAGGCCCGCAAGCCGGACGCGTCCCGGGCGCGGTCCCGGGAAGTGTATTTCGTGGGACTGGGCTACAAAGGGACGGAAGCGTCCGGACAGGAGATTTTCAGATGACGGGGAGTGTCTGAAACAGGAAAAAACGATGAAAAAGAATATGTTGCTTTGGCTGATTGTGGCCGTGGTCCTGATCTACGGGTTCGAGTCGTTCAACGGCTCGGGCGACGGCTACGCGTCCCGGAACGACTACACGGCGTTCAAGGCGGAGCTCGAGAACAATCAGATCAAGTCGGTCAGGATCGACGGCCGGAGCATCACCGGCTACCGCAAGAACGGCGAGAAGTTCAAGGTGATCATGCCCATGACCGACCAGAGCCTGCTCGCGAAGCTCGAGGAGAAGGGCGTCGAGACCACGGGCGTGCTCCCGGAGGAGCCGAGCATGCTCGCCAGCATTTTCATCTCCTGGTTCCCCATGATCATCCTGATCGCGGTGTGGATCTGGTTCATGCGCTCGGCCCAGGGCGGCAGCAAGGGGGCGTTCAGCTTCTCCAAGAGCAAGGCCAAGGAGTTCCGCGAGGACGAGGTGCACACGACCTTCTCCGACGTGGCGGGCTGCGACGAGGCCAAGGACGAGGTCAAGGAGCTGGTCGACTACCTGCGCGAGCCCGGCAAGTTCCAGAAGCTCGGGGGCAAGATCCCCCGGGGCGTGCTGCTCGTCGGCCAGCCGGGCACCGGCAAGACCCTGCTCGCGAAGGCCATCGCCGGCGAGGCGAAGGTGCCGTTCTTCTCAATCTCGGGATCCGACTTCGTGGAAATGTTCGTGGGCGTCGGCGCCTCGCGCGTGCGCGACCTGTTCGCCAAAGCCAAGACCAAGTGCCCGTGCATCGTGTTCATCGACGAGATCGACGCCGTGGGGCGCAAGCGGGGCATCGGCATCGGCGGCGGCCACGACGAGCGGGAGCAGACCCTGAACCAGCTTCTGGTGGAAATGGACGGCTTCGAGGGCAGCGAGGCGGTCATCGTCATCGCCGCGACCAACCGTCCCGACGTGCTCGACCCGGCGCTCCTGCGGCCCGGCCGCTTCGACCGCCGCGTCACCGTGGGCCTGCCCGACATCAAGGGGCGCGAGCAGATCCTGAGGGTGCACACCCGCAAGGTCCCGATCGCCGAGGACGTGGACGTCCGCGCGATCGCCCGGGGCACCCCCGGCTTTTCCGGCGCGGAGCTCGCCAACCTGGTGAACGAGGCCGCGCTCGCCGCCGCGCGGAAGAACAAGAACCTGGTGGGCCAGGCCGAGTTCGAGCTCGCCAAGGACAAACTGCTGATGGGTCCGGAGCTCCGCTCCCGGATCATGAACGAGCAGGAGCGGATCAACACGGCCTACCACGAGTCGGGCCACGCCATCGTGGGGCGCATGATCCCCGGGTACGACCCGGTGTACAAGGTCACCATCATCCCGCGCAGCCGCGCCCTCGGGGTGACGATGTACCTGCCGGAAAACGATCGCCTGAGCTACACCAAGAACTACATCGAGGACTCCATCGCCACGCTGTTCGCGGGCCGGATCGCCGAGGAGCTGATCTTCGGGGAGGACAACGTGACCACCGGGGCCTCGAACGACATCGAGCGCGCCACCGCCTGGGCCCGCAACATGGTCATCAGGTGGGGCATGAGCAAGAAGGTGGGCCCGCAGCTCATGGAAGGGGAGCAGACCGAGAGCTATCTCGGCGGCGCCGCGCCCGGCGCGCGCGCCATGTCCGACACCTCGCAGAACGTCGTCGACGACGAGATCAAGGACATCCTGCAGCGGAACTACAACCGGGCCAAGGCCATCCTCACCGAGAACATGGACATCCTGCACGCGATGAAAGACGCGCTGATGAAGTACGAAACGATCGACGCGGAGCAGATCGACGACCTCATGGCCCGCAGGCCGGTGCGGGACCCGGAAGGCTACGGCGCCCCGCCGAAGACCGGCGACGGTTCGGGCGAGACCCCCTCGGCCGACGCGGCCGGGCCGGGCGCCGCCGCCGGCCCGGAGACCGGGGCCGGGGCGGGCGCGCCCCCGGACAAGCCGGTGAAGCCCTCGCAGGACAGCTTCTAGAGGGAAGCCGCGGACGGGCTTTGCCCGGGAGCCGGCCCGGCCGTCTCCCGGAATGCGATTTTTTTTCGCGCGACGGAGCGGCTGCCGCTCCGCCTTTCGCGCGCGGTTTGAGATTGGCGGCGTCCCCGGCCGCGCCCGGGGACCGGCCGTCTGCCGGCGCTCCCGCGCGCGGAACTTAAGGAACGGGAAGCGCGGCCGGCCGAAGCCGGCTTTCGGAGTTTTTTATGATTTACAATTTAAGCGCCCACGGCAAAATCCTGTCCCTGTCCCAGCCGCGGATCATGGGCATTCTGAACGTCACCCCGGATTCCTTCTCCGACGGCGGCCGCTACGACACCCCGGACAAAGCCATGGCCCGGGCCGAGACCCTAGCGAAGGAAGGAGCCGACATCATCGACGTGGGCGGCGAGTCCACGCGGCCGGGGGCCGCGCCGGTTTCGGTCCAGGAGGAGCTCGACCGCGTCGTTCCCGTCGTGGAGCGGATCGCCCGGGAGCTCGACGTCTTCATCTCCGTCGACACCTCCAAGCCCGAGGTCATGAAAGAGGCGTTCAACGCCGGCGGGCACCTGATCAACGACGTCAGGGCGCTGCGGGAGCGGGGCGCCCTCAGGACCTGCGTGGAGCTCAACGCCCCCGTCTGCCTCATGCACATGCGCGGCGAGCCGCCCGTCATGCAGGACGACACCGAGTACCGGGATCTGTTCAGCGACATCTCCGAATTCTTTTTCCGCAGGCTCCACGAATGCCTGAACGCCGGCATGACCCGGCAGAACATCATCATCGATCCGGGCATCGGCTTCGGCAAGAGCCGGGATCAGAACTACGAGCTGCTGGCCAGGATGGAGATCCTGAGCAGCTTCGGCTACCCGCTGCTCATCGGGCTTTCCCGCAAGTCGCTGATCGGCGGCCTGACCGGGGCCGACACGGCCTCGCGGCTCCCCGGATCCCTCGCCCTCGCGATGTACGCGGTGAGCAAGGGCGCCAAGATCCTCCGGGTCCACGACGTGGCCGAGACCGCCCAGGCGCTCGCGTGCTGGAACCACGTCCGGAAATTCGAGAAGAAGGGACCGCGGCTCAGAGAGATCCTGAGCATCGGCAAGCTGATCAAAAACAGGAACAGGAAGAAAAAGTAATGGAAAGAAAATATTTCGGCACCGACGGCGTCAGGGGCAAAGTCGGGGAATTTCCCATCGTTCCCGAGTTTGCCCTGAAACTGGGGTGGGCCGCCGGCATGGTTCTGTCGGAGAAGGGCACCAAGCGCGTGATTATCGGCAAGGACACCCGCATCTCCGGCTACATGCTCGAGGCGGCTCTCGAGGCCGGGTTCAGCGCCGCGGGCGTCGAGTCCGTTCTCCTCGGCCCCATGCCGACCCCGGCCGTGGCCTACCTGACCCGGGCCTTCAGAGCCGAAGCGGGGGTGGTGATCAGCGCCTCGCACAATCCTTTCTACGACAACGGCATCAAGTTCTTCTCGAAGGACGGCACCAAGCTCCCCGACGAGACCGAGCTTAAGATCGAGTCCCTGCTCGAAACCCCCATGACCGTGGTCGAGGCGGCCAAGCTCGGCAAGGCGAGCCGCAAGAACGACGCCCCCGGCCGCTACGTGGAGTTCTGCAAGAGCACCTTCCCGAACACGTACTCGCTGAACGGCAAGAGGATCGTGCTCGACTGCGCCCACGGCGCCACCTACCAGGTGGCGACGATGGTGTTCAAGGAGCTCGGGGCGCGGGTCCTGACCATCGGCAACGAGCCCAACGGCATGAACATCAACGACGGCTACGGCTCGACGCATCCCAACAACCTGATCCTCAAGGTCCTCGAGACCAAGGCCGACCTGGGCATCGCCTTCGACGGCGACGGCGACCGGGTGCTGATCGTCGACGAGCGCGGTCAGATCATGGACGGCGACGTGCTGCTTTACATCATCGCCAAGTACCAGCACGCCTTCAACAAGCTGAACGGCGGGGTCGTCGGCACCCAGATGTCGAACCTCGGCCTCGAGCTGGCCCTCAAAAAACTGGGCATCCCGTTCGAGCGCTCCAAGGTCGGCGACCGCTACGTCATGGAAAAGCTCCTGGAGCTCGGCTGGTCGCTCGGCGGCGAGAACTCCGGCCACATCATCAGCCTGCGCCACACCACCACCGGGGACGGCATCATCAGCGCCCTGCAGGTGCTCCGGGCCATGTGTGAGTACAAGACGGCGATGAGCGAGCTGCACCGGGACATCGAGCTTTACCCGCAGGCGCTCGTCAACGTGCGCCTCAGCCCGGGCTTCGACGCCCTGTCCGACCCGGAGGTCACCGAGGCGAAGGAAAAGGCCGAGAAGAAACTCGCCGACCGGGGCCGCGTGCTCCTGCGCAAATCCGGCACCGAACCGCTGGTCCGGGTCATGGTGGAAGGCGAGAACGAGGCCCTCGTGAGCCGCCTCGCCCGCGACATCGCCGACGTGATCGTGAAGCAGTCCTCCGAGGACGCTTCCGGAGCGTAGCCGCGCGGACGCGCGGGAGCCGGTCCGCCCGAGGGGCGGGCCGGCTTTTTTTGTGCGCGTTTCCCGCGCGCGGGCTCCGCGGGGCCGGGGCGGAACCCGGGCGCGCCGGGCCGGCCCCGCCGCGGGGGAGGGCGGGCGCCGGCGCGGCAATTTTTTCAAAGTGGTTTAAAAAAGCCTCGTTCTTTGATAGAATAGCGGCGGAAAAAACAGTGCGCTCGAGGTGCTTATGAGTTATTTTTACGCGATATTCTTAGTCCTTTTCATGATTGTGTCGGTGATCCTGGTCGCCTTCATCCTGATGCAGCAGGGCAAAGGCGCCAGCATGGGCGCCTCATTCGGCGCCGGAGCCTCGGCCACGCTGTTCGGCTCGGCGGGAAGCGCGAACTTCTTCGTCAAGTCGACCTGGTTCCTGTCGGCGCTGTTTTTCGCGCTGGCCATCGTCCTCGGGTACATGAACATACACCGCGACCGCCAGCCGACCGACAACTTCAGCGTCATCTCCGACGAGAACAACGCCAAGGTCCGCACCGAAATGTCCGAAGGCGACGAGAGCGCCGCGGACAAGGCGGCCGAAGCCGTAAAAGAGACCGCCGACAAGGCCGCCGCAGCCGTCAAGGAGACCGCCGACAAAGCCGCCGAGGGCGTGAAGAAGGCGGCGGATAAAGCCGCCGCAGCCCTGAAGGGCGGAGAAACCGGGGAAGGCGGCGCGGCCGCCGGCGCGGCGGAAAAGGCCCCGGCCGGCGAAGAGGCCCCCGGAGCCGCCGCGGGCGCAACCAAAGAAGCCGCTGAAGGCGCCGCGGACAAGGCCGCGGACAAGAGCGCCGCGAACGCCGCCGCGTCCGGAGAAGCGGCCGCCACGGAACTCGCCGCGACCGAAACCAAATCCGAATCCGAAGAATCGTCCGGCAGCGTGACCGAAACCGTGAAGGAGAAAGTCGGGAACGCGGTTGAGGCCGTCAAGGAAACCGCCGTGAAGACCAAGGACGCGATCGGCGAAAAGGTCGACAGCGCGATGAGCGCGCTGGCCGCGTCCGTGGACAAGGTTAAGAAGAAGGTCGGCGGGGAAGCCGAAGAGGCGAAGGCGGCTTCCGTCGAGACCGTGGACGTCGCTTCCGAAAAGGTTGAAGTCTCCGCCGGGAAAGCGGAACAAAAGGCCGGAGAGGTTAAGGAAGCCGTGAAGGAAGCGGCCGGATCCGAATCCGGCAAAGCTCCCGCGGAGAAAAAGTAACTCCCGCGGGGCCGGGGACCGCCGCCCGCGAAAGACGCGCGCGCCCCGTTCTCTTCAAATAGTTGTTGTAAATAAAGAGCCCGTTGTATATAATGGGCTCACTTTGAGCGGGGGTAAAACCCCCTCTGCCGATGAATGCCCGGGTGGTGGAATTGGTAGACACGCTACCTTGAGGTGGTAGTGCGTAACGGCGTGCGGGTTCAAGTCCCGCCTCGGGTACCAT
>CAZFNS010000027.1:0-2206 GCA_964520475.1 uncultured Enterobacterales bacterium
TATATGACCGACACACCGAACACCCCCGGACGGCCCGGGGCCGACGCTTTCAGGCCGTGCCTCGTTATTCCCTGCTACCGGCACGCGGACCGGCTCGCGGAGATCCTGCCGCGCGCCGCCGGCTTCGGCGCGCCCGTGATCGTCGCCGACGACGGCAACGCGCCCGCGGACGCGGAGCTTTTGCGCGGGATAACCGCCGCCGCGGGCGCGGTCCTGGTCCGCCACGAGCGGAACCTCGGCAAGGGCCGGGCCGTGGAGAGCGCCCTGCGCCGGGCCGCGGAGCTCGGCTTCACCCACGCCCTGCAGGTCGACGCCGACGGCCAGCACGATCTCGGCGCCGTCCCGCTTTTCTTCGCGGAGGGGCGCCGCCGTCCCGGCGTGATTGTCAGCGGGGTGCCCGTGTACGACGCGGACGCGCCGGCCGGCCGCAAGATCGGCCGCTACGTCACGCACTTCTGGGTCGCCCTGGAACTCGGCCTGTTCCGGGTCACGGACACCATGTGCGGCATGAGGATGTACCCCGTGGCCGCCGCCCTCAGGGTCCTGGACGCCGGCAAAGTCGGGGCCGGCATGGATTTCGACACCGATATCTTCGTCCGGATGTACTGGTCCGGGACGGATTTCGCCGAGATCCCCGTGGCGGTCGCCTACGTGCCCGGCAACGTCAGCAATTTCCGGGTGTTCCGGGACAACGCGCGCATCTCGCTCATGCACGCGCGGCTCTGCGTCGAGAAGATCCTGCATTACCCGAGCGTGAGAAGGAGGAATTACCTGTGACCGCGGCCGGCGAAGCCTCCTGGAGAAAGAAAAAAGAGAGCACCCCCGTGCTCGGCATGAACATGATCCTGCTCGTTTACCGGATCGCCGGCAAACGCGGGGTGCTCTGCATCGCCTGGATCGCCTCGTGGCTCGTCTGGCTGTTCAACCCGGGGGCGCGCCGGATCTCGGAAGACTACCTGCGCCGCCTGAGCGCGAGCGCGGCGGCCCGCGGGGTCGTCCTGCCGCGCCTCAGCTCCCGCCGCCACATCTACTCGTTCTGCCGCGCGCTCGCGGCCAAACCCGTTTCCTGGTCGGGGCTCGCCGATTTTTACGCCATCGGGGACATCGACGGGGGCCTCCGCGATCTGCTCGGCAAAGCCTCCGACCCGCAGCCTTACCTCCTCGTGAGCGCCCACGTCGGCAACATCGAGGTCATCCGGGCCTTCAACACCCTGAAGGTCCGCCGCCGGGTCAACGTGCTGATGAGCAAGGATCAGAGCCCGGTGTTCATGGAGTTCATCAAAAAAGTCAACCGGGACAGCGCCGTCGATCTCCTGCCGGCCGGGGAGCCCAACCCCGCCGTGGCCATGGAGCTCGCCGCCCGGATCGAAGAGGGGGACTGGATCGCGATCCTCGGCGACCGGCTCCTCGGGAGCGGCACGCGCTGCGTCGAGGCCGACTTCCTCGGGGGCAAAGCCAGGTTTCCCCAGGGGCCGTGGATCCTCGCCTCGCTGCTCAAAATTCCCGTATATCTCGCCTTCGGGCTCAACGACGGCAAAAACCTGCGGGTCTACGGCCGCGACCTCGGGCCCGTGCGGCTCGACCGGAAGAACCGGGAGGAGTCCGTCCGCGTTTATGTGCAGAGTTTCGCTGACGAGCTCGAAAAAATTCTGTATAAGTATCCTTACGAATGGTTCAATTTTTACGATTTCTGGAGCTAGGGGAATGAGCGCGCTCTTCGCCATGGATTCGGCCCAGCGGGTGCAGTTCTACGACTGCGACCCGATGGGGGTCGTCTGGCACGGCAATTATCTTAAGTACCTCGAGACCGCCCGCGGGGAGTTTCTCGATTTCATCGGCTACGGCTACACCCGGATCTACGACCGCGGCCACGTCTTTCCGGTGGTCGAGGAGAAGATCAGGTACCTGCGCCCGCTGACCGTGGGCGATTCGTTCATTGTCAGGACCAACCTCGTCGAGTACGTGAACCGGCTGGTGCACACGTACGAGCTGATCCGCGGGGACGAGGTCTGCATGCGGGCCCGGTCCGTGCAGGTGTGCGTCGCGGCCGGCTTTCACGAGCTGAGCTTTTTCATGCCGGAGGACTTCATCGCCGCCGTCGAGGCGAAGACCGGGCTGTCCGAAAGCAAAAGCGTCCGGGAGCGTTAAAGTGCCGCGTCTTTTTCTCAGCCTTCTGGCCGGAGCCGCGCTGCTCGCTCTTCCCGCG
>CAZFNS010000027.1:2306-12973 GCA_964520475.1 uncultured Enterobacterales bacterium
CCGCCGATCCGCAGAGCCAGGCCGCGCTCTTCCGGAAATTTTTCGGGGACCTGCGGCGCGGCGTCGTCCGGGCCGGCTTCGAACAGACCCGCTATCTCGCCGCTTTCGGCAAAAGCTTCAAGGCGACGGGCGCGATGGCCTTCTCCCCGGCGGAGGGCCTCTGCTGGACCGTCCGCGAACCCGTCTCCAAAACCTGGCTCTTCGCCGGGGAGAGCGTTTACGAGCTGCTCCCCGGCGGCGCGCGCCGCGAGGCCGGCGCCGATCCGAACGGGCGCCTGAGCCGCGTGCTCGTCGCCCTGCTCGGCGGCGGGGCGGGCGGGGCCGCCGCCGAGGTCCTCGACAATTTCACCCTGGCCGAGGGGCGGGACGGGGACCTCTTCCTCGCCCCGCGCGACGCGAACCTCGCCCTCGCGCTTTACCGGGTGCGGCTCGCGAAGGAGGACGGCTTCCTCAAACGGGTCACCGTCATGGAAAAAGACGGCGGCTACACCGAAATGATCTTCCTCGATCCCTCCGAGGACGCCGCGGCCGGGGGCGGGACCTTCTGCCATGCGGAGTAAAGCCGCCGCCGTCGCGATCCTCCTGCTCGCGCTCCTCCCGGCCCTCGCGGGGTTCCTGCGGGCCGCGGCCGCCGACTTCGCGGTGCTAAGGACCGACCTGCGTTACCTGCTCCCCGGCGCGTCCGCGGGCGGGCCGGATCCCGCCGCCGCGGCGTTCACGGAACGGCTCGCGGGCGAGCTCGTCTTCGTCTTCGAGGCGGGGCCGGGGGCGGGATCCCCCGTCCCGGCGGAGACGGACGCAGCCCTCCGGGCGGCCGCGCGGGATCTCACCGCGTACCTCGGGGGCGTAAAGGGAATCGCCGTGAGGGATCCCGCCGCCTTCGCCGAGACCGGCCGCTTCCTCTTCGAGCGCCGCTACGCGCTCGGGGCGGGCCGCTTCCTGACGGACGGGCGCCCCGATCCCGCGAAGCTCCGCGAAGCCGTCGGCGCGATCCTCTTCAGCCCCTTCGGCGGCGCCACGGCGGCCGAGATCGCGCATGATCCGTTCTTCATCATGCGGGACTGGCTGGCGCGCCAAAATATTTCCCGCTACGGGCGGGACCCGGACGGGCTCGCCTATGTGACGGAAGGCGGGCGCCGCGCCTATATCGTGAGCGCCCGCGCGGACGCGGCCGCCCTCGGCGGGGCGGACCGTAAAGAGATCTCCCGGCGCGCGGCGGAACTGCGCGCCGAACTCCGGGAGAAGGGGGCGCGGCTCTCCTACACCGGGGCGCTCTTTTTCGCGGAGGAGGCCCGGGAGGCCTCGGAGCGGGACATCGCGCTGATAAGCGCCGTCTCCGGGATCGCGCTCGTGTTCCTGCTGGTGTGGTTTTTCCGGAGCGCGGGGCCCCTGCTCTGGGGCTCGCTCGTCCTCGCGGGCGGAATGGCCGCGGCGGCGGGCGCCGTGGTCGCGGCGACCGGCGGGATCCACGTGGTGACCCTCGCCATCGGCTCGTCCCTCGCGGGCGTCTCCTTCGATTACATCCTGCACGTCATGGGCCGGTGCGCGGGGGCGGATCCCGGGGACGTGCCCCGGATCCGGGCCGAGCTCCGGAACCCGCTGCTCTTAAGCCTCGCCACCAGCGTGACCGCCTACGGGGCCGCCGGGCTCACGGGCCTGCCCGCGCTCGCCGAGCTCGCCCTGTTCGCCGCGGCGGGCCTCGTCGCGGTGTTCCTCATGTCTTATTTCCTCCTGCCGCGCGTGCGGACGGGGCGCGCGCCCGGCGCGGCGGTCCCGTTCGGGAAGATCGCCGCCCGGGCCGAACGGCTCGCCCGCGCCGAGACGACCGTCTGGGGCGCGCTCCTCTTCCTCGGCGCGGCGGGCGCGGCGGCTTTCGCGCTCTTAGCCCGCGCCCCCGACGACGACGTGGCCCGCCTGCGCCCGGCGGGATCCGTCCTCGCCGCGGCCGACCGGCGCGTGAGCCGCCTGACCGGCGGCCCGGCGGCGGCCAAGTGGTTCATCGTCTCCGGCGCGGGGCCGGACGGCGCCCTCGAAAACTGCGCGGCCTTCGCCGCGGGGTTGTCCCCCGCGCAGGCGAAGGGCTTCGACGCCCCGTGCCTGCGGATCCCCGCCCGGGGGGAGCAGCGCGCGTCCGTAGCCGCTTACCGGGAACTTTTCCCGGAACTCGCGAAGATCTACGCGGAACTGGGCGTGACCCTGACCGAGGAGGGGATCGGCCTCGCCCGGGCCGAGACCTTCGACCCGCGGCTCGTCCCCGGGGCGGGGGACTTCATGACCGGCGCCGGGGAACTCCTCGCCCGCGCCGACGCCTCGGACGCCGCGCTCCTTAAAAAGATCGCCGCCGACCGAAACTTCCGGCCCCTCGACCGGCGCGGGGAGTGGAGCCGGGCCTTCGCCGCCTGCCGCGAAAAGCTCGAGCTGACCCTCATAGCCGCGCTCCTCGCCGCCGCGGCCGCGGGGTTCCTGCTGCGGGGCCGGCGGGTCTTCCGCGAGTTTATCCTGCCCGCCGGGGGCGGGCTTTGCGCGGGACTCGCGGCCTGCGTCCTCGCCGCGGGCGCCCGCGACGTCTTCACGGCGGCGGGGCTCTTCATCGTGGCGGGGCTCGGCGCCGACTACTGCATCTTCATCGCGGGCGCCCGCCCCGGGAACCGCGCCGAGGTGCTTAAGATCCTGCTGCTCGCCTGGGTCTCCACGGAGACGGCGGCGGGGCTTTTGTCCCTGTCCGGGCTTCCCGCGGCCCGCGCCGTCGGCGCGGCGGTCTTCTGGGGGCTCCTCGCGATCCCGCCGCTCGCGCTCCTCTTCGCCCGGCCGGATCCGGGGGAGGAAGCCCAGGGATCCGGGGAACGGGAAGGGCGCGCGGCGGCGGGGGACGCGTCCGTTTTTTGACCCGCCGGGAGTTTTTTCCCCCGAAATCAATTTATAATGAACGGATACGGCGGTTTCCCGGCAAGAAAGGAGCGTCATGGTATATTTAAACGGCTTTTCGTGCAAAAGCGCCCTCGGCGTCACCGAAGAGGAGTCCGCGGCGAGTCTCGCGGCGGGCGACGGCGCCGGGCTCAAAAAAACCGCGGGCTACCTGCCCGGGGGTCAGACCACTTATCTCGGCGCGATCCGCCTCGATCCGCCGCCCCTCCCCAAACACGACTGCCGGGCGAACCGGCTCCTCAACGAATGTCTTAAGGATCTCGCCCCCGAGATCGGAGCCGCGCTCGCGGCGTTCGGCCCGGACCGGATCGGCGCGGTCATCGGCACCAGCACCTCGGCCATCACCGACGTGGAGAACTCCGTGATCGCCGCCGGGGCCGAAGCCGATGAGCTCAGGTACGATCCCCGGATCTACGAGATCGGCAATATCTCGGTGTTCGTCCGCGACGCCCTCGGGATAACCGGCCCGTGCTACACCGTGGCCACGGCCTGCTCGTCGGGCGGGCGCGCCTTCGTGAGCGCGCGGGCCCTCCTCGAGGCGGGGGTCTGCGACGCGGTGATCGCCGGGGCCGCCGACACCCTGAGCCGGGTCACCGTGAGCGGCTTCTCCGCCCTCGGGGCCGTCGATCCGGACCGCTGCCGGCCGTTCTCCGACGCGCGCAAGGGCATCAACATCGGCGAGGGGGCGGGGCTCACGATCCTGACCCGCGAGCCCCTGCCGGGAGCTTTTTGCGTGAAGCTGCTCGGCGCCGGTTCGTCGACGGACGGGTACCACATCTCGGCCCCGCGCCCGGACGGCGCGGGCGCGAAGGCGGCGATCGCCGCCGCCCTCAAAGACGCGGGCCTTAAGCCCGCGGACCTCGGCTACGTGAACCTGCACGCCACCGGCACGATCCTCAACGACGCCATGGAGCATCGCGTCGTCGGGGATATTTTCGGGAACGGCGTCCCGGTTTCCGGCACCAAGCACCTCACGGGCCACACCCTGGGCGCGGCCGGGGTCGTGGAGGCCTACGTGTGCTGGCTCGTGCTGAAGCGGAACCTGGATCTGCCCGCGCTCGGCTACCTCGCGGATCTGCCTTACGCGGAGTTCGCGGACCTGAACCTCGTCCGGGAGCCGGTAAAGGCGGCCCGCCCCGCGGTCATGTCCAACAACTTCGCCTTCGGCGGCAACAACGTTTCGCTGATCTTCGGGGCGGCGTGATCATGGAGGGAGGGCGCGCGCGGTCGGTCGGGGACATTCCGCAGAAGGAGCCGATGCTCTTCATCGACGCGATCCGCGAGATGAGCGCGGACCGGAGCTCGATCGTGTGCTCCTTCACCCCCGGGGCCCGGCCCTGCGCCGGCCTGGACCCGGACGGCTCGCTGCCCGCCGTGTGCCTGGTCGAGGTGATGGCCCAGGCCATCGCCTGCCTCCTGTTCCGGCCCGAGGAGCCGAACCTGGCCGGGCTGATCCTGTCCGTCCGGAGGATGAAGTTTTACCGGGGCGGGAACGTGCCGAAGGGGACGGTCCTGCGGGTCTCGGGGCGGATCACCTACTGCGACGGGGACGGCGTCGCCCTGACCGAGGCGGAGGTCCGCGACGACCGCACGGGGGAGAAGATCACCGGGGCGACCCTCATGCTGATGAAGCCCACCCCGGAGCAGCTCGCGGAGCTGTTCGGCGACGCGGCGGCGCGATTCGGGCCGGACCGCGGCGGGGAGACGGCAAGAACATGATTTACTGCGTCGATCTCGACGGGACCCTGATCAAGAACGACATGTCGGTGACCTCGTTCTTCGCCATGGCGCTCCGGCGCCCGTTCCTGCTCGGGAAGTTCTTCCGCTGGCACCGCGAGGGCGGGCGGGCCCTGCTCAAGCACCGCCTGGGCGAGATCTACGAGTTCGATCCGGCGGATCTCAAGTTCAACGCGGAGCTCGTCGCTTATCTCGAAGAGCTGGCGCGCGACCCGGCGAACGAGATCTACCTGGTGTCCGGGAGCACGCAGAAGATCGTGGACAGGATCGCGGCGCGTTTCCCGTTTTTCCGGGGGGCGTTCGGCTCCTCGCCGGAGATCAATCTCACCGGGCGGAACAAGCTCGCGCTGATCCGCGCCCGCTTCGGCGCCGGGCCGGTCTGCTACGCGGGCAACGCCCGCGTCGATCTCAAGGTCTGGAAGGGGACGGACAGCGCCATCGTGGTGAGCGCGCGCCGGCGCTTCATAAAAAAGGCCGGGGCGGCGACGAAGATAGAAAAGGTTATCCGGCCGCGCTTCGCGCGGTCCCCCGGGCGGCGCCCGGACGAAAAAAGCGCCGCGTCCCCCCGGGACGGCGGCGGGGTTTGATTCAAAGGCGGTACGAGGCTATGGGTAAAGTCAGAAGAGTTTTGATATCGGGCGCGAGCTCGGACATCGGGCGGGAGATCGCGGCGCGCCTCGCGGCGGACGGCTTCGCGCTCGCCCTGCACTGCCACGGCGACGGGGGCGCGGCCGCCCTCGCCGCTCTCCTTAAAACGCTCCCGGCGCCGGCGCCGCATTCGGTGCTGCGGTTCGACGCGGCGGACCGGGAGGGCGCCGGCGCCGCCGTCGAGGCGGACATCGCGGCGAACGGCGCCTACTGGGGCGTCGTGACCTGCGCCGGCGTGACCGCCGACGGGCCGATGCCCGGCATGCCCGGGGAGGACTGGGACCGGGTGATCCGGGTGAACCTCGACGGGTTCTACAACGTGGTGAAGCCCGCGCTCCTGCCCATGATCCGGCTCCGCGCCGGCGGGCGGATCGTGGCCGTCGCCTCGGTCTCCGGGGTGGCCGGCAACCGGGGCCAGACCAACTACAGCGCCTCCAAGGCCGGGGTCATCGCCGCCTGCAAGTCGCTCGCCCTCGAGCTCGCCAAGCGGAACATCACCGTCAACGCCGTGTCCCCGGGGCTCATCGCCACCAAGATGGTGACCCCCGAAACGCTCGAGCGGGCGCTGCCGCTCATCCCGCTGAACCGGCCGGGGACCCCGGCGGAGGTGGCCGCCCTGGTCGCCTTCCTGTTCGGGGAGGGGGCCGCCTACATCACCAGACAGAATATCAACGTAAACGGAGGAATGTGCTGATGACCAGGGTCGTCGTTACCGGAATGGGCATGTACTCGCCGCTCGGCGCGACTCACGCCGACTGCCTGAGCGCCCTCAGAAGCCTCGAGAACCGCTGCGCCGTGATCCCGGAGCTCGCGGAGTACCGGAACATGAACTGCCGGATCGCCGCGCCGGTGACCGCGCCGCTCCCGGATTACCCGCGCAAGAAGACCCGCTCGATGGGGCGGGTGGGGACCCTCGCCGCGGCCGCGACCGAGGCCGCCCTCGCCGACGCGGGCCTCGCCGGCTCGCCGGAGCTCTCCGACGGGACGACGGGGATCGCCTACGGCAGCTCGGGCGGCACCTACAAGGCCATCACGGACGCCGCCGCCTTCGTGACGGAGCGGGACGTGACCGCGATCAACGCCTCGACCTACGTGCAGATGATGCCGCACACCGTGGCGGTGAACCTCGCGATCTTCTTCGGCGTCCACGGCCGGATCGTCGCCACCAGCACGGCCTGCACCAGCGGGTCCCAGGGCATCGGCTACGCGTACGAATGCATCAAGAGCGGCTCCTGCCGGATCATGATCGCGGGCGGGGCCGAGGAGCTCAGCCCGTTCTCCGTCGGCGTCTTCGACGCGATGTTCGCGGCCAGCCCCACCCGGGACGACCCGCGCCGCGCGCCCCGGCCGTTCGACCGGAGCCGCGACGGGATCGTGGTCGGCGAGGGCGCGGGCACGCTGATCCTCGAGGATCTCGACCACGCGCTCAAGCGCGGCGCGCGGATCTACGCGGAGGTCGCGGGGTTCGCCACCAACTGCGACGCCACCCATATAACCAACCCCTCGAGCCCGGACATGGAGGCGTGCATGCGCCTCGCCCTGCGGAACGCGGGGCTCGCGCCCGGCGACATAGGCTACGTGAACGCCCACGGCACGGGCACCCCGGCGGGGGATATCGCCGAAAGCCGGGCCACCTGGCGGATCTTCGGCGGCGGGACCCCGGTGTCCACCCTGAAGAGCTACATGGGGCACACCCTCGGCGCCGCCGGGGCGCTGGAGGCGGCCCTCACGATCCTGATGCAGCGGGAGGGCTGGTTCGCGCCGAACCTCAACCTGACCGATCCGGATCCGGCCTGCGGGGCGCTCGACTATATCGCCGGGGCGGGGCGCGAGATCGACGCCCGCTATGTCATGAGCAACAATTTCGCCTTCGGCGGGGTGAACACCAGCCTGATCTTCAAAAAGGCGGAGCCGGAGTCTTGGCGCCCGTAAGACCGCCCCTCTGGGTCAGGATATGCCTCGGCGCCGCGGCGGCGCTGTACCCGTTCCTCGTGTACCTCGGCATAAAAAGCGGGTCGGGGGCCGCGGTGGGCGCGCTCGCCCTCCTGCTCGGGCTCGGGACGCTGCTGAACGGCGGGCGCGGGGGGCTGCCGCCGCGGGGCCGCGCGCTCCTCGGCGCGGCCGCCCTGGCCATTGCCGCGGGCGCTTTCCTGCTCGGCGAGCTCGACGCCGCGAAGATCTGGCCGATCGCCGTGACGCTCGTCTTCCTGGCCGCGTTCGCGGGGAGCCTGCGCCCCGGGTCGACCCCCGTCGTGGAGCGGATCGCGGCGCTGACGACGCCGCCGGAGGAGCGGGACGATTTTTTCCGGAGGTACTGCCGCGCGGTGACGCTGGCCTGGTGCGGGTTTTTCGCGCTGAACGGCCTCGCGTCCCTGGCCACGGCCCTCTGGGGGAGCGACGAGGTCTGGGCCCTTTACAACGGGTTCGTCTCGTATCTGCTCATGGGCGCGATGTTCGCCGGCGAGTACGCCGTGCGGACGATTTTGAGAAGAAAAAGAAGAAGAAAAAAGGAGCCTGAAAGCGATGACACATAAAAACTACAACGACATGAGCGCGATGGCGGCCATGAGGACGGCCCAGTTCATCGCGGTGGGCCCGTTCATTTTCCAGGCCGTCGCAGCCATGAAGAAGCTGGGGATCCTCGCCGTGTTCGGCGATATGAGCGACGACGACACCGTGGCGGTAAGCGAGCTCGTCGAGCGCACCGGGCTGAGCGGGTACGCGGTGACCGTGCTGCTCGACCTCGCCGAGGCGGCCGATCTGGTCATCAGGAACTACGACGGCACGTACTCGCCCTCCAAGGTGATCCACTACCTCGCGAACGACCGGATGACCGGCGTCAATTTCGCTTTCTCCGCCGACGTCTGCTACGAGGGGCTCGCGCGGCTCGCCGACTCCCTCAAGAGCGGCCGGCCCGAGGGGCTCGCGACCCTCACCAAAGATCACGAGACCATCTACCCGTTCATCGGCTTCCTGCCGCCCGCCGCGAAAGCGGCCTGGTTCGGCTTCGACCACTTCTATTCGGACAGCGTCTTCGGGGAGATCCTGCCGATCCTGCTTTCGGGCCGGGAGAACCCGCGCGTCGTCGACGTCGGCGGCAACACCGGCAAATTCGCGGCCGGGGTCCTCCGGTACCGGCCCGGGGGCAGGGTGACCATCGTGGATCTCCCGGAGCAGTGCCGGCTCGCCGCCGCGCAAGCGGCGGAACTGGGGCTCGCCGACCGCATCGGCTTCTGCCCGTGCGATATCCTGGAATCTTCCGCCAAACTCCCCGTCGAGGGGGATCTCTGGTGGATGAGCCAGTTCCTCGACTGCTTCTCCCTGCCGCAGGTCGAGCGGATCGCCGCGCGGACGCGCGCCAGCATGGAGAAGGGGGCGATCCTCGCCGTCTGCGAGATCTTCGGGGACAAGGCCCCCAACGACATCGCCCGGCTCGTGATCGAGGCGAACAGCCTGTACTTCACGGCGCTCGCGAACGGCCGGAGCCGCTTCTACCACTCGTACGATCTGATCTCCGCCGTGGAGGGACAGGGCTTCGGGCTGTCGCGCGAGATCGACGGCCTGGGCTTCGGCCACTCCCTGCTCATCTTCGAGCAGAGGCCGCTTTAGGGCGCGCCGCCCCGGCCCGCGCCCGAATCTTCGCGCCGGGGCAAATTATCGCGCGCGTTTCGTTGAGAATCGGCGCGTCCGCTGTTAGAATTTAATTGTCTCGCGGCCCGCCCCCGGGCGGGCCGCCCGGGACGCCCCGGGGAGCGATCCGGCTCCCGGCCGCGTCCCCGTTTCGTTGTCCAGAGGAGCCGTAACATGACCGTTATCAAGCAGCAGGACTTCATCGACTCGATCTTCGAGGCCCTGCAGTTCATTTCTTATTACCACCCCGTCGATTTCGTCCGCGCCCTGCGCAAGGCTTACGAGAGGGAGCTGAACCCGGCCGCGAAGAACGCCATCGCCCAGATCCTGGTGAACTCCCGGATGTGCGCGATCGGCCACCGTCCCCTGTGCCAGGACACCGGCATCGTCACCTGCTTCGTGCGCGTCGGCATGAACGTCAGGTTCGAGGGCGACATGACCGTCGAGGAAATGGTCAACGAAGGCACCCGCCGGGCGTACTGCTGTCCCGACAACCCGCTCCGCAAGAGCGTGCTCGTCGACCCGATCGGCGCCCGCGTCAACACCAAGGACAACACCCCGGCCGTGACCCACATCTCCATGATCCCGGGCGACAAGGTCGAGGTGCTCCTCGCCTCCAAAGGCGGCGGCTCCGAAAACAAGTCCAAGCTGGTCATGCTCAACCCCTCCGACTCGATCGAGGACTGGGTGTTCGAGCAGCTCCCGCACATGGGCGCGGGCTGGTGCCCGCCGGGCATCCTCGGCGTGGGCGTGGGCGGCACCATGGAGAAGGCCGCGATCCTCGCCAAAGAGGCGCTGATGGATCCCGTGGACATCGACGAGCTCATCGCGCGCGGCGCGAAGACCTCCGAGGAGAAGCTCCGCCTGGCCCTCTACGACGGCATCAACAAACTCGGCATCGGCGCCCAGGGCCTGGGCGGCATGACCACGGTGCTCGACGTCAAGGTCAAGACCTACCCGACCCACGCCGTCGCCAAGCCCGTGGCCATCATCCCGAACTGCGCCGCCTCCCGCCACATCCACTTCACCCTCGACGGCAGCGGCCCGGTCAGCCTCGAGCCGCCCTCGCTCGACGAGTGGCCGGTCATTGAGCTCGGCAACGCGGACGGCGCGAGAAGGGTGAACCTCGACGGCATCACCAAGGAGGAGATCGCCACCTGGAAGACCGGCGAGACCCTGCTCGTCAGCGGGACGATCCTCACCGGGCGCGACGCGGCCCACAAGCGCATCGCCGACCTGATCGCGGCCGGGAAGCCCCTGCCCGAGGGCGTCGACTTCCGGGGCAAGTTCATCTACTACGTCGGGCCCGTTCCCGCCGTGCGCGACGAGGTGATCGGACCCGCGGGCCCGACGACCTCCACCCGCATGGACAAGTTCGTGGAGACCATGCTCGCCGACACCGGCCTCATCGGCATGATCGGCAAGTCGGAGCGCGGCCTCGCGGCGACCGAGTCCATAAAGAAGCACGGCGCCGTGTACCTGATGGCCGTGGGCGGAGCCGCCTACCTGGTCTCGAAAGCCATCAAAAAGGCCCGCGTGGTGGCCTTCCCCGATCTCGGCATGGAAGCGATCCACGAGTTCGAGGTCGTGGACATGCCCGTGACCGTCGCGGTCGACTCGCGCGGCTCCAACATCCATATCTCGGGTCCCGCCGAGTGGAAGGAGAAGATCAAAGAGATCGACTTCAAGTACCTGGAGTAGCCCGCGGAGCGGGAAAGAACGCGCAG
>CAZFNS010000028.1:0-8609 GCA_964520475.1 uncultured Enterobacterales bacterium
TAATGATAAATGGTAATTATCCGGGGCCGGGGGCCGGCCCCGGGGCCGCCGCGCGGGGACGGGGAGGATCCGCCGGGGCGGCGCCCCCGGGGAAGATCCGGGGCCGGCGGGGCGCCGTTTCCGCCGCGCCGGCAAAATTAAGGTTATTATTCGGGCCCGTCTTGTGTTAAGATTCCCCTATACGCGCCGGTTCCGGGGAACCGGCTCCCGCGTCTCACGGAGCCTGACATTGGATTTTTTCACGCTGTTTCTCGATCGGAGGGATCTCTTCCTGTCCACGGTGCGGGTCTCGAGCTACGTGCCCGGCCGCATCAGGTGCTATTCCGATCTGATCAAGAACAATCCCGGCAACGTTTCCCGGATCAGGGACTATTTCTCCACGATCAAAGAGATAAAATCCGTCAAGTTCAACGAGATCACCGGATCGGTGCTCATCGAGTACGATTCCGCGGAGGTGTCGCGGAACCGGGAGCTGCGCCTGCTGGAGCTGGAGCTCAGGCGCAGGCGCGCGGCGCGGGCCGGCGGGCGGCTCTGACGGGCAAGGGGGTGACGATGAATTTCACGGCGGTTTCGATCGGCTTCGCGCTGATTCAGCCTTTCCTAAAAACCATCATCAAAAGCTGGCACCGGCGCGAGCGGGAGAAGGAGTACGAGCAGACCAGGTTCACGCTCGTCCACGGCCTGAAGGGCCGGCGCCGCTACCGGAGCGCGCTCCTCAAGGATCCGGCCTTCGCGGCCAACATAGGCGCCGCCGTCGCGAAGCTCTCCGAGGACCGGCGCTTCATGAAGAGCGGCAGGATCACCCGGGTCGCGGCGAGCGCCCTCACCGGGACCGTCCTCTTCGAGTACACCTGCGACGACTCGCGCATCGACCTCATCGTCGGCGCGATCAACCGGAGCGCCGAGAAGGCCGCGGGCATCCGCAGAAAGGAGCCGGCCCGCCCGGCGGCGGGACGGACGGGCGCCCCGGCCCTCGGTTACGACCGGAGCGGGGGCGCGGCGGCCGCCCCGGGAAGCGGGCGGCGGCGCGCGGACTCCACCCTGAGGACCGCGCTCAACTACATGACGGACCAGGTGAGCCGGAGCTTTTCCTACAACTTCGCCAACATCCTGGACATCTCCACGGTGATCGGCCTCGGGTTCATGGCCTGGGGCGCCTACAAGATCACCACCCTGAAACAGACCCCGAACGGCCCGCAGCTGCTGTGGTGGGGCTACCAGATGCTGGACGGCCGCAAGGGCTAGGCCGGCGGGGCCCCGCGGGGGCCCGCGTTTTGCTTGCGCCGCCCGGAAGGGCGGCGGCGGAGGGTTCGCCGATGAGCGTACGACTTGACATAAAACTCGCGAGAAGCATGACCAGAACCAAAAAGGCCCTGCTCGAGTTCCAAATGAGGAGGGTGAAGGGGGTCCTCGGCGCCCTGGTCACGGACGAAGACGTCCTGACCCTCCGCCTCGACCGCCGGGAGACGGCCGCCGCCGCGCGGGCCGAGCTCGATTACCTGCGGCCCGGCATCACGGCGCTGAGCCGCGCGCGCCGGCAGCGCGAGGAGATCCAGCGCGTCAAGGAGGACCTGCGCGCCTACCGGACCAACGCCGTCGTGTCCCTCGTCGGGTTCGGCCTGTTCGAGGCGGCCAGGAGACTCTCCCCGGATCTGTTCGCGAGCCTCGCCCCCGCGCGCTCGGCCTTCGTGCTCTACATCGCCCGGGAGATCCTCAGAAACGGCCTGTTCGGCCTGCTTAAGGACCGGGCCCCGAACGCCGACACCCTGACCTCCACCGCCGTGATCGCCTCCCTGGCCTCGGGGCGGCCCGAGTCGAGCCTGTCCCTGCTCGTGCTCTCCAACTTCGCCGAGATGCTGACGATCTCCGCCGCGGAGAAGGCCCGCCAGCACATTTCCTCGCTGCTCGCCATGGACGAGAAGTACGTGTGGAAGGTCGAGAACGGCGCGATAACCAAGATAAAGATCGACGACGTCCGGATCAACGACCTGGTCGCGGTCTACATCGGGGAGAAGATCTGCGTGGACGGCACGGTGGAGAAGGGCTCGGCTTACGTCGACCAGTCCTCGCTCACCGGCGAGTCGGTGCCGGTGCTGCGCCGGGAGGGCGATTTCGTGTACGCCGGCACGGTCCTCAAGAGCGGCGAGCTCACCGTCCGGGCGGCCAAGGTCGGCGACCAGACCAACCTCGCCCGGATCATCCACATGGTGGAGAACGCCCAGAACCGGCGCGCCCCGATCCAGAACTTCGCCGACAAGATGGCCAACACCCTGGTGCCGGTGTCGTTCCTGTCGGCCGCGGTCGTGTACGCGATCACCCGCGACCTGCAGCGCGTGCTCAACATGTTCTTCATCGATTTCTCGTGCGGCCTCAAGCTCTCCACCTCGACCGCCATCTCCGCCTCGATAAGCAGGGCGGCCCAGATGGGCGTGCTGATCAAGGGCGGCAACTACATCGAGGCCCTCGCCGACATCGACACCATCATCCTCGACAAGACCGGCACGATCACCGACGGCCATCCGGTCCTCACCGGGGTGCACCCGTGCCGGGGCGCGACCGAGGAGGAGGTCGTCGTCCTCGCCGCGGCCGCCGAGCGCTTCTCGTCGCACCCGCTCGCCGAGGCGGTGATCGCCTACGCCGACGCGCGGGGCGCCGCCGCCGCGGCCGTGGCGCGCCGCGAGACCGTGGTCGGCCGCGGCATCGCGGCCGAGGTGGCCGACGCCGGGGACGTGAAGGGCGGGACCGTGCTGGTGGGCAGCCGGGCGTTCATGGAGGAGCGCCGGGTCCGGGGCCTCAAATCCTTCGACGAAGGGGGGATCGCGGGCGGCGGCACCCTGGTCTACGTGGCCCGGAGCGGGCGGCTCCTGGGCGCCGTCCTCATCGAGGACCCGATCCGCCGCAACCTCAAGCGCTGCGTCAACCGCCTGCGGCGCCTGGGCGTCGACGAGATCCTGATGCTGACCGGCGACGCCGGCAAGGTGGCGCGCTACGTGACCGACGTTCTGGATCTCGACGGCTTCAGGGCCGAGGTGCTCCCGCACGAGAAGGCCGAGTTCGTGGCGGAGAAGCAGGCCAATTCCAAGGTGCTCATGGTGGGCGACGGGATCAACGACGCGCCGGCGCTCGCCTACGCCGACGTCGGCGTGGCCATGGGCGGCAAGTCGACCGACATCGCCCTCGAGTCCGCGGACATCACCATCACCTCCGACGAGCCGATGAAGCTGCCGATGGCGATGGAGCTCAGCAAGCGGACCATGGCCCTCGTGCGCCAGAACTTCGGCGCCACCATCGCCATCAACTCGGTGGCGATGATGCTGGGCGCGCTCGGCATGATCAACCCGCTGCTCGCCACCACGATCCACAACGCCTCGACCGTGGGCGTGGTCATCAACAGCTCGCGGATCCTGCTGCCGCCGCGCGGCCGCGGCCGCGCGGGCGAGGCGGGCCGGGACGGCGACTTCTGAAAATAAAATCGCTTACCCCGGGCGGGGAGTTCTGCTATAATGCGGATTTGTTTGGAACGGCCTGCGAAGGCTACTTAAGACTGGAGACTGGATATGGTTATTGACAAGGGCGTCGTCGTGGCCGCCCTCGCGGGCGTGGTAATCGGAGCCGCGGGCCACAAGATTTACACCGAACACAAGGAGGAGATCCTCCGGGCGCTGAAGAAGCTGTCGAGCGCGGGCGCGGGCGCGGAAGCCCCCGAGGCCGCCGGGGACGCGGACATCCCCCTCGAGGAACTCGAGGCCCAGAAGGAGCGGCTCGAGGATCTGATCGCCGAGCAGAAGGCCAAATAACGGCGCGGGACGCCGGCGATCCCGGGGCGCGGGCGCGCCCCGGGATTTTTTTGCGTCCGCGCGGCCGGAATTTGCGCGTTTGCGACCGATTGAAACAATTTGTCATAATTTGACGGGCCGCGTGCACTACAATTTAATGCAAAGGGGTTCGCGCGAGCGGACGGCGGCGGTCCCGGGGGACCGGCCGGCCGCTTTTTCCGACGGAGTTTTTTATGAAGAAGCTTATCCTGGCCCTGGTCGCGGCCGGCGCCGCCTGCGGGTTCGCGGCGTACAAATATTTCGAGAAGCCCGAGCTGGAGTTCATGACCATCCGGCCGGCGCGGGGCGACGTGATCGAGACGGTGCTCGCCGCCGGCACGCTCGTCGGGCGCAACGAGGTGGAGGTGGGCGCCCAGGTGAACGGGCAGATCCAGAAGCTGTACGTGAGTTTGGGCGACCGGGTGAAGAAGGGGGACATGATCGCCGAGATCGACCCGCGCACCCAGATCAACAACCTCGCGGCCGCCCGGGCCGAGCTGCGCATCGCCGAGGCCGCCAAGCGGCAGACCCTGGCCCAGCTCCGCCAGCAGGAGCTCGAGTACGAGCGCCAGGTCAAGATGAAGAAGGGCAACGCCACCTCCGACGCCGACCTCGAGCTCGCCGAGGCCAACCTGACCCAGACCCGGGCCAAGATCGAGACCTGCGACGCCGACATCGAAAAGGCCAAGATCCAGGTGTCCACCGCCGAGACCAACCTCGGCTACACCAAGATCACGGCCCCGCGCGACGGGGTGATCATCGGCATCGTGACCGAGGAGGGCCAGACCGTCGTTTCGACCCAGACCGCCCCGACCATCGTCAAGATCGCCGATCTGGACACCATGACCGTCGAGGCCGAGATCTCCGAGGCGGACGTCGTGAACGTCCGGCCGGGCATGGAGGCCTACTTCACCGTGCTCGGGCTGCCCGGGCGCCGCTTCGAGACCGTGTTCCGGGCCATCGAGCCGGCCACCGAGTCCGAAAGCTCCGCCTCGTCGAACGCGTCGTCCGCCGCGGCGACCACCGAGGCCATCTACTACAACGCGCTGCTCGACGTCGACAACTCCGAGGGGATCCTCCGCAAGTCCATGACCGCCGAGGTCACCATCGTGCTCGGGGAGAGCCGGAACGTCATCTACCTGCCCATCGCCGTGCTCAACCAGAGCCTCGGGGACAACAAGTACAAGGTTTACGTGAAGACCCCGGACGGCGCCGAGGAACGGATCGTCACCGTCGGGCGCAAGGACAACATCAACTACGAGATCGTCGAGGGGGTCACCGAGGAGGACGAGGTCATCATCGGCTCCGACGTGGCCACCGCCGAGGCGGCCGCCATGGCGGCCTCGCAGTCCCGCCGGCGCGGCCGCCGCGGGCCCCGCCTGTAAGCGGCGCCGTCCGGGAGGGGAAACGACATGACAAGCGGCAACACGGCGAACGGCGGCGGGGAACGGCCCCTGCTCGAGGTGCGGGGCGTCACCAGGAGCTTCGGGCTCGGCAGGGAGTCCGTGGAGATCCTGCACGGCATCGACCTGAAGATCTACGCGGGCGAGATGGTGGCCATCATCGGGCAGTCCGGCTCGGGGAAGTCCACGCTCATGAACATCCTCGGCTGCCTGGACAAGCCCACCTCGGGCGAGTACTTGGTCGAGGGCAAGAACATCTCGAAACTCGACTCCGACGAGCTCGCGGAGCTCCGGAGGGACTATTTCGGGTTCATCTTCCAGCGCTACCACCTGCTCGGGCACCTCAACGCCACGGCCAACGTGGAGATCCCGGCGATCTACGCGGGGATCAAGAGCTCGAAGCGGATCGTCCGCGCCGAGGATCTGCTGAACCGGCTGGGGCTCGGGGAGCGCCGGGACCACCTGCCCGGGGAGCTGTCCGGAGGCCAGCAGCAGCGCGTGAGCATCGCGCGGGCCCTCATGAACGGCGGCGAGGTGATCCTCGCCGACGAACCGACCGGCGCCCTGGACTCGCGGAGCGGCGCCGAGGTGATGAGCATCCTCAAAGACCTGAACGGCTCCGGGCACACCGTCATCCTGGTCACCCACGATCCCAAGATCGCCGCCCACGCCGGGCGCATCATCGAGATCAAGGACGGCGAGGTCATCGCCGACCGCCCGAACGAGGCCGTGAGCGCCGAGCGAAAGCGCCTCGCCGAGGCCGACAGGGTCCGGCTCTCCCCGAACTTCCTCCTGCAGGCGCGCGCGTACGCGGACCGCTTCCGGGAGGCGTTCCGCATGGCCTTCATCGCCATGGTCTCCCACAAGATGCGCACCCTGCTCACCATGCTCGGCATCATCATCGGCATCATGGCCGTGGTGAGCGTGGTGGCCCTCGGCAAGGGCGCGAGCAGCAAGGTGGTGAACGACATCAACTCCATCGGCACCAACACGATCTCGATTTTTCCGGGCAAGGATTTCGGCGACCTCAGATCCGGCCGGGTCGAGACCCTGACCGTCCAGGACATGAAGGTGCTCGGGCAGCAGATGTTCACCGACGCCATCACCCCGAACCGGCAGAACTCCATGCTCGCCCAGTACCGCAGCGTCTCCGCTAACGCCAAGGTGTCGGGGGTGAGCGAGCAGTTCTTCCGCGTGAAGGGCTACGAGGTGGCCGACGGCTACCTGTTCACCGAGCGGGACGTGCGCAACCTCGCGCAGGTCGCCGTGATCGACCAGAACACCAAAAAGAGGTTCTTCGAGTTCGAGAACCCGGTCGGCAAGACGATCCTGCTCGGCCAGCTGCCCTGCGTGATCATCGGGGTGCTGGCGGAGACCGACTCGCCGTTCGACAGCCAGGACTCCCTGGGCGTCTACATCCCGTACACGTCCATGATGAACCGCATCGTGCACGAGAACTTCCTCGGCTCGCTGACCATCCGGGTCAAGGACCGGATCTCCAACGCCGTGGCCCAGCAGGCCATCGAGAAGATCCTGACCATGCGCCACGGGACCAAGGACTTTTTCACCAACAGCTCGGACACCATCCTCAAGACCATAACCTCGACCACCGACACCCTCACGTACCTCATCAGCGCCATCGCGGTAATCTCGCTCATAGTGGGCGGCATCGGCGTCATGAACATCATGCTGGTGTCGGTCACCGAGAGGACCCGGGAGATCGGCATCCGCATGGCCGTGGGGGCGCGGCAGAGCGACATCCTGCAGCAGTTCCTCATCGAGGCGGTGCTGGTGTGCCTCATCGGCGGCGCCTGCGGGGTGATCTGCTCGTACGGGATCGGCGTGGTCTTCGGGATGTTCGTGGACAGCATCAAGATGGAGTTCTCGCCGACGTCGATCGTCGCGGCGGTCGTCTGCTCGTCTTTCATCGGCATGCTGTTCGGCTACCTGCCGGCGCGGAACGCCGCCCGGCTCAACCCGATCGACGCGCTGGCCCGCGAATAGGAGTGCGACAATGAAAACCATAGGCGGAAGCATATTGACCATCTGCGCGGCGGGGCTCCTCCTCGGCGGCTGCACGCTCCTGCACAGCGACTACGAGCGGCCGGAGCTGGACGAGTACGCGTTCGCGAACGGGGCCGCGCCGGCGGGGGGATCGTTCGCGGCGGGGATCACCGACAGCTACTGGGAGCGCTACGCGGACCCGGATCTCACCGCGCTGATCGAGGAGGTCCTGCGCTCCGGGGACGACTACTACCAGGCCCTGATCCGGGTGAAGCAGGCGCGGGTGAACGCGGACGTCGCGGGCGCCGATCTCCTGCCCGATTTCGACGCCTCCCTGAACGCGGGCCTGAGCAAGGCCTTCGAGCCCGGCCGGACCTCCCGCTCCTCGGGCAGCTCCCTGCAGGTGAGCTACGAGGCGGATCTGTTCGGGCGGCTCTCGGCCGCGGACAAATCCGCGGCCTACGCGCTGGAGGCGGCCGAGTACGACGCCCGCGCCGCGCGCCTGACCGTCTCATACGCGGCGGCGAACCTCTACTGGGACATCGTCTTCTGCCGCGACGCCGTGGCCCTTTACGAGAGCAATCTCCGCGACAGCGCCGAGACCCTGGCGATCATGCGGAACCGCTTCGAGGCGGGGGACGTGTCCGAGCTTGAGCTCGTGCAGGCGGAGTCCGACCTCATCGGCGTGCGCAAGACCCTGGAGGAGTACCGGGTCAGGCTCGGCAACGACGTCGCCTCCGTGAACATGCTGCGCAACCGGACCCCGGACGCCGGGGTCGCGACGGCCGCGAGCCTCGCCGATCTCGCCGTTCCCGAGCCGCGGGCCGGGCTCGGCAGCGAGCTCCTGGCCATCCGCCCCGACGTCGCCGCCGCCGAGGCGCGGGTCAAAGCCGCGCTGTCCGCGAAGGACGCCGCCCGGCTCGACATGTACCCGCGCTTCAGCCTGACGGGGAGCGTCGGCGGCTCCTCGGACGAGCTCGCGAAGTTCTTCGACAACCCGGTGGGCTCGATCATCGCGCGCCTCGCGCTGCCGTTCGTCAACTTCTACCGGAACTCGCTGCAAATCGATCTCGCGGAGCTCTCCCGGGACAGCGCCGAAATGAGCTTCGTGACCGCGTACTACCGGGCGCTCGGCGAGGTTTACCGGGCTCTCGCCAACGTCTCCCTGGACCGGACCCTGCTCGACGCGGACCGGCGGGCCCTCGAGCTCAGCCAAAAGTCCGAGGACATCTACCGCCGGCGCTACGAGGCGGGCTCCGTGGCCCTCAAGGACTACCTGGACGCGCGGGCGGCCCGCCGCAGCGCCGCCCTGGAGCTCTTCAGCCGCAAGCGGGTCGCGCTCGACGACGCGGCGGTGTTCGCCAAGGCCGTCGGAGGGCTCTGACCG
>CAZFNS010000028.1:8709-12301 GCA_964520475.1 uncultured Enterobacterales bacterium
CGGGGAAATCGGGGGTTTAAAAAGGGCAGGGCTCCGGCCGGACGGTCAGAGCGGGGAAATCGGGGGTTTAAAAAGGGCAGGGCTCCGGCCGGACGGTCAGAGCGGGATGAAATGGGCGTAGATCCATTCGCGGGCCTGGCTGCGGGTGATCGTGCCGCGCTCGATCTTCTCGGCGATCTCGGTGAACTCCTCGTCGGTCGCCGCCACCACGCACTCGTGCATCTGCATGACCGTGTTCATCGCGAGCACGGCGGTTTCGCGGTTCCGGTACGTGAAGGGGTGGTCCCTCAGGATGGAGCAGAGGATCTGCGCGGCCACGCCGGTGAGGTAGCCCTCCTCCGGATCGATGGTCCCGAAGGAATCCGCGAGACGGTCCAGCGCGCTTTCGTCCCTGACGTTGGAGGGGTGGTTCAGGCACAGGAACCTGTTGATGGACTTGAGTTCCTCGGCGGTCACTTCCCGCTGCGCTTCCCTGCTTTTTTTCATAATTCTTCCGTTCCCCGGGGGTTTTACTACTGTCCGGACGCCGTCCTGAAGGCCTTCCCGTAGAAGTTGAAATTCCTGTCCACGGTCATGAACATGGCCTTGACCAGCGCGCGGGCGCGCTCGCTGTCCTTGAATTCGTCCGGGACGTTGGCGAGCATCTTCGCGTATTTGTCCAGGCGGGAGGCGTCGGCGATCAGCCGGTCGACCTCGCTCTCGCTGAAGCCGAACTCTTCCAGCCGCTTGATGAACCCGTAAACGGATTCCTCGGGGAGTATATCGTCTTGGTATGCAAACATAGGATCACCGTAAACGCCCGCGCGGCCCGGAACGCCCGTTCCCGTCCGCGCGCCCCCGCCCGGCGCGTCATCGGGATCCCGGGGGCGCAGGTATGTTATACCACATCCGCGGCTTTGTCAATAAAAGCGCGGGCGCGCGTCAGCAGGGGGGGTTCTCCGGGGCGGGGGCCCCGCCCACCGCGGTCCGCTCGCAGACCCGGCCCTTGGCCGCGCGCCTTTCGTACAGGCGGTTGTCGAGGAGGTTCTTGCCCGCCACCAGGATCCCCAGGGTGATGAAGGCCCCCGGAGGGAGGACGGCGACGAGGAAGCCGGCGTCGGCCGGGAAGAAGGTGATTTTGAGGGACGCGCCCGCCGGGCCGACGAGCTTCTCCATGCCCGCGAACAGGGTGCCCTGGCCGGCGATCTCGCGGACGCCGCCCGTGAGCAGGAGCACCAGGGTGAAGCCCGCGCCGCTCGCGAGGCCGTCCAGCGCGGAGCGGAACACGCCGTTGCGCGCCGCGAAGAGCTCGGCCCGGGCGATGATCACGCAGTTGGTGACGATGAGCGAGATGTAGAGCCCCAGGGTCTCGTAGAGCTCGGCCGCCCAGGCCCGCATGCAGAGTTCGACGCAGGTCACCGCGGAGGCGATTATGATCACGTAGACGATGATGCGCACCTCCTCCCTGAGGAAGCCCCGCACCGCCGAAATCAGCGCGTTCGAGACGGTGAGCGCCGCCGCGGTGGCCGCGCCGAGGCCCAGGGCGCTCGCGGCGGTGGAGGTCACCGCGAGGAGCGGGCAGAGCCCGAGGAGCTGCACGAGGCCCGGGTTCTTGTCCCACAGCCCGTCTTTGAGGATGCGCCCGATCGATTCCGTCATATCCTTACTTCCCTTCCTTCGCCGTCCCGTCCGTCCGTTCTTCCCCGCAGCGTTTGAGCAGGCTGAGCTCCAGGGAGCCGAGCCGGCGGAGCATCGAGGCGGTGGAGCGGACCACCGCCCGGGGCGTGACCGTGGCGCCCGTGTAATAGTCGAAGTCGCCCCCGTCCTTCTTCACCTCGAAGACGCGGTTCGCGAGCCCCGCGCCCCGGAAGCTGTCCAGGAACCCGCCGCTCGAGCGGAGGATCTTGTCGCCGAGGCCCGGGGTCTCGTTGAACTCGATCACGTCGAGGTAGATGATGTTCCCCGCCGCGGTGACCCCGGCGGTCATGACGAAGGGCACGGCGTAGCCGCCGCTCACGTCGTAGGTGACGACGTAGGCGACCGGGGAGCCCGCGAGGGTGGCGACGCGGACCTCGCGCGGCCCTTCCCCGAAACCCGACGCCAGGTAGCAGGTCCGGAGGGGATTGTTGTCGTATTTCACCCCCTCGAGGTAGCGGCCGATCTCGTCGTCGGTCTTCTGCCGCTCCGCCTCGGCGATCACGCCGGCCGTCACTCCCCGGACCGCGAACACGAGGCTCAGGCAGCAGAAGGTGACCGCCGCGAGGACGAGCCCGGCGTACGCGGGGCTTTCCCCGAAATTAGCGTTTTTTTTCATCGAGACTCTCCGGGGCGAAGCCCTGACCGAACTCGCGGCGGCGCGTGAGGACGAAGATGAGCGGGGCGGCCGCGTTGCCGAGCAGCACGCTGAAGCCCACCGCGTCCGGGTAGCCGCCGAGGTTGCGGATGACTATGAACAGAACGCCGATCACCGCCCCGTACACGTACGCGCCCGAGGGCTTGGACACCGCCGTGACCGGGTCGGTCATGACGTAGAAGGCCCCGAACAGCGTCGCCCCGAAAAACAGGTGGCGGAAAACGTCCGGGTAGACCCCCGGCGCGTGCCGGTGGAAGAGCAGGGCCAGCGCCGTCGACACGGCCAGGAAGGCGAGGGGCACGCGGAAATCGATGATGTTTTTTACGAGGAGGAGCGCCCCGCCGAGGAGGAAGCACAGCCCGCAGACGAACTTCGCGAGGAGGGCGTAGGACGAAAGGTCCGGGGCCGCGGTCTCCGTGAAGCGGTCCACGTCCCCGTGGGGCTGGCGGTGCTTCGCGTCGATGAGGAAGGTCGACCCGGTGAAGCCGTCGGCGATCTTGCCGCGCTCGAAGGCGATGAGCCGCGCCATGAAGGCCGGGTCGCGGGTGGCGGCCCGGATCTCCCGCTCCGCCTCCTCCCGGCCCGCGCCCGAGACGATCGCCGCGGCCCGGGCCGGGGTCACGATCGCGTACGCGTCCGGCATGGCGTGCACGTAGGTGGTGAGCGGCAGCGGGCAGCTGATGAGCAGGAAGACGAAGCCCGCCATGGCCGGGTTGAAGAGGTTCTGCCCGAGCCCGCCGAACATGTGCTTGGCCACGACGACGGCGAACGCCGCGCCCGCGGCGGTCAGGTACCAGGGGGTGAGCGGCGGCAGGGTGAAGCCGAGGATCACCCCGGTGACCAGGGCGGAGGAGTCGCGCCAGATGAGGTTGAGCCGCCGCCCCCGGAGCTTGAGGCAGACCGCCTCGGCGGCGCAGGAGCAGAGACAGGCGACGAGGGTCGTGACGACGATCCCCCAGCCGTAGAACCAGACCGAGGCGCAGAGGGCGGGGATCAGGGTGAGGATCAGGATCCTCATGATCCGCCCGGTGGTGGCGACGCTCAGGTCGTGGGGCGCGCTCTCGAGAATGAGTTTGTCCGACATCGCTTAGTTTTCCTTCTCCCCGCCGTTTTCCCCGGACCGTTTTTTGAGGCGCGCCTCCCGGAGGGCGCGGGCCTTTTCGAGGGCGATCCGTTTGCGCTCCTCCGCCCGGGCGTTCCGGTCATCCGCCGCGGCGGGGGCCGCGGGAGCCGGGGCCGGGGTTGCCTGAGCCTGAGCCG
>CAZFNS010000029.1:0-11415 GCA_964520475.1 uncultured Enterobacterales bacterium
ACGCCGGGGCGGATGAAGCCGCGCCGGAAAGCGCCGCGGAGCCGCGTCCCGAAGAGACCGCGGACGGCGCCGCCGCGGAGACCCGGGAGGGCGAAGCCGCCGCGGAGCCCGGGCCGGAGGAGCCGGCCCCGGAGGGCGCGGGCGCGCCGGCCGACGAGGCCGCGATCCCGCCGCATCTCAGCGCCGAAGAGCTCAGAAGGGAGCTCTTTTCCGCCCGGATCTCGATAAAGCGGCTCAAAGAGGAAAAGAACCGGCTGAAAGCAGAGGAAGAGAAAAAGCTCGAGGCCGCGCGGCAGGACAAAGAGGCCCTCATGAGGCAGTACGACGAGTACCGGAGCAACGCCGCGGCCGAGCAGGACGCTAAGCAGAAGAAGCTCATCGAGACAACCCAGAAGAAACTCGCCGAGGCCATCGAGGCGAGCCGGAACGAGGTGAAGCAGATCCGCGCGCGGAGCGAGGCCGAGATCGCCAAGGCCAAGAGTTTCGCGCTCGAGGGCTTCGTGAAGGATCTCATCCCGAGCATCGAGCCGCTCGAGAAGGCGCTCTTCTACGCCGACCCCGGCGACGAGCGCCAGCGGAGCCTGATCGAGGGGCTCGGCATGACCATGGATCTGATCGTCGGGGCCCTGACCCGGCACGGGGTCGAGATCGTCGATCCGCTCAACGAGCCGTTCGACCCGAATTTCCACCAGGCGATCCAGCACCTCCCCGACCCGGCCGTGCCGGCGAACCGTGTGATGGGCGTGGTGCAGAAGGGATACGTGCTCAACGGGCGCCTGCTCAAGCCCGCGCTGGTGGTGGTCTCCTCGGGGCCCGGGCGCTGAAATATTTCGCGCCGCCCCTTGATATCCCGGAAAGAGACCTTATGTAATACAGTGAAGAGATAACGCGGGGGCCGCGGCGGAAACGGAAAAGACGCGGCCCCGAAGATTTGCATACAGGAGTTTCAGAACATGAGCAAGATTATCGGCATAGACCTCGGCACCACGAACTCGTGCGTGGCGATTTTCGAAAACGACACCGCGAGGGTGCTGGAGAACTCGGAAGGGCACCGCACCACCCCCTCGATCATCGGCTACACCGAGGAAGGGGAGATCCTGGTCGGCGACGTCGCCAAGCGCCAGGCGGTCACCAACCCGCAGAACACGCTGTTCGCCATCAAGAGACTGATCGGCCGCCGCTACGAAGACCCGGAAGTGCAGCGCGACATAGCCATCATGCCCTTCAAAATCGTCAGGGCGGAGAACGGCGACGCGTGGGTCAGCGTGAAGGACAAGGAAATGGCGCCGCCCCAGGTGTCCGCCGAGGTCCTCAAGAAGATGAAGAAGACCGCCGAGGACATCCTCGGGGAGACGATCACCGAGGCGGTCATCACCGTCCCGGCCTACTTCAACGACCAGCAGCGCCAGGCCACCAAGGACGCCGGCCGCATCGCGGGCCTTAACGTGAAGCGCATCATCAACGAGCCGACCGCGGCCGCGATGGCCTACGGCGAGGGCTCGGTGAAGGGCGAGAAGAAGATCGCGGTGTACGACCTCGGCGGCGGCACCTTCGATATTTCCATCATCGACATCGACGAGGTGGACGGCGAGAAGACCTTCGAGGTTCTGGCCACGAACGGCAACACCCACCTGGGCGGCGAGGACTTCGACAACCTGCTGATCAATTACCTGATCGACGAGTTTAAGGCCGCGAACGGCAACATCGACCTCAGAAAGGACATCCTGGCCCTGCAGCGCCTCAAGGACGCCGCCGAGAAGGCCAAGATCGAGCTGTCGTCCGCCACGCAGACCGACGTCAACCTGCCGTACATCACGGCGGACGCGACCGGGCCCAAGCACCTGAACGTCCGGCTCACCCGGGCCAAGCTCGAGGGCCTGGTCGAGGATCTGGTGCGGAAGTCGCTGGAACCGGTGAAGACGGCCCTCAACGACGCGGGGCTCGGCGTCGGCGACATCGACGACGTCCTCCTGGTCGGCGGCCAGACCCGCATGCCCCTGGTGCAGCGGACGGTGTCCGAGTTCTTCGGCAAGGATCCGCGCAAGGACGTGAACCCGGACGAGGCGGTGGCCGTGGGCGCCGCGATCCAGGGCTCCGTGCTCACCGGCGACAAGACGGACGTGCTCCTGCTGGACGTCACCCCGCTCTCGCTCGGCATCGAGACCCTGGGCGGCGTGATGACCACCCTGATCGAGAAGAACACGACCATTCCGACGCGGAAGAGCCAGACCTTCTCGACGGCGGTGGACAACCAGCCGGCGGTGACCATCAGCGTGCTCCAGGGCGAGCGCAAGCGCGCGGCCGACAACAAGCTGCTCGGCCACTTCAACCTCGAGGGGATCGCCCCGGCGCCGCGCGGCGTGCCGCAGATCGAAGTCACCTTCGACATCGACGCCGACGGTCTGATCCACGTGAGCGCCAAGGACAAGAACACGGGCAAGGAGCAGGTGATCACCATCAAGTCCTCGTCCGGCCTGTCCGAGGAAGAGATCAAGGCCATGATCCGCGAGGCCGAGGCGCACTCCGCCGAGGACAAGAAGTTCGCGGACCTCGCCAACGCCCGCAACCGGGCCGACGCGCTGGTCCACGCCTGCCGCAAGCAGATGCAGGAGAACGCGGACAAGATCCCGGACGACGCCAAGACCGAGCTCAACCAGGCGATCAACAACCTGGAGAACGCCACCCGCGGCGATGACCTCGCGCAGATCGAAAGCGCCGAGAAGAAGCTGCAGGACGTGGCCGGATCGCTCGGCGGCCGGTACAGGCAGGAAGAAGCGAAGCCGGAGGGGAACCCCGGGGGAGACGGCAAGAAGGGCGGGGCCCATGACGCCGACTTCGAGGAGCTCTAAAGGCGGAACCGCCGGGCACGCCCGGCGCTGAAAATCAAGGTAACGGACGACGCTTCGCGCTGAGTCCGTTATTGTGCTTGAAAAAGGTGCGTCCGGATCGGGCGGGCCTTAAATCACGGAAGCGGGAACGGGAAACGATGAGCAGGATTATCGGCATAGACCTCGGCACCACGAACTCGTGCGTGGCGGTTTGCGAAAACGGCGCCGCGCGGGTCCTCGAGAACGCGGAGGGACACCGCACCACCCCTTCGGTCGTCGGCTACACCGAACGGGGCGAGATCCTGGTCGGCGAAGTCGCCAAGCGCCAGATCGTGACGAACCCGCGGGACACCCTTTTCGCCGTGAAGCGGCTGATCGGCCGCCGCTACGACGACCCGGAGGTCCGGCGCGACGCCGGCGCGCTCCCTTTTAAAATCGTCAAAGCCCCCAACGGGGACGCCTGGGTCAGGGTCCGGGGCGAGGATCTGGCCCCGCCGCAGATCTCCGCGGAAGTGCTCCGCAAGATGAAGAAAACCGCCGAGGACATCCTCGGCGAGGAGGTCACCGAGGCGGTCGTCACCGTCCCGGCCTACTTCAACGACCAGCAGCGCCAGGCCACCAAGGACGCGGGCCGCATCGCCGGCCTCGACGTGAAGCGCATCATCAACGAGCCGACCGCGGCCGCCATCGCCTACGGCGAGGGCGCGGCCGGACGCGGCGGGGCCCCGGTCCCGTACGCCGCCGGCTCCCGGGCGGCCCGCGGGGCCGGCTCCGCCGGGGGCGCGCGGAAGATCGCGGTGTACGACCTCGGCGGCGGCACCTTCGACATCTCAATCATCAGTATCGACGGTTCCGACGGCGACAAGACCTTCGAGGTCCTGGCCACGAACGGCGACACCCACTTAGGCGGCGAGGATTTCGACAACGCGCTGGTCAATTATCTGACCGCCGAGTTCGCGGCCGCCAACCGGGGGATCGATCTCAGAAGGGACATCCTCGCCCTGCAGCGGCTCAAGGAGGCCGCCGAAAAGGCCAAGATCGAGCTCTCGACCGCCACGCAGACCGACGTGAACCTGCCTTACATCACCGCGGACGCGTCCGGGCCCATGCATCTGAACGTCCGGCTCACCCGGGCCAAGCTCGAGTCGCTGACCGAGGATCTGGTCCGCAGGACGCTGGATCCCGTGAAGACGGCCCTTAAGGACGCCGGGCTCGGCGCGGGCGACATCGGCGACGTCCTGCTGGTCGGCGGCCAGACCCGCATGCCCCTGGTGCAGCGGACGGTGGCGGAGTTCTTCGGCCGGGAGCCGCGCAGGGACGTCAACCCGGACGAGGCGGTGGCCGCGGGGGCCGCGATCCAGGGTTCCGTGCTCGCGGGCGACCGCACCGATCTGCTGCTCCTCGACGTGACCCCGCTTTCGCTGGGCATCGAATGCGAAGGCGACGTGATGGCCAAAGTGGTGGAAAAGAACACCCCCATCCCCGCCCGGAAGAGCCACGTGTTCACCACCGTGGAGGACAACCAGACCAGCGTGCTCTTTAAAGTGCGCCAGGGCGAAAGCGCGCGCGCGAGCGCCAACAATCTGCTCGGCAATTTCCTGCTCGAGGGCGTCGAGCGGGCTCCCCGCGGCGCGCCGAAATTCGACGTCACCTTCGATCTCGACAGCGACGGCATCATCCACGTGAGCGCCGTCGACCGGAAAACGGGCCGGGAGAAGCATATCACCATTCAGACCCCGTCCGGCCTTTCCGAAAACGAGATCCGGAAGATGATCGGCCGGTCGGAGGCCTACGCGCTGGAAGACAAAAAGTTCTCCGAGCTCGCGGAGGCCCGCAACCGGGCCGACGCGCTGATCCACTCCTGCCGCAAGCTGGCGCGGGAGCGCGGCGCCGCGATCTCCGAGCGGATGAGGAACAAACTCGAACGGGCCGCGGACGATCTGGAAGAGGCGGCCCGGGGCGACAACCTCGCCAAAATCGCCCGGGCCGCGGACAGGCTGCGGGACATCGCCGAAGTCATAGGCGATCGGTAACCGGACGGGAAAGCGGCCGGAAGAAACGCCTTACGCGCGGCGGGCCGCGCCGGCGGAACCGGCGGCGAAGATTTTTGTACGGTAAATAAAGGAGACAGGAACAATGGGCAAGATTATCGGCATAGACCTCGGCACCACGAACTCGTGCGTGGCGATTTTCGAAAACGACGCCGTCAGGGTGCTGGAGAACGCGGAAGGACACCGCACCACCCCCTCGATCATCGGCTACACGGAGCAGGGGGAGATCCTGGTCGGCGACATCGCCCGGCGCCAGATCGTGACGAATCCGGAGAACACCCTGTTCGCCATCAAAAGACTGATCGGCCGCCGCTACGACGATCCGGAGGTGCGGCGGGACATTTCCGTAATGCCTTTCAAAATCGTCGAATCGTCCAACGGGGACGCCTGGGTCAGGGTCAGGGGCGAGGACCTGGCCCCGCCGCAGATCTCCGCGGAGGTCCTCAAGAAGATGAAGAAGACCGCCGAGGACATCCTCGGCGAGGAAGTGACCGAGGCGGTCATCACCGTGCCGGCGTACTTCAACGACCAGCAGCGCCAGGCCACCAAGGACGCGGGCCGCATCGCCGGCCTCGACGTGAAGCGCATCATCAACGAGCCCACCGCGGCCGCGATGGCCTACGGCGAGGGTTCGGTCAAAGGCGGCGCCGAGAAGAAGATCGCGGTGTACGACTTGGGCGGCGGCACCTTCGACATCTCCATCATCAGCATCGACAACACCGAAGGCGACAAGACCTTCGAGGTCCTGTCGACGAACGGCGACACCCACCTGGGCGGCGAGGATTTCGACAACCTGCTGATCAACCATCTGGCCGCCGAGTTCTCCGCCGCGAACGGGGGCCTGGATCTCAAGAAGGACGTCCTCGCCCTGCAGCGGCTCAAGGAGGCCGCCGAGAAGGCCAAGATCGAGCTGTCGTCCGCCACGCAGACCGACGTCAACCTGCCGTACATCACGGCGGACGCGACCGGGCCCAAGCACCTGAACGTCCGGCTCACCCGGGCCAAGCTCGAGGGCCTGGTCGAGGATCTGGTGCGGAAGTCGCTGGAACCGGTGAAGACGGCCCTCAACGACGCGGGGCTCGGCGTCGGCGACATCGACGACGTCCTCCTGGTCGGCGGCCAGACCCGCATGCCCCTGGTGCAGCGGACGGTGTCCGAGTTCTTCGGCAAGGATCCGCGCAAGGACGTGAACCCGGACGAGGCGGTGGCCGTGGGCGCCGCGATCCAGGGCTCCGTGCTCACCGGCGACAAGTCCGACGTGCTGCTGCTGGACGTGACCCCGCTCACCCTCGGCATCGAGACCGTCGGCAACAGGATGGCCCCCATCATCGAAAAGAACACCACGATCCCCATCCAGAAGAGCCAGCTGTTCAGCACCGCCTCGGACGACCAGACGGCGGTGACCATCAGCGTGTTCCAGGGCGAGAGCGGCATGACGGAAGAGAACAAGCTGCTCGGCCACTTCAGGCTCGAGGGCATTCGCCCGGCGCCCCGCGGCGTGCCGAAGATCGAGGTAACCTTCGAGCTCGACTCCGACGGCATCCTCCACGTGAGCGCCCGGGACAAGGACACGGGCCGGGAGCAGCATATCACCATCAAGTCCTCGTCGGGCCTTTCCGAAAACGAGATCGAGGACATGATCGGCAAGTCGGAGGCCCGCCGGCTGGACGACCGGAAGTTCTCGGATCTCGCCGAGGCCCGCAACCGGGCCGACGCGCTGATCCACTCCCTGGACAAGCGGGTCCGGGAGCTGGGCGAAGTCATCCCGGAGAAGCTGAAGAACAAGATCGGCCTGGCGACCGGCGACCTGGAGGAAGCCGTCCGCGGCGACGATCTCGCCCGCATCGAGCGGGCCGAGAACAAGCTTAAGGACATCGCCGACCTGCTCGACATGTACGAGTAGGACGGGCGTATTTCGGAAAGGAAAGGGCAAGGATGGGCAAGATTATCGGCATAGACCTCGGCACCACGAATTCGTGCGTGGCGGTTTACGAGCGCGGCGCCGTGACCGTGCTCGAGAACGCGGAGGGGCGCCGCACCACCCCCTCGGTCGTCGCCTACGCCGAGGACGGCGCCATCCTGGTCGGGGAGGCCGCGAAGCGCCAGATCGTGACCAATCCCCGGAACACCCTGTTCGCCGTCAAGAGACTGATCGGCCGGCGCTACGACGACCCCGAGGTCAGGCGCGACGCGGCCGTCCTGCCCTATAAAATCGTCAGGGCCCCGAACGGCGACGCCTGGGTGAGCGTTCGGGGCGGGAGCAAATCGCCGCCGCAGATCTCGGCGGAAGTTCTCAGGAAGATGCGGAAGACCGCCGAGGACGCGCTCGGCGAGCGGATAACCGACGCGGTCGTCACCGTCCCGGCCTATTTCGACGACCGGCAGCGCAAGGCCACGAAGGACGCGGGCCGCGCCGCGGGGCTGAACGTGCTGCGCATCATCAACGAGCCCACGGCGGCCGCCCTGGCGTACGGCCTGGGTTCGTTCGGCGGCGCCCGGGGCCCGGCGCCGCGCGCGCCCGGCTCCGGCGCGGTCCGTCCCTACGATCCTTCCGCGAGCGGGCGGTACCAGGTGATTCCGGCGGGATCCGAGGCGCCGGCGCCGTGCCGGGGCGCGCGGAAGATCGCGGTGTACGACCTCGGCGGGGGCACTTTCGACGTCTCGATCATCGGCGTGGACGACTCCGGCGGCGAGCGGACCTTCGAGGTGCTGGCCGCGAGCGGCGACACCCGCCTGGGCGGCGAGGATTTCGACGACATCCTGACCGCTTACCTGATCGACGTTTTCCGGGCCGAAAACCGCCGGATCGATCTCCGGAAAGATCCGGCCGCCCTGCAGCGGGTCCGGGAAGCGGCCGAACAGGCCAAGATCGCGCTGTCGTCCGCCGCGCGGACCGACGTGAGCCTGCCGTACCTGGCCGCGGACTCGTCCGGGCCCAGGCACCTGAACGTGACGCTCACCCGGGAAAAGCTCGAGTCCCTGGTCGGGGATCTGGCGCGGCGGACCCTCGTTTCGGCGGAGCGGGCCCTGCGGGACGCGGGCCTGAGGCCGGGGGACATAGACGAGGTGCTGCTGGTCGGGGGCCAGACCCGCATGCCCCTGGTGCGGCGGATCGTCGCGGAGTTCTTCGGCCGGGAGCCGCGCAAAGACGTCAACCCGGACGAGGCCGTGGCCATCGGCGCCGCCATCCAGGGGTCCGTGCTCGAGGGCGCGCGGGAAGACGTGCTGCTGCTCGACGTGACGCCGCTGTCCCTGGGCACCAACATACAGAATCCCCGCCGGTTCGGCCCGGATCTGATGGCGGTCGTGGTGGAAAGGAACACGCCGATTCCGGGCCGGAAAACCAGACTCTTCACCACCGCCGACGACAACCAGACGGCGGTGATCGTCAAGGTGCTCCAGGGCGAGGGCGAGCGCGCGCAAGACAACACGCTGCTCGGCGAGTTTATCCTGGACGGCATCGTCCCGGCTCCCGCGGGGACGCCGGAGATCGACGTCACGTTCGAGGTCGATTCCGACGGCCTCATCCGCGTGAGCGCGCGGGACCGGAAGACGGGCCGGGAGCAGCATATCACGGTCCGGTCGCCCTCCGGCCTTTCCGAGCGCGAAGTCCGGGATCTCGAAGATCTCGCGTACGCGCGCGACCGGGCGGAAGATCTGATTTACCTCTGCGAAAGAGGGGCGCGGGAGCGCGGCCGCGGCATCCCCGAACGGGAGCGGGCCAGTCTCGGCCGGGCCGTGGGGGACCTCGAGAGCGCCGCCCGCGGCGACGACTTCGGGAGAATAGAGCGGGCCGAAAGAAACCTCGCGGATCTCGCCGAGTCGCTCGGCCTGATCGCGCGGCGGCGCCGGAACCGCGGCGACTGACGACGCCGGCGTGCGGAGCGCGGCGGGAGCCGCGCGGAGACGCCGCCCGGGCGCGGCGAAGATTGATTTTAACCAACGGAGAAACTGTTTATGGCTGATAAGCGCGATTACTACGAAGTCCTGGGAGTGGACAAGAACGCCGACGACCAGACTATAAAGAAGGCTTTCAAACGTCTGGCCATAAAGTACCATCCCGACCGCAACAAAGAGCAGGGCGCGGAGGAGAAATTCAAGGAGATCAACGAGGCTTACGCCGTGCTGAGCGATCCCAAGAAGCGCGCCGCCTACGACCAGTACGGTTTCGCGGGCGTGGATCCCAACCAGGCGGGAGGTTTCGGCGGGGGCTTCGGCGGAGGGTTCCCGGGAGGCGGGTTCGACTTCGGCGACATCTTCGGCGACGCGTTCGGCGACATCTTCGGGGGCGGGGGCCGCCGCCGCGGCACGGTGCAGCCCGGCGAGGACCTGCAGATCTCGGTCAACATCACCCTCGAGGAGGCGGTCAGCGGCATCCACAAGAAGTTCCGCGTCAACAAGAACGTCGTCTGCGAAAGTTGCCACGGCACGGGCGCGGCGGACGGCTCCTCGACCGGCGACTGCCCGATGTGCCAGGGGCGCGGCTTCGTGGTGAAGGGCAACGGCATTTTCCGCATCCAGGAGACCTGCCCGAAGTGCGGCGGCCGGGGCAAGATCTTCACCAAGCCCTGCAAGAAGTGCGGCGGCGAGGGCCGCTACCCGAGCAAGGAGCAGATCGAGCTCGACATCCCGGCGGGCGTCGACAGCGGCATGAGGATCACCGTGCAGGGCAAGGGCGAGGCCGGCAGGAACGGCGCCCCGGCCGGGAACCTCTACGTGTTCATCAACGTCAAGCCCCATCCGATCTTCAGAAGGGAAGGGACGGATCTGTTCGTGGACGTGCCGATCAGCATCACCACCGCGACCCTCGGCGGCAGGGTGGACGTGCCGACGCTCCGGGGGAGGATCTCCCTCACCGTGCAGCCGGGCACCCAGCCGAACACCCAGCTCAGGGTGCGGGGCAAGGGCGTGCCGTCCGTCCACGGCGGGGGCTTCACGGGTGACCTCTACTGCAACATCATCGTGGAGGTGCCGGTGAACCTCAGCGCCGAGCAGAAGGATCTGCTCAAGAAGTTCGACGAGTCGCTGAACGGGGAGGCCGCGGCGGCCAAGTCCTCCAAGAACGAGCCGATCCAGGAGGGGTTCATGGACAAGGTGAAAAAGTTCATCGACTCGCTGGCCGGGGACTCGAAAAAGGACAAATAGCCCCGCGTAAAAATTGCGGGCGCCGTATGGAATTTGTACCGCCCGGGTGCTAAAATAAAATCCGCCGCGGGACCGGCCCGCGGCGTGAATCGGGACGAACCCGCGGAATCGGCCGCCCGGCGGCCGGTTCGTTTTTTTTATCTGATAAAGGGGGGATAAAAAAATGGACAGAACTCCGATGACCGTCCAGGGGGCGGAAACCATTCGCAGGGAGCTCGACTACCTCAAGGGCACCGAGCGTCCCCGCATCTCCGCCATGATCGCCGAGGCCCGGGAGCACGGGGATCTCAAGGAAAACGCCGAGTACCACGCGGCCCGCGAGTCCCAGGGCATGTGCGAGGCCAGGATCAAGGATCTGGAGGCGCAGCTTTCCACCGCCGAGATCATCGACATCACCAGGGTAAAGGTCTCCGGGCCCCGCAAGGTCATTTTCGGGGCGACGGTGCAGCTCGAAAAAGAGGACGGCACCGCCATAACCTACCGGATCGTCGGCGAGCACGAGTCCGACGTCAAGAACGGCCTGCTCTCCTACAAGACTCCCATCGCGCGGAGCCTCATGGGCAAATACGCGGGCGACGAGGTGGAAGTGACCACCCCGAAGGGCAGGGTCGTCTACTACATCACCGAAATTCTCTACGTCTGATTTCTTCCGGCCGCGCCCCGGCGGCGCGGCCGGCTCTTCCCATCCGGCTTTTTTTCCCGGATAAGTCCGGATTGCCCCGCCGCGTCCGCGCTCCCGGCTCCCCGCGTTTCCGCCCGGACTGTGAGAACGGTCGTAAAAAAGAGCGGGCGGCCCGCCGAAAAAATTCGGGCGGGGAAAAAACCTGTAGAATTACAGACAGATCACATAATCGTCAAACTTACGCAGGAGACAAAATACATGACCAGAATCACCGCCGCGGCCGCCGCGATCGGCGCCGCCTTTTTGATCGGCTCGGCCGCGCTTCTCGGAGGATGCGCGTCGACCGGATCTTCCGCCGCTTCCGAGGAAAGCTCCCGGTACGCCGTGGGCCTCACCCCCGAAGCCGAGATCCTGGCCGAGCTGGGCGAGCCGGGCGTGTCCAGCTACGTGTACCGGCAGCCGTCGCTCGATCAACTGGAGGCGAAGTACCTCGCCAAGGGCGAGAAACTGAACCAATACCTCGACGTGACCAAACTGCTGTACAAAACCGACGTCTACACCTGGTCCGATCTGCAGACGGGCGACGTGACCATCGCCTTTTTCGTGTTCGACCGGGACGGCGGCACGCTCGTCCACCTGGAGGAGAAAAACTTTAACCTCCTCAGGCAGGACGACGCCGAGATCGAGAAAATTCTGAAAGAGACTCTGGAAAAGCAGACGGAAATGTTCGAAGCGCCCGGCGTCGCCCGGGTCGAGGCGGAGCTCGCCC
>CAZFNS010000030.1:0-10703 GCA_964520475.1 uncultured Enterobacterales bacterium
ACCCGCGAGTACCACTTCGCTTACGTCAAGTAACCGGACGCGGATCACGGTCCCGCGAGCGAAAGCCGGAGGGACTGACAAAACAAATTGGGACAGTCCCTTTCAACAACGCCGGAAACGGCGTTTTCTGCCCTTTGGGCCGGTGGGAACGCCAAGACGAACGAGATGAAAAGACAGGTCGGACGCCTGTATAAACAAGGTTCGAAAACGCTTATTTACTTTAACGCAAGGCAGTTAGAACAACATGATCGAATCGAAAAAGACATGCCGGCGTGCTTAGACCGAATTCCCGAAGCACAGCAAAAGCACCCGGTATTAAGAAAGATTTTTAATATTGAGGAATTTGCTATGATGTCATTAAACAACCCGGAGCACAGGCGGGAAATCCCCCTTCCGAGCGGGTCGTCGAAAAACAGAAACCCCATCCCGAAGATTTAGCATGACGACGGCGCGTCCGGGACGGCGGCGGGATGGGAACCGGAGACAAAACGCACCGGACAGATTCCAAGCCGCCGGCTGACAAGACAGCCGGCGGTTTTTTCGCGCCCGGCGGCCGTTTTTTTCACATGGGCCGGGCGCTCCGCCCCCTTATGGAGCTTTCCCCGCGATTATGCTAGAATGTCACGGTTTTTCGGTTCACCATCCATAGGAAAAATATGGCTCAGTTTATCTACACCATGAATCGCGTGGGCAAGATCGTTCCGCCCAAGCGCTACATTCTGAAAAATATCTCCCTGTCGTTTTTCCCCGGCGCGAAAATCGGGGTCCTGGGCCTGAACGGCGCGGGCAAGTCCACGCTGCTTAAGATAATGGCCGGCGTCGACGCCGACATCGAGGGCGAGGCCCGCCCGCAGCCCGGCATCAAAATCGGCTACCTGCCCCAGGAGCCGGTCCTCGATCCGGAAAAGACCGTGAAGGAAACCGTGGAGGAAGCCCTCGGGGACGTCAAAAAGGCGCTTAAAAGACTCGACGAGGTGTACGCGGCGTACGCGGAGCCCGACGCCGACTTCGACGCCCTCGCGGCCGAGCAGGCCGAACTCGAGGCCGTCATCCAGGCGGGCGACGGCCACAATCTGGACAATCAGATCGAACAGGCCGCCGACGCCCTGAGACTGCCCGATCCCGACGCGAGGATCAAAGTCCTCTCCGGCGGGGAAAGAAGGCGCGTGGCCCTGTGCCGCCTGCTCCTCGAGCATCCCGACATGCTGCTTCTCGACGAGCCGACCAACCATCTCGACGCGGAGTCGGTGGCCTGGCTCGAAAGTTTCCTGAACCAGTACAGCGGCACGGTCGTGGCCATCACCCACGACCGCTACTTCCTCGACAACGTCGCCGGGTGGATCCTCGAGCTCGACCGGGGCGAGGGCATCCCCTGGGAGGGCAACTACTCCTCGTGGCTGGAGCAGAAGGAAGCCCGCCTGGCCCACGAGCAGGCCGCGGAGTCCGCCCGCCGCAAGTCCATCCAGAAGGAACTCGACTGGGTCAGGCAGTCCCCCAAGGGCAGGCACGCCAAATCCAAGGCCCGTCTCGCCCGCTTCGAGGAACTGAGCAGCGCCGAGTACCAGAAGCGCAACGAAACCAACGAGCTGTTCATTCCGCCCGGACCGCGGCTCGGCGACCGGGTCCTCGAGGTCGCGAACCTGACCAAGGGCTACAACGGCCGGACCCTCATCGACGATCTGAGCTTCTCCGTGCCGAAGGGCGCCATCGTGGGCATCATCGGCCCGAACGGCGCGGGCAAATCGACCCTGTTCAGGATCATCAGCGGCGCCGAGACGCCCGACGCGGGCACGGTGACCCTCGGGGAAACGGTGGTCATCGCCAACGTCGAGCAGTTCCGCGACAAAATGGACAATAAGAAGACCGTCTTCGAGGAGATCTCCGGGGGCCGGGACATCATCCGCGTCGGAACCTACGAGATCCCGAGCCGGGCCTACATCGGGCGCTTCAACTTCAGGGGAACCGATCAGCAGAAGCGCGTGGGCGACCTCTCCGGCGGCGAGAGGGGCAGGCTGCATCTCGCCAAGCTCCTGCAGACGGGCGGCAACCTGCTGCTGCTCGACGAGCCCACGAACGACCTCGACGTGGAAACCCTGCGGGCGCTCGAAAACGCCCTGCTGGAGTTCCCGGGATCGGCGATGATCATTTCGCACGACCGCTGGTTCCTCGACAGGATCGCGACGCATATCCTCGACTACGGGGACGACGGGAAAGTGACCTTCTTCGACGGCAACTTCACCGAATACGAGGAATGGAAGGTAAAGACCTACGGCGCGGACGCCGTGAAGCCCCACCGCCGCAAGTTCAGAACCATCTCCTGAGGCGCGGCGCGAAAACGCGGGGAGCGGGCCCGAGGGCCCGCTCCCCTTTTTTGTCCTCTTTAAGCTTTTTCCCCGGCCCGGTCCGGGAACGCCACCCTGCCGCCGCATTTTTCCGCAAGGGCCCGGCGGAATGACTCCCACGCTTCCGCGGGGACTTCGACGGTGAGCGTCGCGGTCTCGCCGGCGCAGCGGCGCTCCCTGATCTCCGCCCCGAATTTCCCGGCCTGAAAGATCGCGGCGCCGACCAAAGAGTACGGCAGCTCGGCGGTAAGAACGCGCGTTTCGCGGTACTCCTTCACCGGGAGGATCGCGAGGACGGCGCGGACCGCGTCCTGGTAGGCCCGGATCAGCCCGCCGGTTCCGAGCAGCGTCCCCCCGAAATATCTGGTCACGACCACGCACAGTTCCCCGACCGCGGCGTGCCTCACCAGGTTGAGCATGGGCTGCCCCGCCGTGCCCTTCGGCTCGCCGTCGTCGGAACAGCCGATCAGCGCCGAAGAACCGGCCGGGCCGCAGTTGAAGGCGTAGCAGTTGTGCCGCGCGCCCGGAAACTCGGCGCGGATCCGGGCGATGAACGCCTCGGCGCCCGCGCGGTCCGACGCCCGGCCCGCCGACGCTATGAAGCGGCTCCTTTTGACCGTGATCTCGGCCCGGCACACCCCGTCCGCCGGGAGATCGGGAACCAGCTGCTTTTCCATAAACCGACCTCTTTACCCTTCCGCCGCGTGCCGGAGCCCCGGCGCGACCGGCGGCTTAACCCAGGGCCCGGCGCGCGTTCCGGAACGCCCGCATCCACGGGCTGTCCTCGCCCCACTCGTCCGGGTGCCAGCTGCAGCAGACGGTTCTCATGCAGCGCTCCGGATGCGGCATCATGACGGTGACGCGGCCGTCGGTCGTGGTCAGACCGGTGATCCCCTCGGGCGAGCCGTTGGGGTTGGCCGGGTACCGCGCTGTCACGGCGCCGCGGTTGTCCACGTAGCGCACCGCCGCGAGGCCGCTCCGCACCACCGCGTCGAGATGGGCGGCGTCCCTGAACTCGGAGCGCCCCTCGGCGTGGGACACGGCGATGGGCAGGCGCGAGCCCGCCATGTCGCCGAGGAACAGCGAGGGCGAAGGCCTGATCTCCACCAGGCTGAACCTCGCCTCGAACCTTTCGGACTCGTTGCGCACGAAGCGCGGCCAGAGCTCCGCCCCGGGGATGATGTCCTTTAAGTTCGACATCATCTGGCAGCCGTTGCAGATGCCGAGGGCGAGCGTGTCGCCGCGGGCGAAGAACGCCTCGAACTCCTCGCGGGCGCGGGGGTTGAAGAGGATCGACTTGGCCCAGCCCTCGCCGGCGCCGAGCACGTCGCCGTAGGAGAAGCCGCCGCAGGCCGCGAGCGCCTTGAAATCCTTAAGGCTGACGCGCCCGCCGATGACGTCCGACATGTGCACGTCCACGCACTCGAAGCCCGCCCGGTTGAACGAGGCGGCCATTTCGTTCTGGGAGTTGACGCCCTCCTCGCGCAGGACGGCGAGGCGCGGGGCCGCGCCCCGCGCGATGAACGGGGCGGCCGGATCCTCGGCGGGATCGAAGGACAGGCTGACGTTCAGCCCCGGATCGTCCGCGTCGGACTTGGCCAGGAACTCGCTTTCGGCGCAGGCGGGGTTGTCGCGCAGCGCCTGCATGCGGTACGTGGTTTCGGCCCAGACGGAACGCAGGCGGGTCCTGGTCTCGTTGATTACGTCCCGGCCGTTTCTCCTGAAGATCAGGCGGTCCTCGCCGTTGGGGGCGCCGATGGTGTAGATATTGTGCGCGAGACCGTGGCCGGAGAGGATGTTGTGGACGGCCTCCGCGTCGTCTTTCCTGACCTGGATCACCGCCCCGAGCTCCTCGTTGAACAGGACCGCGAGATCGTCCTCGCCCAGGGAGTCGACGTCGACGGTCACGCCGGTCCGCCCCGCGAAGGCCATTTCGGCCAGGGTGACGAACAGCCCGCCGTCGGACTTGTCGTGGTAGGCGATTATGAAGCCTTTCCGGCTGAGGAACTGCATCGCCTCGAAAAAGCCCTTGAGCTGCGAGGAACTGTTCACGTCGGGGGTTTCCCGGCCCAGCTGCCCGTAAACCTGCGCGAGGGCCGAGCCGCCGAGGCGGTTCCGGCCGTCGCCCAGATCGACGAACACCAGCCTGGTCTCGCCCAGATCCGTCCGCAGCTGCGGGGTCCGGGTGAGGCGCACGTCCTCGACGCGGGCGAAGGCGCTGACGATGAGGGAAAGCGGCGCGGTGACCTCGCGCTCCTCCCCGTCCTGGATCCATTTCGTCTTCATGGACATGGAGTCCTTGCCGACCGGCACCGTTATGCCGAGGGCCGGGCAGAGCTCCTCGCCCACCGCCCGGACGGCCGCGTAGAGGCCCGCGTCCTCGCCGGGATGGCCCGCCGCGGACATCCAGTTCGCGGAAAGCTTGACCCTTTCGATGTCGCCGATATACGCGGCGGCGATGTTCGTGAGCGCCTCGGCCACGGCCATGCGGGCGGAGGCCGCGTAGTCGAGCAGCGCGACCGGGGTCCGCTCGCCGACGGCCATCGCCTCGCCGTTGTAGGAGTCGTAGGAAGCCGCGGTCACGCCGCAGTCGGCCACCGGAACCTGCCACGGCCCGACCATCTGATCCCGGGTCACCAGACCGGTGACGGTGCGGTCGCCGATGGTGATGAGGAAGGTTTTTTCGGCCACGGCCGGCAGGCGCAGGACGCGCTCCGCGGCCTCCATGGGCGTCGCGCCCGCAAGATTGAGCTCCCGCCCGGCCGCCCGGAGGGTCCGGACGTCGCGGTGCATGCGCGGGGGCTTGCCGAGCAGGACGTCGAGGGGCAGATCGATCGGCCTGTTGCCGAAGCGCTCGTCGTTAAGCACCAGGCGGCGCTCGGCGGTGGCCGTGCCCACCACCGCGAAGGGAGCCCGCTCGCGCCGGCAGATCTTCTCGAAATCGCCCAGGCGCTCCGGGCTCACCGCGAGGACGTAGCGCTCCTGCGACTCGTTGCACCAGAGCTCGTACGGGGACATGCCCGGCTCGTCGTTGGGGATCCGGCGCAGTTCGAAGACGCCGCCGCGCCCGCCGTCGTTGACGAGTTCGGGCAGCGCGTTCGAAAGACCGCCCGCCCCGACGTCGTGGATGAAGAGGATCGGGTTGCCCGCTCCCATCTGCCAGCACGCGTCGATGACCTCCTGGCAGCGCCGCTCCATTTCGGGGTTGTCGCGCTGCACCGAGGCGAAATCGAGATCCTCGGCGGACTGGCCGCTGGTCATCGACGACGCGGCGCCCCCGCCCAGGCCGATGTTCATGGCCGGGCCGCCGAGCACGATCAGCTTCGCGCCGGCGGGGATTTCCCCCTTGCGGATATGCTCGCTCCTGATGTTGCCGATGCCGCCCGCGAGCATGATCGGCTTGTGGTAGCCGCGGATCTCGCGGCCGTTGTGGCTGTCCACGGCCGCCTCGTAGGTCCGGAAGTAGCCGCAGATGTTCGGCCGGCCGTACTCGTTGTTGAAGCCCGCCGCGCCGAGCGGCCCGTCGATCATGATGTCGAGGGCGCTGTCGATGCGGCCGGGCTTCCCGTAATCTTTTTCCCACGGCTGAACGAAGCCGGGAATGCGCAGGTTGGAGACGCTGAAGCCGCACAGGCCGGCCTTGGGCTTCGAGCCCGTGCCGGTGGCGCCCTCGTCGCGGATCTCGCCGCCCGAGCCGGTGGCCGCGCCCGGGTACGGGGAAATGGCCGTGGGATGGTTGTGGGTCTCGACCTTCATCAGGATCTGCACCGGCTCCTGGCGGTAGCCGTAGACGCGGGTCTCCGGATCCGGGAAGAAGCGCCCGGCGACGGATCCCTCCATCACCGCCGCGTTGTCCCGGTAGGCGCTCAGCACGTGGTCGGGGGTCTTTTCGTAAGTGTTCCTGATCATCCCGAACAGGGACTTCCCGAGCGGCGCGCCGTCGATGACCCAGTCCGCGTTGAACACCTTGTGGCGGCAGTGCTCGGAATTGGCCTGGGCGAACATGTAGAGCTCGACGTCGTTGGGGTTGCGCCCGAGCGCGGCGAAGCTTTTGACGAGATAGTCCATCTCGTCGTCCGAGAGCGCGAGCCCGAGTCCGACGTTGGCCCGCTCGAGCGCCGCGCGGCCGTGCCCGAGCACGTCCACGGACACCAGGGGCCGCGGTGCCTGCTCGGCGAAAAGGCGCTCTGCGTCGCTCAGGCTGCCGAACACGTGCTCCATCATCCGGTCGTGGATGAGGGGGGCGATCGCCGCGGCGTCGCCCGCGTCCGCGCCCGAGACGTAGTAGGCGACGCCCCGCTCGAGCCGCGCCACCCCGGTCAGGGCGCAGTTGCGCGCGATGTCGGTCGCCTTCGACGACCACGGGGAGATCGTGCCGGGGCGGGGCGTGACCAGGTACAGGGTCCCGCGGGCCTCGCCCGCGCCGGCGCGCGGGCCGTAGGTCAGGAGTTTGGCCAGCACCGCGCGCTCCTCTTCCGTCAGGGGAGCGCTCACCTTGGCGAAATGAACGTATTCGGCGTAAACGGAATCGATCTGCAATCCCTTCTCCGCGAAGGCGGATAAAAGTTTTCTGGCGCGGAATTCGGAAAGGGCCGGGGCGCCGCGTAAAATTTCCATAAGCTGCTCGGTGTGAATCGGGGTGGAACGAACGGATCCGGGCCGGGCGCGGATCCGCGGGACAAACGGTAAAAAACAGGACAATTATAGTTAAAATCCCGCCGAAAGTACATAGCGCGCCCCGCCCGGGGCGGCCCGCGCGCCCATTCCGCCGCACCCTGTTAACAAACGCGCCCGGGAGTAGTATACTTTGACAAACCGCGGCGGAAGGGCCCGCCGCGCCGAAACCGGCGTAACGCCGAAGGAGGGAGGGATCCCATGAGAAAAGGTCTTAAACTGTCGAGGCACACGGTCAGCAGGCTCTCGCGGCACCGGAGGCCGTCCATCGCCGCCAAGCGCCGGAACCGGCAGCGCCGCCACGTCCTGTACACCATCCATTTCGAGCGTCTCGAGGGATGATCCGAAGGCCGGGCCCGGACGGGGCCCGGCCTTTTCCTTAACCGCCCGATCGCGGGCCGGCTGTATAAATATTCAGATTTACGCATAATTATTCAGTGCCCCGGCGCGGTGCAAAATAAGCTCCGGCGCGATGTCCGTATATGTAAGCGCCGTAATTTTTTGCTAAAAAGCGGTGCATATTTCTTGACTTTTCGCATGTTTGTAAAAATAATATGCGTTGCGTGTATTTTGGTTTGATCCAGATGATGTTGCACACAAGATTTTAGGTATTGACAGAACCAGAAAGACTAGTTGTAGGATAACAGAATATGAAATTATTAAAGCCTGTAATGGACAGCGTTTTGGCCCGCAATCCTAACCAGCCCGAGTTCCACCAGGCTGTTCAGGAAGTACTGGAAACTCTTGAACCGGTGATGGAAAAGCACCCCGAATGGCTGAAGGCCGGCATCCTGGACCGTTTGGTCGAGCCCGAGCGCCAGCTGATGTTCCGCGTGCCCTGGGTTGACGACGAAGGCAACGTGCAGGTTAACCGCGGCTTCCGCGTGCAGTTCAACAGCGCGATCGGCCCGTACAAGGGCGGTCTCCGCTTCCACCCCTCGGTAAACCTGAGCATCATCAAGTTCCTGGGCTTCGAGCAGGTATTCAAGAACAGCCTCACCACCCTGCCCATCGGCGGCGGCAAGGGCGGCTCGGACTTTGACCCGAAGGGCAAGTCGGACCGCGAGATCATGGCTTTCTGCCAGAGCTTCATGACCGAGCTGGCCAAGCACATCGGCGCCGACACCGACGTTCCCGCCGGCGACATCGGCGTGGGCGGCCGCGAGATCGGCTTCCTGTTCGGCCAGTACAAGCGCCTGCGCAACGAGTTCACCGGCGTTCTGACCGGCAAGGGCCTCGGCTGGGGCGGTTCGCTGGCCCGCACCGAAGCCACCGGCTACGGCCTCTGCTACTTCATGGACGAGGCGCTCAAGGACAACGGCAAGAGCTTCGAAGGCGCCGTAACCGTAATTTCCGGCTCGGGCAACGTGGCCATCTACGCCGCCGAGAAGGCGACCGAGCTCGGGGCCAAGGTCGTGGCCATGAGCGACTCCAACGGCTACGTCTACGACGAGAACGGCATCGACCTCAAGCTCATCCACGAGCTCAAGGAAGTCAAGCGCGCCCGCATCAAGGAATACGTGACCGTTCATCCGGAAGCCAAATACGTCGAAGGCTGCCGCAACATCTGGGACGTCAAGTGCGACATCGCCCTGCCCTGCGCCACCCAGAACGAAATCGACGAAGAGAGCGCCAAGAAGCTCATCGCCAACGGCACCTGGGCCGTGGGCGAAGGCGCCAACATGCCTTCGACCAACGAGGCCATCGCCGTCTACCAGGCCGCCGGCATCATCTTCGGACCCGCCAAGGCCGCCAACGCGGGCGGCGTGGCGACCTCGGCCCTGGAAATGAGCCAGAACTCGCAGCGTCTCGAGTGGACCTTCGAAGAGGTCGACGCCAAGCTCAAGCAGATCATGCAGAGCATCTACAAGGCCGCCTCCGAGGCCGCCGCCGAGTACACCGGCGACAAGCACAACCTTGTCGCGGGCGCCAACATCGCGGGCTTCCTCAAGGTCGCCAACGCCATGTACGCCCAGGGAATCGTTTAACCGGTTCCGCGCGACTGCCGCGCGCAGCGAACGGGCCCCCGCGGGGGCCCGTTTTTTTTGCCGCGCGGGGGAGACCCGCCGTCTTCCCCTCCATCCCCCGCCCCGCGCCGCCGTCCGTATACCGGGATCGGCCGCCGCCCTCTTGACACGCGCTTTCGTCCCGTCATATCATGTTTCTTCTATATTTTTTTTCGCGAACCGGCCCCGCGGGGCCGCGGGCCCCGGCAAACCGGGCGTCCGGACGTTCGGAAAGGATCATGACATGAACAGATACGAAACGGACAGAAAATTCGGCTGCTTTATAAAGGTGATGTTCGTATGGGCCATGCTCTCGATAATGGCCCCCTCGATCGCCGTGAAGGTCGCCGCAATCGCGTTTTTGTTCGGCGTCCCCGCCTTTCTCATTTACAAAGCCGTGCAGCTCATGAGGGAACGGCGGTGGGAGCGGGAGCACGGCCGGCGCGACCGGAGCGAAAATTACCGGGAGGAGCGCGACGAGAATTTCCGGAACGCCTACGGCGAAGCGTACGGAGAGGCCTACGGCGCCAAATACCGTGAAGGCTACGCCGAAAATTACCGGGGATCCTCCGCCGGGGAAGACGAACCCGAGGAGCACGGGCCCCGCTACGAAGCCATAACGGCGGCGATCATGCGTCTCCTGGGCCACGTGGCCGCGGCCAACGCCGAGATGAGCTGGGAGCTCAGCAGTTCCGTCGATTACGTGATGAGCAAATTCGACGAGGCGTACCGGAAGATGTTCGTGAAAGCCTTCCACGAAGGCAGGGCCGCGGACTACACCGTGTACGACGACATCAAAGTGGTCGACGCCGAGGTGACCGAACACGACGAAAAGGTCATCATCGTCTCGTTCTTCGTCTATATCGCGGCCGCCGACAGCAACCTGACCGCCGAGGAGAAACGCCGCATCGAAGTCATCGCCTTCGCCCTCGGGGTGACGGCGGGCGAGCTGAACGATCTCTTCCGGGAATTCGGCTTCTATTACGAGAAAAGCGCCGACGACGACAGGTATTCCGGCTACCGCAGAGCGGGCGCCGGGGGAGCGGCGGACGATCCGCTGCGCCGGGCCATGAATCTGCTCGGCGTCGGCGAAGACACCGAACCGGCCGAGATCACCCGGGCGTACCGGAAGCTCATCCGCAAGTACCATCCGGATCTCATCAAAGTCAAGGGGCTTCCCGACAGCATGAGGGAAGTGTACGAAAAAAGAACCAAGGAAATAAACGAGGCCTACGACCTCGTGAAATCCGCCCGGAACTTCTGAGGCCCGGGCGCCCGCCGCCGGCTTTCGCGGCGGCGGGTTTCCCGTGTGCGTTCATTCTTAAAATTGCCCGCCGGCGCGGGCGCCCGCTTGACACGGGGCTCATTTTTTCATACTGTTACTGTGTTATTTGAGCCGGCGCAGCCGGGACGGCCTCCGCGCGGCCCGTCCGGGATCCCGGCGCAGTCTCCCGGCCGGGACGTCCGGGACGCTCGTTTTTCACCGTTTGGAACGGCCATCGCATGAGTGACAATGAGAACAACCGCAGGGACAGGTACGTCGGGTGCTCCGTCGAACTCATCGCCGTTTGCCTCCTGGCGTTCTTTTTCTCCGCGTACGTTCTGAGAATCGCCCTCTGGCTGTTTGTTTTCGTGGGTCTCCCCGTCTTCATCATCGTCAAAATCGTCGGGTTCTTCAGGG
>CAZFNS010000031.1:0-10487 GCA_964520475.1 uncultured Enterobacterales bacterium
CTGAGGTTTCGCGCCCGGCTTTACCTGTTTGGCCGGAGCCGGCATCACGCTGACCGAGGGTTTCGTCTCCGGCTTTTCCGGGCGGTTCCCGCGGTCCCGGCGGTCGTCCGGCCGGTTCGCGTCGCGCCGGCGGTCCCGGCGGTCGTCCGGCCGGTGCCTCCGGTCGCGGCGGTCGTGCCGCCGGTGATCGGCGCGCCGGTCGTCGCGTTCGGCCTTTTCGACCACGACTACCCGTTCGGGCTCGGGCTCGTAATACTCCTCTTCGGGCGGGGGGCCGGCGGGACGGGGATTGAAGTGGAACCCCTCGGAGATCCCGCAGCCGCCGAGACCGATGAGAGCCGCCGCGGCCGCGGCGGCGACTAAAAGTTTCTTCTCCGTCAAAGTTTGTTTTCTCCCTGGAACAAAAGATAATTGCCGGCACCCGCCGCGGAAAACCCGCCCTCCGGAGGGAGGGCGGGTTTGGCGGGTCAAGGAAGCTACCTGCGCCTGATCACCGTCTGCCTGGTGTTCGAGGTCCGGTTGACCGAGGGCCTGCTCACCGCGGGCCGGCTCGCCGGTCTGCTCACCGAGGGCCTGCTGAACGAGGGCCTGCTGATCGAGGTCCGGTTGGTGTTGATCGTCCGGTTGATCGACGGCCGGCTCGACGAGGAGGTCGAGGGCCTGATCAGGGTCTTGTTGGTGTTGACCGGCCGGCTGATCGAAGGCCTGCTCGCCGAGGACGAAGGTCTCACCAGGGTCTTGTTGGTGTTGATCGTCCGGTTAATCGATCCGGAGCCCGACGGCGTGTTGAGCTTCTTCTCGAAGTGCGGCATGGTGTTCACCGCCGGTCCGGCCGAGCCGCCGTTCGGCCGCGCGGGACGGTTCAGATCCGGCCCGCGGTCCGGCCCGCTCCCGTGGTGACCCGGGCGGTGCCCCGGGGGAGGGGGAGGCGGACGGTGGTACCCGGGCCCGTCGTGGTCCACGATGACGTCGTGCACCACCACCGCGTCGGGCGCGGTGTAGTAGCCGTCGTCGTAATAATAGTCGTCGTCGACCAGCAGGCACCCGTTCAGCGCCAGGATCGCGCAGAGAGCCGCCGCTCCCGGTATCGCGTTACGCCAGTTCATAATATCCTCCCTGCCGGTCTCCGCCGGCGCGTTTTCCGAATGCCGGGCCGGCCCTCCGGCCGTCCCCGGCTCTGTTTCCGTGACGCGGACGCCGCGTCTTCCCCGGCGTCCGCCTTAAGCCGCTATCTCCGGCGGAACCCGCCGCGGCCGCCGTGTCCGCCGCCGCCCGGCCGCGCGGACACGCGGTTGAAGGACCGGCTCGGTCCGGACGAGCGCGGCGCCGAGAACTTGCGCTCGTAGTGCGGCATGGTGCTGATCGACGGTCTCCCGCCCGGCCTGCCGGCTCCCGGCCTGCCGCCCGGTCGGCCCGGCCCGATTCCCGGCCTGCCGCCGGGACGGTGGCCCGGCCCGTATCCGCCGTGGTGGCGCGGCGGGGGCGGAGGCGGCCGGTGCCAGTGATGGTGACGGTAGCGCGGATAGTAGTAGTCGTGCTCCACGATCACCGGCGAGTAGTACGTGCCGCCGCTGTAATACACGCCGCCGGCGGTGGCGTACCCGCTGTCGTAATACCCGTCGTCCAGGGGCACGCAGCCGCTCAGCGCGAGCAGCGCCGCGGCGCCCAGAATAATAGACTTTACGTTCATGACTACCTCCCCCGCGGTTTCTTCGCTTCCCGCGGCGGCCGCCGCCGCGGCCGCGCTTCCGGTCCCGGCTTCCCGGGACCCGGTCAATGATTCGGTGACTTTTCTCCGCTCCGCCCTGCTTTAATTATACACGACGCGCGACGGCTTTACGGCGGCCGGCCGGGCTTCGGAGAAATCCTCTCTCTCCGCCCGAAGGCGGGAGAGAGGAAAAATTGCCCGTACGGGCTGGTTATTATCTGCTTATTGTTCAGCCGAGAACGGCCGGGCTTTCCGCTCCCCGGGGCGGATGACGTCGGACGCCCCTCCGGGGGAAAGTCTCGGCCGGGCCCGTTCGGCGGGCCTCGTGCCGTTCTCTGATTTTAATTTTAGCAAAGGGGATCCGGCCCGGGTGTTACAATGTGTAGCAAAGTGTGTTAACTGTCAGGAGTTGTTACGGGCCGGCGAAACCCGCCCGGATCCGGGCCCCGCGGGACGAAAAAGCGCCCCCGCGGCGCCGGGAAATCCCCCCGCCGCCCCGCCGCCGCGGCCCTACCGGGCGCCTTCCCCGGGCTCCCCGGCCGGCTCAGCCGGCGCGCCCGCCGCCGCGGCCGCGCGCCGCGCGGCCATGTTCTCGAGGATGCGCTCCTTCACGTATTCGTACGAAAAGTCCCGGCCGTAGACGTCGGTGAACTTCTCGTCCGCCGGGCGGGTCCGGTACATGCGCAGGAACCACATGTACTGCTTTTCGCGGCCGCGGACGAGATCCTCGATGCAGCGGTTCAGCCGGCGGGTGTCGGAAACGTCGTCGCTCGGGAAATTGTCGAAGGCCGGGCCGAAGACGACCTCGTAGGCGTGCTTTTCCTCGTTGTAGCAGGAGAACATCGGCACGACCAGGGCCCCGCCGAGCTTGGCGAGTTTGCCCACGGTCACCAGAGTGGCCTTCGGCGAGGCGAAAAAGTCCGCGAACACCGCGCCCTTCTCGCCGAGATCCTCGTCGGGCAGGAAGAACGAGCTGTAGCCCTCCCGGAGGGACTTGATGATGGTGCGGATCCCCGAGCCCCGCTCGAAGACCTTGCCCCCGTACTTGAGGCGGATCGAGTTCATGAACCAGTCGTAGACCGCGTTTTTGGAGGTGTGCATCATCGTGCACATGGTCAGGCCGTTCGCGGAGAGGAACAGCCCGCACCGGTCGATCGCCCAGGCGTGCGGGGCCATGAAGACCACCGGCTTCCCCGAGGCGGCCGCCGCGTCGAAATGCTCGCGCCCGACGCACAGGTAGCCGTTCCGGATATGCTCGCGGCTCCGGTAGAACGTCTCCCCGTAGCCGAGCATGACCTTGAGCCCCACGCGCAGGAAATCGCGGTAGATCCGGAGCTTCTCCGCCTCGGACATCTCCGGGAAGGCCATGGTCAGGTTGACGAGGGTGTATTTCTTCATGCGGTGGTTTATCCGCCAGGCGAGCGCGCAGAGGAGGTCGGCGAACAGATCCCGCAGGACGGCCGGCACGACGGCCAGGATCCCGAGGAAGCCGATCCCCGCCCAGGAGAGCCAGTACCGGGGGTGCAGGTACCGGGAGCTGAAACTCGCGTCGTAATGTCTGTCTTCCGTCATATCCGCGTTTCCCGCGAAGGGCCGCGCGCCGCGCGGCCGGGCCTCAGCGGGCCCGGCGCATCGTTTCGGCGAGCTGGGACTCCGCTACGTTGAAAAAGGCGCACAGCCGCGCGAACGCCTCCGCGCAGCCCTCCCCGCCGGGGATGATCAGGGTGAGCCGGCCGTTGAGGCGCTCCTGGACCCAGAGCGAGAAGGTCAGGCGCCGGTCCCGGTTCCCGAGCTCGCCCTCGATCCGGTCGAGATCGACCCGGTCGAAGGTGATCTCGAAGGAAAATCCCCCGTCCCCCGCCGCGCCGGCGGTGCCGAGCCTGAAGAGGCAGCTGCCGCCGAGGCTTTCCTTTCTGATCCGGTAGCGGCCGTCCGCGATCACGGCTTCGTCGCCGCTCTCCCCGCCGGGGCGCGCGGCCCCCTCCGGTCCGGTCTTTCCGGTTCCGCGGGCGGCTCCGGCCGGCGCCGCGCCGTCCGCCGCTATGAAAACAAGGCTCATGGGCAAAACTCCCGCCGCCGGGGCCCGGGGCCCCGCGCGGCGCTTAAAAATCGGTTCTCATACCATCATACGGGCAAACCGGGGCCAATTCTCTGCCCCATGTCCAAAATCCGGAAAAATCACGGCGCACGGGCCCCGCGGAAACGGGGCGCGCGGAGCGGGAACCGGGGCCGCGGCGGCCGCGCCCGGCCCGGAACCCCCCGCCGCCTGCGAAAAAGCCCCGCGGGGCGGGGCTACTCGTCGTCGGTTATGTCGCCCGTCTTCGCGCCGAGGAGCGCGACGAGCGCCGCCGGGGCGACCCCGAGGGACAGGCCCCGCTGCCCGCCGCTCACGAGCATTTCCTTAAGCCCGAGGGCCCGGTCCGAGACCAGGACCGCCCCGGGGCGCTTCTGCCCGAAGGGGCTGATGCCGCCGCAGACGTAGCCCGTGACCCTTTCCGCGTCCTTCGGCGGGGCCATTTCGACGTTCTTGAGCCCGGCGAGCTTCGCCGCCCTTTTGAGATTGAGGGTGCAGTCGACGGGGATCACGGCGGTGACGTAGGTTTTGTCGTGGCGGATGAGCAGGGTCTTGAAGACCTCGGCGCGCTCCCGGCCGAGCTTCGCGGCGGCGAGATGGCCGAAGTCGCTTTTGGCGTCGCATTCGTAGCGGTAGACCGCGTAGCTTATCCCGCGCGCGTCCAGGAATTTCGTGGCCGGGGTCATCATCTTCTCTCCTCCCCGCGGGCTTTTGCCCGCGCTACGCCTCCGCGACGTCGATCCCCTTCGCGCGCAGGTACAGTCTGATGCCGTCGAGGGCCGCGCCGCTCACCATGTGCTCGATGCGGCAGCCGTCGCGCTCGGCGATCCGCACCGGCAGGCCGAGGGCGGAGCGCAGGAAAGCCTCGAGGTACAGGTGCTTGGAGTAAACTTCCCGCGCCCGGGCGAGGCCCTTCGGGGTGAAAAAGATCTCGTTGTCCCGGATGTCCAGGAAGCCCTTCTGGCGGAGCGCCGCCAGGGCCCGGCTCACGGAGGCCCGGGACACGCCCAGGGCCCCGGCCAGGTCGACGGCCCGGATCCGCTGCTTCTTCTGGCGGAGCAGGTAGACGGTCTCGAGGTAGTTCTCGCCCGACTCGAGCAGGTCGGAGCTTTCCGGGAAATGGGAGCTGACCGGGATCTCGACGCTCATGCCGCCGATGCCGTTGCGCCGGATGTACTCCTCGACGGCGGTTACGGTCTCGGCGCTGACGACGTGCTCGATCCGGCAGGCGTCGACGTCGGCCTGCTCCGGGGTGATCCCGGCGGCGTGGCAGAGGAACTTCACGAGGGACTCGTGGATGTGGGTCACCCGGGCGGCGGCGGCGGCGCCCTCCTCCGTCAGCTCGATCGCCCCGGTTTCGGACACGGCGACGAGGTTCTTCTCCCGGAGGAGCCCCAGCGCCCGGCTCACGGACGGCCGCGAGTGACCGAGCTCCCGGGCGACGTCGACGGCCCGGACCCGGGCGCCGTCCCGGCCGAGCTTGGCGATGGTCTCCAGGTAATTCTCCATGGATTCGTGTTCAATGTGGCTGGGCATAAGACGGCACCTCACCCGACGAAAGCGCGCGGCGGCCGGTTCCCGGGGGGGCCGGTCCGGCCTTTTATTAATTCTTATCGATTATCGATTATCGATTATAATCGCGGGATCGCCGTTAGCCGTAGGTTACATCCGCAAAAAGCAGGCGGCCGTCAAACCCCGGCCCCGGCGGAGCGCTCCCGCGCCCCGCCGAAGAGCGCGGCGGCGTTTTCCCAGAGGCGCGCCGCGGCGGTTTCCGGGTCGAGGCCGAGCAGCCCGGCAACCCGGGCGAGCACGAGCGGCAGGAAGGCGGGCTCCGCGGGGACGAGCCCGGGGCGCCCCGCCCCGTAAAAGCCGCCGTCGGATCCGTCCGGGGCGAGGCGCGCGTAGGGGAAGTCGGTCTCGAGGACGAGGCCGCCCGCGCCCGCGCGGCGGACCGCCTCGCGGAGCGGCCCCGCGCGCGGGGAAAGGAGCGCGGGCCCGATCCCGAGCTTCAGGCCCCGCCGCAGGTACTGCCCGGCCAGCTCGGGGCCGCCCGCGAAAGCGTGGATCGCCCCGGCGACGGGGCCCGCGGCCCTGAGGGCGCGCAGGACCTCGCCCGCGCCGCCCACGCAGTGGATGCTGACGGGCAGGCCGCGGGCGGCCGCGTACCCGAGCTGGAACCGGAACGCCTCCTCCTGCCGCGCGAGCGGCACGGACGCGGCGAGGCGCCGGTCGATCCCGATCTCGCCGACGAAGGTTCCCCCGGGCCGGGCCGTCATGAAGGCCGCCTCGGCCTCGAACTCCCCGGGGTCGAAGGAGAGCGCGCCGCGCGGGTGGCAGCCGAACCCGAACACCGCGCGCGGGGCGTCCGCGGGGAAGGCCCCGCCGGCCGCGCGCCGCAGGAGCCGGTAAAGCAGGCGGTTCCGGCGGCCCTCGCCGCACCCGGCCGCGGGAACGGCGAGGAGGCGCGCCCCGGCGGCGGCCGCCCGGGCGGCCGTCCCGGCGAGGCCGCGCGCGAGCTCCGCCCGGACCTCCGCGGGAAGATCCGCGAAGAGCCGCAGGCACCCGCGGGCTTCGGCGCGGGAGGCGATGGCGATCGAGCCGTCCCCGAGCCGGCGCGGTAAAACCGGGCCGGAGGGGGCGGCCCCCTCCGGCCCGGCGCCGGCCCGCCCCGCGGGCGGGATCTTCGCGCCGTAAAAGGCGGCGAGCGCGGCGTCCGCGGGCCCGAGCGGGTGGCAGTGGGCGTCCGCGAACGCCGGCGGGGGCGCCGGGTCCCGCCCGGCGCCCGGGGCGCTACTCAATGGTGAACACCACGCTGACGGAGTCGGTGAACTTCAGGCTGTCGGGCGCGTACACGCCCCCTTCCTCGGCCGAGCCCGCGACCGTGTCCGCCGCGACCGCCATGGCCCTCATGTTGCTCACGGCCCGGTACGGGCGCGGCTCGAAGCCGTCCCGGCCCGCGCCGTAGGTCACGGAGCGCACCCTGCCGAGCTTCACGCCCAGGGTCTCAGCGATCTGCGCGGCCTTGGCCATGGCGTCGGAGACGGCCTCCCGGCGGGCCCGCTCCTTCACGGGCTTGGGATCCTCGACCTCGTAGTACACGTCCGAAACGGCGTTGATCCCCGCCTTCATGGCCGCGTCGAGCACTTCGGAGATCAGATCGAAGTTCTTGAGGCGCACGACGGCCGCGCGGGTCCCCAGGTACCCGGACAGCTTGCGCTCGTTGCTCCTGTTCTCGTAGAAGTACTCGGGCCGGACGCTGATGCTCTCCGCCCTGAGGAAGGCGTCGTCCTTCTCGAAGAGCGGGCCCGTGTTCTTGCCGGTCTTCAGCCCCTCGGCGAAGGCGCTCACCGCCTGCTCGGCGAGGCGGCGCGCCTCGCCGGCCGTCTTGGCCTTGCGCTCCACGGACACCCGCACGTAGGCCACGTCCGGCTGCGCCTTGACCTCGGACAGGCCCTCGAGGGCGATGGTCCGCGGGGGCTCCCGGCAGGCGTCCGCGGGGGCCGCGGCCGCGGGCTGGCCCCCCAGGACCGCGGCGGCCGCGACGGCCGACAGGGCGCAGCAGGTTCTTTTGCAAAATCTCATAACGTAATCCTCCGAAAAACTTGACGTCGAAAGGTAAAACCGGACGGCGGGGCGGAGCCCGCGCTCAGAGGCAGATTACCCCAAAACCGGGAAAAAATCGTCAACTCAAATCAAAATTCCGGGAAAAACGCGCCCTTCCCGCGCGGCCCCGCCGCGGGCCCGGGCGGCCGCGCCGGGGAATTTTTGTCACGAGTTCCCGGGGCGCCGGAATTTGTCCCGCCCGCGGGGCAAAACATGCTAAAATGTCCCCCGGTATACGGGAGCGGGCTATGTCTTATTTTCTGCTGTTTCTGAGCGCGGCCGTGGTCAACAACTTCGTGCTCGTCAGGTTTCTGGGGATCTGCCCGTTCGTGGGCGTGTCCCGTCACCTGAGCTCGGCCGCGGGCATGGGCCTCGCCACGACCTTCGTGCTGGTCCTGACCTCGGCGGCGTGCCACGCGGCGGATCATCTGATCCTGATCCCCCTCGGGCTCACCGACCTCAGGCTCATCGTCTACATCGTGGTCATCGCCGGCGCCGTGCAGTTCACCGAGATCATGGTGAAGCGCCTGAGCCCGGAGATTTTCCGGCTGCTCGGCATCTACCTGCCCCTCATCACCACCAACTGCATCGTGCTCGGTCTCGCCCTGCTGAACGTGAGCCTCGGCCACACCTTCTTCGAGGCGCTGGTCTTCAGCCTCGGCGCGGGCGCGGGCTTCTCGCTCGTGCTCGTGATCTACGCGGCGATGCGCGAGCGGCTGGCGAACTCCGACGTCCCGGGGCCCTTCCGGGGCAGCGCCATCGCCCTGGTCACGGCCGGGCTCCTGTCGATGGCGTTCATGGGCTTTACGAACCTCATCGCCGGTTAGCCCGGCGGCGCCGCGGGGCGCTTCCCCGCCCCGCGCGGAAAAAGGATTGAAGAAAAAACAATGCTGCAGAACATCGCGGTCATCCTGGCTTTCACGCTGAGCCTCTTCGGGCTGGGCCTCCTGCTCAGCGCGGCCGCGCGGAAGTTCCGGGTGGCCCCCGAGCACCCGGCGGCCGAGCTGATCGCGAAGGCCCTCCCGCAGGCGCAGTGCGGCCAGTGCGGCTACGCGGGCTGCGCGGCCTACGCCGAGGCCGTGGCGTCCGGGGCCGCGCCCATCAACCTCTGCACCCCGGGCGGCGACGTGACCATCGCGGCCCTCGCCGAGATCATGCACCTGCCCGCCGCCCCCGCCCCGGGCATGAAGGAGGAGGAGCGCGTCGCCGTGATCGCCGCCGCGGACTGCATCGGCTGCGCGAAATGCGCGCAGGCCTGCCCCTACGACGCCGTGGCGGGGGCGCTCCGCGAGCCGCACCGGGTCGACCCGGCGATCTGCGTGGGCTGCGGCAAGTGCGTGGCGGCCTGCCCGAAGAACTGCGTGACCCTGGCCGCCCCGGAACCCACCCCCGACACCTGGGACTGGATCGTCGAACCGCGGGAGGCCGGAAGCTCATGACCTCGCGCTGGGACAGGATAAGGAACGGCGAGCCGTTCAAATTCAAGGGCGGGATCTTCCCCGCCGAGAACAAGCTGACCGCGGACAGCCCGATCGAGACGATCGCGCCGCCCGGGCGGCTCGTCCTGCCGCTCCGCCAGCACGCCGGGCCCCCGGGAGAGATCCTGGTCCGGCCCGGGCGGCGCGTGCTTAAGAACGAGCCGCTCACGGCCTCGGACGATCTCCGGCGCGTCGCCGTGCACGCCCCGCTTTCCGGAACCGTGGAGAGCGTGGGCCCGGCCCCCGTGCCCCATCCGAGCGGCTTCCCCGAGCCCTGCGTCGTCATCAGGTGCGATCCCCCGGACAGCCCCGGATACGGGGAGACTTACGAAAACCCCGCGTACCCCGGGTACGAGGACGAGGATCCCGCGCTCCTGCTCCGCCACATAAGCGCCATGGGCGTGGCGGGGCTCGGCGGCGCCGGCTTCCCGACCGCGGCGAAGCTCGGCGGCCCGGTCCGGGCGGGCGGCTGCCGCCTGCTCATCGTCAACGGCGCGGAGTGCGAGCCCTACATAACCTGCGACGACCGCGTGATGCGGGAGCGGGCCGCGCTGATCGCCGAGGGCGTGCGGGTGCTCCGGGCCGTGCTGAAGCCGGAATTCACCGTGGCCGCGATCGAGTCGAACAAGCCCGAGGCGATCCGGGCGGTCACCGCCGCCTTCGCCGCGGCCGGCGTCCCGGACGCCCGGGTCACGGTCATCCCGGTCAAATACCCGTCCGGGGCCGCGCGCAACCTCATCGCCCTGATCACGGGGATCGAGATCCCCTACTCGGCGCGCTCCGCGGCTTACGGGGTCGTCGTGCTGAACGTAAGCACCGTCTGCGCGGCGGCCGACGCGGTGGTGCGGGGGCAGCCCCTCACCCGGAGGGTGGTGACCGTCGCCGGCACGGCCCTCGCGAAGCGCGGCAACTTCGATCTGCCGATCGGCTGCGGCGTGCCCCATATCCTCGATTGCCTCGGCTACCGGGCCCCCGCGACCCCGCGGGTCATCGTGGGCGGCCCGATGATGGGCTTCACCCTGCGCGACGCGGACGTGCCCGTGATCAAAACCACCGGCTGCCTCATCGCCCCGGGCGAGGACGAGATCAAAAGGGTCAAGCCCCAGGTGAGCTGCATCCGCTGCGGGCGCTGCGCGAAGGCCTGCCCCTCGCGGCTCATCCCGTACGAGCTCTACGCGTACTGCGCGGCCGGGCAGTACGAGGACGCGCGGAAGCGGGGCCTCGGGAGCTGCATCGAGTGCGGCTGCTGCTCCTGGGTGTGCCCGAGCGCCATCCGCCTGATCGCGGAGTTCCGCGCGGCCAAGGCCCAGCTCAGGATCGAGCGGATGAAGCGGGAAAAGCTGCAAACGGCCCGGATCCGCTTCGAGGAAAAACAGCGCCGCCTCGCCGAGGAGGAGCGGCTGCGCGCCGAGCGCAAGGCCGCGGCCCTCGCGAAGATAAGGAGCCGGGGCGCCGCCCCGGCCGCGGCGGCTCAGGCAACCCCGGCTCCCGCGGCCCCGGCCCCGGCTCCCGCGGCTTCCGCCGCGGCGGCTGACCGGAACGCCCGGGCGGAGGAGCGCAAGCGGCTCGCCCTCGAAAAGGCCCGCGCCCTCCGGGAGGCGCGCCTCGGCCGGACGACCCCGGC
>CAZFNS010000032.1:0-3333 GCA_964520475.1 uncultured Enterobacterales bacterium
GGCGCCGCCTATGAAGACTCGTCGCGGCGGCGTACTCTCAGGAATTTGTCCCAGAGGTTATCTGTGTCAATCGTCAGTTTTAAATTCGGCGAAATCTGGTTTTCCCCGCGCTCCGCATAAAGCGCGTTTCGCGCGGCCGTTTCCGTCAGGACTTGTCCGAAAGCCTTGTCCGACTTGTACGTTTTGTTCAAATATTTAAGTAATTTCATTAAATTTGACTCCTCTAAAGTCGCCGAAGCCGGGTTTCCCCGGCTGCCTGTCCGCGCTGACGCGCGGCTTTCCTCTCCGCGCCACAGCGCGGCCGTTTCTGTCCGGACTCGTCCGAAAGCCCTGTCCGACTTGTACGTTTTGTTTAAAGATTTAAGTAATTTCATTAAATTTGACTCCTCTAAAGTCGCCGAAGCCGGGTTTCCCCGGCTGCCTGTCCGCGCTGACGCGCGGCTCCCCGCTCCGCGCCGCCGCGCGGTAATTTCCGTCCGGACTTGTCCGAAAGCCTTGTCCGGCCGGCAGATTTTATTTGATTTTGCGGAACGTTTGATTTTCATTTAATTTAATTTACCTCTCTGTATAAAGTCGTCAAAGCCGGGTTTCCCCGGCTGCCTGTCCGCGCTGACGCGCGGCTCCCCGCTCCGCGCCGCCGCGCGGTAATTTCCGTCCGGACTTGTCCGAAAGCCTTGTCCGGCCGGCAGATTTTATTTGATTTTGCGGAACGTTTGATTTTCATTTAATTTAATTTACCTCTCTGTATAAAGTCGTCAAAGCCGGGTTTCCCCGGCTGCCTGTCCGCGCGACGCGCGCGGCGTAAAAAAATATCCGGGTGTTTTTCCCATAAATACCTCCCGTTGTGGTTCTGTCCGCGCCTGGCGTCGACCCCCGAAATACTTTTCCAAAAAATTGTCCCGAATCGGGCGGTCGAAATCGCGCGTACACATACTCTACTTGCATTATATAAAATTTCGTCCCTAGGCGCAAGAAAAATATATGCGATATTCTTCACATTTTCGCGATCCGGGAGTCGAGGGCATTTTCCGGCTTTTTTTGGTCCGGGACCGTCGTCCCATAAGGTTAGAGAGAGATATATATTAATAATGTTTTAAGGCGCTTCCCGGGACTTCCTCCCGAATCTTCCGCCGGAGCGGGGCGGGACGCCGCGCTCCGGCGGCAGGGGGTCTCGCCGGTTCGGCGCGGGAAATCGGCGGCGGGTGTATAAGCAAAGAAGAAGCCGGCGGGACGGGGGAGTCCGGGCCGGCTTAGCGGGAACGGGGCGTTTACCCGTCAGGCGCTCGGATGCGTCCGGGCGTACTTAGCGGCGAGGGTCTTATGAGCGGCGATGAGCTTGCTCTCGAGCCGGGCGGCGGCCCGTTCCTCGCCGCTCGAAATGAGCTGGAAGAAGTTGGCGAGGATGGTGCCCGAGATCGAATGCCACACGCAGGACACGGCCGCGGCCACGGCCGCCTCGCCCGAGGCCGGGAAGAACTTGGTGGCGATGCCCGTGGCGAGCCCGGCGTTCTGGACGCCGACTTCGATGGCCAGGGTCTTCTTCTTGGCGAACGGCATGCCGCATATGACGCCGGCCAGGTAGCCGAGTATGTAGCCGGCGGTGTTATGGCAGAAGATGCAGGCGAAGATGACCAGCCCCGAGGTTATGAATTTGTCGCCGTGGAACGCGACCACGCCGCCCACGATGCAGGCGAACCCGAAGGTGGCGAGCGGGGGCATGAATTTCTTGACGAACCGGAAAAACCCGAAGCGCTGAAGGCTTATGTTCAGCGTTGCTCCTATCGTGACCGGAATCAGGGTCACGTACAGCATGAATTCGAACATGCCCCAGCCGTCGACGGGCACCTTCTGGCCGATCAGCCAGTGGGTGAGCAGCGGGGTCATCACCGGAGCGAGCAGAGTCGAAATCGTGGTCATGCCCACGGAGAAGGCGACGTCGCCCTTGGCCAGAAAACTCATGATGTTGGAGCTGACGCCGCCGGGACAGGTTCCGACCAGGATCAGCCCGAGGGTCAGCCCCTCGGAAAGATCGAGCCCCCTGGCGATGCCCCAGGCGGCCAGGGGCATGATGGTGTACTGGGCGACCGCGCCGACCAGGAGGTCGAAAGGGTGCTTCGCCAGAACCGCCAGGTCGGTCTTGGTCAGGGACAGGCCCATGCAGAGCATGATGAAACCGAGGACCATGGTCTGGGCGTCGCCCTTTACCCACGAGAACAGATCCCGCTGGTAATAGCTGCACACGGCGGCGCCGATGACCACGACGACCGTGCATTTGGTGATCAGGTCGAGGAGTTTGAATAACATGTTCATAGATCGTCCGTCAATTGCCCCGGAAAACGCGATGACCGCGGGCCGCGCGCCGGGCCGGTTCGTCGAAAGGGCGCCCGGCGGCAGGAAAAGCGAAAGCCGGACGCGCTGTTCCGGCCTTTATTATACCGCGCCGCGGGAATTCCGCGCCGCGGGATCGTCGGACGCCGCGCCCGGGGGAGGGCGTCGCGCCGCGCGGGGATGAAGAGTGTCAGTCTTCGGAGGGCTGTTCGTCCCGCCCGGACTCTTCGGCTCCGGCCGTTTCCTCTTCGTCCGCAGGGGCGGGCTCTTCCTCATCGCCTTCGCTGCCGATGAAGAGGGCGAGGCTGTCGCGGACGTAGCACTTGTACTCGCCGTGCTTTACCGCGAGCTGCCGGCCGTAATCGCCGGTGTCGAGCTCCCACAGGATGAAGCTGCCGTAGGTGCCCATGAAGTACATCTGATCGAGGAGATCGGGGGCGATGACGCCGGGCTTCAGGAAGCACACGCGGATCTTGAGGTTGCCCTTGCAGCCGTTGAAGCAGTAGTGCTCGTTTTGGTTCTCGATGTCGGTGATGGTGAAGCTTTCGACTTCCGGGTAGCAGTAGTAGCGCTCGGTTATGACGCTTCTGACGCCGTAGAAGTCGAATTTTTTGGCGGGATAGCGCTCGACGTAGGGGTCGATGTAAATCTTGCCTTTGTAGGGTCTCCAGGCTCTGATAATGTTCTTCTTCAGGAGCTCGTTGTTGGAAAGGGACGATATCTCGGAAGACTTGACCTTGGGGGCCTTCTTCAGATCTCTCTTCTTTCTTTCGACAAAATCCTCGTTGTTGGAGGTAAGAAGCTCGTCGCTGTAGTAATTCATCTTTTCTTGTATCCTTGCATGTGTCGTCAGGCTTTTTACGGCGTCTGAGAGCGGGGGCCCGCCGGCTTTCCCGTATTCCCGGAATATAGCACAAACGGGTAGTGTTGGCAATTCCGGCGTCCCGCCGCGCGGCCGGAAGGGGACCGCGGGACGGGGCGTCCGCGGGAGGGGGACCGGGGACG
>CAZFNS010000032.1:3433-6916 GCA_964520475.1 uncultured Enterobacterales bacterium
CGCGGCCGGAAGGGGACCGCGGGACGGGGCGTCCGCGGGAGGGGGACCGGGGACGCAACCGGGCCCGGTCCGGGCGGCCCGCGGCCCTTTCCGGCGCCGGAACGCCCCGGCGGGGGGATTTGGCTTATAATACGGTAAAAGGGCGCGGCGCCGGGCCGCGCCGGAGGTTCCCGATGAGAATCACGGCTTTATGCGAGAACACCGCCTGCGACCGGCGGCTCGGCGCCGAGCACGGCCTGAGTCTCTGGATCGAGACCCGGGAGCACACCGTGCTGTTCGACGCGGGGGCCTCGGGGCTTTTCGCGGAAAACGCGGCGAAACTCGGGATCGATCTCGCCAAAGCCGACGCGGCCGTGCTGTCGCACGGCCATTACGACCACGGCGGCGGGCTCCTTAAGTTTTTCGAGATCAACAAGAGAGCTCCCGTGTACATGAACCGGAACGCGGCGGGGAAGTTTTTCAACCGCGCCGGCAAATTCATCGGCACGGACGAGCGGGTTTACAAATCGGAACGCATAATCATGACCGGGGACTCGCGGCAAATCTTCCCGGGGCTGGATCTCCGCACCTGCAACGAAAGGGAACCCCGGTTTCCCGCCGGCGGCGGGGGACTTAAGGTCCGCGCGGACGGGGCGGACGTTCCCGACGATTTCCGGCACGAGCAGTACCTGCTGATCCGGGAAGACGGCAAGAGAGTCGCGGTGAGCGGGTGCTCCCACAAGGGCGTCCTCAACGTCGTCGAATGGCTCAGGCCGGACGTGCTCGTCGGAGGCTTTCATCTCAAGGACGTCCCGGACACGCCGGAAGGGCGCCGCATGGCCGAAGCGACCGCCCGGGAACTCCTGAAATCGGGCGCCGTGTTCTACACCTGCCACTGCACCGGCGTTTTCTGGTACGAATATATGAAGGAAATAATGGGGGACAGACTCGAATACCTGGCCGGGGGCCGGACGATCGAGATCTGAGCGGGGAGCCCGAATACGCCCGCCCGGATCGCCGGGCCGCGGTTTCCCGCGTCCTACGCCGTACCGGCAGGTACCGCGCCGGTACGGCCCAGGTAGCGGTCCGCGTGTTTAAAGAGCCACCAGGCGCGCGCGAGCCAGTACAGCGTCATCAGGTAATAGGAGCACACCACGACGAACCACATGCCGTAGACCCCGCGCGGGGCGCCGGTGAAATCGGTGAGCCCCGCGAGATAGCCGGCCGGCACCGCCAGACACCAGAGAAAAACGATGTTGCCGTACATTATGCTCAGGGTGTCCTTAAAGCCGCGCAGGACGCCGAACGCCGTCCCGAAGAACGGATCCTGCGACTGGTAGCAGAACACGAACACGAAGAGCGGCAGGGCGATCGCCGCCACCTCCGGATCGCTCGTGAACAGCCCGATAATCTCCAGGCGGTTGAAATATACGATGAGTATGCCCGGCACGACCAGGCAGAGCGACACCAGGAAGCCCGACACCGCCGAAAACACGGCTTTCTCCTTCGAACCCGCGCCCAGGTTCCGGCCGACCCGGATGGACACGGCGATGGCCATGGATATGGGGATCATGAACGCCATCATGTAGGCGTTGCTGGCGATCTGGCTCGCGGATATGACCTTGCTCCCGAACCGGGTCAGCGCGTATACCATCAGCGCGAAGATGCCGGTTTCGAGTACGTTGGCGACGGCGATGGGAAGACCGACCCTGAGCACTTCCCGGACGTGGGCGTCGCTTACGACGAATCTGAACGCCGAGATATTTACGCCCGCCCGGGCGTAAAGCTTGGAGTGGCGCACGTAGAGAGCCATGAGCGCGAAGTTGGTCCAGGTCACGAAAGCCGTGGCCAGGCCGCAGCCGGGCGATCCGTAGGCCGGCAGACCCAGGCAGCCGTGGATGCAGATGTAGTTGAGCGGGATGTTTAGCACCACCGCGTTCATCACGATGACCATCGAGGGAACGGTGATGGAAAGACCCTCGGTGATGTTCTTCAGCACGAAAAAGAGAATCAGGCCGGGCAGCGCCGCGGAAATGAACCGGAGGTACGTCGTGGTCTTGGCGGCGAGTTCCGGCTCCACGTCCGTAAGTATATAAGGCGGCGCGAAAAAGAGCGCCAGCGATCCCGCGAGCGCTATCGCGAGAGAAACCGTCAGGGCGGTGGGGATGAGCCTGAGCACTTCGGGGGCCCTGCCGGAACCGTGGATGTGCGCGGTTATCGGAGCGAGGCCGAACGTCACGCCCATGCAGAACAGCATTACCGGCATGGAAAGCGAAACGCCGAGCGAGATCGCGGCGAAATCCACCGTGCCGACCGAAGCAGACATAAGACTGTCGGTAAGCCCCAGCAGACTCGAGCACAGCTGGCTGATGAAAATCGGCACGGCGAGTTTCAGGAGAATCCCGATCTCCGCGGAGATTTTGCCGACGGCGTCTTTGACCATAACGATATAATAAGCGGTAACGAACAAACCGGGAAGAAGAAGAACCGGACGGCCGACCCGGGGCGGGCCGGGCCGGATATCTATGATAGCATGATTAAGTCTTATACGGACGAACGGGAACGCGGGAATTGCCGTCGACGGACGGCCGCGGACTCATATATAATAAGGATGAGGCCCGGGCGCGGATTCATATATTTTGGGACGCCCTTTTGTTAACATAATATATATTATGCGAACATGTATTATAAGCGGCCGACATCCCCCTTTCTCAGAAATACACGGTTTTTAAGGCTTTGCGAGGCTTTTCGCCTCAAGTCGCGCGGTATTATAACCGCCGCCTGACAGTTCACCGCGCTAACCGTTCCGGCTCCTTCGTCGGCCTCCGCGCCGCATCGTGATATGCGCCCGGCGGTTGATACACTTGCACACGATTAAACGCGGACGCGCCGTAACTTAACTTCGCGGCGCGTTTCTTTTTCCCCGTCGCGCTTAACGAAAATTAACTTTCAAACTAAACCTCATGTAAATCTGACTACATTCGCGCTTTTTGTTTTGGTTTTGTTTCGTTTTGATTTATTCACGTCGATCGCTTCGACTTGAGGAGGAATGTTTGCGTGCCGGCTTTAAACGTAAATGAAATTATGAACGCCGCGAAACTCAGACTCAATCACGGCGCCAGATAGGAAATATTTCTCGAGCGTAATCCGCGTCTAGCCGGTTTTCGTTAGGAACGATAATCCCTCCCGGTTCTCTTCTCCCCTTTTCCGTTCCCAAGGAGCGCGGAACGCGGACGGTTATCCCGGAGATAATACGGTTTCCTTTGAGCGGCTTATATCTCTTCCTTCCTTATTATTCTTCGACCGCTCCTCGGTTTTCTTCCCGCCGGAGTTTTTATCATGGTATCAACCGGTTCGATTCGGGATTCTGTTTGACCGTCAGACGCGTATGTTTGTTAACGTAAATTAACGGCGCTTCCTTTTCGTGTGTTTAATTTCTTAACCGCACTATAATTCATCGGCAAACTCAAACCTGACTGACCTGAATTTGATTCACGATCCGAG
>CAZFNS010000033.1:0-3688 GCA_964520475.1 uncultured Enterobacterales bacterium
CGGGACGCCCTCCCGGCGGAACCGGCCCGGAAACGCAAAGGCCGGGGCAAAGCGCCCCGGCCTTTCTTCATGTTTCGGAACCCCGGATTATATGTAGGACCGCCCCGAGGTTACGCCGCAGAGATGATCCTTCAGTTCGGCCAGCTTCGCCTTGTCGGTTACCGGAACGTTGTTGACCTTCGCCCCGTAAACCACCATGTCGAAGTCTTTCGAATAAAGAGCCGACGTCAGATCGAGTACGATCTCGGCGCTCTCGTTGTGCCCGTCGGGCATTTTCACGAGGGCCTGGACCGTCACGATGACGAGAGTGTTTACGTCATTGCCGTCTTCGTTGTCGGACATGTCCCGGGAAACGTTTTTATGGTGCAGATGATATCCCGACATTTTTTCGGAAACGACCTGCCGCAGGGTTTTGTTCTGCGCCTTGCAGACCACCGTGTCGAGAAGACCGTCCGAGACGTTGCCCTGCGGGTTCTCCGGGTTGTTTATATGATGAAAAACCAGAGAGCACGACAAGGCGAAAAAGAACAGGATGAGTACTATGACTTGGATCCCTTTCGTCTTCATTTCCGGCGAAGTACCGTTGTTTTCTTCGTTTTGCTGATTCATGGCGTTACCTCGTGTGGCTTGGTGGACTAATTATTATTATAAGTCATTTCCGGTTTTTTTCTAATGCCGCGGCGGGCGGCCGGCGCTTCCGGGGAAAACGGCCGCCGGGGGCCGGGGAACCGGGTCCCCTTCCCGCTTCCCGGACGGCGCCCCGCCGGACCGCCCGGACGGCGGCGGGCGCCGTCCGTATGGGAACGCCCCCGGGCGCGTTCCCGAAAAAAATAACCCGCCGGGGCGGGCGAAATTTCTGAGACATCTTCGCCCGAATATTTTATAATCCTATCAGCGAAAGAAAATCGGGCCGGCTCGGGTACCGGGGCCGCGTACCGCGGAACCCCGGCGGATCCCGGCCGGCTCTCAGGAGGTGGCAATTGAGTTCATACAGCATTTCCGGCATGAACTGCGCGGCGTGCTCCGCCCATATCGAGCGCGCCGTCGGCAAAGTCCCGGGGGTAAATTTCTGCGAAGTCAGCCTGGTGACCAACAGCATGGAACTGCGGGGCATATACCGCGAGACCGACGTGATTGAAGCCGTGGAGAGGCTCGGCTACGGCATCGTCCGGGTGGATGACACCGGCTACGACGAATACGGGCGGAAGACGCTGCTCGAGAGCCTCGATCCGCCCCTCCGCCCGGCGCTGATCCGGTTCACCCTGTCGCTGGTTCTGACGGCCCTCTTGTTTTACGTCGCCACGGAGCATGTGGCGTTCGGCCTGCCCCTGCCCTTCCTGCCGGATAATCCCGCCATCCTCGCCGGCGTGGAGCTGCTGCTGGCCACGCTGGTCTTCATCATCAACGGCGGGCTGATCGCCAAGGGCATACGCGGGCTGCTGACGCTCTCCCCGGGTATGGACACCCTGGTCGCCATCGGCACCCTGGCGTCGTATCTTTACTCCCTGCCGGAAGTTTACAAGATCTGCGCCGTGACCGCCGTGGGTTTCGACAAGCTTGCCGTTTTCCTGCTGCGCAATCTGTATTTCGAGTCGGCGTCCATGCTGCTGGTCTTCATCACCTTCGGCAAGATCCTCGAAAGGCTCGCCCGCGGCAGGACCACCTCCGCCCTCAAAAGTCTCATCGCCATCACCCCCAAGTATGCCCACATGATCGTCAAAATGCCTCCCAAAGACGAAAAGGCCGACCCGGGAACCGAAAAAGACGGCGCCGACGATCAGGGGAACGCGAAAACCGAAAAAGACGGCGCCGCCGACGCTGAGACCGCGAAAGCCGAAACGCCCAAAGAAACGAAACCCGAAATCGAGGACGCCAAAGACATCCCGGGCTTACCCCCCGGAGAGTGGGGCATCCAGCAAACGCGGGCCGATAATCTCTATCCCGGCGACTATTTCGTCGTCAGGACGGGCGAAACCATTCCGGCCGACGCCGAGGTCGCCGGGGGCGCGGGCGCCGTGAACGAAGCGTGCCTGACCGGCGAATCGATTCCCCGGGACGTCGGGGAAGGCGACGCGGTGAGCGGCGCCTGCGTCCTCGTTTCGGGGCTCCTGCTCTGCCGGGCGACGCGCACCGGCTCCGCCACCACGTTCAGCCAGATCATCCTGACGGTAAAAAAGGTTCTGGCCGGCAAAGCCCCCATCGCCAGGATAAGCGACCGGATCTCCCTGGTGTTCGTGCCCGCGGTAATCGCGATCGCGGTGGTGACTTTCCTCTTTTGGCGCTTTATGCTCGGCAATCCCACTCCGGAAGCTCTCACCTTCGCGGTTTCCGTGCTGCTGGTCAGCTGCCCGTGCGCCCTCGGTCTGGCCACGCCCGTGGCCATAACCACCGGTTCCGGCAAAGCCCTGATGCACCGCCTGCTCTTTAAGACCGCCGCCGCGCTCGAGAACGCCGGCAAGGTTAAAAACATGGTTCTCGACAAGACCGGCACCGTCACCGCGGGGGAACCGGCCGTGGCAGGAGTCAAGGCTCTCGCCGGCGCCGGGCCGGAAGAGCTGGCGATCCTCGCCGCTTACCTCGAAAAGAACAGCAACCACCCCATCGCGCGGGCCGTCGCCGCGCACTGCCAAGCCGATCCGGCAACTCTGGGGGACAAGGCGCGCGAAATCGCCGCGAAACTTTATCCCCGGGCCCCGGAAGAAGAAAAGCCGGCGGGTTTTTCCGAAAAAGAAGGCCGGGGCGTGGAAGCGGTCATAAACGGGCGCGCGTTTTACATCGGCAAGCCCGGTTTCGTCGTCGAAAGCGCGGGGCTCTCAGAGGACGTCGCCGCGCTCTGCGAGGAAACGGCCCGGAAAGGCGGCACGGTCCTCCTGCTCGCTTCCGAAAAGGAGGCGCTCGGGATCTTCTCCGTCCGGGACAAGGTCAGGGAGTACGGCGCCGAGGCCGTGGTTCTCCTGTACCGGGACGGCATAAGACCGTTCATGCTGACGGGCGACAACGTTTACAGCGCCGGAGACGCCGCCGAGGCGGTCAACATCGCGGACTTCCGCGCCGGGATGCTCCCCGGGGACAAAGCCCGGGCGATCGCGGCCATTAAGGCCGGGGGCGCCACGGCCATGGTCGGCGACGGCATCAACGACGCCCTGCCGCTCGCCGAAGCCGACGTGGGGATAGCCATGGGCGCCGGTTCCGACATCGCCAAAGAGACCGGCGAGGTGGTCCTGGTGCAGAACGATCTGCTCTCCCTGGTCAGGGCGGTGCGCCTGAGCCGCGCCGTCATCCGGGTGATAAAGCAAAATCTCTTCTGGGCGCTTTGCTACAACATCGTGGGAATCCCCATGGCGGCGGGACTCTTCCTGCCCTGGGGACTGCGCCTGACCCCGATGTTCTCGGCCGTCTGCATGTGCTGCTCGAGTCTCCTGGTGGTGGGCAACTCCCTGAGACTTTACCTGGTGAACGTGTCGTCCGAGCGCCTCCTCCGCGAAGGCAGGGCCGAGCTCGCAAAGATCCGCAGGGATAAAGACGGTTACCTGCGCAAGTTCGACGCGCGGCACCCCTTCGCCGGCTGGGACGTCCCGGTCGTAAACGCCGCGCCGGCAAGCGCCCCCGCCGCCGAGGAGACAAAAGAGCCCGCTCCGGGCGCGGAAAACCCCGCCGGCGCCCCCGCCGAAGCGAAGAAGGAAGAGCC
>CAZFNS010000033.1:3788-6120 GCA_964520475.1 uncultured Enterobacterales bacterium
CGAAGAAGGAAGAGCCCGCTCCGGGCGCGGAAAATGCCGCCGGCGCCCCCGCCGAAACGAATAAGGAAGAGTCCGCTCCGGGCGCGGCAGACACCGCGAAGGAGCCCGCCTCGGACGCCGCCGCGGGCGAGGTAAAGACCGCCCGGCTCGTTATCTCCGGCATGAGCTGCGAACACTGCGAGAAACTCGTGAGTAAGATAGTAGGGTCTTTCCCGGGCGTGCTCGGGGCCTCCGCGTCTCATGCCTCCGGCTTCTGCGAGGTGAAGTACCGGGGCGAGCTCGACCTCGGCGCGATCAAAAAGGCCCTCGCCGCGGAAGATTACCGTCTTGAGGATTCGGGCGGGAACTCTTCCCCCGCCCCGGCTCCGGTTCCGCCCGCGGGCTCGGGGAAGGACCTCCCCCCGGGATCCCCTCCCGCAAACTGACCTCCGTAAACGCAAAACCGGGAGAAGAAACTTCTCCCGGTTTTCATTTTCGTGTTTTCGGGCGGCGCCGTTCCGCCGCTCTTCTTACGCCTCGCTCTTCGGGATATCCAGCACGAAAAGCTCGATCATCTCGTTGAGGCACGGAACCATGTTGTCGGTGTTCGCGTCCAGCTTCACGTCGCCGGGCCGGACGGCAATCTTGCAGTATTCCTTGATCTTCGGCATATTGCCGAGGAAATCGGCGCACGCCGCCGGGGACATCGCACCTTTGCTTGTGACGTAAAAACTTACGGCCTGCCTGAGCCCGACGCGCGGTATCGCCACGATGATTCTTACGGAGAACAGCCCGTTCGTCGATTCGATGAAACAGCTTACCCTGCCCACTTCCGGGAATTTGCAGTTCTTAAGGCGCGCGGACTGCAGATTGGCCAGCCAGAACTGCTTGCACTTGAACTCCTGTTCTGAGGATCAGCGTTTCTGACCGTTGCTCAGGATAAAGTTGAAATCCGCGGGGTCGGTCGTGCGCTCGCGCAGGCAGCCGGCGAGCATCGCGGCTTCGGTGGGATCGATCAGCAGATCGTGGGGCAAGGGATAATTTCCCGGCGCCAGGATGAAAATGAAGTTTTGCAGCACCACCACGGGCGGGACTTCCTCGGTTTCCTTGTAGCTTACGCCGTACAGGGAATCGAACAGCGGCTTCACCTGACGATCGAAATCCCCCTTGGACTTTATCGAGCAGAAAATCATAAATCTCGACTCGAAGTTCCGGGCGAGGCGGCGGGTTATGTCGTTCCTGCCGAACGGGTCCTCGGCGTCGGGATCCAAGCCCAGGGTCTCGGCGACCCGCCCGAATTCCGACCACCGCGGCGGGATCAGCTGCGGGTTCATGGCGAAGCACAGCGAGCCTTTCATCAGGTCGCAAAGGAACAGGGCCGCGTATCCGCCCGCCGAGCTGCCCAGGAACAGGACGTCTTTAGTTTCCGCCCCCTGCGCCCTGCGGAAGGCGTCTATGGCCTCGCACAGCTCTTTGAGGCAGCACACGTCCCTGTCGCCGTAGTACCAGGCCGTGATCAGGTTAGGATGCAGCTTGTACATCGGATCTTCGACGCACAGCATGTCGCAGTCCGGAAAGACCCGGTGCCAGGACCAGCGGTGGAAAAGCACCGGCACGTCTTCGGGGCGGGATTTTTCCCGGCGGCCGCCGGCGGACAGGGACACGACGATCTTTTTCGGGCCCGGCCCGGAGTTCCGGCGGGCGGGAATGAACAGGCCTTCAAAGGAAAAATGTTCGGTTTTTACGGTCAGCAGTTCTTTGGCGGTGTGCGGAGCGCCTTTGGCCAGTTCCCCGGCGTCCGCGGTCACCGTCCGGGCTTCGCGGATAAAATCATCCCAGTCCTTCGACATCGGAGTCTCCTGTCTCTTCTTCCGTTTTCCGAACCCGGAACCGCGCGGAGGCGACGCGGGGCGCCGCGTTCCCCGGGACGGGCTCAAACAAATAAACGTTACTTATCGGGTAAGGCGGGGACGGGCAAAGGCGGAAGGATCGGGACGAAAGGTTCTTTCTCCCGGGGAGCGCGGAAGCGTGAACCGGCTGTGTTTCGAACCCTTTCGGGGCCCCGGCGGCGGAGCGGAAGGGAAAGATTTCCGCGAACAGGCAACTTGACAGGCCGAAAAGAAAAAGTGTATAAAAACCCAAACGCGAGTTCGGGGAGACGGGCCGGCCGGTTTGCCGGGGCTTATCGCGCGAGTGCGGGGACGGAGGTTTTCCGGACCCGGAACCGCGCGGATCCGAGTCGCGACTCGCGTCGTAAAAAATTCATGATAAGTAACGTTTATTTATCATTTTTTCGCCCGCCCGGACGCGATCCGGGCGCGCCGATCCCTCCGCCCCGCCGGCCTCGGCAAAG
>CAZFNS010000034.1:0-6077 GCA_964520475.1 uncultured Enterobacterales bacterium
GATAATTACCATTTATCATTATACAGGCATAATTTTGATACTGATAAGCGGCGGACCGGAACGTCCCCGGGATCGGCCCGGGCCGCGGCGGATCAATCCCTCGGGATCGGCCCGGGCCGCGGCGGATCCGTCCCGCGGGATCAGTCCAGGCTGTGGCGGATCTGTCCCGCGAGGGCGGCGTAGAACCGGTCGTGGAACCGTCCGGGCTTGTCGCTTTTCATGCCCCCCGAAAGGATGTGGGTCTCGACGACGAGATCGGCCGCGCCGCCCGCGAAACTCTCCGCGAAGCGCCGGCACCGCCGCCCGGCCGCCGATTCCGGCGGGTACGCCTCGGGCGGGCAGGTCAGGAACACGATTTCGGCCTCCGGAAATTTCTCCCTGAGGAACGACAGGATCCGCTCGAAGTTCCGCGCCGACCGCTCGGGTTCCAGCCATCCCCCGGGTATCAGTCTGTCCCGGCCGGGTTTGGGCGTCCCCAGGAGGAAGGGCGTGTCCCGGAAGCGCGGGTCGTCCAGAAAAACCTCCCGGGCGGTCACGTCCGTGAGGTTGTCCGCTATAATCAGCCCCGCGTCCTTTTTGGCCGCGAGGTCCCAGAAACCCGTCTGGGTCTGCTTTTTCACTCCGGGAGCGGGATCCCAGAGGCCCAGGAAATTTCTTTTCTGCCTGAGAAAAGCCCTGACCCGGGCCGGCTCGAGATCCGCGAGGCGCCTCACGTCTTCGAGTTCCGCGGGCAGATCGTTTCCCTCGATGAAGTCGCGGATGAACATGTCGCTGCGGTTGCCGGCCACGGAACACGCCGGCGGCGCGGCGCCGTAGACGTCCCGCAGGGCCTGCGCGGTCAGCCGGGACAGCCCGGAGCCGAAAGTCATTATTTTACGATCGAAAACGTCGAATCTGATTTTTATCTGTTTCATATGCCGTTTCTCCGCGCGGCGGAACGCGCCGCGGCCGCTCTCAGGCGAGGCACTGGTAAATGTGCCCCGCCAGGGCGGCGTAAAACCTCGGGTTGAAATGCTGCCTGACCTTCCAATGCATTTGGCGGGTCAGCGCGTGGGCCTCGACGACGAGATCCGCCGCGCCGCAGGAAAATATCCCGTCGAACCGCCGGAACCGCTCCGCGACCTCGGGCCTCTCCCCGTACGTTTCGTACGGAAAGCACAGGAAGACGACCCGCGCCTCCGGGAAGCTCTCGCGGAGGAACGCGACGATCCGGTTCAGATTTTCGGCGGATTCCTCCACGCCGAGGTAATCGCCGACGATCAGCCTGTCCTGGCCCGTCTTCCTTTTGTTCAGGAAAAAACGGACGCCGCGCAGGTCCGGCTCGTCCACGAACACGTCCTTCGCCGTCATGTCCGCGTAGTTGTCGGCGATGACGAGGCCGACGTCCCGGCTTTCCAGGCACTGCCACAGGGTCCGGTGCCGCTGCGTCCCCGGGACGGGATAAGCGTCGAAGAGGCCCAGATATTGTCTTTTCTGCCGGCAAAAAACGTTTTTCTGCACCTCGTCGAGACCGACCGCCGCGTCGACGCGCGCGAGCTCGAGGGGCAGGTCGCCGTCGCCGCCGCCTTCGAGGAAGTTGCGGATGAACATGTCGCTCCGGTTGTTGAAGACCACGCACGAGGTCTCGGCGCCGTAGATTTCGCTCAGATTGTCCGCGGCGCGTTGGGACAGGCAGGAGCCGAACGTCAGGATCTTCCGCCGGAAAGGCTCGACTTTGATTTGCAGCCGTCTCATACGCGCATATGCCCCTATCCCCGCCGCGGGCGCTTCCCGCCGGCCTCTCAGATCACGGCCCGGTAAATCTGCCCCGCGACGGCGGCGTAGAAGGCGCAGTTGAAATGCTGCTTGGACGCCGTTTTCATTTTGTCGGACAGAATGTGGGTCTCCACGGTCAGACACGCCGGATCGCAGGTGAAGATCTCGTTGAAACGCCGGAACCTCTCCTCGAGATGGGGTTTGACCGCGTACGTCTCGTACGGAAAATGCAGGAACACGATTTTCGCCCGCGGGAAGCCGTCGCGGAGGAACGCGACGATCCTGCCCAGGTTCTCCGCCGACTTTTCCACGTCCAGGTAGTCCCCGAGCAGCAGCTTTTCCTGCCCGGTTCTCTTGGAGGGCAGGAAAAAGCGGATGTCCCGGCATCCCGGGACGTCGAGGCAGGCGTCCCGCGCCGTCATGTCCATGTAGTTGTCGGCGATAATCAGCCCGATGTTCTGCCGTTCCAGGCAGGTCCAGAGGGTCACGTTCTTCTGCTTTTCCGCGATGGGGTTGTAGAGCCCCAGCCAGTTTCTCTTCTGTCTGAGAAAGAACATTTCCTGATCCCGCTCCAGCGGAACCGCCGCTTTCACCTGTCCGAGCTCGAGGGGGAGATCGCTGCCCTCGAGGAAGTAGCGGATGAACAGATCGCTGCGGTTGTTGAACACGCTGCACACGGGCCGGGCCCCGCAGATGTGGCTCAGGGCGACCGCGGTGAAGCGCGACAGGCACGAGCCGAAGGTCAGGACGTTCTGCCCGAGCTCCGCGATTTTAATCATTTCCCGTTTCATGCGTCCGTCCTCCGCGGATCCGCGCCGTCCCGTTCGGCGGCGATTTGCCCGATGACGTCGAAGATCGTGCCGGGGGAATCGGTTTCCCGGCAGTAGTAGCGCGACAGTTTGAGGTAAGCCGCGCAGAACAGTTCCGCGACGCTCCGGCGCCTGGTGCGGCGGGACACCCGGATCCGGTCCTCCGTCACACCCCAGCCCGAGTACCACGGTACCCCGTAGCAGGTGACCTTCCGGCCGGCGAGGAGAGCCTCGAAGCCCATCCCGGAGGAGCAGACGAACACCTCGTCGACCTTCGACAGGAGCCAGATCGGATTTATGTCCCAGTCGAGGACGAAGACGTTTTCCTCCCCCTTGGCGAACGCGAGCCGCTCGTTGTTGAAATACGAGCCCTTCCCGCCCAGGATCGCGTCGGGGTGCTGCTTGACGACGATGTCCCAGTCCCGGTAGCCGTTGACGGCGTCGGTGAGCATGTCTTCGAAGGACTTTTCGCCGCCCAGGCCCTTCACCACGCTCATGTCGCCGTACCTCTGGTCGACGAGCAGCAGCTTTTTCCTCCCTTCGCGGCCGATCCGGTAGTCGCGCAGGGGGGCGGAATTGTATTTGGAGATCCGGTTTTCCAGGATCAGCCTGATGGCCCGGCCGGCCGTCTCGGCTTCCTCCGCGGTCATCTCCCAGTCGCCGTTCAGGATCTTCTCGAGCCGCGTGGGTTTCTCGGCCTCGTAATACGGGGCGAGATCGTCGACGATCACGGAGAGCGCCGGGGTTCCGGACAGGCCGATGCCGGACGACCGGATGAAGCCGTCCTCCAGATACACGACCTTGCGCCCGAATTTGCGGGCGAGCTGCCGGTTGTAGACCTTTATGTCCTTTTCGAAGCTGCCCCACTGGAAATAAAGCTGCGCCGCGCCGCATTCCCATTCCTGCGTCTTCGTCAGGTCGAGGAGGGTGTTTAAGTTGAGGATCCGGGGCAGATATTTCTGCGGGCCGGCGAGCACCGCCGGGGACGAGGGAATCCGCGCCACGTCGATCCTTTCCCCGGCGAAGAAGCGCTCCGGATCGCCGGGGAGGGGCTCGGGAAGCTCCGCCGCCAGCCTTTCGAGCTCGCCGCGGATCCTCTCCGCCGCGCGCCCGTCGAATTCGCCCGTGCCGAACTCCCGCGCCATGCGCCGGTATTCCTCCCGGGCCGCCGCGTCGGGGGCGTAAGGCTCGGCGGCGAATCCGGCGAGCGCGGCGCGGAGTTCGTCCGCGTTCCGCGCCACGGGGATCAGGGCGTCCCGCCAGATGGACGCGATCCCGTCGATGTAGCGCACCGACAGGGCGTGCCTCTTCATGAGCACGGCCTCGAACAGCATGGTGCTGTTGAACGATATCACCGCGGCGGAGTGCCAGACGGACTCGGCGGGATCCGTGACGTACAGCGGGGCGTAGTCGATCACGCAGCGCCCGTCCGAGGCCTCGATGAGCTCCCGGACCGTCCCGTTGATCACGTTGTAGGTCGAGGGCGGCATCCGGAAAATCGCCTGGCAGGAGTTTTCGGCGCAGAATTTCACGATGTCGGCCATGACCTCGTTCTGGGACTTGCGGGCGGCCTTCATGTCGATTTGCGAATCAAGGTTCTGCAGGGCGAACAGAAAGATCGGCAGTTCCGGATCCAGACCGTAGAAATCGCAGAATTTCTGCCGGGACAGGACGTTGCGGTAGAACGCGGCCTCGTCGAGCTTGGGCGAGCCGACGATTTTGATCCGGTCCGCGGGGTAGCCCCGCTCCGCGAACACGCCCCGCTGCGTGTCGCCCCAGGCGAGGATCTCGTCGCAGACGGGCGCCGAAGCCATCGTCTCGAAATGGCGGTAGTACAGCTCCCGGTTCAGAAACACGGACTCGTGCGGGATCAGCACCGTGTAGACGCCGAGATCGCGGCACACCTCGGCGATGGGCCGCGAGACCGGGGCCCAGTCGAAGGTCAGGATCGCGGCCCGCACCCGGTCCTTGAGCCGGACCAGCCGGCTCCTTATGTATCTTTTATAGGCGACGGGAGACCGGCGGGCGTACGCCAGCACTTTCTTGCGGTCGTCCGTGTCCATGTCGCCGGCCAGGTTGAGGGGCGCGAGCTCGTATTTGTCCGAGCGCAGGTACCCGATCAGGCGCCCGGTGTGGTTGAAGATCCACGGGACGTACAGGAACACCGGCTTTTCGCCGAGCAGGGCCCGGTCGAGCTCGTAGGAGTTGCGCAGGCAGAGAAAATCGGGAATCTCGTCGCTTTCCTCCCCGGCCGGTTTTCCCGGGGCGGAGCCTTTGCCGGCCTCCCCGGATTTTTTTTTCGCGGCGGCGGGAGGCGCCTTGGCTGGTTCGCCGTCCGCGCCGGCCTCGCCGCCCGCGCCGGGCCCGTCCCCGCCGCCGGGGCCGTCCCCGTTTCCGGACGGCGGGTTCTCCCCGGCGGGCCGCAGCCGGGCGATCATCCCCGAAATGAACTCTTCCGCGCCGACCCGGTTGAAGTTCTCGTCGTAATAAACGGGGTAAACCAGGTACGCGAGCGCGAAGAGCTCGTCGAGGGTCAGCTTTTCGGTCCGCCTCGGGCAGGCCGGCAGGTCGCGGGTGAGACCCCAGCCCGCGTAGAACGGCATCCCGGTCACGTGCACCTCCTTGCCCCGGACGAGGGCCTCGAGGCCGAGGAGGGAGGAGATGGTGTAGACCTTGTCCACGCCCGCGAGCAGGTCGTTTATGCCCGCGTTCCGGTCGATCACGAGATCGGCGATCGCGGCGATCTTCTCCGCGCGGACCTTCTTGCTGGCCTCGTCGGGATGCAGTTTGAACACGATCTCGGCGTCCGGGTTCCGCGCCTTCGCGTATTGGACGAGCCCGACGTTCGTGGTGATCTCCGACATGCTGTAGCGGATCGAGGCATCGCCCTCGCACTGGCCGATGACCAGCACCCGGGGCCTCTTCTTGGGGGGATAGACGAATTTCTCCGCCGGGAGATTGTATTTGGTGACGTCGGAGCGGGCGAACTCCTCCCGCAGCCGCCGCGCCCGCTCCAGAAGCTCCGGGGTGACGACGGTCCGGTGGTTCTGGGCCAGCCTTTCGAACCGGGAGGGCGCGAGGGCGTTGTAGTAAAGGCCCTCGTCGTCGAAGCACAGGGAGAGCGGCAGGTTGTGGTCGATGCCCAGGCCGAAGCTCCGGACGAACCCGTCCTCGACCCGGGTGACCTTGGCGCCGGTCGCCGCCAGGAACTCCGCGGTGCCGGGACTTTCCTTGTAGCCCCAGACGACGAGCTCCGCCTCTTTCGCCTTCAGGGCGCGATTCACGTAGCGGGTCGCGTCTTCTTTGAGCGGGATGACCACCGTCCGGCAGTCCCGGTAAATCGCGTAAAAAAGCTCCCTCTTCCAGGGAGCGATATTCATCAGGAACACCGTCCGGCGGGGGCGTCTCGCCGGGATCAGTTTCCCGAGCAGTGTCTTGAACATTACGGCATCCTCCGTGCCCGGGCTCCGGGAGCCCCAAACGGGCGGAAAGTAATGATAAATGGTAATTATC
>CAZFNS010000035.1:0-1290 GCA_964520475.1 uncultured Enterobacterales bacterium
AAACCCGCGGCGGGCCTAGCGGTACAGCTTGCTCTTTTTGTCGAAGAGGGTGTTCGCGAGGAGCTTGCGGCCGGTGACGGGCTGGTTCTTCTGGAAACGCTGGTAGTCCATCTCGGCGAGCAGCTCGCCGATCCGGGCGGCGGCGTAGCAGACCGTGGCGTAGAGGGAGTGGAAAGGGATGGAGCTGCCGTTCCTGATGTACCACTTGAAATGAATGAAGAAGGTCTCCAGGTCGGTTTTGCGCAGCCACCACTTGTCGGTGAGCCACTCGTTGCACTTGAGGAACTTGAACATGCCCCGCGCGTAAACGTAGATCGAGCGGACGGTGAGGTTCCGCGAGCAGTGGCTCATGGCGAGCGGGTTGTACATGATGCGGAAGCCTTTTTCGGAAAGCTTGGCCGCGATGTAAAAGTGGCCGAACATCTCCGAGCTGACCCCGCCGGGCTCGGGCATGACGTCGGGCTCGCGCAGGAACTTGACGCGGTAGGCGATCAGCCGGTACGAGTTGAAGATCTTCATGAGGTGCCAGATCGGCACGTCGCGCCGGCTGATGGGGAAGAGGGCCTTGTGCACGTAGCGGGTGAGCGGGTTGCACTCCTGCGCGGCGATCTGCCGGCCGTAGACCAGGGCCATGTCCTGGTACTTGAGGAAGTAGCGGAAGAGCTCGCTGATCGCGCTCGGGTCCAGGATCTCGTCGTCGGCGATCAGGATCAGGATGTCGTTCTCGTCCGTGTCGCGCACGGCCGCGCGGATGAGCTCCATGATCTCGGCGGAGTCCAAAAGGCCGCCGCGGCCCCGGCCGCCCGGCTTGCGGCCTATGATCCGCACCGGGTAGCCGGACACGGCCTCGACGGCGGCGCGGTCGGCGTAGGCGTCGTAGATCCGGATCTCGTCGGCCTTGACCACGCGCTGGTTCACCACCGAGTAGACGCAGTCCCCCAGCAGCTCGCCGCGGGAGAGCGGTATCAGGGCTACGGAAATCTTCATTCTCATGGCGCGGGGTCCCCAAGCGGCCGCGGGGCCGTTTTTTTTCATTATAACGCGGGCGGGCCGCCGGGGGAATTTTTAAGGAGCGGAAAAAGCCCGCTCCCGGGGCGGCAAGCGCCCGGGCGGAGGGGAACGGGGCCGCGGGCGGGCGGAACGCGGGGAGACGGAAAGAAACGGCCCCGCCGGGGCGGGGCCGTCGCGAGGCGGCGGGGCGGGAGCGGGGCTCCCGCGGGATCACGGGGCGGGGGCCGGGAGGGGCTCCGCGCCGGCGTTTCCGGGGGCGGCTTCGGGGGCTGCCTCGGG
>CAZFNS010000035.1:1390-5194 GCA_964520475.1 uncultured Enterobacterales bacterium
TCCGGGGCGGCCGGCGGCTCCGGGTACGGATGGGCCACGAATTTGCCCGGGCTCAGCTCGAGCAGATCGAAGTCCAGGGTCTTCATGTGCTCGAGGCCGGCCACTATCCCGTCGACGAGGGCGAGCCTTTCGGCGGCCTCGGCGCGGTTCTTCTCGGGAATGCCCTCGGGCGTGAAGATAAGCCGGGTGTCGGGGCTTATCTCGAGCGACTCGAACATCTCCATGGAGGGGAGGCTGATGTTGTAGAGCGGGCCGCCTTCCCTGATCCCCACGAACCGGCCCGGCTCCGGGCGCTGCTCGAGGGGATTCTCGACCGCGGCGACGTCCGAGCCGAGCAGGGTGACGGTCAGGGGATCGTCGCTCGGCGAGGAGAGGCGGTTAAGCAGGGCTATGTCCCGGCGGACGGCGTTGATCTCGGCGTCGCTCATCTTCTTTAGGCCCCGTTTCATGACGGCCAGGTACTGCTCCGGATCGGGAGCCAGGATGAAGACCTCGCGGAGGTCCCGGCACTCCTCGGGGCTGTTGCTGACGGACATGCCGAACACGTTGAGGGGGATCTTGCCGAGCGAGGCGGCGTTCATGAATCGCAGGGCGCCGGTTTTCCCCGTGAGAATGAAGGGCTCGCCGGTCGCGACGGCGCACCGGTAGAACGACCGCGCCCCGTAGGCGAACGTGAGCGTTTTGCCGACGCGGGACGAGTAGGCCTGTCTGAGGACGCGCAGGGTCTTGGCGTTGTCCTCGCCCTCGGGATCGTCGATCATCGGCACGTAGGCGAGGAACACCGGCAGGTGCTCGGAGAGTTTCTTCACGAAGTCGGCGGTCTCGGGGGTGAAGCCCGCGAAATCGGCGGCGGAGCGGCCGCGCGGGGAGCTCCCGGAGCCGGAGGGCAGGGTTTCGAGCAGGCCCTTTATCTCGCCCTCGACGAACTCGCGGATCTCGTACGGGGACGAGCGGCTGTAGTCGCGCGAGCCGATGAGGAACGCGGCCACCCGGAGCGCGTCGAAGGGCCCGAAGATCGAGCGGATGTCGTGGACGGTGTAGTCGGGGTTGGCGCGGAAGGCGAGGTAGGCGGTGATCCCGTCCCGGAAGGCCGTCTCCCGGTCGTCCCTCGGCCGGTACACCTCGAAGATGCCGCCGAGCGAGTTGAGATAGAACGCGTAGGTGTCGGGAGCGGTCTCGAGGCTGTTGAGCTGGCCGGTGATCTGCTGCAGTTTGCCGCGCACGCTGGCCACGGCCGCGTCGGTCAGGTACCCGCTGATGTCGATCGGATCCGCGTCCGCGGGCGGGTTCACGCCCGCCGCGTCTTCCTCCCCGGAGCCCGGGGAGACCGCGGCCCGCATCATGGCGGCCAGTTCGGGCACCGCCTCGAAATTGTCGGACATGATGCACTGGTAAAGCGCGGCCGCGACGGACGCCGGCGAGGAGGGATCGATCTCCCCGGCGATGGCGGGGACGTCCGTTTCCCGGTTCTTCTCCTCAATCGCGAGCCATACCCCCAGTCCCGCGCAGGCCGCCGCCGCCAGGGCGACGAAGGTGATTATCGTTCTTTTTAAAATTCTGCGGGTGCGTTTTTTCATAAGAAACTCTTAAATGCCTGTGCCGCCGCGCCGAAGGGCGCGCGGCGAATCGCCCCGCGCCGTCCCCGGCCGGATTCTGTGTTTTAATTGTTATTTTTATATTGTAATTATAATACCGTTATTATAGATGTTAAGTCCGCCGCGTCAAGACGCGGAACGGATCGGGGCGGCTTTTCCGGGCGGGAGCCGTCAGATCACGTCTTCGATTTTCTCGAAGCCGACCTTCATCACCTGCGCCCCGACCACCTCGCAGACCGTGAAGCGGCAGTCGATTACGGTCAGGCGGTCGCCCGGGGCCGGGATGCCCCCGAGGTGGTAGCTGATGAAGTCGCCGAGGGTGAGCTCCTCTTCCTTGGAGGTTATGATGAGGCCGTAGCTGTCGGAGATCTCCTTCATGTTGACCGAGCCCGAGAGGATGATGTCCCCGTGGTAGGGGTGGTGCACCTTGCGTATCGGGGTGTCGCCGTTGAAGATCGTGTTGAGCAGCAGCTCGTCGTCGGAGTGGCCGATGATGGAGATGACGTCGCCCTTTTTGAGCCGCAGCTTGGATTCGGGGTAGATCGCCTGCCCGTTGCGGAACACCGAGGCGATCATGGTGCGGTTCGGGAACTTGATCTCGCTGAGGCGCAGGTCGCTGAAGGAGTCGTGCTTCACCTCGTAGTTGAAGATCTCGTAGTCGTCGTCGATGGTGATGCCGAGCTGGCCCTTGCTGATCGGGGCGACGGAGCTCGGGGCGTACACGTCGAAGAACTTGGCCACCGGCAGGATGGTCGCGCCCTGGACCAGCAGGGAGAAGATGACCACCACGAAGGCCACGTTGAAGAACATTTCGGCGTGGGGGATGCCGCTCATGATCGGGTAGATGGCGAGAACGATGGGCACGGAGCCGCGCAGGCCCACCCAGGAGATGAAGAGCAGCTCGGGCGTGGTGAACTTGAACAGGGGCTTGAGGCACAGGAACACGGCGACGGGGCGGGCGACGAAGGCCATGACCACGGCGATCAGCAGCCCGTTGACCGCGTTGATGAGGAGGTTGGTCGGCTCGACGATCAGGCCGAGCATGAGGAACAGGGCGATCTGCGCGAGCCAGGTCAGGCCGTCCTGCACCGGGCGGATGTAGTTGAGGGGCTTGAGGTTCGTGTTGCTGATGATCATGCCGATGATGAACACCGCGAGGAAGCCGGATCCGTTGAGCACCGAGGTGATGGCGAAGCTCGTGAAGGCCACGCCCAGGATCAGCAGGGAGTAGAGCCCGTTGGGGATGCTGATGGTGTTGAGCAGGATCTTGCCCAGGTAGCCGAAGACGATCCCGAACACGATGCCGAAGGAGAACTGCCGGATGAAGAACATCGCGGCCCGGGACACGCTGAACATTTCGGGATCCTGGATCCCGGTCGAGGCGGCCTTGATGATCTCGATGACGGTGACGGTCAGGAAGATCGCCATGGGGTCGTTGGTGGCCGACTCGATTTCCAGCGGGCCCTGCACCTTGGTCTTGAGGCTGACGCCGTTGCTGCCGAGGAGGGAGAACACGGCGCCGGCGTCGGTCGATCCGATGATGCAGCCGAACAGCATCGACTCGAAAAATTCCAGGTGGAAGAAGTAGTAGGCGGCCCCGCCCACGACGAGCGTGGTGATCACCACCCCGAGCGTCGACAGCATGATCGCGGGCTTGGAGGCGGTCTTGAAGGTGAAGTAGCTGGTCTGGCAGCCTCCGTCGAAAATTATCACGGCGAGCGCGAAGTTCGAGATGTAGAAGGCCAGGTTGTAGTCGCTGAACTGGATGCCGAGGCCCTGTTCGCCGAAGAGCATGCCGAGGATAAGGAAGAACAGCAGAACGGGCAGCCCCATAATCGACGATATGCGGCTCGCGAAGATGCTGCACGAAAGCAGCAGGCCCGTAATGAGCATTATGTAGTTGAGGTGTTCCATCCGCGTCCCGCGCGGATCTTCCCGCGCGCTTATCCCCGTTCGCCGCGCTCCCGGCCGCCCGCCGGCGCGCGAATCGCCAAAACGTTTTCAGTCAACCATTTTACAGCGATTCAACAGTTGTTAGCAAGAAGCGCGGGCGCGCGGATCGGCCGATTTAAGGGCGGCGGGGGATCGGCGCGGGGCCTTCCCGAAAAACGCGCGGGCGCCGTCCGGGGGCGCCCGGGGGCCGCGCCGCGGAGCTCCCGGCCCCGCGCGGGCAAAAAAAAACGGGGGAGCCCGGAGGCTCCCCCGCGCG
>CAZFNS010000036.1:0-4410 GCA_964520475.1 uncultured Enterobacterales bacterium
GCTCTTCGCCGGCCGGATGGGTCTTTTTATACTCTTTCACGGCGTTGCGGTAATTCTGCACCGCTTCCAGATGCTGGCGCTCCGTGGAGCTGAACACGTGCCCGTCGCCCGGGTTCGGTCCTTTGGCCACGAAGTACAGATAATCGGCGTCGAGCGGATGCAGCGCCGCGAGGATCGCGTCCTTGCCCGGCGCCGCTATCGGGGTCGGGGGAAGGCCGGCTATGAGGTAAGTGTTGTACGGATTGTCGTCCTTGAGGTGGCTCTGCCGGATTTTGCCGTCGTAGCTGTCCCGCGCCCCGTAGATCACCGTCGGATCGGCCTGGAGCTTCATGCCCTTTTTGAGCCTGTTCACGAAAACCGCGGCGATCAGCGGCCGCTCCGCGGGCACGGAAGTCTCCTTCTCGATGACGGACGCCATAATCAGCGCCTCGTATTCGTTCTTGTAGGGAAGATCGGGCTTGCGGAGCGGGTACTCGCGCTCCAGAAAAGCCTTCATGTCCGCCCAGGCTCTTTTAAGGATGTTCCCGTCGCTTTCGCCCTTCACGAACGCGTACGTCTCCGGCAGAACCAAACCCTCGGGGGACTCGTAGGGAACGTCCAGGAACGTTTTAAGGTAGCCGTAGTCGGGATCCGGGGGGAGCTCGCGCCGCACGTTCGGGTTCTCGCCGAGCGCCCGGACGATCTTGTCAAGCGTGGTCCCCTCCACGACGGTGAAGGAAAAAGTCATCTGCCTTCCCTCGGCGATGACGCGGAGCGCCTCCTCGGGGGACGAGCCTCCGGGGATGAGGTAGTAGCCTTTTTTGATTTGCGCCAGTTCGGGATGCCGTTTGATCCAGTACTTGATGATGTACTTGTTCATCCCGGATTTGTAGATCCTGTGCACGAGCCCCAGCGCCGTGTCGCCGGCCTTCACCTCGATCTCGGTGTCGGCCGCCGTGCGCGCGGACGTGAAAGTGTCGATTTCGTAGTCAAGCCAGAGCTTACCGGCCATGACGGCCGCGAAGGCGATGAGCGCCAGAATCACCAGCCCCCGCAGAATTTGGTAAATGATTTTCATGATGCAGTTTTTCTCAATATGCCAGGTTCGCGCGGTTTCCGCCGTCCGGGCCCCGCCCCGACCGGTCCGGCGGGCGGCGGGATCCGTTCGCGCGGAACCGCTCTTTTTATCATACCATAACTGCGCCGGCCCCCGGCGCAAAAAAAGACGGAAGGCCGGCCGGCCTTCCGTTTTTCGTCCCGGAACCCGCCCGGGGCTAAAGTCCCGCGATGACTTCCCGCTGGGCGAGCAGTTTGGCGAGGCTCTCCCGGTGGTTCGCGAGCTTTGCGCGCTCGCGGGCGATGACCTGCGCGGGCGCCTTCGTCGTGAAGGCTTCGCTCCCGAGCTTGCCGTTCACGCGGGCGATCTCGGCCTCGGCCTTCGCGATCTCCCGGTCCAGCCGGGCGAGTTCCTCGTCTTTTCTGACGATGCCCGCGAGCGGGAAGAGGATTTCCGAGCGGCCCACGATCTTGACGATCGCCGGCGGAAATTCCGCCGCCGCGACGTCCAGATCCGCCAGATTGGCGAGCGCCAGCACGAAATCGCGGTTGCGGGCGGCGACGCCGAGCTCGGCCGGGTCGCCGCGCAGGATCGCGCCGATCTTCACCGCCGGGCCGATGTTCTTTTCCGCGCGGACGCTGCGCGCGGCGATCACCAGCTCCTTGATGAACCCGATCTCGGCGACGGCGGCGTCGTCCGCCGGGAAGTCGGCGGCCGAGGGGTACGGCTTCAGCATGACGGTGCCCGCGCCCCCGCGCTCCTCCCCGAGCAGCGGGGCGATGCTCCGGCTGATTTCCTCGGTGATGAACGGGATAATCGGATGGGCGAGACGGAGCACGGTCTCGAGCACGTCCACCAGGTTGTAGAGAGCGGCGTTCCCGCCCGCCTCCGTCCCGGCGGCGCCGCGGAGCGCCGGCTTGGTGAGCTCGATGTACCAGTCGCAGAACTCGTTCCAGACGAATTCGTAAAGCGTCCCGGCGGCCAGATCGAACCGGTAGGCGTCGAAACAGCGGCGCACCTCCGCGATGCAGGCCGACAGCTTGGCGCGGATGTACCGGTCGGGCAGGGAGTAATCCGCGGGATCGGGCCTGACCAGGGTTTTGTTCTCCGCGTTCATCAGGACGTAGCGGCTCGCGTTCCACAGTTTGTTGCAGAAGTTGCGGTAGCCCTCGAGCCGCTTCATGTCCCAGTTGATGTCGCGCCCGGTCGACGCCAGGGCGGCGAGGGTGAACCTCAGGGCGTCCGTGCCGTAGGACGCGATGCCCTGGGGGAACTGCCTGGCGGTTCTTTTGGCGATCTTCTCGGCCTTCTGCGGCTGCATCATGTTGCCGGTGCGCTTTTTGAGCAGCTCGTCCAGGGTGACGCCGTCGATCATGTCCAGGGGATCGAGGATGTTGCCCTTGGACTTGCTCATTTTCTGGCCTTCCTCGTCGCGGATGAGCCCCGTGACGTAAACGGTGCGGAACGGCACCTGCGGCCGGCCGTCCGCGTCCCTGACGAAGTGCAGGGTCATCATGATCATCCGGGCGATCCAGAAGAAGATGATGTCGAAGCCGGTGACCAGCACGCTGGTCGGGTGGAAGATCCTGAGCTCGGGGGTGTTCTCCGGCCAGCCGAGCGTGGAGAAAGTCCACAGGGCCGAGGAGAACCAGGTGTCGAGAACGTCGTTGTCGCGGGTGAGCGGGACGTCGTCGCCGAGGCCCGCGAGCGCGCGCGCCTCCGCCTCGTCGTGCGCCACGTACACCCGTCCCTCGGGATCGTACCAGGCCGGGATCCGGTGCCCCCACCACAGCTGGCGGCTGATGCACCAGTCCTGGATGTTGCGCATCCACGAGAAGTACATGTTCTCGTACTGCTTCGGCACGAATCTGATGTCGCCGTTCTCCACCGCGGCGATGGCGGGTCCGGCCAGGACGCCGGCGCGCACGAACCACTGCGGGGTCAGCATCGGCTCGACGGGCACGCCGCCGCGGTCGCCGTACGGCTGCATGAGCGTGTGATCCTCGATCTTGTCCATGAGCCCCAGGGCTTCGAGATCCGCGACGATGGCGGCGCGCGCCTCGTAGCGGTCGAGGCCGCGGTACTTCGCGGGGAGATCGTCCGGATACGCGTCCGACGCCTCGCCGGCGGCGTCGAAGACCTCGGCTCTGTCCCGGATCCTGGCGTCGTCCGTAAGCACGTTGATCATCGGCAGGGCGTGTCTCCTGCCCACCTCGTTGTCGTTGAAATCGTGGGCCGGGGTGATCTTAACGCAGCCCGTGCCCTTGGTCATGTCGGCGTGCTCGTCCGCGATCAGCGGGATGCGCCGGCCGGTGAGCGGCAGCGTGATGAAGGAGCCGATTAAATCGCGGTAGCGCGGGTCCTCGGCGTTGACCGCCACGGCGGTGTCCCCGAGCATCGTTTCGGGACGGGTGGTGGCGACGACGATGTAATCCCGGCCTTCCGCGGTCTTTTTGCCGTCCGCGAGCGGATACCTGATGTGCCACATGCTCCCCCGGATCTCGCGGTTCTCCACCTCGAGGTCGCTTATGGCGGTGCGCAGTTTGGGGTCCCAGTTCACCAGGCGCATGCCCCGGTAGATGAGATCCTCCCGGTAGAGCCTGATGAACACCTCCCGCACGGCGGCGCTCAGGCCCTCGTCCATGGTGAAGCGCTCCCGCTCCCAGTCCAGGGAGGCGCCGAGGCGGCGCATCTGCCGGGTGATGACGCCGCCCGACTGCTCCTTCCATTCCCAGATTTTCGCGATGAAGGCCTCGCGCCCGTAATCGTGGCGGGTCTTGCCCTCCTCGGCGGCGATCTTCCTTTCCACCACCATCTGCGTGGCGATGCCGGCGTGATCCGTGCCGGCCTGCCAGAGCGTGTTGTCGCCGAGCATGCGGTGATAGCGGATCAGGATGTCCATGATGGTCTGCTGGAAGGCGTGGCCCATGTGGAGGGAACCGGTGACGTTGGGAGGCGGCAGGCTGATGCTGTAAGCCGGCCGGCTTTCGTCCATGCTCGGGCGGAAGCATTTGTCCCGTTCCCAGTTCCGGTAAATTGTCTGCTCTATGGCGTGCGGATCGTATGTTTTTTCCATGGTTTTCCCTTCCCGGCAAAAATCCCCCGAAGCGAGACGCTCCGGGCGGCCCCGCGCCCGTCCGGGGCCCGCGGCGGCGTCCGCGCCTATTTTACCCCATGTGACGCGTGATTTCATCGGTTATTTTAAGCGCCGGCCCGCCCGTAAAAAAAGCCCCCGTCCGGAAGGACGGGGGCTTCGGTTCGGGTTACGTCCCGGATCCGGTCTTTAGAACACGTGCTGCCACGAGCTGCTCTTGTAGATCTTGGATATGTGGGTCACGTCGTCCTGGCTGGTGGGACCGCCCGCCGAGGCCTTG
>CAZFNS010000037.1:0-2943 GCA_964520475.1 uncultured Enterobacterales bacterium
TTGTTCACGTCCCCGGGAACGGTTCCCAGTTTTTTGATGTCCCGGCCGTCGCGCGTCCCGTAAACGGTGATCTCCTTGAGCTTTTCGTTGATCGCCGCGTATTCGGCCGCGGTCAGCTCCACTTCGGCCGCGCCGAGGTTTTCGACCACGCGCTCCTCTTTCCGCATGCCGGGAATGGGCACAATGGAATCTCCCCCGGCCAGGACCCAGGCGAGGCCGATCTGCGCCGGGGTGCAGCCTTTGTCCGCGGCCAGGCTCCGGACCAGCCCGAGCAGGGGCTCGTTCGCCGCCATGTTCTCCTTGCTGAAACGCGTGATCACGGTGCGGACGTCGTTTTTGCCGAACGAGCTGTCCGTGCCGTATTTGCCGCTCAGGAAGCCGTTCCCGAGCGGGGAGAACGCGACGAAGCCGATGCGGAGTTCTTTGCACAGGGGCAGGACTTCCTTTTCCCACTTCCGCTCCATCATGGAGTACTCGCTCTGGATCGCCGTAATCGGGGTCACGGCGTGGGCTTTTCTGATCTGCCCGGCGTCGGGGGAGGACTGCCCCCAGGCGCGGATCTTGCCTTCCTTGATCAGTTTCCCCATGACCAGGGCGACATCCTCCTCGGAGCCGTCTTCCATCTGATGCTCCGTGTAGAGATCGACGTAATCGGTGCCCAGACGGCGCAGGGAAGCTTCCAGCGACCTGCGGATCCCCGCCTCGCTGAGTTTTCCCTCCGGCATGTCCTGTCCCGGCAGGGGCGTGGGCCAGAACTTGTCGGAGATTACCACCTTGTCCCGCGGCAGGCCCTTAAGAGCTTTGCCCACGAACTCCTCGTTCTTGAAATAGGAGTACATTTCGGCCGTGTCGAAAAAGTTGCAGCCGAGCTCGAACGCCTTGTGCACCAGCCGGATCCCTTCCTCCTCGGGAGGAGGGGCGCCGTAGGCGTGCGTGAACCCCATGCAGCCCATGCCGATCGCGGACACTTCCAGATCGCGTAAAAATCTTTTTTTCATAAAAAGCCGCCTCCCCGCGGCCGGCGCCGGGACCGCCCGCGCCGCGGGCGGTCCCGGCAAAAAAGGTTCGTCAGTGAATGATCTCGGCGGTTTCCCGCTCCGCGTAAAGTTTCCAGAACTCCTCCGCTATGGCGGCGGGCGAGTAGAAGTCGTTCGAGCCGACGGTTCCCGTCACCTGCACCGTGCCGAGGTAAATTCCCTTTTCCTTGAGGACGGGGTGAAGCGCCAGGACCATGGCCCGCAGCGCCGCCTTGTCCATGGAGAGGGGCAGATAGCCCGCGTACGGCTGGAGGGCCAGCCCGCCGCCGGTAATCAGAAACGCCCCGTTTTTCGCCGCGAACTCCGGCGTGTCGGCAAGGCTCAGGCAGTTGTAGGCGCCCGCCGTGTCGGCCGCGTAGCGTTCGAGCAGGGTCCGGGCGTTTATTTCCGCGTCGGCGTCCGCCACGGTGACGCCCACGTTGTAGAACACGACGTCGGGCGTGCCGTAAGCCGCGGCGATCTCCCGGAAGGCCGCCGCGAACCCCTCGAAGTCCGACGCGTCGGCCGTTTTCACGTAAGTTTCGATCCCTTGGGCGGAGAATTCGGCCGCGTAGCCCGCGAGACGCTCGGCGCTCCGCGCCGCGAGGATCACCCGGAAGCCCTCGGCGCCGAATTTGGCGGCGACGCCGTTGCCGAGACCCTTCCCGGCTCCGATCACTACGATGGTTTTTTTCATGGTATGTTCCTCCCGTTATGGCTTCAGCGGTACGATTTCGCGAAAATTCCCGCGCAGTCCTCGTCGGTGAGCTCGCAGGGGTTGGCGAGGTACAGGCCGCCCATGGTTTCGCGCGAGTTCCGGGCCAGCGCCGCGAATTCGTCGGGTTTGATGCCGTAGTCGCTCATTTTGAGATCGGCCACGCCGCACTCTTCCATGAGCCGCCCGAGCGCCGCGATGAAGTCCTTCGCCTCCGCGGCGTCCGGGATCCCCATGGCCCGGGCCATCTTGACGAACTGTCCGTCGCAGGCGTGCCTTTCGATGAAGAACCCGGCGAAGGCCTTGGCGATCATGATGAGGCCGGCGCCGTGGGGGAGTTTGGGGTGGAAGGCGCTCATGGCGTGCTCCATGGAGTGCTGCGCGGTCGCGCTGGTGAGCTGCATGGCCATGCCGGCCACGGTGCTCCCGTAGGCGACGCGCTCGCGGGCCTCGAGATCGTCCCCGTTTCTCACCGCGCGGGGCAGATACGCCGCGATATTGGCGATCGCGGACAGGGCTATGGTCTCGCTGAAGATGTTGACGCCGCTGGACATCACGACCTCGGTGTTGTGGAACAGCGCGTCGAAGCCCTGGTAAGCCGTGTACCTGGGCGGAACGGTTCTCATCAGCTCCGGGTCGACGATCGCGAGGACCGGGGTCAGCTCCGGATAGCCGAAGCCGATCTTTTCATGGGTGTCGGGTTTGATGACCACGCCCCAGCAGTTGATCTCGGAGCTGGTTCCCGAGGACGTGGCGATCGTGACGATGGGGAGGCCGGGCTTCTCGAGCGGCTTGCCCTTGCCCGTGCCGCCGCGCACGTAGTCCCACAGGTCCCCGGGGTTGGTCGCCATGGCGGCGATCGCCTTGGAGGCGTCCAGCACGGCGCCGCCGCCGAGGGCGACGATGAAATCGCAGCCGTTGGCGCGGGCGAAGGCCGCGCCCTCCATGATAACGTCCTTGACCGGGTTCTCCATGATCTTGTCGAACACGGCGACCGCGACGCCCGCGGCGGCGAGCAGTTCGTTCACCCGGTCGAAGGAGCCGTTGAGGCGGGTTGATTTGCCGTTCGAAATCAGCAGGAGGGCCTTCTTCCCGGGCAGTTTACGCTTGCCGAGTTCGTTAAGGGTTCCGCTCCCGAAGATGAGATTGGTGGGATTGTCGAAATTAAAGCGCGTGTACATGGGTTCCTCCTCAAAAAAACGGCGGTTCGTT